>JACPOB010000091.1 GCA_016185145.1 Rhodospirillales bacterium | reverse complement strand
CGCCCGCCACCCACAGGGTGGCCGACTTCAAATCGGAATCGGTGGCCGGCTTGGATCGGAACCGGTGGCCGGCTTCAAATCGGAATCAGTGGCCGACTTCAAATCGGAATGGGTGGCCGACTTGCCCCGGAATCCGCAATCCCGGCCTTTGCGGTAGGACGAGCCCAATCGTTGCTCTATCACCTCGATAGGTTGAGACAAAAGGGCCGTCTGCTATCACTCCCGATCTATCTCGACAGTCCGATGGCAGTCGATGCGTCAGACATTTTCTGCCGGCATGCTGGACAACACAGGTTGCCGGAAAATGAGTGCCGCCGCATGTGCAGCGTCGCCCATTATGTGCAGAGCGTGGACGAATCCAAAGCTCTCGATCGGCAGACCATGCCCAAGGTAATCATCTCGGCTAGCGGCATGGCGACCGGGGGCAGGGTCTTGCACCACCTCAAGGCGATGGCGCCCGATCCAAGGAACACCATCCTGTTGACCGGATTCCAGGCGGCGGGCACCCGTGGTGCTCAGCTCCTCGCCGGGGCGCGGCAGTTGACCATCCATGGAGAGCCGGTGCCGGTGCGAGCGTCGGTGGAGAACCTGCACATGCTGTCGGCGCACGCCGATTGCGACGAGATATTGCGCTGGTTGCAACATTTTCCCGAGCGGCCACAGCGCACGTTTGTCATCCACGGAGAGGAACACGCGGCGGGTACTCTTGCGGCTCGCATACGCGGCGAGCTGCAATGGGAGGTCCATGTTCCCTCATACGGCACCACTGCCGAGTTCGATAGCGGCGAACGGCAGTCTGCTCACCTGCTGGCGCGCTGATAGGCCTCGAATGAATTCGACCGACTTGGCCGTCACTCCGGAAACACGCACTGTGATAGTCCATGCACTGCACTGGATTGCGATGGTCATCGAGCTGATCGGTGTCGCGATCATTGTCGGCGCAGCGGCCGCGTCTACACTGCGGTTCATCAGAACCGGCGTTGCCACGACCTGGAACGCGGGATTTCACCAGTACCGAGCAAACCTCGGCCGGGGAATCCTGCTCGGGCTCGAGTTTCTGGTGGCTGCCGACATCATCGGGACAGTCGCCGTCACGCCCAGTTTCCAGAGCTTGGGCATTCTCGGGCTGATCATTGCCATTCGAACGTTCCTCAGCCTTTCCCTGGAAATCGAGATCGAGGGGCGGTGGCCTTGGCGGCGACAGTCGCAGCAAGGGCATGAAGAGCTGGGGCCTTCTTTGTGAGGGCGGGTCGCTTCGATCCGCTGCCTCGGATTAGGGAGTGGACACCATGATTCAGTCGTTGGCCCGCACCTGGCGGAGGAAGCTTGCACGTGCCGTTGCATCGATCGCCGTTGCAGCAGCCACAGGCGTCGCGATTGCCCAGCCCGGAGCGGCGATCGATTCGTGCAAGAAAAGACTGGACGACGTCGTGACCGAGTGGCGATCGATCGCCGTCCCGGGAAACCCGTCGGCAAATGCTCAGGCTACGCGGCATGGCCACACCGCTCTCGAGGTCTGGTACATGCGCAGTCAGCTGCGGCTTGCCTTCCGCGCCTGCGAGGGCGGCGACGAACACGAGGCGATGCTGCGGATCGATGTCGTGCGGGCGTGGCTCAGGCTTCCCGAGGTCAGCCATCCGGCGGACCATCGGTATCGCTATGACGAGCCAGACAGCAAATAGCGCCCCGATTCCCGGCGATAAGTAATCAGGCGCTGGTGGCATCGGCCTCGCAGTTGTCGAGGCGCAATAGCAGCACGCCGACCCGGGTCGCGGCGGACGTCCACTCGGCCAGTCGCGGATAGTTGTCAACCAGCCAGTTGAAGGCCCTGTGAACCGCCATGAAGGCCGCGGCCGACTGGGTCATTTCACCAAGACTCATGCCGCCATGGACGTAGTTGGGGAGACAAAGAAGCAAGCCCATGACCGGCGCCAGCAGGTTGTTGCCGTGCGACACCAGGGTTATCCGCATGTGTTGACCACACAACGCTTGCCACTGCAGGTCCGCCTTCTGCAACGCCGTGGTCGCGAGGGCGACATCCGGCCCAATGGAGGATCGAGCATCGCCCATCTGGAGATGCTCCCGCAAGCGTGCGACGGTGAATTTCAGCTCCGATTCCGCCTCGTTCTTGTGCTCGATCACCGAGCCCATGCGTCCGCCGATGGCGATCATCGCAATCGTCGTCAGCGCCGAGTAGATGATCACGCCGATGACTAGGTAGCCTGGAATCCTGGTCTCCAGTCCGACAAGCGAGAGGTCGATGGAGCCTCCCACGGTCCAAAGCACCGTAATGAAGGTCGCCGCGGTCAACAGCGATGACAGGAGGCCGACCATGAAGTCGATCGGTGCATCTGTCGCAACCCGAGCGTCCTCGACGATGCGGTATTCGGCGAAGTCCGTAGCACCGGTGTCGCAGTGGAAGCGACCCCGGTTCTTCGACAACCAGAACGACAAGAGCTGCGGCGTCAGCCAACGCCGCCAGAGGCGTTGGAAGGTCATGCGTCCCCATACCGCGACGATGGCCACGGCGACGCTCGAGGCAACCAGGACGAACAACATCTGCGCTTGAGCCCAGGCAATGCTCCCATCGCGACGGTCAAGCGCATTGAAGAAGTCGCGGTTCCACAAGTTCAGTCGGTACTGCAGGGCAAGGTCGAGAACCACGCTCAGCACGAGAAGACCAATGAGTGCCCATGGATAGAACGATGCCTTTCCAGCCAGAAATCCACGGCTCATTTGCCAGAACCGGATTACTGGTTCCGCGTGCACCTCAGTCGTCCCGACTGCAGGAGTTTCGCTAGCTGCCATGGCACCTCCCGTTCCAGCGTAATCATGATCCGGGAAACGCGGCGCCGACAGAAGCGGTTCGCGTCGCAATTCTCAGATGCTGATGGTGCTCATATCCGGCAGTGAGCGGCGCATTCCCTGCAAATGGCCGCACACCGTTGCAGCAACGCATCCCCCTTGAAGCTGTCGCAGTCCCGGGCGCAGGCGCCGCACAGGCGTTGCAGATGATGCGATGCTGGGGCGAGCGCCGCATCAGTGAGTTCGCAGTCGCCAGGCATATCTCCGCGCAATCGAGCAGGAGTGCGAGGTGGTTTGGCGCGGCGTGACGTCCTCCCACCTCGGTGCAATACCGCGCTGCGGCGTTACAGGAGGCGTGAGGTTTTAGGCAACTGTCGATGCAGTCCTGCGCGGTCATGCCGGCCATGCTCATTCCCCCCGGACTGCGGCGCCGGCGAGCTGAGACTACTCCCAGAGGCGCAGGCCGCAGGGGCAAGCAGCATCGAGAACAGCACCGCTCGGCGCTCGATCAACGTGTGGTGGTAAGGCTGTCCCGACACGAAAAAGGTCCCTGCCCCGAGTCCGACGCAGGATGCCACGGAGTCGGTGCATCGCCAAGCTTTCCACTGCTGGTTTGATTTGGATCAGGGTCGTCCGTGGTCGATGAGGCTGGCTGCTCGGTTCTCCGGAGGCGGGCAATTGGGTACGTTTGTGGCGAGGGACATCTCGCACAACCGGTCTGGATCCCAGGACAGCTTGACCCAGGTCAAGGCCCGTCGTGCGCGTCCGCGCATCATGAAGTTCCGAGGATAGGAGACGTCATGATGCCTAACGACCCCATTCTGGCTGCCGATCGGCCCTCATTTCCCCGCGGATTTGTCTGGGGCGTCTCGACATCCAGCTATCAGATCGAAGGCGCGGCGGCCGAAGATGGCCGCGGTCCAAGCGTGTGGGACCAGTTCTGCAGAATTCCAGGCAAGATCGCCAATGGCGATACCGGTGACATCGCTTGCGACCACTACCATCGCTACGCCGAGGACGTCGGTCTGATGCGCCAGATCGGCGTTTCGGCCTATCGATTCTCTGTCTCGTGGCCGCGTGTCCTGCCGGCGGGCAAAGGGGCGATCAATCCAGCGGGGTTGGGCTTTTACGATCGCCTGATCGATAGCCTGCTCGCGGCGCGCATCGAGCCTTGGCTTTGCCTCTACCACTGGGACCTGCCGCAAGCGCTGCAGGACCTGGGCGGATGGGCCGTTCGCGAGATTGTCGACTGGTATGCCGACTATGCCCACCTGATCGCGAAGAAGTTCGGCGACCGGGTGAGGCGCTTCGCGACGTTCAACGAGCCGTCGGTGTTCAGCCTGTTCGGCTATGCCTTCGGGTGGCATCCGCCGGCGACTTCGGACCGCGCCAGTCATTTCAAGGCGATCCATCACATCAACCTGGCTCACGGCGCCGGCGTCGACGTGCTGCGCGAGCACGTAAAGGGCGCCCTGATCGGCTGCGTGAACAATATCCAGCCGGCTCGTGCTGCAGCGCCGACGGCAGCCGATGCGGCGGCTGCACGACTCCTCGATGAATACTGGAACAAGGCTTTTCCCGACCCCCAGGTCCTCGGTCGCTATCCGCCATCGCTTGCGCGCCTCATCGAACCTTATCAGCGCGAGGGCGACCTCGCCCGTATCTGCCGCCCCGTGGACTGGTTCGGTATCAACCACTACTCGCCTGTGTACGCCAAGGCGGCGCCTGATTGCCCCCTGGGCTTCGCCTGGGCGGATGCGCCGGGGGACGTACCACGCTCCCCGATCGGTTGGCAGATCGATCCAGATGCGTTCCGCGACACGCTGCTCGACGCTTACGGCCGGTATCGTCTTCCCATTTTCGTCACCGAGAACGGAGCGGGCAGCTCAGAGAAGCTGGACGCTTCGGGTCAGGTCCTCGACCTCGAGCGCATCGGCTATCTCAAGCTCTACACCAATGCCATGCGAGAAGCGATCGCGCGAGGCGCCGCTGTGCGCGGCTATTTCATCTGGTCGTTGCTCGACAATTTCGAGTGGGGCGCGGGCTACGACAACCGCTTCGGACTCGTTCATGTCGATTATCCGACGCAGCGGCGCGTGTTGAAGGCGTCGGCGGGCTGGTATCGTCAGCTGATCGACCAAGAGTCGGCTTTGGCTGCAATGGTCCCTGCCTGACAGTGTCGATGGCGGCATCGATCTGACCAGGGCCGCGACCGTACGGACCTCGCCATGCGCATCGTGACCCATTCCGCCGGGATGCGCAGGACAACTGAGACCTGTTCGGGCTCCACGGGCTGCTGCGCCCTGGTACGCCCGGTCGGGCTCGAACTTGACCCTGCCGTCTGGCCCGCGAGAGCGCGCCAGGCACGGCGACAGGCAGGCGCATTACCGCATCAGTGCAGATGCATGCCCGCCAGTGTGAACAGGCTTGCCGGCAAGCTGCGGCCTCGATCAAGCTCGCCGTGCAGCACATTGCCAGCGCGTCAAAAATGTCACGGGTCGACCACAAGTAGTCGCCCACAGCCGCTCATGGCGATCTTGCACGTCTGCACTAAACAGATGCTCGTGCGCCACCACCGCCAAAGCGTCCACAACGGCTGAGGGTACCGATTGACAGCCCGCCCTTCGCCCTGGTGAGTGTCAAGCCCAACGCCAGAGGCTGTCCCTAAGCCGCAGCGCGAACGCCGAGGTCGTGACAAGCCCTGTCTCAGCGTGGATCAGGCGTAGATCGATGTCCTCGCCGGAGATCGGTCCGCATCAATTTGCGCGGTGCTGCCGGTGCCGCCCGTTCCACGAGCGCGATTCCAACTGCGGTTAGGGCCAATCCGAGGAACGTCGAGGGTCCCGGGGATTCAGCAAAGAAGGCGACACCCACGGCGATGGCGATGAAAGGACTTAAGAAAGTGAATGCATTGGCCCGACTCAGAGGGACCTGTTCCAGGATTGCAAACCAAAGGGCACGAGCAAGCGCGGAACCGAGAAGCGCGAGACCGAGCAGGCTGACGACGAACCTGGGCGACCAATCAATTGCCGCCGGCTGTTGCTGCAAAGATGCTGCAAGGCCAAGCGGTACCGCCCCCAACAGCAGCTGAGAAGCGGTACCCACGAGCGGATCCACTCGACCTCCTAACGCCTTCATCAGTACGTTGCCGACCGAGACGCCCACCGTGGCGAGCACGATATAGATCAGCCCCATGGCGAAGCTCGCTTTGGCGTCGCCGGCGAGCTGCGGAAGGCTGACAACGACGATGCCCCCAAATGCGACTACAAGGCCGAGACGCTGTTTGTTGGCCAATCGTTCGCCGAGGAACCAATAGGCCAGTAGTCCCGAGAGAAGTGGCTGACTGTGAGAGATGACTGTCGCAGTTCCCGGAGCGACAAATTCGGCGGCGTGAAACATCCCCGCAAAGCCAAGGGATGTGGTCCCAACACCAATACCCGCGAGGGCAAACCATGTCGCGCCGCCACGCGGCATTGGCCGGCGTAGCACAATCGCTACCACTGCCAGTGTTCCGCCTGCGAGCAGTGCCCGCAAAAGGGCGAATGTCAGATGCGGGGCATCCTGCAGTCCTAGGGTGATAAGCGGGTAGCAAAGAGCGTCGAGCAGCGCGAAGAGCATAAGCGCCAGCGTGCAGCGCGGGTCCACCTGTCGCACAATTCGAGTGAACGAGGACACGGCCATTAAACGTGCTTCACAATGCAACCTTCTTCGAGCAATCTCTTCTTTACCTGCTCTCGCAAGCATGGCGCAACGCCGACGCATCCGCTCCCGGCACGAAGTACGAGAGCGCGTCGCGTGTCTCGGCGAGTCCGACTGAAGCTCTTATCCAACTGACGACAGCTGTCAGCTCCGCTGAATGACGCGTGCCCTAGACAGCTCCTCGCCCGCAAAGCATGTGACCAGCTGGCGTCGGCATCGCATCAAGCAGACGCTCTGCTTTTGGTATGCTCGTCCATCCACAAACCGGAATGCCCACCGGAGACCCCGCTCGAAACGGCCGAGCGCCATGTCATGGAAGCCAAGGCCGCCATTGACCGGCAGAGGGAAATAATCCGCGCTCTCGACGCCGCCGCGCAGTCGACCGAGTTAGCCGAGACCGTCTTGGCGACCATGGAGCGGACGCTCGCCAATTTCGAGTTCGATTTGGAGCGGTTGCGGCGCGGCGAGCGATAGCGAAACCACAATTCGTCGATCCCACCAGTAACCTTTCGGTCCTGGCGACATTGCTCGTTCGCTGAATGACGAACGACCCCGACAAGCTGGCCAAAGAGGCCAGGTACTGCCATGACGCGGCTAGACGTGCGCGTCGGCTCGCCCACGCCGTGGGGAACGACGCCGACCGGGACACCCTTCTACAGTTTGCCGCTGAACAGGATCAGCGAGCGGCCCAGCTGGAGGCGGCCAATGGCCCGCCGCCCGCCCGGGTGACCCTTGAGCAGCAACAGGTCCAGCAACAAGCCAATGCGGAACCCGAAGGGCCGCGCAAACGCACCTAGTGCAGCTTGTCCGAATACGGATTGGGCTCCGGCAGTTTCAGGAGCCCAGGCGTGGCAGTTGTCGGACTCGTTTCGTCGCCATCCAAGAGGTTTGGGATCAGGGCGTGTCGTACTGACAGAAGGGGCAAGGGGGCAGCGTCGGTCGGATACGCGCTCGTTTGATTGAATGTCGCCGGCCTTGCCAAAGCGCTCCTCCTTGGCCCAGCAGCACAAGTGTTCATCTTAGCCTAAGCGATTGGCTGGTGGGTGCATTTGTCCATGAGGTCCGATCCTGCATTTCGCGCCCGTTGTTGTGGCGTCGTCGATGATGCCACTGCTATCGACGGTGAAATTGATCATGCAGTTCTTTGCTGGAAAGACGACCTGTCCCGTCGGCCCCCTGATGGAGTCGTTCGTAATCAGGTAGCCAATCGCCCTGCCACCGTCGGCGGTCGGATAGTCATGGTGTGGCTTACCCCATGATTGGACGAGGTGGTTCGCGCTGTGGCCAACCCAGTCCTTAACATTGAGATCTTTCTCAGTGCCGGATGACGTCGGACCGCATGCTACAAGCGCAACAGCGATGCCGATGATCAGCAGAGATTGATGGCGCATCATGACTCACCGCTGCCGGCACGGCGACGGTCTGGGCGCCGAGGCAACGACGTCGTGCTCGCAGCATCGGGAGCATGAAGCAAAGTTCATTGGCACCTCCGGTACCGCTGCGTCAAAAGGAACACACTCATTTGCACCGCAAAGAAGGGCCGTGAGCAGCGACTACTATTCAAGATAGGCGCCGACCTGTTGAAAGGAGAGTCCTATAGTGAACATTTCCTGCGCGTGAGCGAAGTGGAAGCATTAACGTGCAACGCGACGCCCGAGGCGACGATAGCCGGCGTGCGTGCAGACGACCGTCCCGGCAGTAAGCGGGCGACTTTAATATGCATCAAAGCAGGTCTTTTGCGAGCCCATAGACTATTGGAGTTGGAATTTTCCAGCGCACGCCTGCTGGAGGAACACATCATGTCGAACATCACCCGATCGAGCTTCGTGCGTCTGATCGCAGTCGCTGCGGGCGTGGCGTTCGTCGCGTCGGCTGCCGTCGCACAGCAGCGGCAGGCCCCCACCGAGCAGCAGTTCAACGCCACGGTGAACAACGCGGATCAGAGCAAACATACGTCCCAGGGCGGCACCCAGCCCGGCGTAGGCACGCATGGTCATTCGTCGGCGACAAAACCCTCGAACCCCGGGGCGACGAAGAAGATTCAGGACCAGCAGCACGGCCTGCCGGCCGCGCCGCCGCATTCGAGCCAGTCCCTGACCAAGCCGTAAATCGGTGCGACTTGGTTTGGGTCACGGAAAGACGCGAACCTGTCATAAAGTCGCTAAACATGTTCGCGCAGCAACCGCTGCTGTTGTAGCGGTTGCCGCCTTTCCACTCGGATCGTCGGATTGAGGACGCAACATTCACTGATGAGCTGTACATACGCGCCCCTCGACGCATCGCAGAGTGGTGTTCGGAAATCAGTCCGCCTCTTTCATGCCGAGGATTGCCGCTATCGTATCAGCGACCCCATACGCGGATAGTCTATCGCCAATTTGATGGTCCGTGTATCGACCGCCAACAGGGAAGGTGAAGCTCGATTGCGCTATCTCGAGCAGCTTCCTGTGGCTCGCGGCCATTGAGTTCCCACCCCAGATGAGTTTTTCGAAGCCGCCTCGCCCGAACACAAGGGCCATGCTGCTCGTTACGGGGTGGCCGTGATCGGTGGAGGCTTGGATCGCCCAACGCACGCTGTTCGTCGAACGATCGAGTACGGGAGGCTCCAACCACCCCAGAAGGTGTACAGCCGGCAACCCGACCAGCCGCCTTCGAACATTGCCGGCTTCCGTGGCTTCGCGGGCCGACCGGAGGATGGCATCAGCGTCGAGGGTAGCCCAGTCGTCGAACGGCACGTAGCCCGGCCGAAGGTTCTGGAATACGACCATCTCGCCGGTGCGAGGATCATGGAGCAAGGCCTCGATTCCAAGGGGTGCGGGTCCACGACTGACGGCGGTCCAGACGCGTTTGGCATCGGCGCCTGCGAGCTGCCGGACTGGCGCGGGTGCTGCCAGCACCGCGCCGGACATTGGTAGCCTGAGCGTCTCTCCGTGTCGCCATTTGAGCGCACTGTCAGTGTCGACGCGGTCTTTGGTACTCTCTGGAATCCTAGCGATGCCGGCCGATGCGAGCACCAAAGTGCTGAGGCAGAAGACAATGAAGTACCTCATTCGACATCCTCTGAGGCAACCGCCAGGACGACAGGCATCGCAGCTCACGCATCGATGGCTGTCTAGCCGGGGCGCGCGATTTCGACAGCCGAGATGCCGTCCGCTCACCACAATACGCTCCGGGGAAAGAGAGCGCTGCCGTCTCGGCGTTGTTAAGGATAGCAAAGTGGATTGGCTGTCCAAAACGAGACATCGGCGGGCGGCAGGGCTGAGGCCATGCAAGTAACCCGTGGACAGCGCTTCCGCCCTTCTCGTTCCTGCCGATGAATGCCGCGATCCGCCAGTACGTCGGCTCATCGTTGCTGCAAGGGCGCGCCGCCTTTGGCTGGCGTTCGCATCCGATCAACAGATGGTTGCATTTTCCATGAAGAAGCGACCGTCGTAGCTGGCCCTGCTTGAGTAAAGCTCGATCCACTTTGATGCCAATTGCGGAATTGATCTGCGTCAAGGTCCGTATCCAACCTTACCGCGTACGATAACTATGTTTGTGTCCACTGCCTTGTTGGACTTTAGGCCCATGATTGCCGGCAGATTGCCTTTGCCTTTCGTTCTCAGCGTCCCGGTATGCCGGCGCACGCGGCGGGCATTCGGTACAATCCTCGTGATTTGGATGGGTGCGCTTCTTGTTGCTGGCGGAGCTGCGTTCGGTGGGCCGTTTCAGCATGATCCCGAACGTTCTGCCCACCACGACGTGAACTGGCTGTCCACGACGGAATTTTCCCAGTCCGCAATCATGCCCAAGCACAACCAGGTGGGACGCGCCTTGTTGGCGGCAGTTTCGGTGCATCCATTACAAGCTGGTGAACTCGGCGATGGCTCCGGGGCGACCGCATCGGACGACAGAGATCCCGACGATGATTGCTGCGGGGTCTCCTGCCATGGGGCCGTTGCCAATCGAATCGAGAGCTGCGGCACTGTGCGGTCCGATGCGGTTATTCCACCTGTCAACTGTCCCGCAGTCCAAGGCGTAAGCCAACACCCGTTGGAGAGGCCTCCGCGGTTCGGCTGAGGCCTGAAAGGCGTGTGGCAGACGACCGTTTTGACGGTCTCTGCCGACCGTTTCGGTTACGGCGTGCGCTCGCGTATGAGCGCGACTTCCGGTGGGGTCGCGCCCTCGCACGGGCGTCTCCCTGCATTTCCTCAGATGAGATCCATGTCATGAAATCCGATATCCCTACAATACAGGATGGACCGCCTTGCGCGTGCCCAGAGCCATTGACTTACCAACTTCGGCGCTCCTATTCCGAGACCCGGCAATGCCCAGCCATGACACCCGCACGGCAAGCCTTGCCTCCGGCTGCGGAAGCAGTCGGCTCATCGCGGCGCCGTCCAAGTGTCGCTACTTCAGAGTGGGCTTGGACGGCTGGCGCCATGCGGCGTTTGTGCGTAGGGCTGCCGAAGGGAAGGTACCCCGCAGGTCACACCTTGTTCCGCCAAGAAGAGCCTGGGGACTCGATTTTCTACATCGGCAGTGGTCGAATTCACCGAACCGTGACGACAAAGAAAGGGTATGAGCGCCTCGTGGCAATCCTCGGTCCGGGGGACTTTTGCGGGGAGGAGTGCCTGAGCCCTACCCCGTACCATAGCACTTCGGCTGTCGTTGTCGAAGACGCGGAAATAGCAAGAATCGATAGAGCCTTGATGTCTCGGTTATACGATCGATCGGACCTGGCGCACGCTTTCGCGACCTTCCTGTTGACGCACGCGCTCGAAACGGAAGCCGCACTGATCGATCAGCTGGTCGGCTCCGCCGAGCAACGCTTGCGGCGCACGTTGCTAAGACTTGCGCGCATTGAAAATCTTGGTGCCGATAGCGGGACCATATCGAACGTAAAACAGGAAACCCTGGCAAGCCTGGTGGGCACCACGCGGCCGCGCATCAACTATTTCCTGAACAAGTTCCGGAAGCGTGGTTGGATCGATTACGGGAGGCAGGTTGGACTTGGCACCATTCAGGTGCACCCTAAGCTCAAGCAAGCAGAGGAAGAGGAGTCCTGACACGTCGCCGACCCGCAAGCCGAGCACGTCTCACTCACAAAGCGATGGGAGCCCGCTCTCACTTGCGCTGGGCGGGCACTGTATCACGGAAGCTGGAAAAGCTGTTGGTCTGGTGGCAAAGGTAGCATTGTTCGATCTGCGCCGGGGGGCGGCTCGCCACCCGCCGTGCCCTGCTCAGAAAGTGCTCCCCGTCATGGCTAGCCGGCGATTGGTGGCACTGTACGCAATCCGTCGAGCGCGGCGAGGGATGCCGCCAGCCTGCGACGGCCCAGTTCTCGGTGGTATGGCAGGATTGGCAGACCGCACCGAACCGGCCGCGGTGCGCGTCCTGCACAGCGTGACAGGCCGCGCAGTCGAGCCCTTCGGCTTGCTTTGCCGGCAACGCGGCGCCGGACGGTCGCAGGGCTGCTCCGGCCTCGCCAAGCAGGTGCTCCAGTGCCGTGAGGGAGCTGAGGCCGGCCGGCTCCAGCCGGCGGCCCGTCTTGCCTGCCAAGAGGGCGCCGTGGTCCATGCGGATCGGGCGATCGCGGCCCATGTGCTCAATATGGCAGGCGGCGCATTCCCCGACCGTCGCATGGAAAGCGGTGTCCTGCTTCGCCAGCAGCTCGGGCGCAAAAGTGTGGCAGGCCAGGCAGGCGGTCGCCTCGACGCCTTTGTCTGGAACGTGGCAGCTTTCGCATTGACTCCCAAGGAAGGCGTGAGCGGCCGACAGCGGGCCCGGGCTGACCGCGGCGCGCCAGGCCGGAAGCGCCGGCGATCCTGATCGGTACATGGCGAGCGGAACCAGCACGATGGCACTCGCGCCGGCCACCGCCAGCGCTGCGTAGAGCGCCGTGGCGATCTTCATCGAAGCCACCGCAGCCCGAAGTAAATGCCGTTCCAGATGTGGAGCGCGAGAAGCGGGTACATTACGAGGGCTGCGGCGATGTGCAGCACGGTCCATCGGGAGAGTACGCGGTTGAGCGCCTCGCGGCCATCGATCGCATGTTCGAGATCCGCGATGGCGCCGAGCAAGCGCCGGGGTGGAACACTGGCACTGCTGTCGGAGGCCGGGCGCATCAGGGCATCGGCCGTGCCGCTGTGAGGCGGGGCGGTGGCTGTTGCGACAGCGAGCCGATCGAAACGCGCCCGGAGCACCGCCAGCATGGTCTGTTGTTCCCGCAAGTCGGCGCCGGCCTGCGCCAGGTAATAACGGCCGACGAAGCCGCTCAAGACGACGGTGAGCATCGCGGCCACCAGCGCAATGCCGAGGGGGCTTCGGTAGGCATGCCCGCTGTGCAGGATACCGAGCAGCGCGCCCACCACGCCGGCGTAGACATGGAAGGAAAGCAGCGCGCGCAAGGATGCATGCTTCGTCACCCGCGCCCGGAGCCAGCTGCTGCGCTTGACGAGGGAGTAAACGAGCAGCGCTGCGAACAAGGTGGCGCCGGCGACGCCAAGCAGGCCGCCGGCCAAAGTGCCGGGGAAGCGCGGCGCCTCGTGCAGCAGAAAGCCAGGGGCCACGAGCACCAGCACGCTCACCAGAGCGCCCACCGTCTGCTTCTCGGCCTCGCTCACCTCACGCCTCGACCACGAGGTTGCCGACCGACTTCGCCTGACAGGCCAGGATGATGCCGCGGGCCTTCTCGTCGGAGGGAAGTCCCTCCTCAACCTCCATCGTCACCTTGCCCTCGAGCAGCCGCACCTTGCAGGTGCCGCAGATACCGACCCGGCAGGAATAGTCGATCGGCACGCCGATCGCCTCGGCTGCCTCCAGCACGCATTGATCGGGCGCCAGCGGCCCGGTCTTGCTTGACTTGGTAAACCGGACTTCGGCCGTGGCAATTCGCGGGACAACAGCAGGCGCGGGCTCCGGCGCGGCAGGAGCGGGCGCAGGTGCCAACGAGGGGGCCGGGAGGGGCGCGCGGGTCCCTGGCGTCACGCCACGGGCTGGTCCGAACGCCTCCGTCCTGACCTGGTCCTTCGGCACCCCTAGCTCGGAGAGTGCTGCCTTCACCGCCTCCATCATCGGCGGCGGGCCGCACAGATGAACGCGTCGACGCGCAATCTCAGGGACAGCCCGCGCGATGAACTCCTTCGAGATGGGGCCGCTGGCGCCCATCCAGGCGGTTCCCTCAGCGCGCGACATCGTTGCCGCGATGTGCAGGTTGGCATGGCGCTTCTGCAGGTATTCGAGTTCCTCGCGGAAGATGAATTCCTCGGTCGAGCGCGCGCCGTAGAGGAAGTAAATATCGCCCGGGAAGGAGCGGTCCATCAGGTAACGGGTGATGCTCATCATGGGCGTGACACCGACGCCACCTGCGATCAGGACAATGCTGTCGGCGTCCGCGCCGGTGAAGGTGAAGACGCCTGCGGGGGCCGACACCTCGAGCAGGCTGCCGATCGCGACCCGGTCGTGCAGGTGTCGCGAGATCAGTCCCTGCTCCTCTCGCTTGACGGTGACCTCGATGTAGCTCCGCTGGGTCGGCGAGGAGGCGATGGTGTAGGAGCGCCGGGCACGCTCGCCCCCGATCTCGGCCGAGAAGGTCAAGAACTGGCCCGGCATGAAGACGAAGGGGATGTCCCCGCTCCCCGGATTCACGAGGCGGAAGGTCTTGACGGTCGGCGTCTCAGGAAAGATCGCCGCGACGCGCAGGATCCCCGACCATGGCCGCTTCGCCGCGGCCACGGCCGCTTCGCATAACGGGTCAGCGCAACAGATGGCCGGCGCGGGAGCAGTGACCGGCGGCGGAGCGGCGGCCGCACGAGGAACCGGGAGGAGACCGGCCGCGCCGGGGGGAGACGGTGCGGCCGGCCTTGGGCCGGGAGGCCCTCCGGCGGGAGCCGCCGCCGGACCCGTTGCAACCGCCGTCGCCGCGGTCGCGAGGCGATGAACCAATCCGCTGATCCTGCGCATGCGCGTGTACTGGATCAGCAGGGTACCGACCACGAAGGCGGCCAGGAATACCATGGTCGTAAGATGGAACCAGGACAGGCCCCAGAGGGCGCCGCCGGCCTCTGTCGCCATCGGCATTGCGGTTGCCGGCGGCAGCCCGAGCTGGCTGCGGTACCAGGCGAGCCCGGCCTGCGCTGGCGTATGCCCCGCGCTGAGCGCGAGATGGGTGGACAGGCCACTGCGGTACAGGCTCAGCCCCTCGGAGAGGCGGCCGGCAGCCTCGCCCATGCCCTGCGCATCGCCAGACTGTAGCGCGCGCGTTGCTTGATCGAGGCCTCCTCTGATGAGAGGCAGGCCGGACGTCATGCGCCGGTGCGCCTCTCGCAGCGCCACCTCACGCGCCGCCGGGTCGGCGGGCGGCGCCGTCATGAGGGAGGGATAAAGCTGCTGCTGACGGCCTCCGTGTTCACCCATCTCGCCACCCATTTCGCCCATGCTGCCACGGCCCGAGCCGTGCGGCTGCGCAAGGGTGCGGGACGGCGTGCCGCCGAGCAGCGCCACCACGACGAGCGCGGCGACCGTGGCCAGCGGGACACGACGAAACGGTTTGATGAGCTGAGCCATTCAGCATCACTCCACAAAGAGCCGGGCCGACTCCGACACGCCGGCGACGGCCGAGCAGTCCGGCCCGTCGGCCGGTCTTCCTGCGTCAGTCCTGCCTAGACGTCGCCGGCGGCGTGGCTGTGACGGTTGCTGCGCCGTTCCAGGCTGCTGCATCATCGCGGATCCATAGCGCATGCACGCCGCCTTTGCAGGCGACCTCTATCACGCGATCATGAAGAAGCCGCTGATCGGAGCCTTTGACCTGAATCAATCAAACCGAAACCGTCAGCCGGATGAACCACCAAAAGGTTCACGGTCGCAACGCACGATGTGATCGGCAGCCCGACCGTGGCCGGCCCTAAAACAAGCTTGATTTGCCGTGTTCGTCCGTGCGCCGGGATCGTCACTGCTTGGGGGGGCCCGAAGAGTGAGACGGGGTCGCCGGCATGTCGTGCTGACGCCCCTGGATGTCCTTCGTCTCTCCCGCGACCGGAGACGACGAGTGGCCGTGCGTTCCGGGACCAGGCACCGTGCCGCCTCCCATGTGGCCTGCAGGAGGGTTCGGGCTCGTCGCGCCGGACCCCATCATCCTTCCGGAACCCATGCCGGTGGAAGCGCCGCTCGCGGGCCCGGGCTGGTCCCCGGGCTGACGCACCCAGTCGTTGCAGCCGATGCAGGACCGGCCTTGCGCGTCGCGCGGCTCATTGGACGGCATCGTCTGGGAATAGGCAACAGGCGCGCTGGCGATCAGGGTCAGCGCAAGCAAAGTGCGTTGCATTTTATCCTCCCTCGGCAAATCCTCGTGCGGAAGATGCCTGGCCAGGGGAATGCCCCTTGGCGACTCCCGTTGGGTCATTTCACTGAGCCTTGACCGGCATTGTCAAGCATCGGGGCCCCACCGCCACGATGTGGACCAGCCGGATCTCGGCATAAAACTGATGCAACTCTATCGACTCGGCCGCGGCTCGCCAGGCCGCATCGGCTCGGCGGCTTCACGCGGCCGCTCGCCCAGCCGCCGCGGGAACACCCACAGGCCGATCACGAACAGCGCGAGCGCAAGCGCACCGATACTGAAGATGATGTCGCCCGGCATACGCAGCCATACGAGCAGATCGACGATCGGCTGCTGCATGAACTCGGCCGAGCGCGCGTACCAGTAGCCGTCGTCGATGGCGGCCAGGAGCTGCAGCGTGCCGAGCGGCAACAACGTCAGCAGCCCCATCAGCGCCAGCCCGATGTTGAAGCACAAGAAGCTCACCTTGAGGATGGTGTTGTTCCACACCAGGTCGGGCTTCATGCCGCGCAGGCAGAACAGCACCAGCCCGATGCCCAGCATGCCGTAGACCCCGAACAACGCCGTGTGGCCGTGCAACGGAGTGAGGTTCAGCCCCTGCATGTAGTAGAGCGACAATGGCGGATTGATCAGGAAACCGAACAGGCCGGCGCCCACCAGGTTCCAGAAGGCCACGGCAATGAAGAACATCACTGGCCAGCGATAGCGCTCCATCCATTCGGTGGCGCCGCCAAGACGATAGGTATGGTAGGCCTCGAAGCCGATATAGGCGAGCGGCACCACCTCGAGCGCAGAGAAGCTCGCACCCAAAGCCAGCACCGCGGTCGGCGTGCCGGCGAAGTAGAGATGGTGCAGCGTGCCCAGGACACCGCCGGCCATGAAGATGATGGTGGCGAACAGCACTGCGACCGTCGCCGTGCGCACCGGCAGGAGCCCCAGCCGCGTGAACAGGAATGCGATCACCGCGGTGGCGAATACCTCGAAGAAGCCTTCGACCCACAGATGCACCAGCCACCAGCGCCAGTACTCGACGATCGAGAGGTGCGTGTGCTCACCCCACATCAGCGCTGCGCCGAAGAACAGGCCGATCGCGACTGTCGACAGGAACAGCAGCGCCACGATCGAGCGGCCTTCGTGGCGCGTGCTGAGCGACGGCCACAATGCGCGTCCAACGAGGAACAGCCACAGCAGCAGGCCCACGAACAGGAGCCACTGCCAGAGGCGGCCGGTGTCGGCATATTCCCAGCCCTGATGGCCGAACCAGAAATTGTCGTCGAGGCCCAGCCGCTGCATGACGGCGAGCCACTGGCCGGCGAAAGCGCCGACGACGATCACCAGCAGGGCAAGCCACAGCACGTTGACGAGGAGCCGCTGGTAGGGAGGCTCGTAGCCCGAGATGGCGGGCGCGATGTAAAGGCCGGTGCCGAGCCAGGCCACCGCGATCCACAGCACGGCAAGCTGGGTGTGCCAGGTACGGCTCAGCGAGTAGGGCAGCACCTCCGACAGCGGATAGCCATAGGCTTGCTGGCCTTCGACCTGGTAGTGCGCGGTGATCGCGCCGAGGGCGATCTGGACCAGGAACAGGGCCAGCAGCACCCAGAAGTATTTGGCCGTCGCCAGCATCGAAGGCGTGGGCCGGATCGCACGCATCGGATCGAAGGGCGGCAACCGATGCGGCTCCTCGCCTCGGCCGTGCGTGACCGCATAGTGCCAGCCCAGCAGGCCTATGCCCGCGAGCAGGAAGGTGACGCTGAAGGCCGACCAGATGAAGGTGCTCGCCGGCGGCCGGTTCCCGACCAGCGGCTCGCTCGGCCAGTTGTTGGTGTAGGTGATGACACTGCCCGGCCGTTCGGTGACGGCGGCCCAGGCAGTCCACCAGAAGAAGGCGGTGAGCGCACGCCGATGTGCGGCGTCGGGCACCGTGTCGTTCTTCATTGCGTAGGCTTCGCGCAACTCCGCTGTCGCCGGGTCATTGCCGAACAGGCTCTCGTAGTGCGCCGCCACCTTGGCGATCGCCGCAGCGCGCTCGGTATCGACGGTGACGGTGCCGTTCGCGCCATCGTAGGCGTTCTGGCGTATGCGCGTGCGCAGCCGGCCCGCCAGCGCCGCCTGCCGCTCTTCCGGCAACTGGGCGTAGGCGGCGCCGCCTTCGCGCGTGGCCCACTGGTCGAGGATGGCGATAGCCTCGCGGTGCAGCCAGTCGGCGCTCCAGTCGGGCGCTACGTACGCGCCATGGCCCCAGATCGAACCGAGCTGCATACCGCCCATCGATTGCCAGACCTGGCGGCCGGTCTCGATATCCCGCTTGGTGAAAATCCTGGTGCCGTCGGCGGAAACCACCTGCTCAGGCACCGGTGGCGCCTTCTGGTAGATTTCCGTGCCCGTCCACAGCAGGACGCCGAACGACACGACCAGAAGGGCCGCAAGCAGGGTCCAGAGGTTCCTGGTGCTGTTCATGGCCTATCCCCTCAAGGCGGAAAAACACACAACCGCAATGCCCGCATCGTGTGGCGGGTTGCATGCCGTAAGCGCTTTCTCGTGTTGGCGTTCGACACGCGAGCAAGGCGTCCCATGGTCGTCCATCATGGCCAAGGAGTTCGCAGTGTGCGATGGCTAGATCGGACTTCCGGATGAGTCATCAGCTTGTTGTCGTCGTGTTATCAGCGATCGAAGCTTCTCTTCTTCACTTGCGAGAAGATTGCGGATGACCTCTCGTTGCGCTTCGTCATCCGTCGTGGCCAACAGCCCTTGAAAATGTGCAATGTTCTTGCGGCAGATGAACTCGTCCATGGCATTCCTCCGATGCCAAGACCATCGAACTGTTTCCACAAGAGCATCACTGTCAAGATAAAGCGCATATCTTTCGATCGGACGTCCATATCTCCCGTCTCGCTGTCGGCGCACAAGGGTGCCCTGGCAGCCACGAGCCTGAAGGCCGTGACGCCTGCTTGGGTGCACAGCCAAGTGAGCCGCTCCGAGTCAGGATCGAGGTGCCCACGGGCCGGCAGCGCGGCCCGCGAGCGCTTCGATCAGCCTCATGCAGCGGACTTGACCTCGATCTTCTTAGCCGGCTTCTGGGCTTCCGGCTTCTTGGGCAGCGTGACAGTGAGGACACCCTTCTTCAGGGTGGCCGCGATCTTGTCGGCATCAACCTCGTCCGGCAGCTCGAAGCGGCGTTCGAACGATCCGAACTCGCGCTCGCTGAGATAGAAGCCCTCCTTCTTCTCTTCCTTCTCGGACTTGCGCTCGCCCTTGATGTAGAGCGTGCCGTTTAGGAGCTTGACCTCGATGTCCTTCTCGTCGAAGCCGGGCACGTCGGCCGTCACTTCATAGGCCTTGTCGGTCTCGACGATGTCGACTGGCGGTGCAGTCGCCCGCTGGAAGTCGGCCAATGATCGCCGGAACGGCGTGCGCCAGGGGGCGAAGCCGAAATCGTCGAACAGCCGGCCGATCTCGTGGCGCAGCGATTCGAAGGGCTGCCACACCTGCGGCATTCCCGACGCCTGTCCAGTCCTTGCCGGAACCTTTGATGCTTCAGCCATGGGCTCACACTCCTCTGTTGGAGAGCGCCTCACCCTTGGATGAGCCTGTCAGTGGCCGCTTGAAGCGGCAGCTGACCGAGCGCCATATGAGCGGTATCATTGAAAAAATCGGCGCGAGGCGCAAGACGTCTCAAGCTAACAAAGAGGCAGCGGAATTCCGCCCTGACAGCGCATCCCTTCGTGAGGATGATCGAAGGAGGGTCATATGCCGGAAACCATGACGGCCGCGGTAGTTCGCACATTGGGCGCACCCCTGACGATCGACGAAGTGCCCGTTCCGGAACCGAAGCCGAACCAGATCCTGGTGCGCATCGCTGCCACCGGTGTCTGTCATACCGATCTCCATGCCGCCAGGGGCGACTGGCCGGTGCGGCCTTCCGTGCCGTTCATTCCCGGCCACGAGGGCGTGGGCATCGTGGCCAAGGCCGGCCGCGACGTTACCCGCGTCAAGGAAGGTGACCGTGTCGGCGTCCCTTGGCTGCATACCGCCTGTGGCTGGTGCTCCTACTGTCGAACGGGATGGGAGACGCTCTGCGCCTCCCAGCAGAACACGGGCTATTCCGTCAACGGTAGCTTCGCCGCCTATGCGCTTGCCGACCCGGAATATGTCGGCCGCCTGCCGGAAAAGCTGGACTGGGGACCGGCGGCACCTGTCCTCTGCGCTGGCGTCACGGTCTACAAGGGCCTGAAGGAGACCGAGGTCAAGCCGGGCGAATGGGTGGCGATCTCCGGCATCGGTGGCCTGGGGCACATGGCCGTGCAGTACGCCAAGGCGATGGGCATGCATGTCGCGGCCATCGATGTTCATCCCGACAAGCTGGCGCTGGCGACCAGGCTCGGCGCCCAGATCGCGGTGAATGCGCGCGAGTCCGATCCGGCGCAGGAGCTGCAGAAGCGGCTGGGCGGTGTGCATGGCGTCCTGGCGACCGCCGTTTCGCCAACCGCCTTCGAGCAAGCCTTCGGAGTCCTCCGTCCGCATGGCACCATGGCGTTGGTCGGCTTGCCGCCCGGCCGGTTCGCGATGCCGATTTTCGATACCGTCTTGAAGCGCATCACGGTGCGCGGCTCGATCGTCGGCACGCGTCAGGATCTCGAGGAGGCGCTGGACTTCGCCGGCGACGGCGCCGTCGCCGCACACCTCTCATGGGACAAGCTCGAGAACATCAACGAAATCTTCGCCCGCATGGAGAAGGGCGAGATCGACGGGCGGATCGTCTTGAAGATGGATTGACCCGCTTTGACGCTGGCCTTTCCCAAGGAAGTTGCCGAGCTTGCGCCTGGCCTGGGCGCCGAGGCGACGGGTTATCGCGAGGTGCAACTGACGCAGATTGGAGCGATGCGCAGCGGTCCCGGCAAGAAGTGCGTGCGCTTGCCGCCACGCAACGAATCAACTTGGCAGCACCACAGTTCGAATGGCGCGCCGCGACTGGACCTCTCTCCTCCCTGACAGTCATCGACAAGCTGATCGACAGCGAGACGCGTTCCGAGGCCCGCCTCTTCGGGCTGCTTCGCATCGCGGGGGCTCCGAAAGGCAACCCGGCGGTGCTGAAGGGCCAGGTCATGAGGTATCTCGCCGAGCTGCCTTGGGCACCGGATGCCATTCTGGCGAATGCGCTGCGGGAAGCGACCTGGCGCTACGACAAGAAGCTCGTTCGCCGCTTGCGCTATGCCCGGCTGCGCCATCAGGCCGCCATCGAGGATGTCGACTATCGTAGCCCACGCGGATTGGACCGCGCGCTGTTCCAGAAGCTCGCCACCGGCCAATGGATCGAGGCCCACGACAATCTGGTCATCACCGGGCCGACCGATCTCGCTTCATAATGCCCATCTCGCTATCAGCTTATAAATCCAAGACATTCTGCCGCTGATCGTTAGACGCTGGACGACGCTGGCGCCGCGCTTGGGCTGCCCGTCTGACATCCTCGAGCTCAAGATCAGCAGCTCGGATCACCCAGGGCGCACCCTTGCAAAACTGGCTGGCTGGCAGGGTCTTGTCCGCGATCAGCCGGCGCACGGTCGCCTCGCTTACCTTGAGAGTCGTCGCCGCTTCCTCCAGCGTAGCCTCACCACGTTCGCTGCGTTCACCCTCTCGGTAGGGCGCAATCCCGCGATGGTTGCGCAGCAAACATACACGTGAGCGGGTCCATCCGTTACCGCGCCCCGTCGTTTTATTGGCGCGATTGAGGATCGCGGCGATAGCCTTGTCAGGCAGCTGGCGCGCGAGAACCCTGACAAGGTCCACCACCGCCGCGTCCGTGCTCCAGCGGTGCTGGCCGGCGCGGTTCTTGCGGACGTGCAAGGATGTGTGGTCGTCGCCGACCCAGTGGATCACCAGGCTGAGTGTGTCGTCCTCGACGCGCACGACGATCTCCTCGATCAACGTGCGGATGATCTGCTTGCGCGTCGCCGGCGTCGCACCTGGACTGTGCCAGGCGCGCTCGACGTCGGTGCCGAGCGCCAGAAGACGCTGACGCTCGGCCGTCGTAAGTGTGGGATGGGACTGTGCCGCCAGAGCGTCTCGCTCTTCCTCGAGCGCGCGCACGGCCAGCAGGCGCTCATTCCAACGCTGCTCGAGCGCCGCGGCAACAAGACGGTTGTCAGGGTCGACGGCGTCATACTGGCGCCGCGCACGGGCCGCCTCGTAGCGTGCCTGCTCAAGCGCGAGTTCGATCTGCCGCAGCTTCTCGGCGCTTGCAGCGCGGCGCGCTTCCAGAGCCCCTATGGCGGCCTCGACGCCGAGTGGCTGTAACCGGGCAATGACCTCGGCCCCGATGGCGCGATCAATCCGCATGCCGCCGAACGAGATGCACCGTTCGCCGCCATGATTGAGAGAACTGCCCCGGCAGTGGTAGCGGGCGGAATTACCAATGTCCCCGCTGTAAGCGACGTGGAGCTTGCGGCCGCAGTGCCCGCAGCGCAGGAGCCCGGCGAGCAGAGCTTCTCCGCGCCGGACCGAGCCGCGGCTCATGAAGCTCTTGCCGTTGGCGTTGTCGTTGATCAGGCGCTGGTTCCTCTCGAAACTCGGCCCAGCTAATGTACCCTTCATGATGATCGCGGATCAAAACCTCCCACGCGCTACGGTCCTTGGGGAAGCCGCGGATGACCCGCTTTCGCCCGCCTTCGACCGTGATCCGGCTTGCGGTGCGTCCGAACGTATAGGCGCCGGCATAGATCGGGTTCGTGAGCATGTGATGCAGGGTCTGGTAGACCGGCAGCTTCCAGACCACCTTGCGGCCTTCCGGGCCATATTGCGTCGCCGGTAGGGGCACCCGTTGCCGGCGCATCCAAAGGTGAACCTGCCGCACCGTTTGCAGCTCGGCGAACTTGGCGAAGACAAGCGCGATCGCTTGCTGGACGCGACGGTCGGGATCCTTCTCGATACGGTCGTGTGAGGTCTTGAGATAGCCAATTGCCACCGTGAGGAAGAGCTCGCCGCGGCGCGCCTTCTGCTTCAGGGCCTCGAGGGAGCGCCGGCGGAACAGCGACAACTCCATCTCGCTCATCGTGCCCTTCATGCCGAGCAACAGCCGGTCGTTCGGATACCGCGGGTCATAAACGCCATCCTCAACTATGATCAGCGTGCCGACCAGACCGCAGAACTCGAGCAGCGTGTGCCAGTCGCGCCCGTTGCGGGCCAGGCGCGAAGCCTCAATCGAGACGACGGCACCTACACGCCCCTCGCAGATCGCAGCGAGCAGCTTCTCGAAGCCCGGACGGGCGACGCCTGAGCCGGAGCGGCCCAGGTCGTTGTCGATGACCTCGACGCTTGTCCACCCCAGGGCGCGGGCACGATCCACCAAGGCGTACTGCCGCCGGCTCTCGTGGTTGTTGATCAGCTGATCGGCCGTCGACTGGCGCACATAGACACAGGCGCTGCGGGCAAGGTGTTCAGCCGTGATCTTGGTCATCGTCAGCTCCCTTGCTGCCCAGATCGTCTCCCACCACCCCCGCGCCAGCGGCCTCGGTCAATAGCCTCTGCAGCAACGGTGTCAGCTTGACCCGCAACGCGGGATGAAGCTTCGCCGGGCTCGTCTCGTCCTCGAACAGATCCCTCTGATTGTGCTGCGATCGTTGCATGGCCAGATCCCTCGCACCGGGGCGAATCCCCCCGACATGAGGCCATGAGCGCATCGACAAAGGCGCGTAGATCCCACAGCTTCTCGACCGGCAAGCGGGGATGTGTCACAAGGAGCCGCGTTGCCCGACGCGGGTCGATCATCCACGCTGGTAACAGGGCCAACGTATGGTCCGGCTGACGGATGATCAGATGGTCGGCACCTGCGTGGCGCTTCGAACCGATCGCCACCACCGTCTCGCCGGCCCGTGGATGAAACGGGTAGACGATCCGAACCTCGGAAGCCGGACACCCGGCAGTATGACGCTGCTTCGACCGGCGTCGGCAAGTCGTGGCTGGCATCCGCGCTCGGCCACAAGGCGTGTCGCGACAATCGCTCCGTCCTCTATCAGCGCGTGCCCAAGCTGTTCGGCGATCTTGCCCTTGCCCGCGGCGACGGCCGATATGGTCGCCTGCTGCGCGCCCTCGGCGGCGTGCAGCTGTTGATCCTCGACGATTGGGGCCTCGAGCCGCTCAATGCCGATGCGCGCCACGATCTCCTCGAGATCCTCGAAGAGCGCTATGGCCGCCGATCGACCATCGTCACCAGCCAGCTGCCGATCGACAAATGGCACGACGTCATCGCCGACCCGACCTATGCCGATGCCATCCTCGATCGCCTCGTTCACAACGCTCAACGCGTCGATCTCAGCGGCCAGTCCCTGCGTCGCAGGCGCGGCGCCAAATCGATGTCGCATGAGGGGCTGATGGATATGTGGACGACGCTGGCGCGTCGACCACATACCCACAGCCCCAACAACAACCCGAGATTCAAAACAAGATTGGAAGATTGACGACGGCACAAACCAAGTGCCGCAAAAAACACCCGGCCAGCGTGGCGGCGGACCCCGGGCGGCATCATGTCGGAAGCGCGGGCGCCATCATCCCGGAATAGGCGGGCGGCTTCGCCGGAATCTTCACATGGCCGCTCCTGTGTACGACAAGACCCGACTCGGCCGTCGCGGCGCTGAGATACACGACGCAGCGGGCCACGCGCTCGAATGTGCAAGTCTGCCACTCTCCGCGATCTTGTACTACGCATTGGGACCCCTGATTACGCAGGGTGGTCTGGTCATCCCTCAATAGTACCCACCTTGAAGCCGACCACGGCGTCGCGCCCGCTCGCGGATCCGCCCGCCGCGCGGGGATGGCGGATCCCTTCGAGCCGGGTGCGCTTCAAGAGCAGGGCATTGATCGCAACCAGGGCGGAGCTGCCCGACATGGCGAGCGCCGCCACCTCGGGACTGATGACGAGGGGGTAGAACACACCAGCGGCCGCCGGGAAGGCGACAACGTTGTAGGCGACTGCCCAGAACAGGTTCTGGTGCATCTTGCGCAGCGTAGCACGTGAGAGCTCGACCGCGCCGACCACGTCATAGGGATCGCTCTTCATGAGCACCACGTCAGCACTCTCCATCGCGACGTCGGTGCCGGCGCCGATGGCGAAGCCGACGTCCGCCTGCGTGAGGGCCGGCGCGTCGTTGATCCCGTCACCCACCATGCCGACCTTCTTGCCCTGCGCCTGCAGTTCTTTCACTTTCTCCGCCTTCTGACCCGGAAGCACGTCGGCGAGCACGATGTCGATGCCCAGTTCCCTCGCGATGCGCTCGGCCGTGGCGCGGTTGTCGCCGGTCAGCATCGCCACCTGGATGCCCCGCTCACGGAGCTTTGCGACGGTGGCGGCGGACGTGGGCCGCGGCGCATCTGCGATGGCGATGAGCCCGATGAGCTTGCCGTCACGGGCGGCGTGGACCACGGTTCGTCCGGCGCCTTGCATCTCGGCCGCCTTGGCATCGAGCCCGGCCAAGTCGACCTGCTCCGTATCCATGAGCTTGCGGTTTCCCAGCAGCACGACGCTGCCTGCCACCCGGGCTTTCGCTCCCATGCCCTCGACGGCGGCAAAGTCGGCTACAGTCCCTGTCGCGACGCCCGCGGCGCGCTTCAGGATGGCTTGGGCCAAGGGATGCTCGGAGCCTTTTTCCACCGCTGCGGCCAACGCCAGCAGCTGGTCGAGGGACGTCCCGGGAGCGACGGCCACGTCCACGACTTCCGGCTGTCCCATGGTCAGGGTGCCGGTTTTGTCCATGACGATGACCTGGAGCTTGGTCGCGTTCTCCAGAGCGGCGGCGTTCTTGAACAGAATGCCGTTCATGGCGCCCAGCCCGGTACCCACCATCACTGCCATGGGAGTGGCCAGCCCGAGCGCGTCCGGGCAGGCGATGACGAATACCGTGATGGTGAGGGTGAGCGCGAACAGCAACGGTTGGCCGATCAACCAGAACCAGATGGCGAAGGTGGCGAGTCCGATCCCGATCGCCGTCCACACCAGCCACTCGGAGGCCCGGTCTGCCAGGAGCTGCGCCGGGGCTTTCGAGTTCTGCGCCTCCTGCACGAGTTTGACGATCTGGGCCAGCGCCGTGTCGGCGCCCACTTTGGTGGCCCGGTAGCGGAAGCTGCCGCTCTTGTTGATGGAGGCGCCCACCACGCTGTCGCCCGGCCCTTTTTTGACCGGCATGGATTCGCCGGTCAGCATGGCCTCGTCGACTTGGGACTCGCCCTCGATCACCTCGCCATCGACCGGGATCTTATTGCCCGGGCGGATGACGACGACATCGCCCGCCAGCACCTCGGCTGTCGGCACCTCGAGCTCCCGCCCGTCCCGCAGCACCATGGCCACCGGCGGGGCAAGGTCCATGAGGGCACGGATTGCATCGGAGGCCCCGGCGCGCGCCCGCATCTCCAGCCAATGGCCGAGCAGGATGAAGACTAGGAGGACCGCCACCGCCTCGTAGAACTGCACCCCGGGGAAGAAAAGGGTGGCGCCCACGCTAAACAGATAGCCGGTGCCGACCGAGAGCACCACGAGCACGGCCATGTTAAGCACGCCGTTCTTCAGCGCTCGCCAGGCGGCAACGAGGAACGGCCAGCTCGGGTAGACGACCGCGACGGTGGCGAGGAGGAATAGCCACAGATCGAGGCGAAGCCCCAAAGGCGGTGCCGGCGGCGTGAACATGCCACCCATCGGCGAGTAGACGAAGATCGGTATGCTGAAGACCAGCGCGACCCAGAAGCGATTGCGCATGTCGCGCACCATCGCTTGCATGTCCATACTCGCGCCGTGACCCATCTCGTGGGCCATCCCGCCGGCCTTTCCGGCTACCGCCGCGTGTTCGCTTGAGTTGGCCGCTGCCCGATGCACGTCGTGGCCGGCGTGCGGACGGTCTTCGTGGCCCGGTGCCGGCACAGCGACCGCTTCGTCCGGTGGGTCGGCCAGGGTGCAGACATGCCTCGGCAGCTGCTCGCCGGCGCAGTGATAGCCGCACTCGCGCACCTGGGCCTTGATCGCCCTGACGTCGGTGATCGTCTCGTCAAAGGTGACGGTTGCGCTGCCCGCGACGTAGTTGACTTCGGCCTTCCCGACGCCGGGCAAGCGGGCGAGCTGCTTCTGGACGCCAACCGCGCTCAGCGTGGAGAGCAAACCGGCGACCTCGATCGCGGCTGTCCTCATCACGTCATCCTCCTTGTCCGAAAGATGTCGGCGCTCATGGGGCGATCAGACCCTTCTTTATGTATGTGTCCTGGTATTCGAAGATGATATCCGGATCGACAAGGAGCGCGGCCTCGTCCTTGTCGCCGTAGTGCAGGCGCGACAGCAGATGCATGATAAGATTGAGACGGGCCAACCGCTTGTCGTCGGCGCGCACGATCGTCCAGGGCGTCACCTGGTTATGGGTGCGGGCCAACATCTCGTTGCGTGCCAAACTGTAGTCCGCCCAGCGCTTGACGGCCTGAGCGTCGATGGGGCTGATCTTCCACTGTTTCAGCGGATCCTTGCGCCGGTCCTTAAGGCGCCTTCTTTGTTCGTCTTGGCTGATGTCGAGATAGTACTTGAGCAGCTTGATCCCGGACCTCACCAGCATGTGCTCGAACGCGAGCACCGTTTGCATGAACTCCTCGTATTCGTCGTCCGTGCAGAAGCCCATGACGCGTTCGACACCAGCGCGGTTGTACCAGCTTCGATTGAAGAGGACGAACTCTTGCGGCGCCGGGAGGTGCGGGGCGTAACGCTGAAAGTACCAGCTGCCGCGGTCATGATCGGAGGGCTTGCCGAGAGCCACGACGCGGGTCTCGCGCGGGCTCAAATGCTCAACGATGCGCTTGATGACGCCGTCCTTGCCCGCGGCGTCGCGCCCCTCGAGCAGCACGAGGATCTTGTCGTTGCACCGGATGAAATGCTTCTGCAGCTTGACGAGCTCGATTTGCAGGATGTGAAGCGTTTCTCCGTAGTCCCGCTTGCTGATGCCCGCGGACTGCTGTGGTTGGTCTCGTATTTTTCCGGACTTCTTACTCATACTATCGCTCCGTGCCGGTGCCTCTCTCCTCGCCGTTGGATGGGCGGCGGCACTTGGCGCCAATCTGCCAGGCGCCGTAACCGATTGGCTTGTCGCGCCTGGCCGAGAAAACGGCCCGGACGATCACGCTCAACCCCACGGACATCATATTGCAAAATCTCCTCGGGCAGGCGGATGTGCACGGACGTCGCGAAGGCGCGATTTGTAGCCCTGTTCGGCTATTGTCCCTCGGGACAGGCTGCATTGATCTACCTCAAAGTGGCCAGAGCTATGATTTGGCGTCGCAGGGTGCTCTGCGGGCGGCCCGCTCCAGAGAGGGCGAACGCTGCGCGGCAATTGCGATAAGGGGCTAGCGCAGGCTTTGGATATAGGCGATGAGCAAGCTGCGTTCGTAAAGGCTGAGCTGGAAGTCCGGCATGCCCGTGTGTGTCGAGGACAGGTGGCTGTCGAGTTCTGCCGGCGTCATCTGCGGCTTAGCCACGATGGCTTTGAAGCTCGGCACGCCTTCGGCGGATCGAGGTTGCGCCGTACGCTCAATGTCATGGCATCTGGTACACCAGCGTTCGGCGAGCGTGGCACCAACGGCGGCACTTTGCGCCTGGGGCGGCACGAGCTTGAGGACCCACGAGCCGGGGATTGCCGCAGGGCCAAACGGGCCGGGCACCTTGTTCTGAACCGGGGGCAGGCTCCGCAGATAGGCGATGATCGCGCTGACGTCGCTCCGGCTGAGGGCCGCCAAGGATTGCCACGGCATGACGGGGGCGAGCTTTCGTCCATCCGGGCGCCGGCCCGTCGTCATCGCGGCCGCGATCTGTGCGTCGCTCCAGTCGCCGAGGCCTGTCGCCTTATCCATCGTCAGATTGGAACCATAGAACACGCCCATCGCCGGAACCTCGAACCCAACTTCTGAACCGCCGAGCGCGCGGGTCATGTCAACCTGGCCAAAGAAGTATCCCGGCGTGTGGCAGGCGTGGCAGCCGCCGACCGTTACCAGGTACTTGCCGCGTTCCACCGTGGGGTCGGCCGCCGTCGCCGACTCCGCGGCCGCAAGGCCAAAAACGGATATCGCCAGCGCGCACGCTGCGAATCTCGCACGCTTCATGCCGAACTCCCTCAAGTCATCCGAACCTTACACCGTTCACGCCCGCTTGTTCCCAAGAATGGCACAGCGCAAACCACCATCAGTGTCGCTGGCCTGAGCCCGTGAGACCTCGGCCGATTGGCGCGCTCTTTAAAATGCGGCCCGCTCAACAGCGGAAAGGTTCAAACCCACGATTGAGCCTCTTGATGCGCTGCTAGCCGCAAAAAACTCAGGTAGAGGCCATTGTAGTCATTGCCGGCGAGCCAAAACGAGCAACGTTCGGTTTAGAAGGCCAAAGCTTCACCTGCCTATCGCCCCTCTCCTATTGCTCTGGGGTCGGCAGCGATCAGTCAGTACTGGATGTTAGCGCCACCGCTGATCGCGCGCCTGGCGTTATCCTGCTTGATCCGTTGCATCACCATGGTTGAGGAGGTCGTCGCGCCGTTCCAGGTGCCGTTCACATTTGGCGATACCCCCATATAGCGTTGAGGCGCCGCCCCCGTTGCACCATCATTGCCAGGACTGGCGCAGCCTCCCACGCTGATGGCGAGAAGCATCACCGTCATCATCGCCAACTTCATCGAGCCCCTCTCAATCTCCTGTTCCTGCCGCCTGCGTCGCGAGCGACACCGCGCACGCTCCCCATCGTGGACTCGACTGGCGTTTACTCCTTGATGTGCATCAATTTGCCGGCGGCAACTCGCTCGTTTCAGCTTTCCTCCGGCGGTCCGACGGTGATGATCCATTCCTGCTTAGGCCAAGCGTAGGGCGCAACACGGACGCTCCGGCCGGTCTCCAGGGCTTCGGTTGCCAGGTCGGCGACATGTAATCCGAAAGCGCCTGATCTCGTCGGAGTCTCGAACACCTCCTGCTGGCCATCGATCCTCCAACGCGCGACCGTCGGTACGGTACAGAGCACACGCAGAGTCTGCCCCCGGCCGGATTTTCGCCACGGGCATCTGCGAGGACCAGTGGGCGCGGCTGGGGCTGGGCCGGCGGCCAGCGTAGCGCAGCCACACCGCCTCGGGCCGGTCCACCGGCACCCCCTTGGCGACACTCGCCGCCAGCTTGACGAACTCGGCGTGCGCCCAGACCAGAGGCATCGCCGAACCCGACGGTCGGCCGGGCTGGAGGCCAACCCGCGGCAGCGGATCGCCGTCCCACACTTGCTCGGGGATCAAGCCCAACCGACCGCTGGTGGCGGCCATGATCCGCAGATAGGGCTCGGCATCCTCTCCTGACAGCAGGGCATAGTGGCCCCGCTCTCCGGCCAGCAGCGGCCAGGGCCGACCCTGGCCCGTTCCGTCGTAGGGCCGCCCGTCCGGGTGCTCCCCGTAACCATCTCCACCGTAGCGGCGCCAGACCGGCCCGCTCGGCGTTTCTGTCCGGAGCAATGCGTCCACCAGGCGGACCGTGTTACGCACCTGCGGGTCTTCCGGGCTGCGCAGCCCGAACCGCACCAGCTGCAGGAAGTCGGTCGAAACTTGCTCTGCCGCCGGCAGCCCCGGGTCACGCTCGCGGTTCTTGAGGGGCACGATGTCCTGAAGCGCCGCGCGGTCGGCGATGACGCGCGCGGGGGCGACCCGGATGTAGTACGGCCCGACGCCGTGCGCCGCGCTGAGCGCCGTTTCCGAGGCGACGCACCACTCTTCGATGTGCGCGTTCCAGTCGTCGGCAAGTGCCAGGACGTCGCCCCGTTCGGCCTCATCGAGGAACTCGGCCCCGGCAACCAGCGCCGCGATGACGACCGCAAGCGTGAAGGTGTTGATGCCCGCCGTCTCTTCCCAGCGATCCTGCTCCGTCGCCGGCCCCTGCCGCACCAGGTAGGTCAGCGCCCGGCGGACCATATCCCGTGCCCCGATGCCGCCGAGGGCGTCGCGCTCGCCGAGCGCCGCGGCGAGCAGGACAGGAAAGGCGACCTCGTCGAGCTGGACGCCGCCCCAGCGGGGCGTGCCGCCCAGCCACTGGTTCTGCGCCCAGCGGCCGTCATCGAGCTGCGTCGCGATCAGGTAGCGCAGCACGTCTTGCGCCTCCTTGATCGCGCGCAATTCGAGCAGCGCACCTGCGCTCTGCACCAGGTCGCGCGGCCAGACGAGATGGTAACCGCCGATGTCGTCCGTGCTGTTGCCCCAGGGGACGCTGAGGCTGGCGACCATGGCGCCTGGATAGGTCTTGTCCTGATGCGCCTTGAGCACCATCGCCGAGAGATGGATCTGCTCGGCATGCTTGCGCGGCATGCCGCGGGTATGAGCCTTGTCGGCGTGCCAGGCCTGCCACTCGCGGACTTGCTGGTGCCATGCTGTCTCGAAGGGCTGGCTCAGGGCCGAAATGGCGAGGGTCGCGGCCGCCTCCTTGCCGCTGCCGAATCCGAGCGCCAGCACGGCGCGCCTCGGCAACCGACCCATCAGCGCGACATTGCCGGGCCCGGCCTTGCCATGGAACCAGGTCATGGCGCCATTGCGGGCGAAGTCCTGCCAACCGTCGCTCGTTCCAACATAGCCGGCGCTCGCGCCCTGCCAGCCATCGCGTTGGTCGAGATCGGCGGCTGCCAGGGCCAGGGCAAACGGGCCTTGATCGGCGCACAGCACGACGCGGCCGCGGTTGGTGAAACCGTCGGCCCGGTTGTCCCAGCCGGTGCCGCCAAGGTGCGGCGCCAGCAGCGCATAGGGTGCCAAGTCGTCGCCGCCGGTGAGCTCGATCTCCACCAGCAGCACGTCCCGTTCCGAGTCGGGCACGATGCGCAGTGCAAGCTCGAAGCGGTCGTAGCGGTGCAGAATCTGGACGGCGGGAACGCCGGGAGAAGGCGTCGAGACCGCGTAGTCGGCCCCGCGCTTGACTTCGCTCCAGAAGCCGCGGCCATCGGCGACGATGAAGCCGAGATCGCGAATCTGCGGCAAGTCCACCCGCGGCCAGTAGACCTCATTGACGATGCCGTGCCCGATCGTGAACCACAAGCGGGCCGGCCCAAGGCTGGTGCCAATCATGTCCTTGTCGCTGCTCGTCCAAGTCGGTGGGATGCCGGGGGCGCCGGGGGCTTCCATTGCCATCTCCTTCAGCCGAGGTCCTGCTGCCGATTGGCCGAGCGAACCGACGAGGCCTCGCTCTTTGCCCGCCAGCACCAACCGCCCCCGCGGTCTCGTTTTTGTCGCGGGTGTCCCCTGCGAGACTCGTTGCGGCTTCGGCTAGAGCCTAATGTTCTTATCCTTGCGTCTCAGTTCCGAATTGGACAGTTCAATCTAGTCCTCTGAATCTAAAGTTCGCTGCATAAAGTCTTCTGTGTCTTCTGGCAGAAGCGCTTGACCGAGGCGAGGATTTGGTCGGCGGACTTGGTCCATTTGAAGGGCTTGGGGTTTTGGTTGTGCCGGTCGATGAAGGCGCGGATGTCGGCTTGCAGTTGCCTGACCGAGGTATGAACGCCGCGTCGGAGCCGCTTCCTGGTGAGCTCTGCAAACCAGCGCTCGACCTGATTGATCCATGATGCCGAAGTCGGCGTGAAGTGTACGTGATAGTGCGGCCGGCGGGCGAGCCACGCCTTGATCTTGGGCGTCTTGTGGGTGGCATAGTTGTCCAAGACGATATGGACGTCGAGCCCTTCAGGGACCTGAGCGTCGATCTCTCTGAGGAAGTTCAAGAACTCAGCCGCCCGGTGGCGCCTGTAGCACTTGCCGATGACGAAGCCTGAGGCAACATCGAGGGCGGCGAACAGCGAGGTCGTCCCGTGTCGCACGTAGTTGTGCGTCCGCCGTTCAGGGACACCGGGCATCATCGGCAAGACCGGCTGTTCGCATCCAGGGCCTGGATCTGGCTTTTCTCGTCAATGCTGAGAACAAGCGCGCGGTTGGGCGGCGAGAGGTAAAGGCCGACGATATCGCGCACCTTGTCGACGAACAGCGGATCGTCCGACAGCTTGAACGTCTGGCTGCGGTGCGGCTGCAAGCCGAACGCCGCCCACATCCGGCGGATCGTGGTGTGGGAAAAGCCGGTCTCCGCCGCCATCGAACGGATCGACCAGTGCGTCGCGTCGGCCGGCGTGGTGCGCAACGTCTGCTCGATCACGGCCGCAACCTGATCATCGTCGATAGTGCGCGGCCGGCCTGGACGAGCCTCGTCAAACAGGCCATCGCAGCGATCCTTCAAGAAGCGGCGCCGCCATTTGCCAACCGTGTGTTCGTGCACGGCCGAGCTCGGTCGCGATGGACTTGCTGGGCGATCCGTCCGCACACCGTAGAATGATGCGGCACCGCTCGGACAGCGACCGGGCGACGCGATGGCGACGCACTTGCCGCTCCAGATAGGCCCGCTCCTCAGCACTCAACTCCAACGGCGCGATCGGCCGACCCCTCGCACGTCCATTTGCCATCAGCGCTCTCCTTACAAGGCCCAGAGCGCTCTCCTATAATGTAATGAACTTCAGTTCCAGACGACTAGGTGCGAATCGCAATTCTCGCGTTGGCCCATGCGACCGGGCTGCGGGATGCCTTGGCCAGGCGTCGATAGCTCAAGCGCGGCGGTGCGCGGGGGCAGCGGTTTGACCAAGATCAAAGCACGGTCAGCGGAAGGCTTCATTGTTTCAGGCAACGGACGTGTGAAAAAGCAATGGCTCGCTACAAGGTAACCTTTTTCAAATGTCTCCTCAGCTCCGACGGCCACCCGTTCAAGGCGCCGCAGGAGGTAATCGTCGTAAGGGCTGCAAGCGTCGAGGAAGCCGAAAAGCGCGCGCGAAGCCGATTCGCGTCCTTGAGAGGTATTGCTCATTGGAACCTTCACGCAGACTTCGCCGAAGTCGTGCCTGTTATGCCAAAGAGATCATCTTTCAGTGCACAGACCAGTCAGCGAAACAATCGGGGTGGAACGACCTGCGATTCCGTGCGCAGCGGAGGCGTGCGTGCGATCGAAATCAGCGCGAGCGATAGCAGAACACGATCTGATCCGAACTAGGCTCTCGGATTGAATTTGACATACATCAAAGATCGGCAATGGCATTTGGCGCGATCCTGTTAACTTAGAGAGGTGCCAGATGCCACAAAATGCAGCGCCCTGCGTCAGGGAAGCGCCGCCAAGGCACATTGAAAAGCGGGCTTATGCGAGAACGTGCCTGGTGTCAGGCGGGTGAAAAGCCATCTGCGGGTGATGCCGGCCTCGGTCGTCATGGGCGTGTGACGCACGAACTTGCCTGCAGAGCGACACGAAGAGGCGGGAGAAGCCCGTGAAGTCGATGGTCTTCTCCGCGCCGGAGGGAGCGACTTGCATTGATGTGGCTCAAAGCGCCAGACGCGCGCCGAGGCGATATGGGCCGTAGCGATCTCGCGCTGCCGTACGTCCTGCACCAGCGCGTGCGGCGCCTGCGGTGACGCCGGCTAGGAGTCGATCAGCTCTTCCTCGACGGCGCACGATCCGGTGTGTCAGCGGCTAGCGTCATCCGAACCACGATCCGAAAGGGAAAGCCACGATGCCAAGAACCATGAAAGCCGCGGTTGTTCGTGAGTTCCGCAAGCCCCTCGCCATCGAAGATGCGTCGGTGCCGGAGCCCGGTCCCGGTCAGATCCAGGTCAAGATCGAAGCCTGCGGCGTCTGCCACACCGACCTGCATGCCGCCGAGGGCGACTGGCCGGTGAAGCCCAAGCCGCCATTCATTCCCGGCCATGAAGGCGTCGGCTTCGTCTCAGGCGTCGGTTCGGGCGTCAGGCATGTGAAGGAGGGCGACCGGGTCGGCGTGCCATGGCTCTACACCGCCTGCGGTCATTGCGAGCATTGCCTCGGCGGCTGGGAGACCTTGTGTGAATCCCAGCTCAACACCGGCTATTCGGTCAACGGCGGCTTTGCCGAGTATGTGGTCGCCGACCCCAACTATGTTGGCCATCTCCCCGCCAACATCGGGTTCGTTGAGATCGCGCCGGTGCTGTGCGCCGGCCTGACAGTCTATAAGGGCCTCAAGGTTGCCGATACCAAGCCTGGCGATTGGACGGTGATCTCTGGTATCGGCGGTCTCGGCCACATGGCTGTTCAATATGCGCGCGAGATGGGCCTCAACGTGGCTGCCGTCGACATCGATGACGACAAGCTCGCGTTGGCCGAGCGGGTTGGCGCGACGGTGACGGTCAACGCCAGGACCACCGATCCCGCGGCCTTCCTGAAGAAAGAGATCGGCGGCGCGCATGGCGTCCTAGTCACAGCGGTGTCCCCGAAGGCCTTCGAACAGGCGCTCGGCATGGTCCGGCGCGGCGGCACGGTGTCGCTCACCGGCCTGCCGCCGGGAAGCTTTCCGCTGCCGATCTTCGACATGGTGCTGAACGGAGTTACGGTGCGGGGCTCGATCGTCGGCACTCGCCTCGATCTCCAGGAGGCGCTCGCTTTTGCCGGCGCTGGCAAGGTCCACGCTACGGTCGCCGCCGCGCGGCTCGAAAACATCAACGATGTGTTCTCCCGCATGCATGCCGGCGCGATCGAGGGGCGCGTTGTTCTCGATCTCAGTCGGTGAACCTGGCGTTGAGATCACTCGAAAGCGAACCTTGGTCTGGTAGGGTTGACCGGCGACGCATGCCCGGAAGCGTTCCAGCATGCCCAGCATCGGCGCGCCTACCAGCTCTTGAGTCGACGCAGCTGCGGCGTCTTCTTGTGCTGATGCTCCTCCATGCACTCGTGCAGCCGGTGGAGTTCATCGATTGCCTCGAACAGATAGGGACCCTTGTTGAGCATTACGCACTCGGCGCGCGCAGCCATGGCCCACCGTAGGCCTCCAAAGAACGCAAGCCCGTGCACGAAGAACAGGCAGCCGCTCGCAATCGCCGCAACAATGTGGAAGAGCCCGATTTCTGGATAGAACTCAGTCATCCACGCCTTTGCCCCTGGTGCCAGGCTCGGTTGTAGCTATCGGTTGAGGCGTGGAGCCTGTGCAGGGACTGGCCCTGCTCTCGGCGGTGGATCAACGCTCGAAATTCGTCGTTTGAGCCGAGCGGCGATGCCCTTCATGAGCGTAAGTCCGAGCATCACCGACTGTTGCAGGGTCTCGACAATCGCTGATTTGCAAGAAGTTTCCTCGGGCGATCTGGAACAAGCCGGCGACAAGCATGTGGTTCGACCGGGATATTCATGACCTCGGGCATGTTGCCAAGGTTTCCGGCCGGCGATGGTTGTTCGTGCATCGCCTCGTCTCCGGCTACGGCCCTGAATCCTGGGTTCATCGGTCGATACCTGCCGGTCGATGAGTTCACCGGCCCCTTTCAAAACCTCGGAACAGGCGCTCTGGTCGGCGCTGCAACCTTGACTTTCGCGTTCCTGCTGGTAGCGGTCATCAGTTTCCGCGTGAGCAGGCTTATCGGCACAATCACCTCAGCTGCAAACTCGATGGGGCGCCTGGATCTCGACCAAGTCCACTATCAATCATCGCGGGTCCGCGAGATAGACCACGCAGGCTACAGCCTGGACCGGGCGCGAGCGGCCCTCAAATCGTTTGGCGCATACGTGCCGAAAGGCCTCATTGTCCGGATCATGCAGGCAGGTGAGGCGGCGTTGGTTTCGCGAAAGCAGCTGGTAACCGTGCTGTTCACCGATATCGTCCACTTCTCGCAGATCACTCGCGGTTCGCCTGTGGGCGAAGTGTCCAACATGCTCAATCAGCATTTTGCAATCCTCGGAGCCTGCATCGAGCGAGAAGGCGGCCTCATCGACAAGTTCATCGGTGATGCCGTCATGGCGACGTGGGGCAGCCTCTCAGGAAGTGACGATCAGGCTGATTCCGCAGTGCGCGCCGCTCTCGCCATCGTTTCCGCTTTGAAAGCTGACAACGCTACACGACGGCGTGCAGGCAAGCACTCGATCAGGATCCGGATCGGCATCCACACCGGGCCCGTTCTCGTCGACAACATCGGCTCGCCAGGACGTGTAAATTACACGGTTGTAGGAGATGCCGTGAACATCGCTCATCGCCTCGAGCAGGCTGGCAAGGATCTTATGGCTGCCGAAGATAAGGTCATTGTCCCGGTAAGCGCCGACACCGCCGCGTTGTTGCGAGATCGAACCCTTGCCGACCTATTTCATGGCACACCCTTTTCCCGCTGCGACGAATCCGGGAAAGAACTCGTCAGCTACTTTCGTCTGTCCCATGATCAGTTAAGGGCTACGCGGTCAGGCATGCCGGACGACGCTTAACGAGCGCATGCAGGAAGCCTAAACCCTGATTGCCACAGGGCATCTCTATTCTCATCACTCGCTTCACTCTGATCGTGACCCGACGGCGAGCTGGGACATGAGAGTTGTGACTGAAACAACGATGCCTCAATGGCATGTTTTTTGCCCCCGCTAGTAGTGTTGCGTTTGGCAACATAGCGCAGATTGCTGCCGATTATTATGGCCACAGAATTGATCCATCTCAAAGCATCGGCTGTCGTGGCGCATATGTTTAGGCAATCGTTGGTTGCTTTTGATCAATCGATCTTGAGGCATAAGTGGGAGACCCAGTCATGAAAGTTAGCAATTCCTTGATCATTGCGATCGCCACCATGGCGCTAGCTGCGTGTGGGCCAATGTCGACGGGAACCGTCAAGGATCTCAACGTCCACGACTGGGTGGGACACAGTTCGGCTCATCTCATCCAATCCTGGGGTAAACCGCATCACGACTACCCTACAGCCGATGGCGGCAGGGCAATCGGCTACATGATCACCAACCAAGCGGTGACGGGCCCGAAGTCTCAGGTCTTTTTCCAGGCGAGGAACTGCATGATCAACTTCACCGTTGATCGAAACGGCATCATCGACGATGCGACAGCGACCGGGTCGAAGTGCACGATCGGTCCGCATGGCGAGAAGCATCCCCCGGACAGCAAGACGTAAGCTACCGACCAGCTCGCATAGTCGCCCCCACAAGTGCACATTCTTGGAAGCGATCGACCAAGACCGTCGCTTCCGAATTCCATGGGCTTCGCGCCCGGGGCCATTTGCGAAAATCTGAATCCTTTGCGGCCATCCGGATGAGTTTGCAACCACCGGATTTGGATGAGCAATCAACGGATGCGGCTTTCCGCCTGGCGTTGCCGCTATCGCCTCGAGCTGTAGGCCGCGGCAGTCGTCCCTCAAGCGATATCTATTTCATCGGCTTCGACATCGGGGCGTTCGATGGCATTGGCATCAGGCCGTGCACCATCTTTTGCTGATCCGAGGTCAGGAGTTTCCCGGCGTCGCCGACCGCACGGATGAACGTGAGTCGCTGGTCCGATCTCAGATTTTCGATCTCACGCACCTTGCTCTCGATGGCGGCTGCATCTCCGCAGCCGTTGCGGCTGTCGGTCTGCTCACTGCCATCCAAGGAGCATCTGCGCAGCAGGCAGCGCCCGGGGACAAGGACAATCGCCAGCAGCAGCATATGCAAGGGGGAACGGTTCCTGGTCCGGGGACGCATGGCCACTCCTCGTCCCCGAAGCCAGGCGAGACAAAGGACATTCAGCAGAAGCAGCACAACATGCCTGCGACGCCGAGCCATTCGTCAGGCCCGAAGAACTAGCGGCCATGTGCCTGACTGCCCTGAGCGTCGAAGGAGGCGCCCGGTGGTGAGCAGGGGGTAGCGATTGACAGTTCGTTGCACGGCACTCGCGCTGCTTCTGGCGCTGGCCTCCGCCCCGGCAAGTGGCCAAGAGACTGCAAGTCCCGCCCATTGGTTGGATAGGCTGGACCGCCACCATCGGCACCTTGTCTCCCAGCAAGGACATGCCCACGCCGAAGGGCATGTTCAGGCGGTCGATGCTGGCCCTGGCACTATTACTCTGGTCGCTGATGAAATGCGAAGCCCTGTGTATTTCGGCAGGCAGCAACCGTTACACCTGCTTGTCGGTGCGTGTGGTAGACCAACACCGTCCATCGACCGCGCCGTTGCGCCTCCGCTACGGTGCCGTCGCCACGGCCACCGTCCCTCAATTTCCACTTCGAGTGAGAAGCTCAGCAGTGTTCAGATGCCAATGATCAAGCACAGAACCCCGAGGCTCTGGAAGCTGGGTGTCACGGCAACGGTTCCGATGATGTCGGCGGCAACCAAAAACTCAAGGCCCAGCGGATTCCGCGCCCAAGGTCGGCGCGGTATTTTGGAAGGCTGTCTCCCATCCGACGGCCAATCCCTGCTTCCCGAAGAAGACTGTAGACATGACTACAGCCGCAACGATCACGCCGACACCCAGCAACTCGATCAGAGTTAACGTCCATTGCAGCAGGTGGGGGATCAGCACTTTGAGATTCCCTTCCTTGTCTAGCTCAACATGGTTTGGCGTACTGCCACAGCCACACCGTGCTATAAGGAAACACGCCATGGAGACCCGGCAGCGGCCTTGATGTACCTCAAATGTCCGGCGGGCGATGAGTTCTTCAGCGTTTTCCGGTTGGAGTTTCAGGGAGGGCTAAGGTGAGCACAACCTCGCCATTTGGAAACGGTGGGGTTTCCCCCATGGTGGCTGCGATCCTGAACGAAGTCGTCGCCGGTTTGCGCGCCCTGGCTGCCACTGGCCAAGCGGTGACGGTCGATCTGCGACGCCTGCCGCTCACGGCGGACGACTTGACGGCCCTCCGCGGCGGCCTTGGGAAGGGCGAAGTGTCAATCGAAGTGCATGCGCTCGGCTTAACGAGGATTGAGGAGACGGCGTTCTCCGCCGTCTGGTGGCTCGACCATGCGAACGACGGCGGCAATCATCTCGGTTCCGCAATCGAGGTGGCTTTGGTGCCGACGCTTCTTGCGGCCACCATCGCGGAAGCGGCGGAAGCAGCCGATACGCTACAGGCCAAGTTGGAGTCGCTGGGACAGTCGCCTCGATGACGCTCAGCAGATCCTCGGCAAGGGGTCGTGCTCCAACTCCTCGATAAGGCGTTCGCCCAGTTCGGTCTTGAGCGCAACGTAGGGATCGCTTGTGACGGTGCCGACAATGGCAGCGTCCGGACACCCATGCCGTCGCATCGCCATCAACGCGCTCGCTGCGGTATCAGCCGCCACGACGGCGATCAGACGTCCTTCGCTTGGCAAGATCAGCGGGTCAAAACCGAGCATCTCGCAGATGCCCCTGGCCGCCTCGCTTACGGGAATTCCCGCCTCGTAGAGCTGAACGCCACAGCCAGTTCCGCGAAGAATATCGTGGGCGACAGTCGCAAGGCCTCCGCGTGTAGGATCGCGCATGAACCGAAGACCTCGAATGCCGAGAAGCGCCATCGCCACTTCGAGGACGCTCGCGCAATCGGAGCGCAAATGGCCGGCCAACCCAAAATCCTGCCGGGCAAGCAGCACGGCCGCGCCATGATCGCCTACGGTTCCGCTGACGAGCACTCTGTCTCCAGCTCGAATGTGTTCTAGGCCGAGCCTCAAGCTTGGCCGACGCACGCCGACCCCGGCCATGCCGAGATACAGCCCGCTGCCTTCACCCTGACGGAGCACCTTCGTGTCGCCAGCGATCACGGCCGCGCCGGCTGCGCCGGCCGCCTGTGCGGCATCGGCGATCAATCGATCCAAGAGACGGACCTCGAGCCCTTCTTCAATGAACGCGTTAAGCGTGAGGTACAGGGGCCTGGCACCCATGACCGCCAGATCGTTTACAGTGCCGTTGACAGCGAGGCTCCCGATGCTTCCCCCGGGGAATTCCAGCGGCTCGACGATGAAGCCGTCTGTCGTCATGACGAGCTCTCCATCGACCGGCTTGAGCGGGGCCGCATCGACTGATGTGTCGCCACGTAGGTGGAAGGCGAAGATTCCGTCCACCAGCTCGCGGGTGAGGCGCCCGCCGTTGCCATGCGCCAACGTCACCGACTGTTCGAGCAGGTCGCGCCTCAGCTTGTCGAGTTCAGCGTGCATGTGCGCTTTGCCTTCGCGGTGCTGTTGCTTGCAAGGCTGCCGCCTCGACGATCTGCCCGTAGCTGAGGCCGGCGTCGTTCATCGGCACGGCCGTTGGCAGCAATACTTCGAAACCGGCTGCCGTGAGCAAGTGCACTGCCCGCTCGGTCAGCCGCCTGTTCTGGAACACACCACCGACCAGCCCAACGGTATGGATCGAGGTCGTCGTACGGACCAGTGTTGCCTGGTCCAGGAGGGTGCTCGCCAACGATTCGTGGAAGATGGCGCTACGCTCACCGACCGAAAGGGAGGCATCGGCTAGGCTCCGCATCAGCGGCTCCCAATCGGCGACTGTAAGTCCAGCCTCTGTTCGCAGGGGCATTGCTGTCGCCTCGGCATGGCTCGCCTGCGCCTCCAGCCACATCGCTGCCTGCGCCTCGTAGCTCGCACGGCCGGCGAAGCCCAGAAGCGCAGCCGCAGCGTCGAACAGCCGTCCAACTGAAGTCGTGGCCGGACAGTTGATGTTGGCCTCCCAAGCTCTCCGCAACAGCCGGCTCTCTGCGGATGCGTCGCCCCAATCCATGCCTGCCTCCCAGCAGAGACCCAAGGCGCAGCGCCACGGCTCGCGTGCGGCTCGTTCTCCACCCGGCAGTCGGAACGGTCGGAACGAGGCGACTCGGCGCCAGTGACCAGGCGTGCCGAAGAATGCCTCACCACCCCACAGCGTATGGTCGTCTCCTATGCCTAAGCCATCCCACGTGAACACCAGCATGTCGGAGGCGCGCGCGTGCTCGCCTGCCAAGGCCGAGGCATGTGCGCGGTGATGCTGGACGGCGATCACCGGCAGCCCACTGCGGCGAGCCCAGCGCGTGGAGCTGTAGCCAGGATGGAGATCGCAGACCATCGCTTGCGCCCGAATGCCAAACAGCTTCTGCACGCCCTGCACAACGTCCACAAACAGTGACTGACTTCGCGGTGATCCGAGGTCACCAATATGGGGCGACACGACGGCCCGGTCGGCCCATGCCAGCGCAATCGTGCTCTTCATGTGACCACCGACCGCCAAGAGCGGGCGCTCGAGCCGTGCCGGCAGTCCAAGCTGCAAGGGCGCATTGCCACGTCCCAAACGCAAGGGCCGGACCTGCCCGGCAATCTCCCGGCACACCGGATCGTCAGCCGGCCGCCGGATCGGTCGGTTGTGGATGAGAAAGGCGTCCGCGACGTCGCCCAACCGCTTGACGGCCGAGCCCTCGTCGATCTCCACCGGATCGCCTGAACAGTTGCCGCTGGTGGCAACAAGCGGGCCGCCGAATTCGTCAAGCAGCAGCGCGTGCAAAGGGCTGTAGGGTAACAGTAGGCCAATTTCGCCAAGCCCCGGCGCTATGGATGGCGCGAGTACCTCTTGTCCCTTTGTCGCGATGACTACAGGTCGCATAGGATCGACCAGAGCCGCCGCCTCCACCTCTGACAGCCGTGCCACCGCTCGCGCATATTGCAAGCCGTCCGGCCCGCTCTGTTTCACCATTACTGCCAACGGCTTTTGTGGCCGCCGCTTGCGCTGCCGAAGGCGCTGGACGGTCGCCTCCGCCTTCGCGTCGCACAAGAGATGAAATCCGCCGATGCCCTTGACGGCGACGATGAGGCCTTGACGCAGACACGAGATCGCTGCGCCGAGGGCCGCCTCGCCGTCGAGAGAACTGTCGGACAATAAGGCATCGTTTGTGACGAACTGCAGCCTGGGCCCGCATTCGGCGCAGGCCAGCGGTTGGGCGTGATAGCGGCGATCTTCGGGACGCTCATATTCGGCTTGGCAGGCGGCGCACATCCGAAACGGAGCCATGGCCGTGTTGGGCCTGTCGTAAGGAAGGGAGTCGATGATCGTGTATCGGGGACCGCACTGCGTGCAGTTGATGAAGGGATAACGATATCGCCGCATCGACGGATCACGCAGCTCCGCCAGACACTCGGGACAGGCAAAGTGATCCGGTGGAATTGACGCGGCGGCGGATTCGCCAACGACACTGGGCTCAATCGAGAAGTCGGCATAGCCCTCCCAGGCGAGCGGCTTGATCGAGGTCAGCTGAGGCCGCGCCAGGGGAGGCGATCCGTCGACCAGCTGCCGGGAAAATACAGCGATCTCCTGTTCGGTTCCTTCCAGGCGTATCAGCACATGGGCGCCGTCATTGCGCACCCAGCCGGCCAGACGGTGATCTCGCGCCAATCGCCAGATGAAGGGGCGAAAGCCGACGCCTTGAACGCGCCCTTCGACCAGCAGGAGGACGGAAGCGAGAGAGCCGACCGTCACGCTACTTCCATTCATGGAAAATCACGTGAAGGAGCCGCTCGCGAACAATCGGCAGCGATCGCTCCACTTCCGTCGACAACCCAACCTTGAAGTCGAGGCTCTTGGGTTGCACGCCGATGAGTGCTCGCCGCCCAGGTAACCTTTCCTCGAGTCGGGCGATGTCCAAGACATCACGTAACGCAACCTCATGCGCCGTGCGCCGTGCTTGCCCGAGCTGCCGGTCCATATCGACACCGACAAAGCAGCGCACCGTGCCCGGCGCTGCGGCCATCTCTGCCGCATCGATCACGACCAGACGGTCGCACCGCTCTATATGATCCACCAGCTCGAAAACGGCCGTTCCGCCGTCGAGCAGCAACAGATCAGCAGGCAGGTCTGCCGCCGACTCCTGCGCCTTCAGATAGGCAATGGCATTCGTTCCGAGGCCATCGTCGGCATACGACGAGTTGCCATACCCTAGAACGAGCGTGAGTGGCGGGGCTGGCATTGCCCTTCAAGCCGCGTAAGTGGGACGTCCCTGACGGCCACTTCGAGAGTCTCGAATGCCCGACGTCCACCAGATGTGACAGGCACCCTCATCCGACACCATGCACGGTCCGATGGGGCTTCGAGGAGTGCAGGCTTTACCATAGAGCTTGCAGTCCGTCGGCAGAACCTTGCCCAGCACGACGCGGGCGCAATCGCAGCCGGGCGGCATCTCTCCCGCCCGCCGACGCTGCGCGGTCTCCGACAGCGCCAACAGGCTACGTGCGTCGTGGCTTGCGAAAGCCTCGACAAGGGCAAAGCCGGAACGGGCAATCGTGCCGATGGCGCGCCAGTTTGCGTCGACGACTCGCATGGCGCGCGACAGGTACTGCTTGGCGATCCGATTGCCACCCCGGCGGACGCTGGCTGGATAGCAATTCTCCAAGACCGCGGTGCCGGCAAGAAGTTGCGTCAGCACAGAGTGGATGGCGGCCAACAGGCTCTCCGCCGTGAAGCCCGCCACGGCCGCCGGCATGCCGTACTGGTCGGCCACGAAAGACCACTCCTCAGGCCCCATGACGGTCGCCACGTGGCCGGGCGCGATCAAAGCCTCGAACCCGGGCGCTTCCGACGCCAGCAACATGTCGACCGCCGGCCAGGTGAGCCGCCCCGACAAAAGCAAGAGCAGGTTCTCCGGCACCCCTTCGCAGAGCATGGACGCCACGGGGGCCATCGTAGTTTCGAAGCCGGCCGCAAAGAAGACGGTACGCTTGGTCGGGTAAGTTTGGGCAATGGCTACCGCCTCACGCGGGCTTGCAATCGGCCGCACGTCGGCGCCCTTGGCACGCGCTTCGCTGAGGGAGCGAACCTCCCCCTTGGCGACGTTGACAGGCACGCGCAACATGTCACCGAAGGCCACGAGGATGGTGTTGTCCTCCAGTGCCAAGCGAATCGCCTCGTAGACGTCTTCCTCCGGACAGACGCAAACCGGACAACCGGGGCCCGGAATGATCCGAATTGTCTCGGGCAGAGCGGCCCGCAGGCCGGCCTGCGCCAGCGTCCGCTCGTGCCCGCCGCAGACGTTGAGAATGCTGAGCGGTCGCTCCAAGGGCAGTCCACGAATGCGCTCCAGCCACGCCTTGGCTGAGCCCCTCATGAGGCCGCTTCCACGGCGACGGCCGGCCGCTCGCCACCTCGATACTGGGCCAGTTGTCGGTCCAGCCAGTCGATCCAATGGCGGAGGCCGTTGCTGGTGCGTACGGAGACGCTGATAATGGGCGAATCGCAGGCGATGCTCCGCACCGCCGCCTGCGCCCGTTCGAGCCGAAAATCGTCGAAGTGGGGCAGAAGGTCGGTCTTGCTGACGAGGATGGCGTCGCTGCCCCTGAACATTACCGGGTACTTGGCCGGCTTGTCGTCGCCTTCGGGGACCGACAGCAGGGTCACATTTCGGTGTTGCCCGAGATCGAACGATGCGGGGCACACCAGGTTGCCCACGTTCTCGATGAACAGGATGTCGAGATCCTGAAGCGGCATGTCGTGCAAGACCTCGTGGATCATGTGCGCGTCGAGATGGCAGGCCGTTCCCGTTGTGATCTGGACCGCGGGGACGCCATGCCGTCGAATCCGCTCGGCATCGTTCTCGGTAGCAAGATCACCTTCGATGACCGCCACCCGTCGCTTCCCTTTCAAAGCTTCGATCGTTGCCTCGAGGAGCGCTGTCTTGCCGGACCCTGGGGCCGACATCAGGTTGATCGCGAAGACGCCCGCCGCGTCGAAGTGCACCTGGTTGTGCCGGGCCGTTCGGTCGTTCTCGGCAAGAAGGTCCTTCAGCACTGCGACCGACGCGGTGTGCGTACGTATTCTATCGTGATGTTTCGCCGAGTCCGGCACCGCACAGCCACAATCATTGCACATGGCTTTCCTCCGTCGTTTCCAGCTCCAGGGTCTGAAGAACCAGCTCCTCGCCCGCGGTGACATCGACGTCGCGCGCGCCGCAGAAGCCGCATCGGAAGCGACCGGTTCGACCAGTCGTGCATCGACCGCACTGCCGGCATTCGAGCATCACGGCAGCCCTGTCGATGCACAGGCGCGCGCCGCTGGCCACCGTGCCCTGGCGCGCGACCTTGAATGCTCGCGTCAATAAGCCGGAGTCGACGCCAGACAAGGGGCCTACTCGGACGGTCACGGACAGGACGCGCTCGGCCCCATGCTGTCGAGCAACTCGCGACACCTCGTCGAGAAGAGCCTGGCAAATGGAAAGTTCGTGCACGACGCCCCCTTACGCTGTCGAAAGAGCTTCGTCGAAGATTTCCCACGTCGCCGCCGCCTCGGCAGCGCTGATCACCTGGATGGCGTAGCCCACGTGGACAAGCACATAGTCGCCGACCGAGACCGAACCCTCCTCCAGCATGAAAAGACTGACGTCGCGCGACACCCCGCGGACCGAACACTGCGCCACAAATCGGTCAATCGAATCGATTCGCATCGGAACGGCGAGACACACGACATCCTCCTTCCTTAGAGGACCTCTAGAATCAGGGCAAAGCGCTCGTTGGCGATCTTGCGCTGCTGATCGTTCAATTCCGGCAGAAGGCGAGTGAAGGCCGTCGCAACATAGCGCAGCGCGCCGATCCGTGCCGACAGGCGCCGCTCCTGCTGGCGTGCGAGGCTGAGCGCATCTGGCGCCTCACGCGATGTCTGATCCGCGAACGCGCGGCGGTCGGCCGCTGCGGCAGCGCGCACGGCCTCGGCAAAGGCGGTCCAGGCCGCCGGCTCAGGCTGGCCGATCCCGACCTCGTCGCGAAAGCGCTTCAGGCGGTCTTCGACTTCCGCGGCGACCGCGGGTTGCCGATCGGCCACAGAAGGAGGCTGGGGCGCGTTCGCCGGAGGCATCGGCATCGCATGCGGCGACGCTCCAGCCCCCGTTGCGGGCCGCTGGATCCCCGTTCCGCCGGAAGGCAGTGAGGGGAACGCCGCCCCACCTCCACCGGGACAGAAGAAGCTGAAGTCGCCGGTCGCCTTGGCGTTTTCAAACTCCGTCCAATTGGGCTGAACACGATGAGCCGGCAGACTGTCGAATGTTCCCGTCTGATGGCACATCGCACAGTGCGATTGATGAGCCGCCACACGCAGGCGCCCCTGCGAAATGCAGTACTGGTCGATCAGATCACCGTAGCCCGGCGTCGGCCTTGCCAGCGTCGACACGCTGCCGGGAATTGCCAACGCCCCGATCAAGGCCATCCCTGCGGCACGTTTAACGGCAATCTTGCGATTAGACATTTTCTCGTTCCACACAACCGATTCGCCTGCCATGAGAGCTCATCCGTTTTACAGAACCTTGACCTCGACAAGCTCGCGGCCGTTGGGATCGACGACATGAACGGCACAAGCCAGGCAAGGGTCGAAGCTGTGTATGGTCCGCAAGATCTCCAACGGGCGGGCCGGATCGGCGAGCCGATGCCCTGTTAGTGCGGCCTCGTAAGGTCCATCCTGCCCTTGCGCGTCGCGAGGACCCGCGTTCCAGGTGCTGGGAACGACGGCTTGATAGTTCGTGATCTTGCCCTTCTCGATTGTGACCCAGTGGGCCAGCGCACCGCGGGGCGCCTCCATGAACCCTGCCCCGCGGGCTTGAGCCGGCCAGGTCGATGGATCGAAAAGGCTGTCGTTGAACGTCGACCGATCACCGGCCGCGATGTTGCGCAGCAAGGACCGATGCATGTCGGCCAGCGCGTCGGCCAGTATCTTGGTTTCGAGGGTTCGCGCAGCGACCCGGCCGAGCGTGGAGTAGAGACCTTGGATCGGCAGATCCAACGTTTTCAGACTGCTGTCGACCAGCTCCCGGGCTTTGCGGTCGCCGGTCGCATAGAGCACCAACATGCGGGCCAGCGGGCCCACTTCCATGGGCTTGCCGCGCCAACGCGGCGACTTGATCCAGGAGTAGGAGCGATCGACGTCGAGATGTTGATAGGGAGGCTGTGGACCGGTGTAGTTCGGCCGCGTCTCGCCATCGTACGGGTGGAGTGGGGCATGCTTGCCCACCGAGTAATCGTACCAGGAATGGCTCACGAACTCCTGGACCTGCGCCGGATCTTCGAGATCGACGGGCAGCACCTTGGACAAGTCGCGATCGAGTATGGCGCCACGGGGAAAGAGCAGAGTGGATGTGTTGAAGGTATCGGTCCCGCGTGGAAGATCACCGTAGCACAGGAAGTTTCCGATGCCCTCGCCCCGCAGGCTCCAGTCCTTGTAGTAGCTGGCGATGGCCAGGGTGTCGGGCAGGTAGACGTGGTCGACGAAGTCGCGCATCTTGTCGATGATGTCGCCCACCTGCTTGAGGGTCGCGGCCGACACCGCCGTGACGCGCTCGCCTTCGCTGATTGCGCAGGGAGCGCCCCCTACCACGAAGTTGGGATGCGGATTGCGGCCGCCGAAGATGGCATGGATCTTGACGACTTCCCGCTGCCAGGACAGTGCCTCGAGGTAGTGCGCGAATGCGAGGAGATTGACCTCCGGCGGCAACTTGTACTCGGGATGGCCCCAATAGCCGTTGGTGAAGATGCCAAGCTGACCGCCGTCAATGAAACGCCGCAGCCGCTCACGGACGGTCAAAAAGTAGTCGGCGCTGTTGTTGGGCCAAGGACTGAGCGAGCGCTGGAGCCGCGAGGTGGCGGCCGGATCGGCGCCGGCCGCCGAGATGACGTCGACCCAGTCGAGTGCGTGAAGATGGTAGAAGTGCACGACGTGATCGTGGACAAACTGGGTCGCGATCATGATGTTGCGGATGAGCTGGGCGTTCGGCGGTATCTCGTAGCCCAGCGCAAACTCGACCGCGCGCACCGACGCGATGCTGTGGACCACCGTGCAGACCCCACAGAACCGCTGCGTGAATGCCCAGGCATCACGCGGGTCGCGTCCGTTCAGGATGAGCTCAATGCCGCGCATCATGGTCCCCGAGCTCGAGGCACGGGTGATGACGCCTTTGGCGTCGGTTTCCGCTTCGATCCGGAGATGCCCCTCGATGCGGGTTACCGGATCAACAACAACTCGCGCCATCGAACGTTCTCCCCGTCAGAAGGCCGGCCTCTCGTTTCTTCAGAACGGCTTGGTGTAAAAGCCGCCGGGCCGATCCCAGAAATTCGGCTGGGCGCAGCTCAGGCAGCCATGCCCGGAATACATCGGAAAACTGCTGCCTTGGTTCCACTTGACGGTGGTGCAGGCGTTGAAGGTGAGGGGGCCCTTGCAACCAAGCTCCTTGAGGCACCATCCCTTGCGCGCGCCTTCGTCGTCGAAGCTGCGGGCGAACTGCTGACGCTCGAAAAACGGCAACCGCGGGCAGTCGTCATGGACGGTCTTCCCGAAGAAGACCTTGGGCCGCCGCAGATCGTCGAGAGCAGGAATCGACCCATAGGTCAGGTAGTAGGTAACGAGGCCAGTGATCACCTCGGGTACCGGCGGACAGCCGGGAACGTTGACGATCGGCGCTTTCACCTTGCCGGCGGCGACCAGGTCGCCGAGTGCGTCCGCGGCGCCGAAGGCTCCCGACGGATTGGGCGCCGCGGCTCCGATGCCGCCAAAAGTCGCGCACGTGCCCACGGCCGCAATCACCGCCGCTCCTTGGGCTGCATTGCGCACCAGCGCAAGCCCGGCCTTGCCGCCGGTGGTCGAGCGTGCGCCTGCGTCCTTGCCCGGAATCGAGCCGTCGACGATCAGAAAGTACTTGCCCCAGTTCTGCTCGATTGCCTGGTCGCGAGCCGCTTCGGCGGCTTCGCCGGCGGCGGCTTGCAACACATGATGGTAGTCCAACGAAATGGAATCGAGAATGAGGCTCTCGAGCGTTGGCTCGAACGAACGAAGCAGAGACTCGCTGCAGCCCGTGCATTCTTGCACCGACAGCCAAATCACGCTCGGACGCGGCTTGGAAGTAAGCGCTTGCGCGATCGCCTCGGTGCTGCCCGCCGGCAACGCCAACACCGAACTCATGTAGCCGCAGAACTTCAGGAAGCCGCGTCGCGACACGCCCTGGTTTCGCAGTTCCTCGTACACCGACGGACGGGCTCGCATGGTGCCATCCTCCCTCACGCGCTTCGCCGCTTGTTTGCGCTCGCGCGGAAGACAAGCCTGGAATGGAACGATATCGCGCCCCCGCCTGGCGGGGGAGAATGCTCATTTGCGTCAGGCGAGGACGCGATATCGCCGGGGGGCACGGTACACCATGAAGCTTGCACGTGATGTGCTCTTACCTCATGCCCATGTGAGGGGCGAGAAGTTCGTCAGCGATCTTCTTCTGCTTGTCGTCGAGCGCAGCGTAGAGCTTGACGTAGGCAGGTTTCAAGGCCCGCACGCTCTCCAACCGCGCAGTCAGCCAACGCTCCTGATCATCCATCCTGTCGGCTGCGGTCGTCGTCGTTCGCTGCGGCGCCTTTTGTACTTCCGCAATCCGCTTGGCGTTGGCACGCAGCACATTGGCGAATTCCGTCCACGCCGGCATCTGGGCCTCGGTGATCTGCAGCTCGGCATGCAAGTAGGCAATCCGTCCCTCGATGTGGTCCCATGGCAGATCGGCCATATGGCCCTGCATCATCATCTGCATCATCTGCGGGCCCACGCTTTGCGCCGGCACTCCGCTCGGTCCCATGCCGGGCATTTGACCCTGCATCGCTGAGCCTTCCATGCCACCGCATTGTCCGCCGGAGCAAGCGCCCGGCGTCTGCATGTTCTGCATGTTGGCACCGCCCATGCCTTTGCCCTCCATGCCCATGCCCTGGCCCATGCGACCGTGTTCCATGCCTTGCTGCTGCATCTGCGCGCCCATGCTCGGGCCGGGCTGCATCGGGGGCTTGGGTTGGGTGCCGGTTGCCGGTGGCGTCTGTTGACCCGACGCCGGCAACGCCAAGCCGCACACGCCAATCACGATTGCCAAGCTCGCGGCCTGCATAGCTCTGCTGGCGATCATCATGACTATATCTCCGTCTCACTGGTCTGAGCTCGTCCGTTGTCGGACCCCTCCTTCATTTCAGCCAAAGACCGCCGCTGCTTTGACTTGGATCAAAGGCTAGACTGCCGAGGCGTCAAATGTCTGTCTCATCCGAGACTCCCAGAGACACCTAGATCATGATTAGAATTTTCGACGGTCGCCCCCTGGCACTTTGAGCTGGATCAATGTGCGGCGGCGCAGAAGCGGCTTGTGTAAATTTTGGTTTGATCTCTTTGCGAGAGTTTCGATGAAGCTTCCTTCACTTCATCTGCTGTTCTGGAGCTCGTCCTTGCTTGTCCTTGCCGCCTGCGCAGACCAAGCTCTGGTCGTCGTCCCGCCGCAGTCCGGTTCTGCCCCGCTGGCGGTCGATCTGGGGAATGCCTCACGCATCCCGCGCAACGCAGCCCTTGCCGGCGAGGGTGAAGGCTATGGCACCGTGCAGGCCGGCCCAACTGCCCCCGCATCCGTGAGCGGGATGAGCCATCAACCGAGCCCTGCGACCCCGGCTACAGTGCGTGGAATGGACGACAGCACGATGGACCATGGCTCGATGCCGGCCCTGAACCACTCCCCCGAGGGATCGGCTGGCCGGCAATGATGACGGACCCTTCCGTCGCACCGTCGGTGGACCCAGGCTCCATCAAGCCCGGCACCCACGTGCGCTTCGTGATGGAGCGGGTTTGCGACGGCGCATACCTTATCGACTCGATCGCGCCCGCCACAGGAGGTCACTCATGACTGGGAGTCGTCCGAGCGTCGGCCGCCGACGCTTCGTCCAGGGAGCTGCTGCCGCGGGTGCTCTGGTTACCGTGCCGCCATGGCGCGCAGCCCTGGCCGGAGCGCCCCAACAGGTCTTGAGCGGCACCGAGTTCAAGCTCGACATCGGTCCACTGCCCTTCAACGTCACCGGCCGGACCATGACCGCAACGGCAATCAACGGCCAGGTCCCCGGTCCGATCCTACGGTGGCGCGAAGGCGAGACCGTCACGCTCGCGGTCACCAACCGGTTGTCCTTCCCGACGTCGATCCATTGGCATGGCATCCGCACGCCCTCGCCGATGGACGGCGTGCCGGGCTTCAGCTTCAACGGCATCGCGCCGGGCCAGACGTTCACCTACCGCTTTCCCGTACGCCAGAGCGGCACCTACTGGTACCATGCGCATGGCGCCGAGGAGCAGACCGGCGTCTACGGTTCTCTGGTCATCGAGCCCAAGGGCGGCTTTGCGCAGGCCTTCGATCGCGACTATGTGATCGTGCTGTCGGACTGGAGCGACGAGAGCCCTCTCACCATCATCAGTAAGCTCAAGTTCGACGCCGACTATTACAACTACAATCAGCGCACGCTGGGCACGTTCATAAACGACGTCAGGCGCGATGGCCTTGGCCCGACGATCCAGGATCGTCTGATGTGGGCCAAGATGCGTATGGGCCCGACCGACATTCTCGACGTGACGGGTGCGACCTACACCTATCTCATGAACGGCCAGCCGCCGGCGGCCAACTGGACGGCTCTGTTTCGGCCTGGTGAGCGGGTGCGGTTGCGCTTCATCGATGCCGGCACCATGAGCATCTTCGATGTGCGCATCCCCGACTTGCCGATGACCGTGGTGCAAAGTGACGGCAACGACGTCGTGCCGGTCACGGTCGATGAGTTCCGAATCGGCCCGGGCGAGACCTATGACGTGATCGTCCAGCCGCGCCAGGCGCGCGCCTTCACGATCTTCGCCCAGACCCAGGACCGCACCGGGTTCGCGCGTGGCACCCTGGCCCCGCAGCTCGGCATGCAAGCGGCGATCCCGCCGATGGATCCACGGCCGATGCGCACCATGGTCGACATGGGCATGGAACACGGAGGCTCGGGACACGGCAGCTCTGGGCGGGGCGCATCGAACAACGCCCACACGGGCCACGCCGTGCCGGGGACGAACCAGGGTTCTGGAATGCAGCACGGTTCGATGCCCGGCATGACGCATGGACCGACGACGGCCACGCCGCCCAATTATGCCGCCATGCCGGGCATGAGTGGCGCGGCGCCGAGCCAAGGGGCGATGGCCGGCATGTCCGGGCAAGACGCTGCCACCTGGCTCGAAGGCCGTGTCGGCGTAGACAACGTCGCCATGGCGCCAAGGAACCGTCTCGCCGAAGCGGGCGGCGGGCTCGACGGCAACGGCCGGCGAGTGCTGCGTTTGACCGACCTCCGGAACGCCAAGCGCGGCAACGACCCGCGACCGCCGACGCGTGAGATCGTGCTGCACCTGACGGGCAACATGGACCGTTTCATGTGGAGCTTCGACGGCACGAAATTCTCGGATGCCGCGCCGATCACGCTTCGGCTCGGCGAGCGGGTACGCTTCACCCTGATCAACGACACCATGATGGAGCACCCGATGCATCTGCATGGCGTGTGGAGCGAGCTGGAGAACGGGCAAGGCGAATACCGCCCGTACAAGCATACCATTCTGGTCAAGCCCGGTGAGAAGCTGAGCTTCCTGGTGAGCGCCGACGAGCCCGGCCGCTGGGCCTTCCACTGCCATCTCCTCTACCACATGGAGACGGGCATGATGCGCGAGGTGCGCATATCATGACCAAGCTCCGCGCCGCGCTCTGCGCGGTTGTCCTGCTCGCCGCCGGGCTGGCGGGCAATGCCCACGCTCAACAGACGCCCACCGCCGACCAGCCACAAGGCATGCCGCAGTTGCTCGACAAGGCGATCTTTGCCCATCTGCTGTTCGACCAGCTGGAAGGGCGCTTCGGCTTCGCCCAGGGCAACACTTTCCGCTGGGAGGCGTCGGGCTGGGTCGGCACCGACGAGAACAAGATCTGGCTATTGAGCGAAGGCCGTTATAGCGACAACCAACTGGACGACGGCATCCAGCAGCTGTTTTACGGCCGTGCCATCACGACCTATTTCGACGCTTTGGTCGGTGTGCGATGGGACTTGGACTCGTTGCCCAGTCGCGGCTGGGGCGGCATCGGCATCCAGGGATTGGCGCCGGGCTTCTTCAAGGTCTCCGCGTTCGGCTACGTCAGCGGCGAGGGGCATCTCGCGGCCAGGCTGGAGGCCAGCTACGATCTCTTCATCACACAGCGCCTGGTCCTGCAGCCGCAGTTCGAGATGAATTTCTACACCAAGGACGACCCGGCACGGAACGTCGGCGCCGGGCTTTCGGAGCTCGATGTGGGGCTGCGTCTCCGCTACGAAATAACGCGAGAGTTCGCGCCCTATCTCGGCATCACCTATTTCGGCCAATACGGCGCTACCGCCGATTACGTCAGTGCCGCCGGCGGTCCGACTCAGCAGGTCCGCTTCACGGTCGGCCTGCGGACTTGGTTCTAAGCAAACGGGCATGCCTCGCGAAACAGCGACGTTGGCTGTCGCCGCCGCCTTCGCGATCGTCGGCTGACGATGCCGTGCTGCGGCGTGCCGTCGTCGCTGAACAGGGGATAGGCGGGTCATCGCTCCATCCAACGTCGAGGACCGTTGGCGCTTGTCCGCACCGGTACGTCACCCTGTATCGGCTCGATCGCGCCCAGGAAAACCGCGACGCGGGTCTGTTCGCGGAACTGATCGACTGGCGGGCCGTTCGCGAGCCCGGCGGGACATTGGCGTGGCGTTCCAGAGCTATGCGGCTCTTCCCGCACTTGACGGCGGCGCGCAACGTCGCCTTCCCGCTCGAGATGCGCGGCGTGGCACGGGCGGATATCGACCGGCGCGTCGCGCGCGCTGATGCTGGTCCGGCTGGCCCGACCGGGCCCAGCGCCGCGTGAGCTGAGTGGCGGGCAGCAGCAGCGCGTGGCGCTGGGCAGCGGCATTCCCGGCGACCACTTCCGCTGCTCGCTCGAACCGCTGGTTCACCGATGAATTCCGCGAGGCTCACCCCGAGCTGACCGAAGTACGCGACCCGCAACCAGGCCAACGATCCTGCATCCTATGCGGCGGCGTACCGCGTGCTGGCTACGACCGACCTCGCCGACCGGCCAACCGAGATCAAGGCCCCGACTCTGGTGACTACAGGCGAGCACGACCAGGGTTCCAATCCGCGCATGACTTCCTGGCGGGCAGCCTGAAATAGCGCTGGCGGTGGCCTGATCGAATGAACTGGAGATCGTGCGCGATCGGCAACAAGGAACTCCGGCGTGATCAAGTCGATGCTACTGCCGGTCAGGCAAACGCCTTCTCCAGCGAATGGATCAGAACGCTAATCGACCTGTCGTGGCGTGTGATCGGCGGGACGGGGCGCTCGATGCCGAGCAGCTGATAGACCGCCATTTGAGCCGCGCGCACCGAATGCTCCACCGTGAAGACCACCTCGTCCGGAATTTCGACGAATTGGCTGATGAACGCCAGGTTCTTGGAAGTCGGCGGAACAGGCAGCGGACGATCGGACCTGAGCCGCGGCATAAACATGCTGGTGATGTAAGGCATTCGGCAGGGAATGCAGGTCGCTTGTCGAAAGACCCCATTATCGAAGTTCAAATGACCACAAAGCTCACGCAGGATCTCCGCTCCTCCACACTCCGACATTGGCTTGGCCACGAAATTGCCGATCCGATCGGGGTGCAGGGCATAGCCCCAGAATACCTCCACGTCGGTTTGCTGGCCGACGAAGTGCGGTTGATGGTACAGGACGATCGACATCAGCCAATTGGAATCCCTGAACGTGACGAGCCCTCCAGTGCCGGCAGCGTTGCCGGAGAACGCCTCCATCTGTTGGAAAAAGCCCCGATCGCGACAGGTCACCGTGAACGATGCCCAATAGGTCTCGGGAATCGAACTGTTGAACACGGCAGGGTTGCCGAATTCCGGTCGCCCGGCGGCGATCTTCTCCCAGAGAGCCCATCCTTCGCTGTCGGCTTTCGTCAGTGGTTCGGGAGGCCTCGTCATAGATCCGAGGCTTGATGCATCGGTCATTGAACCGTTCTGAAAGAACACGCGGTCGTGGGCTTCGACCGTCACGACGACTTTGGCGCCTTTCCGGTCGATCGTAAGGCCTTTCACCTGGACCTGTCCGTCTTCGTCGGCAAGGTCCATGTCGGTCACGCGCCCGTCGCTGATGAACCGAACGCCATGATCTTTGAGCCATGCTTCCACGGGACGAACGATGGCGTCATACTGGTTGTAGATGGTTCGCTTGACGCCGCCGAGCGTCTCGATGCGCGAAAACTCGTTCATGAACCGATGCAGATAGCGTTTGAGCTCGACCGCGCTGTGCCAGGGCTGAAAGGCGAACGTCGTTTGCCACATGTACCAGAAATTTGTCTCAAAGAATGCCGGGGACAGCCAATCCGTGATGCGGCTGTTGCCGAGCTCTTCTTCCGAGGCCATCGCCAGGCGCACCAGTTCCTCGCGATCGCGCATGGTAAAGCCCATTGTCGACACATCAACCTTGGAGCGGTTACGGTCGACGAGTCGCGCCTTGGAATGGGCTTGATGCTTGAGGTTGAATGCGACCGTTTCGTCGCGGACGGTTTGGCCTGCGTGCGCAATCGAGGGAATGGTCGAAAGCAGATCCCAAGTGCATTCGTAGTGGTCGGTCGTCAGCATGCGGCCGCCGCGCAACGAATACGAGCCATCTGGAAGCTGAGCGCCATCCAGACTCCCGCCAAAGGTCGAGAGGTTCTCATAGATCGTGATTTTGTTGCCTGGGATTCCGCCGTCGCGGATCAGGAATGCGGCGCCGGCGAGTGATCCGATCCCGCCGCCGATGAAATAGGCTTTCATGTCAGGGAATCCTGGCTGAAACAGTGTCCAGCGCGGTAAGCTGGCGTGTGAGAAGCCGCGGACGCGATTATCACTTGCAAGCGGGGCGGTTGTGACGAGCCCCGTCGAGCCGCGCCGCAGAACCGCCCTTGACCTTTGGCTTGACCCATGACGTACTCCCGAAGCGTGGCGTAGCTGACGTTGGTCAGTATGACGATCTCGAGCGAGAGCCGGATCGATCAGGTAGCCGCAGCGGGCAACCCGACGAGAGGATCATCGCTGACGGGCGCGATGCTTTCCAGAGTGATGTAACGGCCGCGCTGGACGGCCCATTCGTCGTTCTGTTCGAGCAGGATTGCGCCGACGAGCTGAGTGATGGCCGCCTTGTTGGGGAAGATGCCCACCCTCGCGCGGAATACACGATTGGGTCCCTGTGGTCGGCCCTCGCATCTACCGAGCTGCTGCTGAAGCTAAACGGAAGGGCAGAAACAGGTCCGTTGCCGCTCATAGCTTGGACAGCTTGGTCGGGTCGCAAGCGCGGAAGTTGGATATGCGACGAGCTGGCTGCCTGGAGTTGCCGTCATCGGTCAGAGGAGAATTCAAGTGCGTTCCCCAGGCTCCAACCCTCGAACCAGGCCGAGCGATAGCCCAATGCAGGGAAGATGCACGGATGTTACGTTCGCAAAGTTCGTTTCACCCTTCGGCCAACGCGCCGGGCCGAGCCGCCAGCCACGATGTTTTCGAAAGCCGCTCGATCGGCAACCTTCACATGTCTACGGTCCCGAGTTTGGATGATGCCGTGCGTGACAAGACTGCGAAAGGTCCTACTCACTGCGGCGAGCGACAGTCCGACGTACTCGCCGATATCCGAGCGATCCATCGGAACGTAGATCTCGGTCGAGGAGCCACCTTTGGCAACCTGGAGCTGCCGCAGCATTTCGATAAACATGGCGATCTTCGCATCAGCATGACGCTGTGCGAGGAGGAAGGCGTGGCGCTGCGCCTGACGTAGTTCCTGGCACAGTTTGCAGATCACGTGATAGCCCAACACGGCGCTTTTCGACAGACGGCCCCGCAGCGCGGCTGTCGGGAGTCTGTACGCCGTAACCGGCGTTATCGCCCTGGCAGAATTCGTATATACGCCTTCGGCGGACAGGCCGAACACATCGTTAGGGAACAGAAAAGACGCAATATGATTTGCGTCGCTGTCGCAATAACATTTCACCACGCCGCTGACGATGTTGAATATCGCCTCGGCGCGACCGCCGCTTCGATAGATTTCATCGCCTTTCTTGAAGCGCACCACCGACGCAATGATGGCCAACTGCGCCCGCTCTTCGTCGGTCAGCAGCTGGGGCAATCTCCCTGTCGATGGATTGGTCGGCGCCCAAGGATCAACGGCAACCGTCGACGGGCCTTTTCGATCGAGGGACGTACTCGCGATCATCTTCTTCATCCTGTCGGGCCATTCTCACACGGCCGAAACAACAAGAGTTTGATCAGGGTCAAACTTGGTGAGTCGGGTGGCTCTCGAAGCTGACATTGAAAGGGGTTATTTTCGCGTAGGGTTAACAACATTGGGAAGCGCGGGACGATATGAGTCCGTCTGTTCGCACGATCGTCGAGCTCAACATTAAGTACTACCGCCGCCTCCTGAAGACGGAGACCGAGCAGGAGAAGCGGAAGACCATCGCCAAGTTGCTTGCAGAAGAGGAGGCAAAGCTCAGGAACTTGCCTCCGGCGACGGAGCCAGAGTGACGGGAAACCGAACCACAATGCAGTCATTGCAGCCAATTCCGCCAATGAGTTGGGACGACATGGACAACTGCTCCAGTTTCAGCGTTTGCCCATCCATTCTCCGTGCGGCGGCAGGGAAATGCGAGAGCGTGAACTTCGCCTTCCTCGATCACGGCAAGCTCCAGATTGAGGCCAGAAGGGGCAGTTGATATGGGTTGCCAATGCTGCATGCGACCTTGTGCGGACGAAAGATCAAACAGAACGATCGCAAACAGAACTCGCAGTGACATTGTCATAGATCAAAGACGACCCAAGATGCTCTGCCTGCAGCAACTCATCGTCCTAAAGTGGTCGGCGCCGGCCCCACCCAGGTTGAAGTGCATCGAGCACCTGATCTTCGTCTGCCCCTACACCGTTCCCTTCCCTGCTCCACTCGTCGATCACCAGCTCACCATGGACCCGTGGTGCACCTCACGATCGATCGGCCAGGCCGATCTCCCGGATAGCCGGCGGATTTCCCCGGGTTCAAAGTCGACGGGAACTGCTACGAAATCTACGGCAGCGACAAGCACGGCAAGAAAGTCCGAAATCTACTTCGACACCAAAACGCTCGAAGAGGTGAAGGCCGAGGTCAACGGCTGACCTTGAAGGCCTGGGATGCAATCGTCCGGCTGCTGCACAGGATGTCAACTGGCTGGTGGCGTTCCTGCGCGCGTGCCCGGGTCATCTTCGACCGGGTCTACGAGCACGATGGACTACGCGGCGGCTGTCGTCGTCAGCTAAGTTGGGCCGCCTGCGCGGCCACAGCCTCAGGCCGTCGATAGAGCTGCTGCTGACCGTCTCCGTGTTCGTCCCTCTGACCACCCATTTCGCCATGCCGCTGGGCCCAAAGCCGTGCGGTTGCGCGAGTGTAGGGGGCGGGACGCCGCTGAGCAGCGCTCCCGCGATTAGCCCCGCGGCAGTGACCAGCCGGAGAAGACGGCGCGGGATGAAGAAATGAACCAATCAGGACGACTCCATAAAGGCCAGCGCTGGCTCTGGCACAGTTCGCCTGTGCGCATCGTCTCCATCTGCCGGTGAGACGCCCGACAGCAGAAGCCCGGACTGACGCGCTCCGAACTCCGCCGCACCGCAAAGCCGTTGTCGTGCGGCGGTCCTATTTGGTTGTCGCCGGCGGCGTGCCCAGCGCAGGCGGCTGCGCCCAACACGAAGAGGTTCACGGTCGGGATGCGGTCTGATCCGCCGCCCGTCCCAGTAAGCTTCTCGAAGCGTTCCTGCCCGAAGAGGACGACGGCACCACCGCTCACCGACACGCCGTGGTCGCCCGCCGATTCCATCACCCAGCATACTCTACTTGCCGCCCGGTCGGACAAGCCCCGCAGTCAAGCGATGCACGCCGAAGAGAAAACTCAGCGAAGTTTCTTGATATTGGTGATCATGACGGCATTGCGAAGCCGTGCGGCTTCGAACTCCACCACATCTTTAGACTCTAGGCCTTGGAGCATCGCGCGATTGGTGACATGGAACACCATGATCATTGAAGGCATCGAGACAGTCTTGTCAGGGCGGTGCATTTCCTCACTGAGAATGGTCACGGTGCCGAGACCGGCATCGACGCCCAGCACCTCCCCCCTTGCATGCACATGATGGGCTCGCGCGATCTGCTCATCGTGCTCACGATCGTACTTGTCCAACCATTCGCTTGGTGACATCGTCTGCTGACTGTTTGCAGGTAGGCCCAGCAGGAGCATGGCCGTCAAACTTGTCACGGCAACGGCGGATAGCTTGCAGGACTTTCGCATCGGCACCTCCATCGCATATATGTTAGTCGCTCAGGCGCCAATGTGATTTGAGCTACGTCAATCTCTCCCTTGGGCTGGTGGGTCGCAGCGTACGATCCGCAGTGCCGGTTTCAGGTCTTGGCGGCCGAACGTGCATCACATGTCGCACGCCGACCTAAGCCCACAAATAGGGCCTCTCCCGTACGCGCCCGATGGCTTGGGTGACCGACCGCTATTCGTCAAGCCATCCTGGACGAGAGGGGACGCTGCAGATGCGTTGGACTCCTTCTCTGGCTGCTCTTATCGGGTTGGCGCTGACAGTATCCGCTCACGCAGCGATGCGCCTTCACACTTGAGCAGCCTCAGCGGGCGATGTTCCCCGGCGCGAGCTTCACGGCTGTGCCACGGCAACTTACTGACGCCCAACAGCCCATCCTGCGCGAGGACTCGGGCATATACGAACCCCTCCAGGCTGACCGCGTTTGGCGCGCTTCGAGTGGCGTTCTTCGTCATCGACGAGGTGCTCGGCTGGCGAGGGAGCAGTATACGGTCGGCATAGTGCCCCGACGGCGCCCTGCGGGGGAGTTGAGATCCTCAAGACAGCGAGTCGTACGACGATGATGTGCACCATGCCCCATTGGCGGAAGCAGTTCGTCTGCAAGACCGCCAGTTCGCCCCTATGGCTGGGCGAAGAGATCAAGTACGTCAGGGGCGCCACCGTGACCTCCAAGCATCTGACCGAGGGCGTTAAGCGCGTGCTTGTCCTGTACGAGATCGCCCTCAAGGAAGAATGGCCGTGAGGCAGACGCGAGCGCTGCTGTCCGATGTCTTGTTCAAGATCGACGCGTTGGCCCAGCTTGACTCGCGCAGTGACAAAGGCGCGACAGACCGACATTCATGACACGCTGTGCCAGTGGTGCCCGTCATGCGCCAGAAGCGCGTGGGCCGCAGCCGGCCGCTCCGAACCGGCGGCATAGGTGGGGAAATCGTAGGACGGGCGTCGTGCCAGGCGTCGAGAACCGGCTGGATCACCCGCCATTCCGTCTCGATATCCTAGGCCCGTTGGAACAAGGTCTGATCGCCGCACATGCAGTCGTAGAGCAGCGTTTCGTAACCCGTCGTCGAATCGGTCTTGCGCGAGGCCATGGCCTTGCCGGTGCGCAGATAGAACGGGACGCCCGCCCAGCGTCAGTTGTCGATATGCAGCTTCAGGGCCGCGAAGGTTTCAGTCGTGGACTGCGACGCCACATTCGGCGCCCGGCGATAGGGCTCGATCGCTGTAGCGGCCACCACGCTGGCGCCAAACTGACAGCGTACGGCGCAATGGCGACATCCTCCGCTGAAAGATGGGGGCAAGGCATCCAGCACCTTGGGCTTTTCGGTGTGGACGGCATCGGCGGCAAAGCGCGTGGGCGCTCCGTGGCCGCAAGCCATCAATGTAGCGCAGCGTCTGGAACGCCTTTCGGCGATGCTCGCTGCCTCGTTTGTGGTATCCGAGGCGCTGCTTGCCGAGGCGGCCCCACGCGGACATGATGCATCGTCGAAATGGAGGAAGGCCGGCCGCGGCCGGATTCGAGTCGCCTACCATATCGCGAGCGCCGACGGAGCAGGCCGCAGTCGATCGCCTTCGTCCAGTGACACCAACGACTTGCTGGCAAGTGTTCCGGGTGTCGGTAGCTATCGTTACGCCGATGGCGCTGCATGGAACGGCGGTGGCGGACGATGTTTGTCGCGGGATTGAACCGGCTTGTGGGTGAATGGAGGGCAATTGCTGTGCCCGGTGCGACCGCGAAGCAAGGCCAATCGCCTGCCGTGGACCATGAACATACGGTATGCGAGGTCTGGTACATGCGGAGCCAGATTCGACAGCTCTCCGGCTATGCCCCGAAGGCAACGTACACGAAGCCATGCTGCGAATGGACGTCGTCCGCGCTTGGCTGAAGCCTTCCCGAAGTCGAGAAGCCCGTCGACCATGGCTGCGCGTATGAAGAAAAGGGTCAATGACGGTGACATGTCTGGAGGTGGCAGTTGATATACGTCAAAGCGGGCAGGCGAAATCCCTATCAATTCGCCATTGACCGAGTAAACGAGCGAATGGCGCGGCGGAGGAGGCTTCGATGAAACTGGGGCGGCGACATCTTGTGCACATCGGTCGCGCGACGGCCGTCATGGCTGCGGTCGCGCCGACCACCAAAGCCCTGGGCCAGTCTGCGTACGCTACGCCCCCGAATGGCGCCACGGTTCATGGCACCGCCATTAATCTGGTGATCGAGCGCGTGCCCTTGCAGATCGACGGCCGGACGGGTGCTGCGGTCGCGCTGAACAGGACCGTACCTGGGCCCCTGATCAGGCTGCGGGAGGGTGATGACGTGGAACTGCGCGTCACCAACACGTTGCCGGAAGTGAGTTCCATCCACTGGCATGGACTGATCCTTCCGCCGAACATGGATGGTGTTCCCGGCGTGAGCTTCGCCGGCATTCGCCCGGGAGAGACGTTCGTCTATCGATTTCCTATCCGCCAGAGTGGAACCTACTGGTGCCACAGCCATTCCGGCGGCCAGGAGCTTCTTGGCCTCTACGCACCCCTCATCATCGATCCGATCCGGCCAGACCCGTTCCAGTACCAGCGCGATCACGTCGTCATGCTTTCGGACTGGAGCTTCGAGTCGCCGGAACGCATCGTGAGCCGCCTGAAGAAGCAGGCCGGCTATTACAACTTCCAGAAGCGTACCATCGGGGAATTCGGACGCGACGTTCGGCGCGACGGCCTCGGGGCTGCCGCCAAGGACCGCCTCGAATGGGGCCAGATGTTGATGGACCCGACCGACTTCGCGGATGTAACCGCGGCCACCTACACCTACCTCATGAACGGCGTCTCCCCGGCCGGCAACTGGACGGGGACGTTTCGGCCTGGCGAGACCGTGCGACTCCGCTTCATCGATGCCGGGGCCATGACCATCTTCGACGTGCGCATTCCGGACCTTCGGATGACCGTAGTGCAGGCCGATGGTCAGAACGTCAGGCCTGTCGAGGTCGAGGAATTGCGCATCGCCCCGGGCCAGACCTACGACGTCCTGGTGCGTCCGGGGAACCGTCCCTACACGATCTTTGCCGAGACTTCCGACCGAAGCGGCCATGCGCGGGGAACGCTTGCTCCCGTGCCCGGAATGGTTGCCGCTGTGCCGCCGCGCCGCCCTCGGCCGATACGCACCATGGCGGACATGGGAATGGACATGGCCGGCATGATGATGGGCGGTGGTGGAGCGGGCGGGTCGGGTCACGGCGCACATGCTCCGCTGCCGGCCGGCGCACATGCTTCCATGGCGGAAATGAACGGAGGCGTGGCGCCGCCGGGCCTCCCGGGCAGTCCGGCAGTGGAGCACGGCCCGGACACGCACGGCGTCGGCAACTCCACGGTGGCGATGATGGCGCGCAGCCGCCTCGACGAGCCAGGCAGCGGCCTCGGCAATGACGGCTGGCGTGTTCTCACCTATGCCGACTTGCGTAGCGCCCTCGCGCAGCCGGACCGGAGAGCGCCCGCGCGCGCCATCGAACTCCACATCACCGGCAACATGGAGCGCTACTCCTGGTCGTTCGACGGTAAGAAGTATTCCGAGGCCCCGGCGGCCATCCGCTTCCGCTATGGTGAGCGGCTGCGACTCGTCCTCGTGAACGACACGATGATGGAACACCCGATCCATCTGCACGGCATGTGGATGGAACTCGAAAATGGAGGAGGTCCAAACCAGCCGCGACTCCATACCGTGCTCGTCAAGCCGGCAGAGCGCCTTACCGTGGCGATAACAGCCGACGCCCCCGGCCGGTGGGCCATGCATTGCCACCTGCTGCTTCACATGGAGATGGGGATGTTTCGCGTCGTCGAAGTGGCGTGAGAAGGAGGCGGCCATGAAATGCGCATTTCGCAACCTTTCGACCCGACTGGTGGCGATGCTCGGCCTCTCGATAGCGCTCAACGCGCTTGCGCTGGCCGCGTACGCCCAAGGACAGGCCGGACATGACATGCCTCTGCAACCGCCCGGTGGGACGCCCAAAGCCGGCTGGCCAAGCCCGGTCAGCGACAGGTCAATGAACAGCTTCCTGCTGTTCGACCTGCTTGAGTTCCAGCTCGGCGAAAACGTGAATGCGGCCCGCTGGGACATCGTCGGGTGGTGGGGCGGCGACGCGCAACGGATTTGGGTGAAGAGCGAAGGCCGATACAACGGACCGCCGCGCACCGGCGAGGGCGACCTGCAAATCCTCTACGGTCATCTCATATCGCCGTTCATCGATTTCCAGGCGGGTTTTCGCTGGGAACAACAACTCAGCTGGGACAACAAGCTCGGCCGCGCCTTCGGCGTGGTCGGCGTTCAGGGACTGGTGCCCTTCGGCATGGAGCTCGAGGCGGCGGTTTTTCTCAGTACCAACGCAGACGTTTCCGCCCGCGTGACGCTTACCCAGGACTTCCTGCTGACCCAACGCTTGATCCTGCAGGCCCGATTCGAGATCAATGCGGCGGTGCAGTCGGTGCCGCAATATGGCATTGGCTCCGGAGTGAACGACATTGAGCCCGGACTTCGCTTGCGCTACGAAGTCATGCGGGAAGTTGCGCCCTATATCGGGGTGTCCTGGCTGAAGAGCTTCGGCGAAACAGCCAGTTTGCGGGCCCAGGGCGGAGACAACACCAGCGCCCTGCAGTTCGTTGCCGGAGTGAGGCTGTGGTTCTAGGTACCGCCTGGTAGTCGGCGAGAGGCGGCAGCCCCACCTCCCTTGCAAACAGCTTCAGGTCTTGCTGGCGGGCGGGTGCCTGTCGCCATGCGGCCCGATCGTGCATTTCGAGCCCGTCGCCGTGGCGTCGTCGATGATGCCCTTGGAGTCGACGGTAAAGTTGATCATGCAGTTTCGAGCTTGAAAGAAGATTTGCGACTTCGGACCGGTCACAGCCTGATTGGTGATCAGATAGCCGATGGCGCGACCTCCGTCGGCAGTCAGGTCGTCATGATGCGGCTTGCCCCAGGATTGGATGAGATGCGCCGAGCTGTGGCCGATCCAATCCTTCACGTTGAGATCCTTGACGGTTCCGGTGGACATCGGACCGCAGGCAGTTGCGGTCATCGCAAGCCCCAGTGAAAGCAATCCACTGAACTTCATGGTGAATCTCCTACTCCGCCTAAAATCCTTGATAAGCTTCCTCCGAGGGAAGGGCCGACAGATTGAGCCATCAATCCGCTCGTACAATCGACAGCGAACTGCTGTGACGCATGATTCGTGCCAAACTACTGCCGGTTGCATCGCAGTTTGGGTGTGTTCAAGCAATTGAGAATAAATTGTTCTCGTACGAGACCGTGTGTCACATTGGCCGATGCGAATTGGACCAGCCGCGACGTCATGCTCTCTGAGCGGAGAACGCGCCATGGCAGCAACAAAGCCGTGATCTGCCGGACGCTGGAAGTCTGCGCGGAAGCTTGCCAAGTCTGTGGTTAGCAGTGCGACCGTCACGTGGAAGCACGAACGCTGCCGCACCTGCGCCGAAGTATGCCGCCAGCGCCTGCAAGCCTGCTGGGAGGCAGACGGCACCTGGCTGCGCGTCATAAGTCACTTCTTCGCTCGCGCATGACGTTGGCGTGCGAGCCAACCACCTCCGCACCGCCCCGGCCGCGTGCAGGAAGACGGAAAGTCGCTGGCCGAACAATGCCTATCCGCAATCGGGTCGATGCGGTTGGGCTGCCGGCAGATTAGCAGGTCAGCACCGATTTTCAGCAACTGGTCCGCTTCGGGTTGCGGCGTGCCGACGACGCGCTGATTCACGACAGCCTCAAGGTTGCCGATCGCCTTCTGAGAGGAGACGCGCCCGCCGGTCCGGCGCCACTACAACAGCGACGGCTACTTCGAGCACGACGACGGCCGGCCGTTCGACGGCACCGGGCGCGGCAGGCCTTGGCCGCTCCTGACTGGCGAGCGTCGGCATTACGCGCTCGACGCAGCCTAGAGTAGGATGCGCTCCCCTATCTCGAAGCAATGGCCCTCGAGGCAATGGCCGCGATGGCGAGCTTCGGCGGTATGATCCCGGAGCAGCTCTGGGACCCAGCGCCGATCCCGATGCGGCGCCTCAAATTCGGCAGGCCACCGGAGGGCCATGCCGCTCGCACGGGCGCATGCCGAATTCGTCAAGCTGATCGCTTTGCGCCAGCTCGGGTATCCGATGGACAGACCGCGGGCCGAGTGGGAAGCGCTACGAAGGCGTCCGCCGCGAGGCGGGCCTCGGCTTCCTCGCCGAGACCGAGACTCTCGCGGCTGGCACGCGGTTTTACTTGATCTGGTGGGAGGACACGGGCGACTGGAGCGGTCGGGATGTTCGCGTTGACGTTCGTTCGGCCCCCTTGGGCTGACGTCACCCTCCGCCGGGGCCGCGGTAGAGAAGTCTGAAGACCTGCTCGCAAGCGCCGTCGCGCGCCTGCCGGCTCTTCTCCAGAGTTCGAGTGATCGCGGCCATGAATTCGCGCTCCCCAGCGACCAGTGGCTGGTCGGCACGAAGTGGCCGTCGGCTCGGCCTGATCGCGTCAGCAAGCATGGCGATGGCACGCATCCATGGATTGAACGACTCGGAAAGCACGTAGCGGCTGCTTCGCATCGGGTGCGCCCATTTGAGAATCTCCGCCGTCCATGGGGTGGTGAAGAGCTGGACCCAAGGGCTCACCCAGGTTCGATAGAGTGCCTCGTTGAGCTCGGAGACTTGCCTCACGCGCTCGAACGCCGCGCGCGGATAGTCGACCCTGAGATCCTCGACCTTCCGCGGCTCAAATCGGACGCTATAGGCGGGGGCGCCGCCATGGCTTTCGATCTTCATCTCGTAGAGGCCGGGTGGCAGCGCTTCGATGGCACTGAGACTCCCGAGGATCGCCCGATGCTCAAGACGTGCCACGCTCGCGGAAACGAAGATGCCGAGATGACCGACATGCGGATTCGTCAGATAGACGATGCGCTGACCGGCTTGCCGCAGATCATCGTTATCGCGGTAGACCACGGGAATCCAACCCAGCGCCTGGTGAGGCGGTGTGATGTTGTCGCCATACGAAGCGAATATGACCAGTGGATTGCGTATGCGGCGGAGATCGACGGTGCAACCGTGGCAGATCCGGAGCTGGCCCTGTTCCAGCTGGTTGCCGACGAACAGATTCTCGACGATGGCGAGGATTTCCTCGCGGCTTAGAAAGTAGTAGCCGTTCCACCAGCGCTCGAAGTCGAGAAAGCGCTGGCGCTCGGAATCGATGTCGGCGAAGAGACGCGCGTATTTCTCCCAAACCGCCCGCTCTGGCTTGAGGTTCTCGAAGTTGCCGGCCAGCCAGGCACCATCAAACCGGCCTTGACCCAAGTCCGCTGTCAGGTGCGCCAGCCAGGCGCCGCCAAGCAGGCCGCCGGCAAGGCGCATGGGATTGGCCCCCGGCTCGCCCGCCCAATAGGACAGCGGCGAGCCGTTGAGCACGGCCGGCCCAGCCAATCCTTCGCAGTCGGCGGACAGCAGAGTTACGGCCCATCCTGCCTGACAGTTGCCGTACAGGATAGGACGCGTTGCGGGATGGCGGGCCGCAACGGCTTCGACGAAGCGGCGCAGGGCATGGAGAACATCCGCCAGCGTCTGTCCGGGTGCAGGCTCGGGGTAGAAGATCACGAAATAGACCGGATGGCCCTGGTCGAGTGCGACGCCCACTTCGGAGTCACGCTTGAAGCCGCCGATCCCGGGGCCATGACCAGCGCGCGGATCGACGACGATCACCGGCGGCTTATCGGCGTCGACACACTTGTCGGCATGGAGCGTGCCGATCTCCGTGATGCGCACCAGAGCGTAGTTGGCAGGGCGATCGAAGTGGCGCGCATCGAGCAGCGTCTCATGCTTGAAGTCGAGGAGCGGTGGCAATCCCGCGCGCTCATGCTCCAGCATGTCGTTCGCCCGCGCGCGAAGCGTGTCCCAAAACAGGATCGTCCGCTCGAGGACATCACGCTGATACTCGACCAGCGCTTGCAGCGACACCGACCCGGCGTCTCCGCGTGCGGCGCCCGGTCCTTCCCGCGACGATGGGCTCTGAGCTCCATGATCGAGACCACCGCCGTCGGCGAGGGATACTGTCGGCTGCGGGCCTGGCCGAGCGGGCATCTCCTTATCGGTGCTCGAAGGGCATGCCATCGTTCGTGCCAGAGTCGTCATCCAGAAGCCTGTCATTGCTCGGGGTCTTTGAGGGTAAATCGGCCAAGACCGGCTCTATAGGCTGAGCCGACCTGCATAAGGTTGATGCAGGTCAAAGAAGAGCCAAGGGCGCGGTAACAAGATGGCTCAGTGAGAGTTGCAGGTAGGGAGGTCGTGGTGATGCCGCGCCCCGCCGGGACGCCTGCTGAGCCGATGCCAACCGACCATCGGGTCGACCGGGTGCTTACTCAGTGTTGAGATAAGTCAAACCCTGAGCGCAGTGATTACCGTAGCTTTCATCGTTCCGATACCAATCCATGGTCCGCACAGAAATGCGCTCGCGACAACTGAGATACCTGGTTCTTGTTGTCTTGGTCATGCTGGTCAGTGGCGCTGCACTAACTGGCTGGGCATTCATGAACAGTACGGGCGGTGCGCACCTATGGCTGGCTCGGACCTGGCCGTCGGTATTCGGCAAGCACCAGGGCGAATTGATGCTGCTGGGCAACGTCGACGTGCGGCAGGTCAACCTCGCTTTCAAAATCGAAGGCCGCGTTTCGCGCATGGTCTTCGAGGAGGGCGACGAGGTGAACGCCGGTCAAGTCGTGGCCTCGCTGGAAAAAGAAGACTTCGAGGACGCGGTGCGTCTCGCCGAGGCGCAGATGCACGCCCAGGCAGCGGCGCTTGCCGAGCTGGCGAACGGCACCCGGCCGGAGGAAATCGCCCAAGCACGCACCTTCGTCACGCAGTATGAAGCGATGCTGAATGATGCGCGTCTCATATTCTCTCGTAGAGAGGAGCTTGCTGCGCGCAATTTCGCCTCGCATGAGGCGCACGAGAACGCGCGCGCGGCAATGCTGGTGATAGGCGCGCGGCTCAAGGCGGCGCAGGAAACCCTCAAACTCGCCGAGGCGGGGCCTCGCAGTGAGACAATCGAGCGTGCGCGTGCCCAACTACGGGCCAATGAGGTCGCTCTCGACATGGCCAGGCGCAAGCTCAGCGACGCCGACATAGTTGCACCGAGCTCGGGCATCATTCAGACGCGCGTGCGGGAGCCGGGAGCGATCGTGCGGCCGGGGGAGACCATCTACAATCTCGCCCTCACCAGCCCAGTCTGGGTCCGGACCTTCGTGGAGGAGCCGGACCTTGGCCGAATCCATCCGGGCATGCCGGCCATCGTGCTCACCGACTCCGGCGGCCGCTACGACGGTCGGATCGGCCTTGTTTCTCCGGTGGCCGAGTTCACCCCGAAGACGGTGGAGACGCGTGAGCTGCGGAGCAATCTCGTCTACCGCCTTCGCGTGATCGTCGACGTGCCGGACAGGCAGTTGCGCCAAGGCATGCCGGTCACCGTGGTTGTGCATCCTGACGAGGCTCGTCGCTCAGCGGAGCTGCGGCATGAGTGACCCTCTGGTCCGCATCCAGGCCGTGACCAAAACCTTCGCGAAAAGCGGATCGCCGGCCTTGGCGGATCTGACGGCACAGATAGAGCCGGGACGTGTCACCGGTCTGGTCGGCCCCGACGGAGCCGGAAAGACCACGCTGCTGCGCCTCCTCGCCGGACTGCTCCTGCCGGACCGAGGCGGTATTTCCGTCTGCGGCTACGACACGCGTTCGGAGGCCCGGGCGCTTCGCGCGGTGAGCGCCTACATGCCGCAGAGGCTTGGGCTCTATGAAGATCTTACCGTCGTCGAGAACCTGCAGCTCTATGCCGATCTGAGATCGGTGACGGGCACCGCTCGTCAGAAGGCCTTTGACAAGCTTCTGGAGTTCACAGGGCTGGCTCCTTTCAGCCAGCGCCTTGCCGCAGCCCTGTCCGGCGGCATGAAGCAGAAGCTCGGGCTTGCCTGCGCCTTGGTGGGCCAACCACGCCTTCTCTTGCTCGACGAACCAAGCGTCGGTGTTGATCCGCTGTCGCGGCGCGAGCTTTGGCGCATCGTCGATGAGCTTGTCGATCAGGGTATCGGCGTCATCTGGAGCACCGCCTTTCTGGATGAAGCCGAACGCTGCGCCTCCGTCCTGCTGCTGAGCGAAGGCAGGCTGCTGTACGATGGGCCGCCCGGCAAGCTGATGCAGAAGGTATCGAAGCAGACCTTCGTTCTTCGCTGCTCAGGCGGCGATCGGCGTGGTGTGCTCTTCCGCGCTCTGAGCCGACCCGACATCGTGGACGGCGTGATCCAGGGAAAGAACGTCCGGCTCGTCATGGCGGAGGGTGCTCAGCCGCCAGCGCCGGCCGATCTGGCGGCCGGCTCCGATGCGAGGGTCGAACCGATAGTCCCGCGGTTCGAGGACGCCTTCATGGCGCTCGTCGGCGCCGGCACCAAAGCCAGCTCGCCCTTCGCCCAGGCGCCTCTACGCCAGCGTGACGGTGACGGTCTGGCTGCCGAGGCTGACCAGCTCACACGCCGATTCGGGGCCTTTACGGCCGCCGACCGGATCACGTTCTCGGTCCGGCACGGCGAGATCTTCGGTCTCATCGGATCAAACGGCGCGGGGAAGTCTACCACCTTCAAGATGCTGTGCGGGCTGCTGCAACCGAGCTCGGGCACGGCGCGCGTCGCGGGCCTCGATCTGGCCAAAGCACCGGCTCAGGCGCGAGGCCGGCTCGGCTATATGGCTCAGAGGTTCTCGTTGTACGGCGACCTCAGCGTCCGCCAGAATCTGAGCTTCTTCGCCGGCATCTACGGCCTCAGCGTCGCTCGTCGTCGAGCGGCAGTGGAGCGGATGACCGAAACCTTCGCGCTCCACTCGTATCTCAATACCAACGCGATCCAGCTGCCGCTCGGGTTCAAGCAGCGCCTCGCACTGGCGTGCGCGGTGATGCATGACCCGGATGTGCTGTTCCTGGATGAGCCCACCTCGGGCGTGGATCCACGAACCCGGCGCGAGTTCTGGGGTCACATAAACGCCATGGTATCGCGCGGTGTTACAGTGCTGGTCACGACCCACTACCTCGACGAGGCCGAATATTGCGACCGAGTTGCGCTCATCGATAGCGGCCGGGTGATCGCCGCCGGCGCGCCCGATGATCTCAAGGGCCAAGCCCGATCGGCGGAGAACCCCGATCCGACCCTGGAGGATGCCTTCATCGCCCTCGTCAACGACGATAGTCGGAGGGCGGCCGCGTGACCGCCAAGGCACAATCCGCGCCAAGCCGGCGGCGGAGGGTTCTGGGCCTGATCCGAAAGGAATCGCTGCAGGTCATTCGTGATCCGAGCAGCATTCTGGTGGCAGGCGTGCTTCCAATCCTGCTGCTGTTCTTGTTCGGCTACGCCGTCAGCTTCGACCCTCGCTTCTTCAAGATCGGCCTCGTGGTCGAGCAGCCAAGCGCGGAAACGGGAAGCTTTACAGCGGCCCTTATGAACTCTCGCTTCTTCACGGTCAGAACGGCAAGGCACCGGGGCGCGTTTGAGGCCGATCTCGCTGCTGGCGACCTTCATGGCATCGTCGTTCTGCCGGTCGACTCCGCAAGGCAAGCTCACAGGGGCGAGCCGGCGCCGATTCAGGTGCTGGTCGACGGCAGCGATCCCAATACGGCCGACCTCGTGCGCAATTTCGTAACCGCGCTCTCGGTCAATTGGTTGGAGCAACAGTCACTCAGCCTCGGCCAGCCCCTCACGCCGCCGGGCGTTCGTCTCCAGCAGCGGCTGTGGTTCAACCCGGCGGTCTCCAGCCGCAACTATCTCGTTCCGGGGTCTGTGGCGATAACGCTGACGCTGATTGGTGCGCTCCTGACGGCCCTCGTCGTGGCAAGGGAATGGGAACGGGGAACGATGGAGGCGTTGCTCGCCACTCCCCTGGGGATCATCGAGTTCCTGATCGGCAAGCTGGTCCCCTACTTTCTTCTCGGCATGGGCTCGATGGTGCTTTCAGTTGGCATAGCCGTTGTGTTGTTCGGGGTGCCGTTTCGCGGCTCTCTTCTCACGCTCGCGCTCGTCTCTGCCGTCTTCATGTGGGCCGCGCTCGGCCAGGGGCTGCTCATCTCCACCCTGACCCACAGTCAGCTGGTGGCGGCCCAAGCGTCGGCCTTCACGGCTTTGCTGCCAGCCCTTTATTTCGCGAATTTCGTCTTCGAGACTGGGAGCATGCCCTGGCCCCTGCAACTCGTAAGCTATGCAGTGCCGGCCGGCTATTTTGCCTCAAGCCTGGAGACGCTGTTCCTCGCCGGCGATGTCGCGAGTGTCATCCTCCCCGATCTTCTCGGGCTTCTCGTCATTGGCGGCTGCTTCACGGCCCTCACTGCGCTCAAGACGCGCACCAGATTGGAATGAGCGATGTGGGGACGGATCGCTTCCTTGATCGTCAAGGAGCTGCTCGCCAGCGTTCGCGACAGGCAGACCCAGTTCGTCGTGCTTGCCGTGCCGCTGATCTCGCTGCTCATCTATTCCTTCGCGGTCACCCAGGAAGTCAAGAACGTCTCGATGGCAGTGCTCAATCAGGACCTGGGCCCGGCGGCGCGCGAGCTGATAGCCCAGTTCGAGAGTTCGCCGACATTCACAAGGATCGAATATGTGAACTCGCCGTCAGAGATCGCGTCGAGCATCGACTCCAAAGCCGTCATCATGGCGCTTCACATCGGTTCGGACTTTTCGCGGCGGATCGCGGCGGGCGAGCCTGGGAGCGTCCAGGTCATTCTTGATGGACGCAGGTCGAACGCCGCGCAGATCCTGCTGGGCTACGTCACCCAAATCGTCGAACGCTTCAATCAGACGTTGGCTGAGCGCAGCACGACTCTGCCGGTGCCGATGCCGCTGGTGATCTCCAGGCTCTGGTTCAACCCGAATGCCAGGTCCCTATGGTCGGCGGTACCGGGGCTGTTCGCCGTCATCGCAACGTTTGTCGGTCTCATGGTTTCGGCACTCGCCATCGCCCGCGAGCGTGAGCTTGGCTCCGTCGAGCAGCTCCTGGTGTCGCCGCTGCAGCCCTTCGAGATCCTGTTCGGCAAGGCGATTCCGGGTATTGTTATCGCGCTCTTCAGTGGGACCGTGATGATCTTGCTGAGCTGGTTCGTGCTCGGCGTTCCCCTCAGAGGCTCACTGCTCCTGCTCTATATCAGCCTGATCATCTATCTGACAGCAACGGTGGGGATTGGGCTGTTCATTTCCTCGCTTGCCGTAACGCAGCAACAGGCTCTCATCGGGCTCCTGCTCTACATGACGCCGGCCGTGCTCATGTCGGGCTTCGCCTCTCCCGTGGAAAACATGCCGGACTGGCTGCAATGGGTCGCCGGGGCGAACCCGCTGATGCACTTCGTGGTGATCTGCAAGGCCATCTTCCTCAAGGACACCGAAGCCGCGGTGCTTCTAAGGCACGTCTGGCCGATAGTGTTGATCGCCCTCGCGAAGTTGTCGGCGGCCACTTGGCTATTCCGGCGCCGCGTCGTCTGAACGATTTGCGCCCTCGGTAGCCAGCATGATGCGCACGGTCTCATCCGCTGGATCGAGGGTCTTCCGCCCCGTTCACGGGCCGACGATGGCCCAGCCCTTCTCGCTGAGCTCGATCAGAGACACGACGCCCGCCTTCACCACCGTGGCGTTGCCGATTAGCAGGATCTCCTCAGGCTTCTTGCCTTCGGACCGGGCCATGGCCTCGCGCGTGTTGCCGCAGGCCTCGAAGCTGACGTTGGGCATGCCCTCCGACACCGACTTCAGCCGCTCAAGCACTGGCGAGTTGTTGGCGCGCAGCATGTTGAGGCCGGCACTGAAGGCGACGTTGCGGGTCTCGACCCGCTGTACGGCCAGCATCAGCAGCAGGGCGAGGACGGTCCTCATGGCGATCCTCGATCGGCACCGAGGCGCAGACGCTCGATCAGCGGCAGGATCATGCTGTTGCGAGTTCGCTCTGTCAGGGGATCGGCAAGCTTGTGCATGACACGCCCATCGGCGCTCACGACCTAGCTAGTTTCTGTCTCGAAAGGCAAGAAAGCCGGAGATTATCGGGGTTTTATGAGGCCTTGTGGCGTGTTGTCTGTTGATCTGTATGTGCGTTTTGTGGCATACATACATCGTGAGCAAGAACGAGACCCCCTCCGAT
>JACPOB010000129.1 GCA_016185145.1 Rhodospirillales bacterium | reverse complement strand
GCGCCCGCCACCCACAGGGTGGCCGACTTCAAATCGGAATCGGTGGCCGGCTTGGATCGGAACCGGTGGCCGGCTTCAAATCGGAATCAGTGGCCGACTTCAAATCGGAATGGGTGGCCGACTTGCCCCGGAATCCGCAGCTCAGGCGCAAGCCGACTCATTCACCATCACTCTGAAGCCCTAGCAAACACCGCCCGATGGCTAGATCGGGACGGTGAGCGAGTCAGAAGTGGTTGGTCCACATCGAACTTGGGCTTGACTCGCGTCCTCGGAGGGAAGTCGCGATCGGCCGCGAGGTACGGAAGCAAGAAGCTATGCTCCGCGGATGGAAATTGCCCGAAGGCGATACCTCGTTCCGATCGGGTAGATTAGAGTGCTATGGCGTAGATGTAGTTCTCATCTTCATCCGACGTGGCCCGCCACATAGGGGCTCTGGGTACAGTCGAACTCTCCGAAGGAAGCACAGTTCGGCCAGGGCTCTTCGATCGGCTATCTCGAGCATGGCCGGGAGCACGTCAGCCGAACGTAACCCCAAAGCCCCATTGGGGCCGCCTTCGACGACCATTTAGCTATCGTTCGACCATCGAGCCATGGAGCGAACCATGATGACTTCCCTGAAAGGTCTGCTCGCCATCATCGCCATCTCGCTGCCGATGACCGCTTTTGCCCAGCCGGGTGATGCCCGCTATTGCCGGGCATTGGTCGCGAAGTATGACGCGTATCTCAACCAAAGCCAGAAGAGAGGCTGGTATCCACAGGACGTCACGGGCAGGGTTGCCGTCGAAAGGTGCAGGGCGGGCGATTCGTCCGGCATTTCCGACATCGAGAGGGCGCTCTTGGACGCCAAGTTCAACCTGCCGCCGCACGCCTGAAACCGCGGATCCATACAGCTGCGAAGCTGCCGCGCGGGCGAGCTACGAACAAACCAGCCGCATTGTGGGATGCCGCGGCACGACCGTATCGGATTACGACCCGACCGCGGCGACTAATTCGACCGTCGAGTGGAGCGGTCCCTCGTCGTTGTTCATCCGGACCCAGACCGATTTTCTGAAAGTTGGGCTTCTGTCCTACAGGGCGGAAGCATTCGGCACGTCATCGTGCGCAATCCGTCAAGCCAGCATCGGCTGGATGGATTGTGCCCGGCGAAACAAACATTGCCAGCGCGCGCGTTCCGACCATCACGGCGTCGGCAAAGCCCGCCGACACCGGGAACGTAGAGACCGGGCTCGACGGCGTAGCTCTCGCCCGCCTCCAAGCGACGTCTCTTGAACGGCACGGCCGAAGGCCAAGTCATCGACCCATAGCGCGGGCGATCATGGCGCGTACTCGTAGTGCTCGCCGGCCTTCACCAGCGTGCGTCGATCGAGGAAGTCGTGGAAATGCACGGTCACCTGCGCCGGGTCGACGAAGACGACCGCGTACGCCGGAGGCTCGTGGCTCTTGGGCACCGGCTCGACCGTATGAAGGTCAAACGGAACCTGGTGGTTCAGCCCGCGCATGGTCGACACTGGAATGCCATGCCAGCTACCGCAGACCGGCCGGTGCACGTGACCGTAGAAAAGGTGGCGGATGTTGCGCCGCGCGTCGACGAGCTGGGCGAAGCGCTCAGGCTCGGCCAGCGCTATCGCGTCGACGCATGGGATGCCGATCGAGAACGGCGGGTGGTGCATGAAGAGGAACACCGCACGCTCGCCTGCCTCGGCCAGGCGCGCGCGCAGCCACTCGGAGCGTCGGTCGCAATAGCGGCCGCCGTTGACGCCTTCATCCAACGTGTCGAGAAAGAGGAAACGGCCTTCGGCACGATCGAGCACGGTTTGCACGAAGCCGTTGACGTCGCGCGGCCCGAGTGGAAACGCCTGCACGAACGGCCCCCGAAGGTCGTGGTTGCCGAGCAGCGGATAGACCGGCATCGGCAGGCGCGCGAGCTGGCGTGCCATGCCTTCGTAGGCGGCGAGCTCGCCGCGATGCGCGAGATCGCCGGTGATGACGCAGAAGGCGGCATCGGCGTGATGCGCCAGCACGTCGTCGATGCAACTGACGAGGCGCTCGTATGGGTCGAGCTCGTAGAGTTTTTCGCCCGGTGTGACGAGATGAGTGTCGGTGATGTGAACGAACTTCATGCGGCGCGCCCGTCTTGTTCTGTAATCTCTGCGGCCGGAGGCAGGTTGCCGTAGCCGCGCGTCGCCGCTTGCAGCAGCAGCCGCGTATAGTCGTGAACGGGCTTGTCGAACACCATGTCGGTGTCGCCCGCCTCACGAACCAAGCCGGCCTGCAGCACCACCACCCGATCGGCCATGCGGCGGATCACGCCGAGGTCGTGGCTGATGAAGAGGCAGGCGGTGCCGGCGTCGCGCTGCAGCGACTTCACCATCTCGAGCACCTGCGCCTGCACGGAGACGTCGAGGGCGGAGGTGATCTCGTCACAGACGATGAGGTCGGGATCGGCGGCGAAGGCGCGTGCAAAGGCGACGCGTTGCTGCTGGCCGCCCGAGAGCTGCCGGGGATAGCTGTCGATCAGCGCGGCGTCGAGCTGCACCCGGCCCAGCAACTCGAGCGCACGCCGCCGCGCGGATGCCGGCGACAGGCCGTGGAAGGAGACGAGCGGCCGCTCGAGGATGGTGCCGACGCGATGGCGCGGATTGAGCGACGAGAGCGGGTCCTGGAACACCATTTGGATGCGGCGTCGCGTGTCGGCGGAGCGGTCGCGGGCGAGGCCCGGTAGCGGCCGGCCTTCGAAATCGAGCCGCCCCTGGCCAGGCGCGATCAGCCCGGCGACGAGCGCTGCCGCGGTGCTCTTGCCGCTGCCCGATTCGCCGACCAGGCCAACAGTCTCGCCGCGGCGAATCGCGAACGACAGGCCTTGCAGTGCCGGCGCGGCCTCCCCTCCTTTGCCCCACCCGAAGAGCCCGCGCTGCGCCGGGTAGCGATAGCCGAGGTCGGCCGCCGAGAGCAGCGGCGCTTCGCGCAGTGGCGACGAAGCGACCGGCGACGGAGCGCGCGGCGCATCGACGCGAGGGATCGCTGCGATCAGCCGTCGCGTGTAGTCGCGGGCTGGATGGTGATAGACCCGTGCGGTCGGGCCGCTTTCGACGATGCGGCCGGAAAGCATCACCAGCACGCGCTCGCACATCTCGGAGATCACGTTCAGGTCGTGGCTGACGTAGATCAGCGCCGCATTGAGCCGACCGCGCAGCGCCTGCACCAGCTCCAGCACCTGGATCTCGGTGGTCTTGTCGAGGGCGGTGGTGGGCTCGTCGAGAATCACCAGGCGCGGATTGCCCGCCAACGCCGCAGCGATGACGACGCGCTGCCGCTGGCCGCCGGAGAGTTCGTGGGGATAGCGGTGGTAGAGCTCCGCCGGGCGCGGCAGGTTGGTGGCGGCGAAGAGCTCGATCGCGATCTCCCGCGCTTCCTTGGCGCCGCAGCGGCGGTGGACGCGCACGGCTTCGGCCACCTGGCTGCCGGCCCGCAGGTGCGGGGTCAGTGAGCTGAGCGGGTTCTGCGGCACGAAAGCGACGCGGCCGCCGCGCAGGAGGCGCATTTCCTCGGGGTCGAGGCTCTTGATGTCGCGGTCGTCGAGGCAGACCCGGCCCGAGGTGATGACGCCGCCCGGCCGCGTGTGGCCGAGCAGCGCACGCGCGAGCGTCGACTTGCCCGAGCCGCTCTCGCCGACGATGCCCAGGCTCTCGCCGGCTTCGAGCACGAAGCTCGCGTCGATCACGGCCGGCTGCAGGGCGCCGTCGGGTCTGCGGTAGGCGACGTCGAGCGATTCGGCGCGGAGCAGCGTCATGCGCCTCCGACGTGGCCGCGAGCCGCATCCATGCCGAGCGCATTGGCGAGCGCCTCGGCGCCAAAGTTGAGACCGATGACGAGGGTGCTGATGAAGACTGCCGGAAGGACCACCAGCCAGGGCGCGAATGAGATCTGGCTGACACCCTCGGCCACCATCAGGCCCCAGTCGGGCGTCGGCGGCGAGATGCCGAGGCCGAGGAAGGACATTGCGCTCATCAGCAGCACCGCATGGGACATGCGAATCGCCAGCTCGACATAGACGACGTCGAGCGTGTTCGGCAGAATCTCGCGAACGACGATCGAAATCGCGCTCTCGCCGCGCAGCTGTGCGGACTTGACGTAGCCTAGCCCAACCTGCGTCAGTGCCTGGGCGCGGACGATGCGGATCACGCCGGGAAAGTAGATCACCCCGATCAGTGTGATCAGCACGGGAACCGACTCGCCGAAGCCGGTGACGAACAAAGCGACGAAGAGGATGCCTGGAATGGCGAGCTTGGTGTCGCACAGGCGCATGACCACGGCGTCGAAGGCGCCGCCGATATAGGCCGCGGCGACGCCGGCGATGCTGCCGGCGACGACGGACATGACCACGCCGGTGAAGCTCACCAGCAGCGCCAGCCTGCCGCCGTGGAGCAGGCGCGAAAGGAAGTCGCGTCCCAACACGTCGGTGCCCATCCAGAACTCGGCGCCGGGCGGCTGGGCACGGCCACCGACCAGCTCGGTCGGATCGAACGGTGAGATCCACGGCGACAGCAGCGCCAGCGCGAGGTGCACGGCGACGATCGCGAGACCGATGATGGCCATCGGCCGCTTCAGCGTCGCGAGCTCGAGGCGAAGGCTCATGCGCGCGCGCTCCGAGCACGCGGGTCGAGCGCTATGACGGCAATGTCGGCGGCGAGGTTGAGGCCGATCACCAGGAGCGCGGCGATCAGGCCGACGGCCTGCACGATGGCGACCTCGCGCTTGTCGACCGCCTGGATCAGCACCATGCCGAGTCCGGGATAGGAGAACACCTTCTCGACCACGATCAGGCCGCTGAGAAGACCGGCGACGTAGAGCGCCGCCGAGTTGAGGGCCGGGATCACCGACGCCGGCAGCGCGTGGCGCAGCAGCAGGCTCCACTGCGAGGCGCCGGCGAGCCGTGCGCGCTCGACATAGTCGCTGCTCAACGACTCGATGAAGCCTGCGCGGACCAGCCGGACCAGGTGGGCGATCGACGCGAAGACGACGACCATGATTGGCAGGAACGAAACGGCGAGCAGGTGGCTCGGCGGATCGTTGCTGAAGGCGGTGATCACCGCCGGAAAGATCGGTATCCAGATGGCGAAGCAGAGCACGAGGAAGTTGCCGGAGGCGAATTCGGGAATCGAGTAGCCGAGCACCGCACCGGTCGAAACGATCATGTCGGGCAGGCGGTCGCGCCACCATGCGGCGGCGATGCCGATCGCGAGCGCCAGCGGAATGGCGACCAGCGCCGTCACGAGCCCGAGCAGCAGTGAATTGCGCAGCGGGTAGCCGATCACCTCGGCGACCGGCGTCTTGCCGATAAGCGTCTTGCCGAAATCACCGTGCACGGCGCCGGCAAGCCACGTCAGGTAGCGGATGCTCGCCGGGCGATCGAGGCCGAGCTCGGCGCGCCGGCGCGCGAAGTCCTCGGCGCTCATCTGCGCCGCTTCGTCCGCGGTCAGGCTCACCTGCAGGGCGTCTCCGGGCAAGACCTCGGTTGCGACGAACACGAGGATCGTGACCAGCAGGACCACCAGCGCCGAGAGCGCCAGGCGACGCAGGAAGGCGTGCAGCATCTCAGGCCTTCCACACTCCATCGAAGCGGATCGACCAGAACTGGGAGTGGTTCTTCAGCCCGTGCACGTTCGTCGCATAGATCAGCATGTTCTTGCGGCCGACCGGATGGACGGCGGGAACTTCGTCGAACAGTATCTGCTGCATGCGCACGTAGATCGCCTTGCGCTTGCCCGCGTCGCGCTCGGAGAGCGCCTGCGAGTACAGGCGCATGTATTCGTCGCAGGCCAGCCCGCTCCAGTAGCCGCTCTCGTTGTTGTCGGGGCGCATGCGGTACAGGCTCACCGCCGGGTTGCGCACGCCGCTCGGCCCGTAGGCGAAGCGGTGCTTGCGCGTCCTCGCGGCGTCCTCGACGCGCCATTCGCGGTAGCCATCGGCGGGGCGCTGCTCGATCGGCAGCGTAATGCCCGCTTCCTTCACGGTCTGCGCCAGGACCTGGAAGACACGTGGGATTTCCGGCCACGACGCCGTGAAATAAAACGTAGGCAGGGTGATGCCGTTCGGGTAGCCGGCCTCGGCGAGCAGCTTCTTGGCCAGGGCAACGTCGCGCTTAATCGGCCGCCGCATGAACGAATCGTTGGCCGGCCCGAGATGAGTGTCGTTGCCGATCCAGCCGGTCTTCGGGCCGCCGTAGACGATGCGCTCGATCTTGTCGCGATCGATCGCGAGAGCCAGCGCCTAGCGGATGCGCTTGTCGTTGAAGACCGACCCTTCGTACTTCGGCAGGATCATCAGGGCCTGGTCGCCAGCATCGGAGAAATCGATCCGCATCGAGCCCATGCGCTCGAGATCGGGCAGCAGGCCGGGGTCGACGCCGAGCACCGCGTCGAACAGACCGCCGCGAAAGCCGTTCAGGGCGCTTTCCATGCGCCCGGGCGAACTCGCCACCTCGAGCCGGTCGACGAACGGGTAGCCCTTGCGCCAGTACTGCGCGTTCTTTTCCATGATCAGGCGGCGCTTCGGGTCGAGCTCGACGATGCGAAACGGCCCGGTGCCGATGCCGTCGAGGCCGATCTTGTCGATGGGTGCGGCGGGCATCACCATCAGCTGGTATTCGCCGAGGATGTAGGCGAACTCGCTGTTGGGCTCGTCGAGGTGCATGCGCACCTTATGGCTGCCGATCTTCTCGATCTTGACGATCTGCTTGGCGAAGCCCGTCTTTTGCTGGTGGAAAAGAAAAGACGAGACCACGTCGTCGGCGGTCATGTCGCGACCGTCGTGGAACTGGACCCCCTCGCGCAGGGCAATCTCCCAGACCTTCTGGTCATCGCTCTGCCAGCTCGTCGCGAGCTCGGGCTCGACCTCGAGCTTCTCGTTCACATAGGCTAGGCCGTTGAAGGCGCTGCGCGTGTTGAGGTCGAGCAGGTAATAGGGGTGGCGGCCGTTGTGCGCGTCGCCCATGTAATTGTTGGGATATGTATTCGTGTAGACGAACTTGCCTCCGGTCTTCGGCGTCCCGGCCTCGGCCGCTTCGGGCCACAGCAGCTCGCGCAGCGTCAGGCCGGTGGCGGTAGCCGCGGCGGCGGCGAGCAGGCGACGCCGTGTGCACGTCATGTTCGCCTCCTGTTTCTTGTGGTCAGGGAAAGTGGCCTGGCGTCGCAAGCTCATTGTGGGACCGACGTTGCCCGCCGGCATTTGTTTTGCACTGAAGCGACTTTCCGTCGCCGCTCATTATCTCACAAATTCAAGTTTGTGTGCCGATGCATTGGAAAAAGCTATAGTGACGCGGCACCTGGAAGGTCACGGCGGACGATGGAAGTCGGCGAGCGCAGCTGCTTCGTGGTCAGACTAGTCGTTCCTTTAGCGCGGTCGCTTCCTTGAGCAGCAGCGGCAGATAGTCCGCGATCATCGCCTTCGCCGGCGCCTGCTCGGGCTGCACGCCGATGTTGAGCGCCGCCACGGCCCTGCCGTCGAAGCGGATCAGCGGCACCGCGATCGAGCGTATGCCGACCTCGGCCTCCTGGTCGGCCAGCGCATAGCCCTTCTTGCGGACATCGAGGATCAGGCGACGGATCTCGGGCTTGGCCACGACGGTCTGGCGGGTGAAGCGGACCGGCTTCAACTGGGCCAGGAAGGCGTCGAGCTCGGCGTCGGGCATGGCGCTCGCCAGCACGCGACCGAGCGCGCTGCAGAACACCGGCAGGCGGTAGCCGACGCCGAGGCCGACCGAGGCCGGTCGAGCCGGCACGGCACGCGCGATCATCACCGCCTCCTCGCCGTCGCGCACCGCGACCGAGCAGGAAGCACCGACCTGGCGGCACAGGCGCTCACAAACCGGCTGCAGGATCGACGGCACGGGATCGGACGACAGGTAGGCGATGGCGAGCTTCAGGATGCGCGGCGTCAGACGGAACATCCGGCCGTCGGCCTCGAGGTAGCCAAGCGCCACCAGGGTCGCCAGCGCCCGTCGCACCGTGGCGCGTGGCAGGTCGACGGCGCGCGCCACGTCGCTCAGCGTCATCTGGCGGCGCTGCTCGTCGAAGGCGTTGATGACGCCGAGCCCGCGCGCCAGGGCCTCGGAGAAGTCGGCACCGAGGGCGCGCTGGGCGCGCGTCGCGGCATCTTGTGGACGCAGTCTGCTCATGGGCTGCTCATTGGGGGCCTTGCCACGGATCGGTGGATCGCTGAATAATCCATTATAGAACGAATGTTCGTTAATGTAACACCTCGTCTTGCCCTATAGTCGCCCGGAGGACGCAGCCGCCATGATGAGCCCCGAGCAGAACGACCTGATCACCCGCGTCGGCCCCGGCACCAAGTGCGGAGCGCTGATGCGCCACTATTGGCATCCGGTGGCGCTGACCGATGAATTGCCGGACGAGCGGCCCGCCAAGGCCGTCCGCGTGCTCGGCCAGGACTTCGTGCTGTTCCGCGACGAGCGTGGCCGTCACGGTCTTTTAGACCGCGGCTGCCCGCATCGCGGCGCCGACCTCGCCTACGGCCGGCTGGAAGATGGCGGTCTGCGCTGCCTGTTCCATGGCTGGTTGTTCGACGTCGACGGCAAGTGCCTGGAGACACCGGCCGAGCCCGACGGCAGCGTGCTCTGCCAGCGCGTGCGCCAGAAGAGCTACCCGGTCGTGGTCAAGAACGGGATCATCTTCGCCTATCTTGGCGAGGGCGAAGCGCCCGCCTTCCCCGACTTCGACTGCTTCCTGGCGCCCGGAACGCACGCCTTCGCCTTCAAGGGCATGATCGATTGCAACTGGCTGCAGGCGCTGGAAGTCGGCATCGATCCTGCCCACGCCTCCTACCTGCATCGCTTCTACGAGGACGAAGACCCGTCGGGCGACGCCTACGGCAAGCAGTTCCGCGCCAACTCCGCCGATTCCAACATCCCGATGAGCCGCATGATGCGCGAGTACGCGCGGCCGACCATCGACGTCGAGGGCACCGACTACGGGCTGCGTCTGTTCACGCTGCGCAAGATCAGCGAGAAGCACACGCACGTGCGCGTGACCAACCTCGTCTTCCCCTACGCCTTCGTGATCCCGATGAGCACGGAGATGACGATCACCCAGTGGCACGTGCCGATCGACGATGAGTCCTGCTACTGGTACGCGATCTTCACCAGCTTCGGTAAGCCGGTCGATCATCGGCAGATGCGCGAACAGAGGCTGGAACTCTACGAGCTGCCGGACTACAGGCCGCGCATCGGGCGGCAGAACAATTACGGCTACAATATCGCCGAACAGAAGACGCAGACCTTCACCGGCATGGGCTTCGACATCAACGTGCACGACCAGTGGGCGATCGAGAGCCAGGGCCGGATCCAGGACCGCTCGCGCGAGCATCTCGGCTACAGCGACAAGGCGATCATCGCCTATCGCCGCCTGCTGCTGTCGGCGATCGGCCAGGTGAGCAACGGCGAGAAGCCGCCGATGTGGCTCGATCCGGCACGGGCGGCTACCGTTCGCGGGCCGGCGACGGTCGACGGCATGGCTCCGACCGTGGGCTGGGAGGCCTATTGGAAGGAGTTCGACGAACGGCGCCGCAAGGACTCGAGCTGGGCTGCGAACACGCGTTCGCCTCTGGTGGCGTAGAGCGATCGCATATGATTTCCCGTCATCCCGAGCGAAGCCGCCCGAAGGGCGGCGCAGTCGAGGGACCTCCTCTTGTCGATGCATCAACAAGAAGAGGGTCCCTCCACTACGCCTCGCTACGCTCGGCTCCGGTCGGGATGACGGGTGTTTCATGACTTTGGTCGAACGCGCCGGTCTCTGGACGGACGAACGCAAGACGGCAACGCGTGAAGCCGGGCGCCGCGTCCAGGCTGGCGAGATGTCTGTCGTGCGGCTGGCCTTCGCCGACCAGCACGGCGTGCTGCGCGGCAAGACCTTCGCCGCCGGCGAGATCGACGCCGCGCTGAGGAACGGCGTCGGCTTCTCGGCCACCATGCTGCTGAAGGACACGTCGCACCGCACGGTGTTCCCTGTCTGGCAGCCCGGCGCAGGCTTCGGCATGAAGGAGCTGGAGGGCGCGGCCGACGTGTTGATGCTGCCCGATCCCGCCACCTTCCGCGCCCTGCCCTGGGCGCCGCATTCGGGCTGGATGCTGTGCGACATCTTCTTTGCCGACGGCCGGCCGATGCCGCTCGACACGCGCCACATCTACAAGCGCACGCTGAAGACGCTGGCCGACCGCGGCTACGACTTTTGCGCCGGCCTGGAGGTCGAGTTCCATCTGTTCAAGCTGGAGAAGAGCAGACTCGGCATCGGCGACGCAGGCCAGCCCGGCCAACCCGGAGAGCCGCCCGACGTGTCACTGCTGAACCAGGGCTACCAGTACCTGACCGAGCAGCGTTACGACGAGATGGATCCCATCCTCGAGATCCTGCGCACCAACATCGTCGATCTCGGCCTGCCCTTGCGCTCCATCGAGGTCGAGTTCGGGCCGAGCCAGGTCGAGTTCACCTTCCGCGCCGGCACCGGCCTCGAGCCCGCCGACGCCATGGTGCTGTTCCGCAGCGCCGCCAAACAGATCGCCCAACGCAACGGCTATCACCTCACTTTCATGTGCCGGCCGCGCCTCGCCAACGTCATGTCGAGCGGCTGGCACCTGCATCAGTCTCTGAAGGACCGCAGGACGCACGCCAACGCCTTCATGGACGGGCGCGAGCCGCTGTCGTCGCTCGGCATGCACTACATGGCGGGCCTGCTGCATCACGCGCGCGGCGCGGCGGCGTTCTCGACGCCGACGCTCAATGGCTACAAGCGCTACCGTCCGTTCTCGCTGGCGCCGGACCATGCCGTGTGGGGACAGGACAATCGCGGCGTCATGGTGCGGGTGCTGGGCGGACCGGGCGATCCTGCGACGCATCTGGAGAACCGCGTCGGCGAGCCGGCAGCCAATCCCTACCTCTATATGGCGAGCCAGATCGCGAGCGGACTGGACGGCATCGACCGCAAGCTCGATCCCGGCCCGTCGGCCGACACACCCTATGAAAGCAAGGCGCCCGCCCTGCCGCGCTCGCTGGGCGAGGCGCTGGCGGCGCTCGGCGAGGACAAGGCGCTGCGGGCGGGGTTCGGCGACTTCTTCGTCGACTATTACCTCAAGCTCAAGCAGGCCGAGATCGCCCGCTTCGAGTCGGAAGTCAGCGACTGGGAGCAGCGCGAGTACTTCTCGCTGTTCTAGAGGTCTTCCTCCTCCCCATCGTTTAGATGGGGAGGTGTCGGCGTCATACGCCGACGGAGGGGTCATGAGCAGCGGAGCGGTTACTCATGACCCCTCCGGCCCTGCGGGCCACCTCCCCAGCTTCGCTAGCGAAGCTGGGGAGGAATGAATTGCACCGCCGCACTCCCCATATAGGGGCATGTTTGACTTCCAGCCCCTCCTCGTCTCCGACGAGCTCAGCCCGTCGGAAGCAAGTTCCCAAACAGAAACCGCTTCGGACGAGCGCCTGTTCGACGCCTACTCCCAGGCTGTGGTCGACGTGGTCGATCGCGTCGGCCCCGCCGTCGTGCGCGTCGAGACGCCGCCCGATCGCGAGAAGCGCCAGCGCGGCGGCACCGGCTCGGGCGTGGTGATCTCGCCCGACGGCCTGGTGCTGACCAACAGCCACGTCGTGCAGGGCGCCTCCGCCGTGCGGCTGGCGCTGGCGGACACACGCACCGTCAAGGCGCGCGTGCTGGGCGACGATCCGCACACCGACCTGGCGCTGCTGCGCGTGGTCGACGACGTGTCGCTGCCGGCGGCAAGGCTCGGCAACTCCAAGGGCCTGCGCCGCGGCCAGCTCGTCGTCGCCATCGGCAATCCCCTGGGCTTCGAATCGACGGTGACCGCCGGCGTCGTGTCGGCACTCGGCCGCTCGCTGCGCTCCTACAGCGGGCGGTTGATCGACGACGTCATCCAGACCGATGCCGCCCTCAATCCCGGCAACTCGGGCGGCCCGCTGGTGTCCTCGCGCGGCGAGGTCATCGGCGTCAACACCGCCGTGATCGCCGGCGCCCAGGGCATCTGCTTCGCCGTCGCCAGCAATACGGCAAGCCACGTCGTGAGCGAGATCGTGCGCCATGGCCGGGTGCGGCGCGCCTTCATCGGTGTCGCCGGCCAGACCGTGCCCTTGCCGCGCCGGCTTGCCCTGGCGCTCGGACTGAAGCAGGCCCGCGGCGTGGCGATCGCCAGCCTCGAGCCCGACAGCCCGGCCTCCAAGGCCGGCCTTCAGACAGGCAATATCGTGCTGGCGCTGGACGGCGAGCCTGTGACCGGCGCCGACGACCTGGTGCGGCTGCTGGGCGGGGCGCGCATCGGCGTCGCCACGTCCCTCACGGTCATCGCCGGCACCGAACTCAAGCAGATCGTCGTGCTGCCGGCCGAGCGCCTGGAATCACGAACCGAGGAACGCGGCAAATGAAACCCATCGCCGTCGTCACCACCGTCGCCAGCCGCGAGGATGCGCTTCGGCTGGCGCACACGCTGGTCGAGCGCAAGCTTGCAGCGTGTGCGCAGATCTCGCAGATCGAGAGCATCTACAGCTGGAAGGGCACGATCCAGCAGGAGCCCGAACTGCGGGTGCTGTTCAAGACCACCGACGAACGCTACGCACTGGTCGAGAGCACCATCCGCGAGCTGCATCCCTACGACCTGCCCGCAATCCACGCGTTCGCGTTCGAGCACGTCTATCCGGCCTATGCGGAGTGGATCGTGGAGAACGCGGGCGGTTGAGGCTGGGGGCGCTCATGCTCTTCCGGACCGCGAGCCTCCGGCTCGCTCATGAGTCATGAGCGAGCCCGGGGCGCGCGGTCCGGAAGAGCATGAGCGGTTCCCCAAGACTACTCGACCTTCCCGCCCTCCAGCATCCTGGTCCAGCGCTTCTGCATCTCCTCGGGGCTGACGACTTCCTTCATCGCCGCGAGGAACCAGCGGTAGCCGAAAGGACAGGCGACCATGCCGGAGCGATCGCCGTAGAACTGGTCCTGCACCTCGCGCATCAGCGTGGCGCCCGCCTTGACGGCTCGGTCGACCGCCTTGTCGGCGTCCGGCACCTGGATATGGAACGCCACCGGCGAACCGCCGATCGCCGCGGGGCTCTTGGCGCCGAAGTCGGGATACTCGTCGTTCAACATGAGCACGCTGTCGCCGATCATGATCTCCGCATGACCGACCCGCCCCGATGGCTCGGTCAGGCGGAACAGCTCGGTGGCGCCGAACGCCTTGCCATAGAAGGCGATGGCCTCTTTGGCATCGTGCACTGTCATATGGGCCCGCAGGGTCTGATCCTTTGCGCTCATGGCTTCACCTGTGTTATATTACGTTACGTATCGTAACGTTAATAGACGATGAGTCAAGTCCCTTCGCCTCCCAGTCGCGGCCGGCCGCGCGATCCGCGCACCCGCGCCGCCATCCTCGCCGCCGCCCGTGCCCTGCTCGACAAAGGCGGCCTCACCGCCGTCACCATCGAGGCGATCGCCGGCAGGGCCGGCGTCAGCCGTCCCACGATCTACCGCTATTGGCCCAACGCGCCTGCAGTGGCGATGGCGGCCTTCCTCGAAGCCTCGGGCGCTCCCGCCGCCGCCAAGACCTCGCGATCGCCGCTCGCCGCCTTACGCGCCCAGCTCCATGCGCTGGCCGATGCGTTTGCAGCGCCCGCTGGCCGCAGCGTCGCCGCCATGGTCGCCGCAGCGCAGTCCGAGACCGAGCTCGCCAAGGCGTTCCGCAACGAATTCATCGCCCGCAACCGCGATGCTGCCCGCGAGCTTCTCGAACGCTGCGTCGCCGAGCGCCTGGTCGCCCCGCCTGCCGACATCGATTTGGTGCTCGACCTCGTCTTCGGTCCGCTGTTCTACCGCCTGCTGATGGGCCACGCGCCGATCACGCGCGGCTTCGTCGATCAGCTTCTCGACGCGGTCATCCCTGCGCTCTAGGCTCCCCCGATCTTGGGGAGAGTGCCATGATGCATGCCAGCATCACCATCTTCACCGTGAAGGACGTCATGGCGAGCCTCGCCTACTTCCGCGACAAGCTGGGCTTCGACGTCGCGTTCGAATACGGCAATCCCACCTTCTATGTCGGCCTGTGCTCGGGCGACGTGAGCCTGCACCTTATCGCCGCCTCGCGGACGCCGCGCCGGCCCGGCCAAGGCGCGGTGTCGATCTTCGTCGACGACGTCGATGCTCTCCACGCCGATCTCGTGAAGCGCGGCGCCCGAGTGCTCAAGGCGCCCAAGGACTACGACTACGGCCTGCGCGACTTCGACGTTGCCGACCTCGACGGCAACATGATCTTCTTCGGCATGGAATCACAGAAGGCGTCATAGTCTTCCGGACCGCGAGCTTCCAGCTCGCTCAGACGCGCATGTGAATGCGCTCCCATGAGCGAGCTGGAAGCTCGCGGTCCGGAAGAGCATGAGCCCCCTAAAGAGCGAAGGAACTTTGATGGAACTCTGGCAATACGACGCGACCGATCTCGCCCGTCTCATCCGCACCGGCCGGGCTTCGGCCCGCGAGGCGGTCGACTCGGTCCTGAAGCGCCTGCACGCCGTCAATCCTACGATCAACGCCGTCGTGCGCGTGCTCGAGCCGGAGGCGCGCGCCGCAGCCGAGACAGCCGACGCCGCCCGGGCGCGCGGCCATGCCCTGCCGCCGCTGCACGGCGTGCCGGTGACGACCAAGGTCAATGTCGACCAGGCCGGCCTGCCGACGGACAACGGCGTCGTTCCGCTCAAGGACTTCATCGCCAAGGAGGACAGCCCGGTCGTCGCCAACCTCAAGCATGCCGGCGCGATCATCGTCGGGCGCACCAATGCGCCTGCCTTCTCCATGCGCATCTTCACCGACAACGCGCTGCATGGCTGCACCTACAATCCGCGCGACCGGACGGTCACGCCCGGCGGCTCGAGCGGCGGCGCGGGTGCGGCGACGGCGACCGGCATCGGCGCCATCGCCCACGGCAACGACATAGGCGGCTCGGTGCGCATCCCCGCCTACTGCAACGGCGTGGTCGGATTGCGCACGGGCTTCGCGCGAATCCCCTCGCTCAATCCAAGCGCGCCGCACGGCCGGCCGATCGGCGCCGTCCTGATGGCTGTCCAGGGTCCACACACCCGAACCGTGCGCGACGCCCGTCTTGCGTTGGAAGTCATGGCCCGCGGTGATCGCCGCGACTGGCGCTGGAACGACGTGCCGATGCAGGGTCCGCCGCCGGCACGACCGATCAAGGTCGCGATCGTCCCCGAAGTGCCGGGCGGCCCGACCCATCCCGCGCAGGCCGCCGCCGTGCGCCTCGCCGGCAAGCATCTGCAGGCGGCAGGCTATGTCGTCGAGGAGATCCTGCCGCCCGACATGGAGCGCGGCGTCGAGCTCTGGCACATGATCTGCGTCACCGACGTCTTCGGCGGCCTGTGGCCGCAGATGCAGAAGATGGGCGATCCCGACGCCATCGCCGCGATGGAAGCATGGTTGGAAGTCCACAAGGCGGTCGATCTGCCGGCCTACGTCGCTGCGCTGACCGAGCGCGAAGGGTTGATGTTGCGCTGGATGACCTTCTTCCAGCAATGGCCGCTGGTGATCCTGCCGACGCTCTGCGATCTGCCGCCCAAGCAGCGCGGCGACGTCACCGTCGAGGGGCAGAAGGAGATCCTGCAGTCGATGCGCTCGGCCCTGCTGGCTCCCCTGCTCGGCCTGCCCGGGCTCGCCGTGCCGGTCGGCAGTCACGACAAGCTGCGCACGGGCGTGCAGATCATGAGCATGCGCAACCGCGAGGATCTCTGCCTCGATGCCGGCGAGGTCATCGAGGCGGCCGAGGGCGTCGTGAAGCCGATCGATCCCGAACGGGGGTAGTCTCATCGGACCGCGGGCCTGGAGACCCGCGGTCCGCTGACTAACCGCGCGACGGCAGGTCGATCTTGGCGTTGCGCAGCTTCTGCTCGAGCACGGGAATGCCCGCGGCCGTGTTGCCTTTGTTGCACTGGTCGATGGCGATCTTGATGTCCGGCGATTCCGGCATCGGCGAACGGCCATACGACATGTTGGCGACGTACGTCTCGTACTTCTGAGCCAGCGCGTTGCAGTAGCTGGCATCGTTGCTCTGTGCCTGCGCGGTTACCGCCGAGAGAGCGGCAATCGCCGTCGCCAGGCACATCATCCGTATCGTCATTCGGTCCTCCATGGCTGCTCTCTTAGGGCATCACACCTGACGGCGACCTGACAGACGTGGACAGTGAGCTGATCCCCTCCCAAACTGCCGCGGCAATCGTTCAGAGGTTTCCGTACATGAGCAGCAAGGCATCCCACGACATCGGCTGGATCGGCCTTGGCCGCATGGGCGAGGCCATGGCGGCCCGGCTGGTGAAGGCGGGACACGGGCTTTCGGTGTGGAACCGCACGGCGTCGAAGGCCGATCCCCTGGCCCAGATCGGCGCCGAAGTGGTGACCGACAAGGCGGCGATGGCGCACTGCGCCACTGTCTTCACCATGGTCTCGACCACCGACGACCTGAAGGACATCCTGTTCGGCGCGGGCGGCGTGCTGAGCGGCAACGCGCGGCCCAGGCGCGTGGTCGACATGTCGTCGATCTCCGACACGGGCTCGGCCGAGGTCCGCAAGGGCCTGACCGACGTGGGCGTCGCCTATTTGAGCGCACCGGTGTCGGGCAACGCCAAGGTCGCCAAGGCAGGCAAGCTGCTGGTCGTCGCGTCGGGTCCGAAGGCCGAATACGACGCCGTGCAGCCGCTGCTCGCGGCGTTGGGCCGGGCGGCGATGTATGTCGGCGAGGGTGAGCTCTCGCGTATCTGGAAGATCGCGCACAACACCATATTCGGCGTCATCATCCAGTCGTTGTGCGAGATCACGCTGATGGCCGAAAAAGCCGGCATCCCGCGCCACGTCTTTCTGGAGTCGATCAACCAGAGCGTACTGGGCTCGATGTACACGCGCTACAAGACGCCGGCGCTGGTCAATCTCGACTTCACCACGACCTTCACACCCAAGCTCCTGCTGAAGGACATGGAGCTGGGCGTCGGCGCGGGCAAGCAGTTCGGCGTCGTCATGCCGACCGCCTCGGTGACCCGCGACAGCATCGCCTCCCTCGCGAATCAGTATCCCGGCGACATCGACTTCTCCGTGCTGCTGCTGGAGCTCGCCCGCTCGGCCGGCATGAAGCTCGAACCGGAGAACGTGAAGGTCGGCGATGGGCTGTGATAGTCTGAGCGCGGACCTCCAGGTCCGCTCATGATCATGAGGCGGGCGGGACGCCCGCGGTCCGAATATGGGCGGACCTGGAGGTCCGCGCTCCCATGAGACTCCTCCTCAAATCCGGCATCGTCGTCACGCAGGATGCCAGGCTCGGCGTGCTGCCGAAGGGCGACGTGCTGGTCGAGGGTGACCGTATCGCGTCCATCGCGCCCTCGCTGCAGGCCGATGACGCCGAAACCGTCGACTGCAGCGGGCATTTCGTGCTGCCGGGGCTGGTCAACGCCCACATGCACACCTGGCAAACCGCGCTGCGCTCGGTGGCCGCCGACTGGACGCTGCTGGAGTACTTCCGCCACGTCCATGCCGGTCTCGCCACCGTGTTCACGCCCGAGGACATCCATGTCGCCACGCTGGCCGGCGCGCTGAACCAGATCGACCACGGTGTCACTACGCTGGTCGACTGGTGCCACAACAATCCGACCCCCGAGCACACCGACGCCGGCATCGCCGGCCTGAAGGAGTCGGGCATTCGCGCCGCCTTCTTCCACGGCTCGCCCAAGCCCGATCCCAAGCCCGGCGAGCCGCACTTCTCGGAGGTCCCTCACCCGCGCAAGGAAGTCGAGCGGCTGCTGAAGGGCCCGCTGTCCGACCGCCAGGCGCTGGTGACCCTCGGCATGGCCGTGCTCGGTCCGCACTACTCCACGCTCGACGTCAGCGATCACGACTTTGCGCTGGCCAGGGAACTCGGCCTGGTCGCCTCCATGCACCAGGGCGGCGGCGAGGCCAAGACGCCGGGCGGCTGGGAGATCCTGATGCAGCGCGGCCTGTTCGGCCCGCACATCAACATCGTGCACGGCAACAACCTCACTGACGACCAGCTCAAGGCCTTCGTCGACCTCGGCGCCAGCTTCTCGATCACGCCGGAGAACGAGATGGCGCAGGGCCACGGCCATCCGATCACCGGCCGGCTGCGTGCGCTGGGTTCCGGCCCGTCGGTCGGCGTCGATCTCGAATCGGCGGTGAGCGGCGACATGTTCACCGTGGCGCGCATGGCACTCGCTTCGCAGCGGGCGCTGGACAACGCGGCGGAACGCGCCAGGAGCGGCGGCATACCGCCGACCTCCACCGTGCCGGCGGCCGAGGCGTTCGACTGGATCACCACGCGAGGCGCCGCCATGCTGGGTATGGCCGACCGCATCGGCAGCCTGGCGCCGGGCAAGCAGGCCGACATCGCTGTCCTGTCGCTGGGTCCGCTCGCGATGTGGCCGGTGCACGACCCGGTGGCGACCGTGGCGATGCAGGGTTCGGGCGCGCGCATGCGCGACGTGCTGGTGGCGGGTCGCTTCGCCAAGCGCGACGGCCGGCTCGCCACGGCGGACGTGGCCGCGGTGCGCACCAGGCTCGCGGCCTCGGGAGAGCGTATCCTGTCGAGGCTGAAAATAAGAACGATCAGCCGCGAGGTAGCGGCGGCATAAGCAAGAGGGAGGAGCTTCCATGACACGACTGGTCACAGCTGCGATTTCACTCGCCGCGGCAGCGCTGCTGGCCGCCGCGCCGGCTTCGGCGCAGAACTGGCCCGACAAGCCCGTCCACGTGATCGTGCCCTTCACCGCCGGCAGCGCCACCGACGTCGTCGCCCGCGCGGTCGCCCAGGCGATGTCCAAGAACCTGGGTCAGGTCTTCGTCGTGGAGAACAAGCCCGGCGCCGGCGGCAGCATCGGCGCCGGCCAGGTCGCCAAGTCGGCGCCCGACGGCTACTCGCTGCTGGTCAACTCCTCGGCGCACACAGTCAATCCGTCGATCTATCCCAGCCTTGCCTACGACACGGCCAGGGACCTGCCCGCGGTCAGCATGCTCGCGCAGCAGCCCAACATCATGGTCGCCGCTCCCTCGCGCGGCTGGAAGACGTCGAACGACTTCGTGAAGGCCGCCAAGGAGCAGCCGGGCAAGCTCAACTACGCCTCTGCCGGGACCGGCAGCGGCACCCACATGAACGCCGAGAAGTTCAAGCTCTCGGCCGGGATCGATGCCGTCCACGTGCCCTATCGCGGAACGCCCGAGGCGCTGACCGACGCCATGAACGGCCGCGTCGACATCTTCTTCGCGCCGGTGATCGCCGCCCTGCCCATGATCCGCGACAACCGCGTGATGGCGCTGGGCAACGGCGGCACCAAGCGCGCCTCGGTGCTGCCCGATCTCGCGACGACGGAGGAGCAGGGCTTCAAGAACAGCGGCTACAATTTCTGGGTCGGCATGTTCGCGCCGGCGGGCACGCCGCCGGCCTTGATCGCCAAGCTCAATGCCGAGGTGAAGAAGGCGCTGGACTCGCCCGAGGTCAAGGAGCGGCTGGGTCAACTCGGTGCCGACGCCGCGCCGACCACGCCTGCCGAGTTCGACAGGATCGTGGCGCTGGAACTCAAGGACAACGCCGAGCTCGTCAACAAGGCCAGTATCAAGGTGCAATAGATGGCAGACACTCTCCTCCAGACCACCGTCGTCGGGTCCTACCCGCAACCCGACTGGCTGGTCGATCGAAAGATGTTGAGCAAGAGCGTGCCGCGCACGCGCATGCGCGAGCTCTGGCGCGTGCCCGAGGCGTTCCTCGAGCAGGCCCAGGACGACGCGACCCTGCTCGCCATCCGCGACATGGAGCGCGCCGGCATCGACATCGTGACCGACGGCGAGATGCGGCGGGAGAGCTACTCCAACCGCTTCGCCACGGCGCTGGACGGCATCGACGACGAGCATCCGGCCGAAATCGTCAGCAGTCGCGGCCAGAAGACGCCCGTGCCTCGGGTGGTCGGCAAGATCCGGCGCACCGGGCCGGTCGAGCTGCGCGACATGCAGTTCCTGCGGGCCAACACTAACCGGCTCGCCAAGATCACCCTGCCCGGCCCCTTCACCATGGGGCAGCAGGTCAAGGACGAGTTCTACAAGGACGCCGAGGCGATGTGCATGGACTACGCCGCAGCGGTGAACGAGGAAGCGCACGAGCTGGTCAAGGCCGGCGCCGACGTGATCCAGCTCGACGAGCCGTGGCTGCGCAACAACCCCGAGGAGGCCAAGCGCTATGCCGTGAAGGTGATCGACCGGGCGCTCAAGGACATCAGGGTGCCGACGGTCGTGCATCTCTGCTTCGGCTATGCCGCCGTCGTCACGGGCGGCAAGCCTTCGGGCTATTCGTTCCTGCCGCAGCTCGCGGACAGCATTGCCCAGCAGATCTCGATCGAATCGGCGCAGCCCAAGCTCGATCTCGGCGTGCTGAAGGATCTCGCGCCCAAGAAGGTGATGCTGGGCGTGATCGACCTCGCCGATCCCGAGATCGAGACGCCGCAGAAGGTCACCGACCGTATCCGTGCCGGCCTGAAGCACCTGTCGCCCGATAAGCTCCTCCCCGCCCCCGACTGCGGCATGAAGTACCTCCCGCGCGCCACCGCCTTCGGCAAGCTCAAGGCCTTGGCTGAGGGAGCCGCGATCGTCCGGAAGGAGCTGAGCTAGGCGCCCATGGAAGACGAATACAAGATCATCACGTCCCGCCTCAGCCGGAAGTTCACCCGGGACGGGATTACGATCGAGATACTGATCTATCGGATTGAGGCCGAGCCGGCCTGGCAGCTCGAGGTCGTCGATGCAGCGGGTGGGTCTACGGTCTGGGAGGACTTGTTCGCCACGGAGCAGGACGCCCTGAACGAGGCGTTCCAGACAATCGCTTCGGAAGGCATCGCCAGTTTCCGTCGGGACCCCGAGCAGAAGCTCCATTGAGGGTCATCGACAGCATCGGTCGCGGTCATACCTCGCCTCAACGAGCGGTCACCGTGCCCTTGGGGCCGATCGTCACCTGCTTCTCGACGCCGTTCTGCGTAGCCCGGCCGGTCCACTGACCGTCGGGTCCGCGGCGCAGGTCCCGCACATTGCCGTAGTGCAGAGATTGCAGATGCGTCTTCACGCTGGCGCTGCCGGCCAGCGAGGGGCTGGAGGTGGCAGCCGGCCGGGAGGCGGTTTGCGCACTAACTGAAGTCGCGCAGCACAGGAGAGCGAGGCACAGGGCGCCCGCCCAATGTGACCTTTGGCACGTTCCTGTCACGACCATGGGTTTAATATTCCCTGACAGCCCAGGAGGAAGACATGACCACCGTGACCAGGAAAAGTGGCTCATTCACGGTCAACGCCTATGTCGGCGACGCCAAGACGCTTCTGGCCTTCAACCTCTCCAACGCCGACGCCAAGGGCCTGGCCGGCTTCACCATACAATGCAAGCCGGCCAAGGGCGATGCCTACTACCTGCAGAACCAGCTGCAATATGAGAAGCCCAGCGACCACGCCCAGGATCCCAAGCTGCCGGCGAATTCGACATTCAACGCCCCGATCCACAAATTCCGCTGGCTGCATGTGCCGGGATCGGTTCATCAGGGCCTGAAGCCCTCCTACGGCACGTACACCTACACCGTGACGCCGCGCTTCTTCAACGCATCAGGCTCGATGCTGCCGATCGATCCCAAACGCGGCGTCTCCCTCGACGTTCCCGTGAAGCCCTTCACCAAAGGCAGCCTGTCCACCGGGTTCACCCGCGGCTTCACGCAGAGCCAAGCCTTCGTGCACCATTTCGGGCCGACGGTTAAGGTGCAGCCGCCGAAGTCCGGCCTGATCTTCGATACCAAGACGATGGCCGGCAAGAACGCCAAGGGCGAATCCTTCACCTACGACCAGGAATACGAGTGGCTGGGCTTCACCGCCCAGGATCGCATCTTCGACATGCTCGACGAGGTCGCGGGCAACAAGGCGCTGCACCTCGATGTCTTCGCCTACGACCTCAGCGAGCCCAACTTCGCCAATGCCCTGCTCGGCCTGGCCAAGCAGGGGCGCGTCCGCGTCATCCTCGACAACGCCGATCTGCACAAGAGCAACGCCAAGAACGGCACGACGCCCGAGGACACGTTCGAGAAGATGTTCAAGGCGGCCGACAAGACCAAGAAGTCGATCCTGCGCGGTCATTTCGGGCGCTATGCCCACGACAAGGTCCTCATCGTCTCCGACGGCAAGGGCCCGCGCACCGTGCTGACCGGCTCGACCAACTTCTCGGTGACCGGACTCTACGTGAACTCCAACCACGTCCTGGTCTACGACGATCGGACCGTCGCCAAGGCCTATTCGGACGTCTTCGAGCTGTCGTGGAAGGACCAGGTGAAGGCGCCGGCCTTCCGCAGCAGTCCCATTGCCAACAAGACGTTCTCCTTCAACGCCAATGGCGTTCCCACAACGGACATCACCTTCTCGCCGCACACCCAGGAGGTCGCCGACAAGGTGATGCAGGGCGTGGTCGACCGGGCGAAGGCGGAAGCCAAGAAGCCCTCCGGCAACGTCCTGTTCGCCGTCATGGAAATGGGCGCCAAGAGCTCGAGCAGCGTCTACTCGGCGCTGAACAAGATCCACGCCGACGAGAAGATCTTCAGCTACGGCATCTCCGACAACCCCGATGGCATCGTCCTCTATGCACCGGGGCACAAGCAGGGCCTGCTGGTCACCGGCAAGCCGGTCCACACGATCCTGCCGCCGCCGTTCGACCAGGTCCCCAACATCGGCGGCCGCAAGCACCAGATCCATCACAAGTTCGTCGTCTGCGGCTTCAACGCGACGGATGCCGTGGTCTATTGCGGCTCGTCGAACCTCGCCAACAAGGGCGAGACGGTGAACGGCGACAACCTGCTCGCCATCCACGACCAGGACGTCGCCACGGTGTTCGCCATCGAAGCGGTGGGCTTGGTCGACCACTTCAACTTCCTGGACAAGTTCCAGAGCAAGTCGCAGGAGGCCGGCGTCAAGACGCCGAAGTCGCCGCCGGCATCGCTCAAGGATGCCGCCACCCAGGCCCATTGGTTCCTATCGACGAGCGACGGCTGGACCAAGCCCTACTACGACACCAAAGACCTGCACTGCGCCGACCGCCAGCTGTTCGGCTAGGAAGCCAGGCGGCCCTTCAGCACAGTGCCGGCATAGGCACCGGTCGCTTCACCGTTCTCGAAGGCCACGGCACCGTTCACCACCGTGGCCTTGATGCCCTCGGCCTTCTGCACCAGGCGGCGCGCGCCGCCCGGCAGGTCTTTCTCGACCGTCGGCAGCAGCGGACGGATGCCGTTCTCCTCGAACAGCACGAGATCGGCCTTGTACCCTTCGCGGACCACGCCGCGGTCGTCGAGATCCCAGGCGACCGCGTTGTCGTGCGTCAGCTTCTTGACCGCCTGCTCGAGCGTGAAGGCGCCGCGCTTGCGGACCCAGTAGCTCAGAAGATGCGTCTGCAGCGAGGAGCCCATCTCCTGGCAGACATGGGCACCCGAGTCGGAGAAGGTCGCGAGCGTGCGCGGATGCTTCAGGATGCCCAAAACGTCGTCGGGCGTCTCGTTGACCAGCGGCTGGACGTAGACCTGGTTCTCGTCCTTCAGCGACAGGTCGATCATGACCTCGACCGGATGCCGGCCGCTCGCCTTGGCGAGCTGGTCGACCGTGGGATCGTCCCAGTCGACGCCCTTCATGGCGAACAGGTTGGCGTAATCGGGCTTGCGCGGATCGGTGGTCGCAGCCCCGCCGCCCTGGAACACGCCGTCGCGCGGCTTCATGCGCGCCTCGGCCTCGACCAGCTCGCGCCGCACCGCCGGATCCTGCAGCTTCTTCTTCTGCTCGGCGATCGGCAGGGCGCGGATCGGTTTCCACGCCGGCAGCACGTCGAACGGCAGGTAGGATTTCAGCGAGAAGATGGCGTTGATCGAACGCGTCGTGCCCTGGCCGAACATGCGGCCGCCGGCGGCGATCGTGTCGTCGATGTACTTGGTCTGGTATTGCCAGCCCGTCGGATCGTCGCCCTGCTTGGTCGCCAGCACGCCGAACATGATCGGCCGCCTGTAGTCCAGGGCCACCTTGCGCAGACGCTCGAGAAAAGCGCGATGGCGCGCCCCGCTCGCGATATCGGGCCCGATCTGGAAGATGCCGGCATCGAGCTCGGCCATGGCTGCGATGATGCGATCGATCTCCTGCCATTCGGCGATGCGGCTCGCCACCGGCGTGTCGTCGGGCGTGACGTGCGTCGAGGCCCGCGAGCTGGAGAAGCCCATGGCGCCCGCCTTCAGGGCCTCCTTCACCGCAGCCGCCATGCGCGCCATGTCGTCCTCGGTCGCCACTTCGGTCAGCGCGCGCCTGCCCATGACGTACATGCGCAGCGCCGAGTGGCCGATATACATGCCGTAGTTGATCGCCTTGGGCAGGCGCTCGACGGTCGCGAGATATTCCGGGAAGGTCTCCCAGGTCCAGTCGATGCCGGCCGCCATGGCCTCGGTCGGGATGTCCTCGACCGCCGACAGGCAGCGCGCATACCAGTCGCGATCCTCGGGCTTGCAGGGCGCCAGCGCGAAGCCGCAATTGCTCATCACCACCGAGGTGACGCCATGCCAGCACGAGCAGCTTCCCAGCGGATCCCACGCGACCTGCGCGTCCATGTGGGTGTGGCCGTCGATGAAGCCCGGCGACACGATCAGGCCATCGGCGTCGATGGTACGCTCGGCGGCCGACTTGATGCGGCCGACCTCGACGATGCGGCCGTCCTTGACTCCGACATCGGCGGTGAAACGCGGCTTGCCGGAGCCGTCGACGACGGTGCCGCCGCGGATGAGGAGATCGAGGGTCATCAGAGGCGATCCTTGTGCTCGACGAGCTTCCAGTAGGTGTCCTTGGCGGCGATCTTGCCGCCGCGGAAGGTGTAGATGTCACAGCCCTGGTAGTTCAGGTCCTCGCCGTCGGCGCCCTTGCCCTTCACGGTCCACACCGAGATCGCGCGGTTGCCGGCGTAGATGTACTCCTTGTGGTCCCAGCGCATGTCGGGGATCACCTTGAAGCGCGCCGCCAGTGTCTTGCGGATCTCCTCCTTGCCCTTGAGCGTACGGCCGACCGGCTCGGGACCGCGCGCCAGCCAGAAGGTGGCGTCGTCGGTAAAGTGCGAGACGATGCGGTCGACGTCGCGGCTGTTGAAGGCGGCCGAGATCGCCTTCATGAGCTCGGGTGTGGCGATGTCGGGATTTGCGGCTGTGACGTCCGGCATACGAAACCTCCCACAGTGCGTGAGCCGAACGATTGCAGGCCGGCGGGGTGGCCGCAAGCACAACGACGGAAGCCCGCCCCGTCGACTGACGGGGCGGGCCCGAAGGGCTAGGAGGCTACTCTTCTATCTGGTGACGACGTTGCCGCGCGCATCGACGTGCACGTCGACCATCTGGCCGCCGCGCAGCGCCTTGCCGCTCCAGCTGCCATCCCGATTGCGGGTCATGCCTTGCACGTTCTTGTAGCCGTCGGCCTCGATCTTCTTGACCGCGTTGGCCGAACCCTGGGCGTTGGGCGCCGCTGGCAGGTTGGCTTGGCTGGGCGGCGTTACCGACTGGGACGGCACGCCTGGAGTGTTGACGCTGGGCGGATTGACCGAAGGCGTGGTGGCGCGAGCCGCTCCGCCCGATGGAGCCTGGACGGCGCCGCCGCTCACGGGCGGCGTGGTCACCGTCGCACCGCCGGCCCCGACCGAACGCGACGGCACGGCCGGCGTGTTGACGGTCGGCGCGGTCGCAGGCGGGGTGGTCACGGCACCGCCGCCGACTGACGGCGGGGTCACGGTGGTACCGCCCACCGGCGGGGTGGTCGCGGTCTGGGCGCCAGCGGCGCCGGCAGCGGTCACAAGAGCCAGGGTAAGAAGGGTACGCTTCATCAAAAGTGCCTCCTCTTTGCTTCGGAACGTCCGGGTTGAACGTCGTTCCCTGCCAAGCGTTGCGCGGCGAAATATCTTGGTTTCGCCACATTGCCCAACGGGTTAGCGTCTGCCCAACCAACATCGAGGAAACGCACCCGTGTACGACTACATCATCGTGGGCGGCGGATCGGCCGGCTCGGTCATGGCCCATCGGCTGTCGGCCAGGAGCGCCAACAAGGTGCTGCTGTGCGAGGCCGGCCAGGACACGCCGCCGGGCAAGGAGCCCAAGGAGATCGCCGACAGCTACTCGGGGACGGCCTACTTCGATCCGCGCTTCCACTGGACCGAGCTCAAGGTCCACACACAGATCGTGTCGCACAACAATCCGCAGGAGAACCGCCCACCGTTGCGCAAGTACGAGCAGGCGCGCGTGCTGGGCGGCGGCTCGTCGATCAACGGTCAGATGGCCAATCGCGGCGCGCCCACCGACTACAACGAATGGGCAAGCCGAGGCGCCGAGGGTTGGGGCTGGGACCAGGTCCTGCCCTTCTTCAAAAAGGTCGAGCGCGACCTCGACTTCGACGGGCCGTGGCACGGCAAGGACGGCCGCATTCCCGTCCGCCGCATTCCGCGCCAGCACTGGACCGGCCACGCCGAGGCGGTAGCGAAGGGCTTCGAGGCCAAGGGCTTCAAGTTCCTGCCCGACCAGAACGGCGAATTCGTCGAGGGCTACTTTCCCGTCACCCATTCCAACGCCGAGGAGCGGCGCGTGTCGGCTGCGATGGGCTACCTCGACGCTGAGACGCGCAAGCGCTCCAACCTCACCATCTCGACCAACACGCAGGTGAAGTCGCTGCTGTTCGAAGGGACGACCTGCGTCGGCGTCACCGCCATGGTCGACGGCAAGGCGCAGGAGTTCCGGGCCAAGGAAGTGATCCTGTCGTCGGGCGCCATCCATTCGCCGGCCCATCTGATGCGCGCCGGCATCGGCCCTGTCGGGCATCTCAGCGAGATGGGCATACCCGTGGTCGCCGCCTTGCCCGGCGTGGGTCAGCGGCTGATGGACCATCCCTCGATCGCGCTCTCCTCCTTCATCCGCCGCGGCGGCCGCATGAACGAGCACACGCGCCGGCACATCCATATGGGCCTGCGCTACTCCTCGAAGCTGCCGGGCGTGCCGATGGGCGACATGTTCGTCGCGGTGATCTCCAAGTCGGCTTGGCATGCGGTGGGCGAGCAGATCGCCTCGCTGCTCACCTTCATCAACAAGACCTACTCGGAGACCGGCCAGGTGAAGCTGGCTTCGCGGGACTATCGCAACGAGCCGATCGTCGAGTTCAACCTGCTGTCAGACAAGCGCGACCTCGACCGCCTGATGAGCGGCTTCAAGATGATGGCGGCGGTGCAGATGACCGACGCCGTGCGCCAGGTCTGCGACACACCCTTCCCCGCCGCCTACAGCGACAAGGTGCGCGCCATAGGCGTGGTCAATACCAAGAACAGGGTCCTAACCAACATCTTCGCCCAGTTCCTCGACGGGCCTGCGGCGCTGCGGCGTTACCTCGTGGAGAAGTTCGTGGTCGAGGGCTTCACCTTCGAGCAGGTGATGAACGACGACGAAGCGCTGGAGGCCTTCGTGCGCAAGGCCGCGATCGGCGTGTGGCACGCCTCGTGTACCTGCCGCATGGGCCGGCTGGACGATCCCATGTCGGTGGTCGACACCCAGGGCCGGGTCAAGGGCGTGCAGGGCCTGCGCGTGGTCGACGCCTCGATCTTCCCCGTGGTGCCGTGCGCCAACACCAACTTCCCGACGCTGATGAGCGCGGAAAAGATCTCTGCAGCGATGACGGCAACGGCGTAATGCGGAGCGATCGAAGCACACCTCACCCTGAGGAGCGGTCCGCAGGACCGCGTCTCGAAGGGTGGGAGCCAGTCTCGGTGTTGCCCACCCTTCGAGACGCGCCGCTCCGCGGCGCTCCTCAGGGTGAGGTCGTTGTGTTGCTCGAGCGGTTCTTCATCAGCTTGAGGAGTGAACAATGTCGGTAATCCTCGGAAGCGGCGAGCATCGTTATCGCGTGATCGAGAACTGGGCGAAGCTGCCCGACGGCTGGGAGTTCCGCGACGTCGCGGCGGTGGCCGTCGACAGCAAGGACCGCGTCTACGTCTTCAACCGCGGCCAGCATCCCATGATCGTGTTCGACCGCGACGGCAACTTCCTGCGCTCGTGGGGCGAAGGGCTGTTCAGCCGCGCGCACGGCATCCATATCGACAGCGACGACAATCTCTACTGCACCGACGACGGCGACCACACCGTCCGCAAGCTCACCACCGAGGGCAAGGTGCTGATGACCATCGGCGTGCCCAACCAGCCCGCGCCGTTCCTGAGCGGCAAGCCGTTCAACCGCTGCACCCACACGGCGCTCTCGCCCAAAGGCGAGATCTACGTGTCGGACGGCTACGGCAATTCCTGCGTCCACAAGTACTCGCCCGACGGCAAGCACCTGATGTGCTGGGGCACCACCGGCACCGATCCCGGCCAGTTCAACATCGCCCACAACATCGCCACAGACGATGACGGCTGGGTCTATGTCGCCGACCGCGAGAACCATCGCGTGCAGGTGTTCGACGGCAACGGCAAGTACGAGATGCAGTGGAACAACATGCACCGGCCTTGCGCGCTCTATTGCTGCGCCGGCGGCGGCAAGAACCCGAAGTTCATCATCGGCGAGCTGGGCCCGGGCATGCCGGTCAACAGCAAGCACACCAATCTTGGGCCGCGGCTCGCCATCGTCGACAAGAAGGGCGGCCTGATCGCGCGGCTTGGCGGCGAGCACGGCCCCGGCCAGGAACCCGGCCGGTTCCTGTCGCCGCATGGGCTCGCGGTCGACAGCAGGGGTGACATCTATGTCGGCGAGGTGAGCTACACCAACTGGGGCGGCACCCATCCTGGCGTGCCGGTGCCGAAGTACCTGCGCTCGTTCCAGAAGCTCGAGAAGGTCAACTAGTGGAGAAGCAGGAACGCCTGCACCTGATCGGCAGCATCCCGCTCGACAATTCCGAGCAGGTGTTCCGCCGGTTGAGCGACGAACTCGGGCCGTTCCTGCGCTGCATCCCCGACGGCGAGACGGGAGAGCGCTCGCGCTGGGTCTACTTCCAGCGCCAGATGCTGCTCGACCATCCGGCGATGGAGATCGATCCCACCGTGCCGCCCTACAAGTTCATCCAGTGGGACGGCAAGGTCGTGCGCGAGATCGAGCAGGTCCGCTTCAAGCCCGGTGTCGATCCCGCGATGGTGAATTTCGAGACAGGGTACGACAAGGCCGCCCTCGCCTCCTGGGAGACGTTCAAGGTGCTGCGCGCCGCCGGCGCCATCCCCAGGCACATGCGCTTCCAGGTCAGCCTGCCGACGCCACAGGCCAGCGGCTACCTCTATGTCAGCGGGCCGGCGCGCGAGGCCTACTTCGGCGTCTACGAGCGGGCGCTGAAGTCGGCGCTGGCCAATATCGTGAAGGCGATCCCGACCGCCGACCTCTCGGTCCAATGGGACGTCTGCCAGGAAGTGCTGGCCTTCGAGAACTACTTCGAGGACCGCCCGGCGCACTACAAGAGGCAGATCTTCGACATGCTGGGCCGGCTGGGCGATGCCGTGCCGGCGGACGTCGAGATGGGCTATCACCTGTGCTACGGCTCGCCGCGCGACGAGCATCTGGTGCAGCCCAAGGACGCCGCCATCATGGTCGAGATGATGAACGGCATCGTCGCCGCCACCAGACGGCACATCGATTTCATCCACATTCCCGTGCCGAAGGATCGCACCGACGACGCCTTCTATGCACCGCTGAAGGACTTCACGCGGCCAAAGGGAACCACGCTCTATCTCGGGCTGCTTCACCACAATGACGACGCCGGCGACCGCAAGCGCGTCGAGGTGGCGAAGCGCCATGTCACGGAATTCGGCCTGTCGGCCGAGTGCGGCTGGGGCCGCACCGAGCCCGGGCGGCTGCCCGGGCTCTTGAAAGGTCATCGTATTGCTGCGGAGGCACTCTAAATGGTTGAACGCGTACTCGTGGTCGGACCCAAGGACACCATCTCCATGGTCGACGACCTCGCGCCCAAGGGCTTCGAGATCGTCAAGGCCCTGCACAACTCGCCCGAAATGAAGGCGGCCCTGCCCGGCACCAACTACTTCGTCGGCTTCATCCAGCAGTACGTAACGCCGCAGCTCTTCAAGGACGCACCCAAGCTCAAGCTCATCCAGATGCTGAGCGCGGGCTACGACCGGGCCGACCTCGACGCCGCCCGCAAGAGCGGCGTGCCGTTGTGCAACAACGGCGGCGCCAACTCGGTCGCCGTCTCGGAACACGCGATGCTGCTGATGCTGGCGGTGTCGCGCCGCCTGATCACCCAGCACAGCAACGTCACCGCCGGGCGCTGGCATGGCAACGCGCCGCCCACCGTCCATCAGGTGCGCGAAAAGGTCCTGGGCATCATCGGCCTCGGCACCATCGGCAAGAAGGTGGCCCGGCTCGCCCAGGCGTTCGGCATCGTCGTGCACTATTACGACATCAAGCGGCTGAAGGAGGAGGAAGAGGATGCGCTCGGCGTCCGCTTCCGACTGCTGCCCGAGATCCTGCGCCACTCCGACATCGTCTCGCTGCACGTGCCGCTCAACGCCTCGACCCAGGGCATGATCGGCGCGCAGGAACTGGCCGTGATGAAGCCGTCGGCCATCATCGTGAACACCTCCCGCGGTCCGGTGATCGACGAGAAGGCGATGACCGCCGCCCTCTCGGCCGGCAAGCTGTTCGGCGCCGGCCTCGACGTGTTCGACGAGGAGCCGACGCCGCCCGACAATCCGCTGCTCAAGCTCGACAATGTCGTGCTGACGGCGCATCTCGCCGGCCCGACCTACGAGAGCAACATCACCCGCCTGCGCAACGGCTTCGACAATGTCCAGAGGGTTGCGCGCGGCGAACCGGCGCTCTGGGTGGTTCCCGAGCTGCTGGAGTAGTTTTTCATGGCCAAGTTGTTGCGCCGCGGCGTTCTCGCGGCAGGCCTTGCTGCGCCCTTTCTCGCGCGTCACGGCTTCGCACAGGGCGACTGGCCGAAGGGGCCCGTGCGCTGGATCGTGGCCTTCGCCGCGGGCGGCGCCGCCGACACGGTGGCGCGCAATGTCGGCGCCCGCGTCTCGGAGCTGATCGGCCAGCAGGTCATCGTCGACAACCGCACCGGCGGCAACTCGCTGGTAGCGGCCAATGCCGTGCTGCAGTCGCCGCGCGACGGCCAGACCTTCCTGATCGACGCCGCCAACCAGCTCACCAATCCGTTCCTGATAAAGGACCTGCCGTTCGACTACGAGAAGACCTGGTTGCCCGTGACCAAGCTGTCGGACTTCCCGCAGGTCGTGGCGGTGAAGCAGGACTTTCCGGCGAAGACGATCCAGGAGTACATCGCCGCCGCCAAGCAAAAGCCCGGCACGATCAGCTACGGCACGCCGCCCGCCGCCGGCATGGGCCACATGGCCGGTGAAGAGCTGCAGCGTCGGGCCGACATCAAGCTTATCCACGCACCCTATCGCGGCGGCGCCGACGCCGCGCGCGACATCGGCGCGGGCGCGGTCGATTCGGTGATCATCACCACCTCCTCGATCCGTCCGCCGCTCGCAGCCGGCCGTGCCCGCGTGCTCGCCGTGACCAGCCTCAAGCGCGTCGCCATCTTCCCCGACGTGCCGACCGTCGCCGAGTCGGGCTACCCGGGCTACGACATGATCGACTGGAACGGCCTGTTCGCCGCGACGGGCACGCCGATCGAGCTGATCGCCCGCATGCAGGCGGTCTGCGCCGAGGCGATCAAGGACGCCAAGGTCAAGGAGCGACTGGACGCGGCAGGCGCCGTGCTCAGCCCCAACACACCCGCCGAGTTCAAGGCCTGGCTGGAGGGCCAGCGCACCCTGCTCGGCAAGCTGATCACCGAGGGCAATATCAAGCTGGGCTGAGCGACAGCCGGTACGACTCGCGAAACGACAGCAGCGCCAGGAACGAGACCGCCGCGGCCGCCATGATCATGAAGGCCGGGCTGTAGTCGTTGGCGGTGCGCTCGACCAGCCATGTCGCGACCAGGGGACTGAGCCCGCCGATGACGCCGAGGGTGACGTTGTAGCCGAGCGCGATCACCGTGCAGCGCACCTCGGTCGGGACGGTCTCCACCATCAGGGCGGGCTGGCAACCGACGAAGGTGCCGACCGACAGCACGAAGCCCAGCTGGCCCAGCAGCACCACCATGGGGTCGGTGCTGTGCATCAGCCAGAACAGCGGCCATGCGCCCACGAAGGCCAAGGCGGTGGCGCCCATCAGCACGGGCCGGCGGCCGACGCGATCGGACAGCCAGGCCGTCGCCAGCATCAGCGGCAGGAGCAGCGCCATGCTGATCGTGTTGATGCCGAGCGCCCGCGCCGGCGCGATGCCGTCGACGAGCTGCAGCCAGCTCACGATGTAGACGAACATCAGGTAGAAGCCGACCGAGTTGAAGACCGAGAGCGCCGCGAGCCGCAGCAGCAAGGGCCGATGATCGCGCAGCGTCGCGAGGAACGAGGAGGCCACCGCCTTCGACACCTTCGCTTCCTCGTGGATGCCGCGGCGCAGGAAGAAGCCCGCCAGCCCGACGACCAGGCCCAGCATGAAGGGAATGCGCCAGCCCCAGCTTTCGAGGGTGGCCTCCGACATCACCGACGCGAGCGCGGCGCCGGTCGCCGAGCCGGCCAGAATGCCGCCGACCGCACCGCAGCAGCCCATGGCGCCGATCAGGCCGCGGCCGCCCGGCTTGGCATGCTCGACCATGAAGACGATCGAGGTCGTGTATTCGCCGCCGACGGACAGGCCCTGGATCATGCGCAGCAGCGTGAGCAGGATCGGCGCGGCGATGCCCAGCGTCTGGTAGCCCGGCAGCACGCCCACCAGGAAGGTCGGGATGGCCATCGCCGCCACCGAGAAGGTGAGCGCGGCGCGCCGGCCCAGGCGGTCGCCGATATAGCCAATCAGCGCCCCGCCAACGGGCCGCATCAGGAAGCCGACGGCGAAGATGCCGAAGGCGGCCAGCACCTGCGCGACCTTGTCTTCGCTCGGGAAGAAGGTGCGGCCGATGGCGGCGGCGAAATAGCCGTAGACCGCGAAGTCGTACCATTCCAGCACGTTGCCGATGGCGCCGGCAGCGATGATCCTCTTGGTGTTTACCGCCGCCATGCGTCGTCCCTCGGTTCAGCGCTGCTCGGGATGCGGCGGCACGTCGATGCCGACCGGTGAAGACGCCGCGACGGAACGCACCGGCGGCGTGCGGCCGGCGAGCCGCTCCGAGCGCTCGAACAGCACCTCGTAGATCGGCCGGCCGCCCAGGACCTGGGCGACGACATGCGCCGTCACGCAAGTCACCATCAGCGGCAGGATCAATTCGTAGGCGCCGGTCAGCTCGACCACCAGCACGACGCCGACCAGGGGCGCTCGGATGGTCGACGAGAACAGCCCGCCCATCGCCGCCACAGCGAAGGCCGCACCGGTCAACGGCGGCACGGCAAACGACGCGCGGACCAGCGCCTCCTCGACCAGCAGGCCGAAGATCAGGCCGACCGTGGTGGCGAGCGTCAGCATGGGCGAGAAGATGCCGGCCGGGACGCCGACCGGATAGCTCGCCATGGTGCCGACGAAGCGCACGACGGCGATCAGCACCAGCATCTTGAGCGGCAGATCGGCCACCGGCATTTCGGGGATCAGCCGCTCCCCGCCGCCGACCGCCATGGGCACGACGAAGACGAGCGCGCCGATCGCCGCGCCGACGATGACGGCATAGAGGACCGGCACGCGCCCGAACGCCTTGGCGCGCCAGTCGAGCGCCAACACCAGCGTCTTGTTGAAGACGATCCCCAGCACGCCGAGGGCGGCGCCCAGCAGCATGAAGGTCGGCAGCATCACCAGCGGCAGGGCGTCCGTCTCGATCCTGAACTGCGGGGCGGTGCCGCCGACCAGCTCCATGCCGAAGGCGCTGGCGGCGGAGGCCACGATCACGGCGACGTAGGATCTGAAAGTGTAGCGGAACTGCCGGCGCGTCTCCTCGATCACGAACAGCACGGCGGCGAGCGGCGCGTTGAAGGCGGATGCGAGTCCCGCCGCCGCGCCGGCCGCCAGCAGCGCATGAAAATCCATCTTGTCGAGCCGCAGCCATTCGGCCAGCGCCGCGCCGATCGACGCGCCGATATGGATGGTCGGCCCCTCGCGGCCGCCGACGACCCCGGCGGAGAGGCTGAGCACGCCACCCACGAACTTCACCGGCAGCACGCGCCGCCAGCGCACCTCGCGCACGCCCTCGAGCGCGCCCTCGACCTCGGGCACGCCGCTGCCCGCGGTCTCGGGCGCGAGGTAGCGCGTCAGCAGGTAGGCGAGCGTGACGGCAAGTGCGGCAACACCGGCGCCGACAGCGATGGTGAGCGGGCCCGTTCCCAGGCGGTCCGCCAGCCAGTGGGGCCATTGCAGCAGCCGATCGACGGTAAGATGAAAGCCGGCGCCGACGACGCCCGTGGCGAAGCCGCAGCCGCCGGCGATCCAGTAGAACAGACGATTGGTGATCCGGCGATGGCCGCCGTCGGCACTCACGTCGGCGCCCCACCCGGCGTCAAGCGACGTTCTTCTTGAAGAAGGCGATGGTGCGCTCCCACGACAGCTTGGCCGCCGCCTCCTGGTAGCGCGGCGTCGAGTTGTTGTGGAAACCGTGCTGCGTGCCCGGATAGATGTACATCTCGTAGGGCACCTTCGCCGCCTTCAGCGCCGCCTCGTAGGCCGGCCACATGGCGTTGATGCGCTCGTCGTTCTCGGCGTACTGGACCAGGAGCGGCGACTTGATCGAGGGCACCGAGGCGGTGTCCGCGGCCGCGCCGTAGTACGGCACCGCCGCCTGCAGGTCGGCGCCCAGGGTCGCCGCCAGGAAGTTCGTGGTCCCGCCGCCCCAGCAGAAGCCGGTCGCGCCGAGCTTGCCGTTGGAAAGCTCGTGCGCCTTCAGGTAGCGCGCGCTGTTCACCATGTCGGTGCGCAGCTTGGCCTGGTCGAGCTTGGCTTGCAGCGTGCGGCCGTCGTCGTCGTTGCCGGGATAGCCGCCGACCGGGAACAGCCCGTCCGGCGCCAGCGCCAGGAAGCCTTCGACGGCGACCCGGCGCGCCACGTCCTCGATATAGGGGTTGAGGCCGCGATTCTCGTGGATCACCAGGACCGTGGGAAACGGCCCGTTGCCGCTCGGCTGCACCAGGTAGCCGCGCATCTGGCCTGAGCTGCCGCCCGGCGACGGATAGGTGACGTAGCGCGCCTTGATGCGCGAGTCGGTGAAGGAGATGGTCTGCGCCCGCGCATATTGAGGCAGCAGCGCCTGCGCCATCGCCAGGCCACCGACAGTGACCGCCGAGGCACGCGACAGGAAGGCGCGCCGGTCGAGGCGGCCGTGGCAGTATTCGTCGTAGAGATCGAATACGCGCTGGTCGATCCAATCCTGTGTCACATCAGGCATCGCCCCCTCCTTCATCCCGGCCACAAACTACCTTGCAAGGCCTATGACGCCAACCCGATACGGCCGCGGAAGGCGTCGTCGCGCATTGAGGCGTCCTGGCCGATCAGGTCGTCACTGGCCTCGGTGCAGAGATGGATCAGCCCGCGCACGGCGTGTTCGACCGGCGACAGGTCGGCGCGTGGGATCTGGCTGATCACGTTCATGCCCGAGGCACGGATCTTGACCTGCATCTCGGTGTCGATGGTGCCCGGCGAGAAGCCGAAGACACGGATGCCCTTGCCCTTCGTCTCGAGCTCGATCGCCCGGGTCAGCATGGCGAGCCCCGCCTTGCCCGAGCAGTAGGCGCTCCAGCCTTCCAAAGGCCGGTAGGCCGCACCCGACGACACGTTGACGATCGTACCGCCCCCCTTGGCCAGCATACCCGGCAGCACCGCGCGCACGGCGTTGTAGGCACCTATGAGGTTGATCGTGATGTTGTTCGCCCAAGCCCTGGGATCGGAGGTCGCGATCTCGGAGATCGGTTCGATCACACCGGCGTTGTTGACCAATATGTCGAGCCCGCCCAGCCGCGCCTTGGTCTCGGCGACGAGCCTCTCGACCGCACCATAGTCCGACACATCGCATGCAGTCGCCTCGGCGCGGCCGCCCTTGGCCGCAATGTCGCGCGCCACGGCCGCAGACAGCGCGCCATCGCGCGCCACCAGCATGACCGCCGCGCCGGCGTCGCCAAGGGCACGCGCCACCCCCTCACCCAAGCCGCGGCTGGCGCCCGTGACGAGCGCGACCTTTCCTTTCAATTCACTGGACACGAGACCTCCTGCGCCAAGAAGATCAGAGCAATAACATCGGCCTCCAGTCAGGGGAAACTGCCTTCATGGTTCTCGATCGATACGGCCTGCCGCTCAGCACCTCGTCCACATCCGCGCGCGACTCCTACGTTGCCGGTGTCGATTGCCTGCTGTCGGCGGCGCATGGCGACCAGGCGCATCTCGGGCGCGCTGTCGAGGCCGATCCGGATTTTGCCTTGGCCCATGCAGCCCTGGCGCGCGCTCGTTTCCTCATGGCGGACGTCCCCGGTGCCCGCCAGTCGGCTGCCCGCGCCCGCGAGCTCGCCCCGACGACGACGACGCGCGAACAAGGCCACATCGATGCGCTCTGCCTCGCCATCGAAGGCAAACCGGTCGAGTCGCTGGCCGCCACGCGCGCCCATCTCGCCCAGCATCCGCGCGATGCCATGGTCGCCTCCCCCGCCACCGGCGTGTTCGGCCTGATCGGCTTCAGCGGCCGCCAGGGCCGCGAGCCCGAACAGGTCGAGTTCCTCGAGGCACTGAAGGCGCATCTTGCCGACGACTGGTGGTTCCAGGGCGTCTACGCCTTCGCGCTCGAGGAGCAAGGCCGACTCGACGAGGCGCTCGAACTGATCGAGCGCAGCATGGCCGCGAATCCCAAGAACGCCCACGGCGCCCATATCAAGGCGCACGTCCTGTACGAGCAGGGCGAGGACCGCAAGGCGCTCGACTATCTCGATTCCTGGCTGCCGACCTATGAGCGCGAAGGGCTGATGCACTGCCACATCTCCTGGCACGTCGCGATGTTCGCCCTCATGCTGGGCGACGCCGACCGCGCCTGGAAGGTCTACCACGCGCAGGTCCATCCTGGCGGCGCCTGGGGCCCGGCGCTGAACGTCGCCACCGACGCGCCGGCCTTCCTGTGGCGCGCCGAGCTCGCCGGCCACGGCCGCAAGCCCACGCTGTGGAACGAGGTCCACGCCTACGGCCAGAAATCCTTCCCCAAGCCCGGCATCGCCTTCGTCGACGTGCATCGAGCGCTGGCCGCCGTCGCCGCCGGCGATCGCGACGGCATTGCGAGCTACGTCGCCGAGCTCGAGCAGCGCGCCGCCTCAGGCCGCTCGCCCGCGGGCGACGTGGTGCCTCGGCTGGCCAGCGGTCTTTCAGCCTACGGCGACGGCGACTGGGCCAAGGCCATTGCAATCCTCGAACCGGCTCTCGCCGGGACCGTGCGCATCGGCGGCAGCCGCGCGCAACGCGATCTGATCGAGAACACGTTACTTGCGGCCTACCTCAAGGCCGGCCGCGACGCAGATGCCAAGCGGCTGGTCGCTTCGCATTCCGACCGCCGACCCTCCGTACCGGTGCAGGGCTATCGCATGTGACTCCAAAGTCCCGTCATCCCGACCGGAGCCGAGCCCCTCGACTTCGCTCGGGACAGGCTACGCGAGGCGCAGTGGAGGGACCTGTTTTTGTCGAAGCGTCGACAAGAGCAGGTCCCTCGACTTCGCCGCCCTTCGGGCGGCTCCGCTCGGGATGACGGAAATTGGTCACATGCGATAGCCTGCGTGCCGGTGGCCGGCCTGACATAGGTCAATCGTCCGACACCGCGATCGAGGTCGGAGCCGGTTCGGCGGGAACAGACGCTACCGGTCTTGCTTTGTCGGTCCGTGATCCCGGCCCGAGCTCCGAGGCGAAGGCGAGCGTCAAGATCAGTGCGGCGGCGACGATCACATTCAGGAGAGTGTTCATCATGAGCCACTCCGATGGTTGGCCCGTATTGAACGATCCCTAGCAGCTGCACGTCTGGAGCGATGTGGCGTTCGCCACACTTCGCCGCGAGAAAGTGATGGGCAGGGCGAACGCGAGCAGTCACTCGGTCAGCACCCGCCCCGCTTCGTCCACGACGACGACGACTTCGATCGAGCCTCGAAAGGCCTTGGCCCGCCAGGTGCCGTTCGCGGCCTTGTCGACAATACGCACACGTTTGTAGCCGTCCGCTTCGATCGCCACCTTGGCCGCTTCCCTGTCCAGACCGCTCTGGGACGGTGCCTTCGCCTCGGATCGGGAAAGGTCGTCGAGCGGGACCGCAATCGGTCGCGTTGGGGCGCTTCGTATGACGGGAACCGGCTGTTGCTGCGCCCGAAGCTCGGTCGAAGCGGTGCTGACGGGCACGGATGCATGGGCGACCGAGCCGGCCGCGGCCGTCGTCCTGGGCGACGCAGCGGGCGGCGCCGGCGCCAGGAAAGCCGCGCCTATGAGAGCGACCAGAGCGATCGCATTGAACAGATTGTTCAGCATTGGCCAAGCCCCCGGCCCGATCCTGGGCCGTCTGGTAGCAGGCCCGCCGGCGGCGCTCTGTGACTCTTGCCACGCTGCGGCCCGCCAAAGTGACAAGGCGTCCGGCGGCAAAGTAGAGTTGGAGCCGCCGGCAGGATAAGCCGGGAATGGGAGGAACCCGGTGAGCCTTCGCCGCAGGCAGTTCCAACAACTGGCCGCCAGCGCCTTCGCGCTGCCCGCCGCCTCCATCGTCTCGAAAGCCCAGGCACAGACATACCCGGCACAGCCGGTGCGCCTGACGGTGGGCTTTGCCGCCGGCCAGGCGATCGACATTCTGGCGCGCCTGATCGGGCAGTCGCTGGCCGAGCAGTTCTCCCAGCAGGTCATCGTCGAGAACAAGCCAGGCGCCGGCGGCAACATCGCCGCCGAGCAGGTCGCGCGCGCGACGGCGGACGGCTACACGCTGCTGGTGATCGGCGCCAACAACCCGATCAACTCGACCCTCTACGACAAGCTCGGCTTCGACCTGCTGCGCGACTTCGCGCCGGTCGCCGGCCTCTATCGCGTCTTCCAGGTCATGGTGATCGACCCGACCTTCCCGGCCACGACCGTTCCCGAGTTCATCGCCTACGCCAAGGCCAATCCGGGAAAGATCAACTTCGGCTCGGCCGGCACCGGCTCGGTGGCGCACGTCACCGGCGAATGGTTCAGGATGATGGCCGGCGTCACCATGCAGCACGTGCCCTATCGCGGCGCGCCGCTCGCACTGGCCGACCTGATGAGCGGCCAGGTGCAGGTGATGTTCGACAACCTGCCCTCGTCGATCGAGCACATCCGGGCCGGCCGGCTGCGCGCTCTCGCGGTGTCGACGCCGGCGCCGCTGGAGCTGCTGCCGGGCGTCCCGACGCTAGGCGAATTTTTAGTCGGCTTCGAGACCAGCGCCTTCGCGGGGCTCGGCGCGCCCGCCGGCACGCCGCGCGACGTCATCGACAAGCTGAACAAAGGCGTCACCGCCGCCCTCGCCGATCCCAAGATCAAGGCGCGCATCCTCGATCTCGGCGGCGTGCCGATGCCGATGACGCCCGCGGAGTTCGGCCGCTTCCTCGCCAGCGAGACCGAGAAGTGGGCCAAGGTTGCAGGCCCTCCGCTGGACTGCACCCCTTATGGAAGATCATCGCCCCCGTCCGGCTGAACGCAGCCGGACGGGATGACCGGCTCCAGGGCTGGAACGGTCTGGCTCATAGTCGGATAAACGATGCATAGAGCGGGAACGCGAGTAAGCAACGCAACAGGATCCGATATTATAACTTAAGTTCCTCATAGTCAAGAACTATGGTCAATATCGCCAATTTCGTTTTCGCGACTTTTTGCGTACCGTAGAGGGCCACTTATGGCGGGTCGGACCGGCGGCCACGCCATCCGTTGTGTCGTTGGCCTCGAGTGCCAGCAGTGCTTTCACTCCGACACTCCGTCGTGATCCTTGTATCAGCCGGCCGCGACCTTGCTCCAGGCCGGTCGGACCTCGCCGTCCGGGTCGCCGACGATACGGCACTCATCGTCCAGAACCATCGTCGAACGCCGCTCCGCCGTGTAGGTCGGCCAGGCAGGCAGCAAATCGTTGGCAGGATCACCGTTGCGCGCAAACGTGGCCCACGTCTTCGATACGCGATCAGCCAGCGTCTGGGCGCCGGGCCTGCGATGTCCCTCGCCGATCACATGCAGCGTATCGAAGACGAACGGCACCTCGACGGAGTGTGACGACTTCAGCCGGCCACCGAACGCCGGCGTTTCCCAATCGAAGCTGTACATCCAGACCGGCGCCTTGCCACGCGCTGCCTTTCGTTCCGCCAGCAGCAGCGACCGTACATGGAAGTTCGACATGCTCAGCATGGTGATCAGCCGATCGCTCGGGCTCGCCGCCGGATCGCGGCGCTTGTACCAGGCGACCAGGTCGGACGTGGCAGATCCCGCGACCTTGGCAAGGCGCTCGGAAAGCCCGGCCTCGGTGACAGCCCGGTTCCATACCTCGTCATCGGGTGCCAAAAAGATCGCCGATTCGTCCTTGGTGCCGCCGATCATCAGCGGGATGTTGTCCGACAACGCGGGCGCTCCGGGATCGAAGGGCTGCGCCGGCAGCACGCTACCGTCGATCACCGGCCCGAAATTGTAGCGGTCGAGCAGCGGCTGGCGGGGGCGCGGCAGCGTCGCCTGCGCCGGTACGACCGCTTCCTGCAGGCGCTCGAGCGGCAGGGCCTGCAGCGCCTCGACCTGATCGGCCCCGAGGCCGAGATGCTTCAGCACCGCGTCGGCAAGCCGAGTCGTGCGCTCGCGCTCGGCGAAGCGCACGCTGGCGCCGCTCTGGATGATGGCCTTGTGGAACAGGCCCTTGGCGCGCGGCATCGCCATGAGCGCGCTCACCTTCCCGCCGCCGCCGGACTGCCCGAAGATCGTGACGTTGGCTGGATCGCCGCCGAAGCGCTGGACGTGCTCGCGCACCCATTCCAGCGCCGCGACCAGGTCGAGCACGCCGGCGTTACCGGACTGCGCGAAGCGCTCGCCGCCGACTTGCGACAGGTCGAGGTGGCCGAAGATGTTGAGGCGATGGTTGACGGCCACGACCACGATGTCGTTGCGCTGCGCCAGCCGGATGCTGTCGTAGCGCGGCGAGTTGGCCGAGCCGTACGAAAAGGCGCCGCCGTGCAGCCAGACCATCACCGGACGCTTGGCGTCGTCGAGGCCGGGCGTCCAGACATGCAAGGTCAGGCAGTCTTCGCCGACCAGCAGCGTATCGACCGGTCCCCATACCGTCGCGAGCTCCGGCCGCTGCTGCGCGGCCGGCGCCTGCGGTGAGCGGCCGGCATAGGCCACGGCTTCGCGCACGCCGGCCCACGGCTCGGGCTTGCGTGGCGGCATGAAGCGGTTGGCGCCGGCCGTCGAGGCGCCGTAGGGAATGCCCTTGAAGACATGCACGCCGTCCGAGGTGATGCCCCTGACGCGGCCGGACGCCGTCTCGATGACGGGTGAGGTGGCGGCGTGAGACGAGCGCTGCGTCAGAGTATCGACATCCCCGGCCATGGCGTCCCTCCGCTTCTTTGAGAATTCACACTCTTCCGGACCGCGAGCCTCCGGCTCGCTCGAGCTCATGAGCGAGCCGGAGGCTCGCGGTCCGGAAGAATTCTTACTCCGCCATCACGTGCTTCACGCGGGCCTTGGCCAGCGCAGCGTTGAGCTGGGCAACGTCGCCCTTCACCAGCGCCTCGAACTTCGCGACTTCGCTGTCGACCTTGGCCATGACCTCGCGCGACACCTCGGTCGTCTGGGTTGTCGGCGGCCGGTCGGCGGTGGTCGCCATGGCGACCATGTCGATCAGCGTGTCGTTGAGCCCGGCCGGATTGCGCAGCACGTCACGCACCGACTTGCGATGCGGGTCGACCATCACGCTCTCGATGGCCGAGAGCTTGCGCACGATCGTCGCCGCACGGCTCTTCAGGGCGCGCTCGCCCTTGCCGAGATGGCCGGTGGCCTCGTCGAGCTGCCGCTTCATCTTGCGCAGACGATTGACCGCCTGCTTCAGCTTGGACACCGACGCGATCAGGTCCTTGTGCAGGGCGAACTGCGCGGCGTACTCGTCCTGCGTGGTCGGCACACGCGGATCCTTGACCACGGAAAACTTCGCTTGGTGGCCCTTGTCCTTTCCGCCCACCGACAGTTCCACGCCGTAGGCGCCGGGCACCACCGTCGGGCCGGGCGGATTCTCGGGATCGGGCACCAGCGGCTTGGGCCTGGGCGGCGCCAAGCCGTAGTCGAGCCTGGTCGGTCCGGGATACTTCAGGTCCCAGACGTAGCGGTTGAGTCCCGCCTTGGTGCCGGGCCGCCGCGCCGGCGCCAGCGCCTCATTCTTGCTCGAGTATTCGATGATCTTGCGATTGGCCGAATCCCGGAACGTGAGCGTCACCCCCTCCTCGGCATCCTCGGCCAGCCAGTAGTAGACGACCGCACCGTTGGGCGGATTCTCACCGACATCGAGATGCTCGCGATAGCGGGTGCCGTCGGCCTTCTCGACCATCACCGTGCTGCCGTCGATGCCGAAAGCCGGACCGTAAGCGATGCCGGTGCGCACGTTGGCGCCGGCGCTCCAATGCAGCTTGGTGCGGATCGCCGTGCGCGGTGCGAACAGGCGCGTGCTCCTGCTTCCGTCGGCCAGCCCGCGGAGCGCCGTCACGTCGTCCAGGATCCAGAACGAACGCCCGTGCGTGGCCGCCACGAGGTCGCTGTCCTTCAGCTTCATGTCATAGACCGGCACGTTGGGCAGGCCGGTCATGCGCGTCCAGGTCGCGCCGTCGTCGAGGCTGAAATGGATGCCGGTCTCCGTGCCGACATAGAGCAATCCCTTGGCCACGGGATCGGCGCGCACGACGCGGCTGATCTCGTCCTTCGGCAGGTTGCCGTTGATCGACTTCCAACTCTTGCCGCCGTCGGAGCTCTTGAAGAGATGCGGCCGGTAGTCGGCGAGCTTGTAGCGCGTGGCGGCGACGTAGATCGTGTCGGCGTCGTGCGCCGAGACTTCGACGCAGCCGACATAGGCCAGCTCCGGCAGGCCCTTGGGCGTCACGTCCGTCCACTTCTTGCCGCCGTCGCGCGTGACATGGACCAGGCCGTCGTCGGTCGAGGCCCAGATCTCGTCGGGGCGATGCGGCGATTCGACGACGCAGGCGCAGGTCGCATGGACCTCCGCACCCGCGCTCTCGCGCGTGATCGGGCCGCCCGACGCGCCCTGGCGCTGGCGCTCGTTGAGGCTGAGATCGGGCGAGATGCGCTGCCAGCTCATGCCCTCGTCCCGGGTGCGGAACACGCAGTTGCCGCCAGCGTAGAGCGTGCCCGGATCGTGCGGCGAGAACACGATCGGGAAGGTCCAGGCGAAACGGTACTTCAGGTCCTTGGGCGCGATGCCCGTCGATTCTTCCGGCCAGACATTGACGAGCTGGATCTGCCGCGTGCGATGATCGTAGCGCTGCAGCGCGCCGGCTCCGCCCGGGCTCGAGCCGATGGCGCCGACATAGACGATGTTGTGGTCGCGCGGATCGACGGCGATGAACCCTGATTCGCCGGTGCCGGGATAGGAGCAGTCGGCCAAGGTGATGACGCCCCACTCCGAGGCGCTCGGCACCGAGATCGAGGTGTTGTCCTGCTGCGTGCCGTAGACGCGGTAGGGGTATTGGTTGTCGACGTCGATGCGGTAGAACTGCGCCGTCTTCTGATTGTAGATCGTCGACCACGAGGCGCCGCCATTGAACGAGACATGGGCGCCGCCGTCATTGCCTTCGATCATGCGCGACGGATCCCTGGGATCGATCCAGAGATCGTGATTGTCGCCGTGGCGCGTCGTCACCTCGTCGAAGATCGTGCCGCCGTCGGTCGACTTCCACATCTGCAGGTTCGTGACATAGACCGTGTCGCCATGGCCGGGGTCCGCGAAGACGTGGGTGTAGTACCAGGGCCGGTGCATCAGGTCGCGATTGGGCGACACCATGGTCCAGCGCATGCCGAAGTCGTCGGAGCGATAGAGCCCGGTCTTGTCGCCCTCGGCCTCGATCAGCGCCCAGACGCGCCCCGAGCGCGCGGGCGAGATCGACACGCCGATCTTGCCCAGCATGCCCGACGGCAGGCCGGGCCTGGTCGAGATCTCGTCCCAGGTGTCTCCGCCGTCGGTGCTGCGGAACAGGCCGCTGCCCGGACCGCCGCTGGAAATGTTCCAGAAGTTGCGCTTGGCCTCCCAGATCGAAGCGAACAGCACGCGCGGATTGTTGGGATCCATGGTGAGGTCGATCGCGCCCGCGACGTCGCTGCGATGGAGGATCCTTTCCCAGCTCGCGCCGCCGTCCTTGGAGCGATAGACGCCGCGTTCGGTGTGGGGCCCGAAGATGTCGCCCAGCACGGCGGCGTAGACGAGATCGGGATTCTGCGGATGGATGCAGAGGCGGCCGACGAACTTGCTGTTCTTCAGGCCGACATGCCTCCAGCTGCGCCCGGCATCGGTCGACTTGTAGATGCCGTCGCCATAGGAGACGTCGAGGCGGATCGCGGTCTCGCCGGTGCCGGCGTAGATGACGTTGGGATCGGAGGGCGCCACGGCGATCGAACCGACCGCCGAGCTGCCCATGTAGCCGTCCGAGACGCAGCGCCAGAACACGCCGCCATCTTCGGTCTTCCAGATGCCGCCGGCACAGGCGCCGAAATAGAAGGTCATCTTGTTGACGGGATCGCCGGCGACGGCGACGACGCGGCCGCCTCGCGAAGGACCAATGCAGCGCCACTTGAGCGCGTCGAAACCCGGCGACGCGGGCAAGCTCTTTTTCGATGCCATTTGTGGGAGAGCCGATCTCTTCTGGTGACGAAGGCCTCGACCGTAAGTCAGGTTCGCAGGGCAACGCAATCGACTTTGACAGGTCCCACCGCCCAGCCTCCAATCAATCCCAACAAGGATGGAGCCGCTGGACATGGCCGATAGCGATACACTTCCGACAGCAACCCGCGTTTCCGATCCAGGCATCCGCGCCCTGTATCGCCTCGAGAATCGCTGGCAGGCCTGGCTCGATGTCGAGGCCGCCCTCGCGCATGCACAAGCCGAGCTGGGAATCATCCCTGCCGAGGCTGCAAAGGCCATTGCTGCGCGTGCGAAGCTCGAGTTGATGGATCGCAAGCGCATCGACGAAGGCTTTGCGCGGACCGGTCACACGCTGGTGCCACTGGTGTGGGAGCTCGGCCGCATCGTCGGCGAGCCGCATGGCGGCTGGGTGCATTGGGGCGCGACCACGCAGAACATCACGCAGACCGGTGACCTCCTGGTGCTGCGCCAGGCCCACGCGATCATCCTGCGCCAGATCGGCGAGATCCTGGCGGCCATGGCCGACTTCGCCGAACGCACGGCCGACATGCCGATGGCGGGCCGCACGCACGGCCAGCACGCCGTGCCCGCCACCTTCGGCTACAAGGTCGCCGTCTGGATCGACGAGTTGCTGCGCCATGTCGAGCGCCTGCAGCAAGCGGCCCCTCGCCTGTTCGTCGCCATGCTGGGCGGCGGCGCCGGCACCTTCGCCTCGCTCGGCAAGCAGGGGCCGCCGGTGCAGGCCGGCATCGGACGCCGGCTCGGCTTCGGGTCGATGACCGTGCCATCGCGCGCGCTGGGGGATCACCTGGCGGAGAACATCTGCATCCTCGGCCTGCTCGCCGCGACCTGCGGCAAGATCGGTCGCGAGGTCTACACCCTGATGAAGACCGAGTTCGGCGAGGTCGAGGAGCCGGTGCCGCCCGGCACCGTCGGCAGCTCGACCATGCCGCAGAAGCGCAATCCAAAGCTCTGCCAGGACGTCATTGCGGCCGCCGCCGAGGTGCGCAGCCTTGTACCGCTCGCGCTCGAAGCCATGACCACCGAGCACGAGGCCGACCGCACGACGAGCCTGATGATGGACAGCGCCGAGTCCCGCGCCTGCATCGCCACGGGCGACATGTTGGCCCGGCTGGCCGAGATCATGCGTGGCCTTCGTGTCGATCCCGAGCGCATGCGAGCCAACCTCGACCTCGGCGGCGGGCTGATCATGGCGGAAGCCGTGATGCTCGACCTCGGCGCCGCGATCGGCCGCCAGCATGCGCACGATGTCGTGTACGGCGCAGCACAGGCCGCCTTCGTCGAAGGCAAGTCGTTCTCGGATCTTCTGGCCGCCGATGCGCGCTTGACCGCACACCTGGACAAGAAGGCGATAGCCAAGCTGCTGGATCCGACCGCCTATACCGGCCTGTGCGCGGAGATGGCACGCGAAGGCGTCATCCGCGCACGCAGTGCTGCGGCAGTCCTGGCCGCGGGCTAAGCTGGCGCCTTCCGTACTTCCGGCACAGGAGCCATCGATGTTGCTGAGCGCCCTCTTCCCGACGCGTGACATAGGCCGTGATCCCGCGAAGATCCGGGATTGGGCGCAGGCCGCCGAGGGTCTCGGCTACGACTGCATCGAGGTGGCGGATCACGTGTTCGGCGCGGCGCCACGCGGCGACTGGAAGCCGACCTACAGCGAGCACGATCCCTTTCACGAAACCTTCACGACGATGGCCTTCATCGCCGCCGTCACCAGGAACATCAAGCTGTGCAGCGGCGTGCTCATCCTGCCGCAGCGCCAGACCGGCGTGGTCGCCAAGCAGGCCGCCGAGGTCGACATCCTGAGCGGCGGCCGGCTGCGCCTCGGCGTGGGCGTCGGCTGGAACCATGTCGAGTACGAGGCGCTGGGCATGGACTGGAAGACGCGCGGCGCTCGGCAGGCCGAGCAGATCGAGGTGATGCGGCGCCTGTGGACCGAGGACCTGGTCACCTTCAAAGGCAAGTTCCACACGCTGGTCGACGTCAACATGCTGCCGGTCCCGGTCCAGCGCCCGATCCCGATCTGGTTCGGCGGCTCGTCCGATGCCGTCGTCAAGCGCGCCGCCCGCATCGGCGACGGCTGGATGCCGATCCTCTCACCGGAGGCCGCCGAGCCCAAGCTCGCCGCCCTGCGCGAGCATCTGAAGACGTTCGGACGCGATCCCGCCAAGTTCGGCCTGGAAGGCTGGCTGCGCTTCGACGAGGCCGACCCTCAACGCTGGGCGGCGGCCGCGCATGGCTGGCAGCGTCTCGGTGCCGGGATCGTGATGCTCTATCCGATGTATCGTATGCCATTCACAGATGACCTCATCCTGAGGAGCCGCGCGCAGCTGAGCGCATTCAGATGCGCGTAGGCGTCTCGAAGGATGGCAACAAAGACGATGTAGCCCACCCTTCGAGACGGCCCTGCGGGCCTCCTCAGGGTGAGGTCGGGCTGTATCAGCGTCCAATAAAAGTGGGTAGTAGTATACCGAGCAGCGTCGGGGGAGCGAAGAGACATGGGCGATCGTCGGATCGGCGTCATCATCAACGGCGCCACGGGCCGCATGGGCACGACCCAGCACATGGCCAGCCTTTTGGCCATCGCCGCGGAGGGCGGGCTGCCGCTCGCCAACGGCGACCGGCTGATCCCCGAGCTGATGCTGGTCGGCCGCGACGCGCGCCGCATCGAGAAGCTCGCGGCCGAGCATGGCGGCCAACGGTGGACGACCAAGCTCGAGGAGGCGTTCGCCGGGCCCGACCGCATCTTCATGGATTGCGCCGCCACCGGCGACCGGCCGAGGCGCGTGCGCCAGGCGATCGCGGCCGGCAAGCACATCTTCATCGAGAAGCCCACGGCGCCCTCGGTCGACGAGGCCATGGAGCTGGCGCGGCTGGCCGACCGTGCCGGCCTCAGGCACGGCGTCATCCAGGACAAGCTGTTCCTGCCGGGCTTCGGCAAGCTTCTGGCCGTCAGCAAGTCGGGCTTCTTCGGCCGCATCCTGTCGGTGAAGATCGATGCCGGCTCATGGATCTTCGACGGCAGCGAGCAGGAATGCCAGCGGCCGAGCTGGAACTACAAGAAGGCCGAAGGCGGCGGGCTGGCGCTCGATATGATGGCGCACTGGCGCTACATGATCGATCGCCTGGCGTCGCCGATCACCGATGTCTGCGCCGTCATGACAACGGCGATCCCCGAGCGCGTCGACGAAGGCGGCCAGCGCTACAAGGTCGATGCCGAGGACACCAACTACGCCCTGCTGAAGCTGCAGGGCGGCGCGATCGGCATGATCACCAACAGCTGGGCGACGCGGCCGCGCCGCGACGACACCATGGTGGTGCAGATCGACGGCACCAACGGCTCGGCGGTGGCCGGCCGCTTCCGCTGCTTCACCCAGTCGGCGGCCGACACGCCGGAAGCCTTCATCAAGGCCGCGCGGCCCGGCGGCGTCGACCTGATGGCGGACTGGAAGGAAGTGCCGGACGCGGGCGACAACAAGAATCCCTTCCGTCAGTGCTGGGAAGCGTTCCTGCGCCATCTCGGCGAGGACGCGCCCTACCTGCCGACCCTGGTTGAAGGCGCCAAGGCCGTGCAACTGGCCGATCTCGCCTATCGCAGCATGGCCGAGCAGCGCTGGATGAAAGTGCCGGAATTGAGGCTCTGATCATCTCGAAGACTTGATTTGTACGGGCTTGCAGCGCGCCCCACGTCAGTCGGCGCCGGAGGTTCTCATGCATCCTGTCCGTTTCGCTGCCGTCCTGTTTGCGCTGCTCCTCGCGCCGGCGGCCGGTTTCGCCGCCGTCATCGGCGGCACGTACTACGCGCCGCAGTACGACTATCGCGAGTTCTTCGCGGCGACCGATGGCAAGCTCTTCCAGGTCGTGCTGGCCGGCAATCCGTTCCCCGGCATCGATCCCGCGATCGTGGCGCGCGACCTGCTGCCCGCCATGCAGCGCGCCAAGCCGCGGCCGGCGCTGACCTTCACCTACGACGCGCCGTCACCGCCGCCCAGCCCCAACTACCGGCTGGTGCTGGTGTTCGATCCGGCGCTCAATCTCAACAGCGATCCCGTGTGCGCCGGCGAGCCGCCGCGCTTCCGGCCCGGCACGCCCGGCCGCTTCTACGTCTATGCCATCTACTGCCGGAACGACCGCGCGATGTCGCAGACCACGGCCTGGACCGACGCCGCCGGTCCGACCGACCCGCGCATCGAGCGCCTGTTCCGCGAGCTGTTCCCGGTGATCTTCAGCGAGCAGCAGAACCGCTGGGCCTTCAACGACCCGATGTTCCGGTGATGCTGGACTCTCCCTCCCCAACGAAGTTGGGGAGGTGTCGGCGTCATACGCCGACGGAGGGGTCATGAGCTATAGCACCGTTGTTGCCCATGACCCCTCCGTCCGCTTCGCGGACACCTCCCCACGCAAGGCGTCTGTCGTATTCACACATCTCAGTTGCGAGGGAGAGAGAAGCTCGATTCTCTGTCTGTCATGATGGCAGCTGGAGGTGTGGATGTCAGGGCACGAGTACGGGCTGGGCCGGTTTGGCGACCGTCGCCTGGAAAAAGGG
>JACPOB010000128.1 GCA_016185145.1 Rhodospirillales bacterium | reverse complement strand
GCACCATGCCAAGAGCGCATCTGGCGCGGCTGCGAGGCGCACGTCGACGTGGTGGTGGCGAGCGTCCTCGATAAGCACGACGACTGGATCGAGCGGCCGTTGCCACGGTGCTGCCTCGAGCGCCGCCAGGCTCGCCGAGATCTCGGCCTCCGTCGCGGCGGCAATCTCCATCGCGGCCAGGAAGGCGCGCATGGTGTCATCCGACAGGGAACGCCGCCGTCCCCAGATGTCGTGATAGTGCGGCTCGATGCCGACACAGCGCGCCAGCCGCTCGAGCGCACTCATGCCGGTGCCCCGTTGCCCAGCCGACAGAGCAGTACGGGGACGCGCGGCTCACCCAGATGGCGCGCGCAGGGCGCTAAGGCCGCGCGGTCGCCGCTCTCCCCGCTCCTGGCGATTATGGGCCGCCGGAGGCGCTCGGTTTCGCACTCTCCGGCTTGGTCGAACGGACGGAACTCCATGCTCTTAGGGTGGGTCGACAACGGCGCGAAGTTGGGACCGTTGCCGTCCTGGGCCGCGCCGAGCGGCGTGGGGCTGCCAGGCCAAACCCGCGCCTGTTGCTGCGTCATGGCCCGCCTAGCCATGCTCGGGCGTGAGCGCAAGCGCGCCCAGTGGCGGCAGGGTGAGGACCAGCGAATAGGGCCGGCCGTGCCAGCTCACCGGCTCGGCCTCGGCCAAACCGCCGTTGCCGACGCCACTGCTGCCGTAGTCGCACGGGTCGGTGTTGATGCGCTCGCGAGAGTGCCCACCGTAGGCCATGTCGATGCGATAGCCGTGGCGTACCACCGGGGTGAAGTTGCACACGACGACGGCATGGTCGGTGCGTCTCTGTCCACAGCGAACATAGCTTATCACGCTCTGCTCGGCGTCATGGCAATCGATCCACTCAAAGCCTTCGACTTCGCCGTCGAGCTGATGGAGTGCGGCTATACCGCGATAGAGCCGATTGAGATCGGTAACGAGGCGTCGGACGCCGCGATGGTTCGGGTCATCGAGCAGATGCCAGTCGAGCGCACGGTCATGGTCCCACTCGGCCGTTTGCGCGAACTCGCCGCCCATGAACAGCAGCTTCTTGCCGGGCTGGGTGTAGAGAAAGGCATAGTAGAGACGCAGGTTGGCGGACTTCTGCCACCGGTCGCCGGGCACGCGGCCGAGCAGCGAGCCCTTGCCGTGCACGACCTCGTCGTGGGACAGCGGCAGGACAAAGTTCTCGTGGAACGCGTAGAGCAGGCCAAAGGTCAGGCCGTCGTGATGGTGGCGGCGATGCACGGGGT
>JACPOB010000127.1 GCA_016185145.1 Rhodospirillales bacterium | reverse complement strand
TCGGGCGGCAGCCAGAAATCGACGATCTCGGGGAACTGCTGCTGGAAGAGGGGGATGAACACCTCGTTCAGCGCCTCGCCCAGCACGCTGGGCTCGTCGGGCGGCCGGCCGGTGAAGGTCGAGAGATAGATCGGATTGCGCCGCATGGTGATGGCGGAGAGCGTGAACACCGGGAAGCGCTCGACGCTGTTGTAGTAGCCGGTGTGGTCGCCGTAGGGGCCCTCGTCACCGTAGTCGTCGAGGCTGACATGGCCTTCCAGCACGATCTCGGCCTCGGCCGGCACCTTCAACGGCACGGTCCGGCAGTCGACCAACTCGACCTTCTTGCCGCGCAGCAGGCCGGCGAACTGGTACTCCGAGAGGGTGTCGGGCACCGGCGTCACGGCGGCGAGGATGGTGCCGGGATCGGCGCCGATCACGGCTGCGGCGGGCAGGGGCTCGCTCTTGCCGGCGCCCTTCCAGCGCTGGTGATGCTGAGCGCCGCCACGATGTTTCAGCCAGCGCATCAGCGTCGTGTTCTTCCCCGTCACCTGCAGGCGGTAGATGCCGAGATTGAAGCTGTCCTGCTTGTCGCCTTTCGGGTTGGGGCCCTGGGTGACGATCAGCGGCCAGGTGATGAGCGGCGCGGGCTCGCCCGGCCAGCAGGTCTGGATGGGCAGGCGACCGAGGTCGATGTCGTCGCCGCTGAGCACGATCTCCTGGCAGGGCGCGCTGTTGGTGGTGCGCGGCTTCATCGCCATGACCGTGCGCAGCATCGGCAGCATGTCGAGCGCCTCGCGCCAGCCGCCCGGCGGTTCCGGCTGGCGCAGGAAGGCCAGCGTCTCGCCGACCTGCCGCAGTTGTGCAGGCTCGCGGTCCATGCCCCAGGCGACGCGCTCGACCGTGCCGAAGAGATTGACCAGCACCGGGATGTCCGAGCGCGTGCCGTCGGCCCGCACCACGTTCTCGAACAGCACCGCCGGGCCCTTCTCGGCCAGCAGGCGGGTCTGGATCTCGGTCATCTCCAGGTGCGGCGAAACGGGCGCCTTCACGCGCACCAGTCGGCCGCTTTGTTCAAGCCGGGCGATGAAATCCCGGAGCGAGGCGTAGGGCATCCTGGGGTTGTCCTTTAGAGTGGTGCCCGCATGAGATCAAACGCCATTCCGGCCGAATTCGAGGACCTGCTCAACGCCTCGGGACGGCGCGTCCTTGCCGGTACCCATGCGCTCTGCGGTGCGCTCGCCAATCCGCGGGTTCGTTTCCTGGCGCGGCAGGATCTCCTCGACCGCTCCAGGGCCGAGCGCGTGCGCCGGACATTGGAGCAGTCTCTGATGGACGAACTCGAGCCCATCGAGCGCCCGATCCCGCCTGAAAGCATCTCCGAGATGCGCCACGACTACGGCGAGCTGCTGCCCAAGACCAGCCGGGCGCGCACGATCTACTTCGAGAGCCGCCGCGAGCGCGGCGTGAAAGCGGCCGAACGGATCGGTCTTGCACGCATGATGCGCTCTGCCTCGTTCCGCGCCTTCGCCGAGGCGCTGGCCGGCCGCCGCCTCGCCGCGAACTGGGGCTTGCAGGTGCTGCGCTACGGCGCAGGCGACTATGCCGGTCCGCACAACGACCATCATCCCGAGAACCGGGACGCGCGCTCAGGCTACATCGACCTGCATGTCAGCCTGTGCTCGCCCGACATCGCCCATCAATGGCTGGTCTACAGCCGGGCCGGTCATTTCAGCGAGATCGTGTCGGTGGCGCAGCCGGCAACGGTGACAGCCTACCGCCTGCCGTTCTGGCATTACACCACGCCGCTTGTGACCAAACGTGGCAAGGATGCGGCACGCTGGGTTTTGCTGGGCACGTTCCTCTACGCCTGAGGCAACCATCGTCGCCGGTCAGCCGTTTGGCGGGCATGCAACAACACCTGCACCGTCACCTCGAACATCTCCGGTTTCCCAACGAAAGCACCTCCTATCGGCAGGCTCGCAATGCCTTGCTGGAGGAGGAGATGGAGCTGCGTCGGCACGTCGAGCGTGTCGCGCAGCAGCGCCGCGCCCTGCCCAAAGGCGGTGAGCTTCCCGAGGACTACGTCTTCGAGGGCAGGCGCCCCAGCGGCAGGACCGGCCGGATCAAGCTCTCGGAGTTGTTCGCCCCCGGCAAGGATACCCTTGCGATCTACAGCTTCATGTTCGGGCCGGAGCGCGCCGAACCGTGTCCCGGCTGCACGCACTTCCTCGATGGGCTGAACGGCGCCGCGCTGCACATCGGCCAGCGCATCAATCTCGTCGTTGTCGCGAAGTCGCCGTTCAAGCGTCTGCAGGACCTCGCCAAGCAGCGCGGCTGGCAGAACCTGCGGCTGCTGTCGACGGCCGACAATACCTACGACCGGGACTACTACGGCGATTCGACGGCCCTGTCGGAGGCCATGCGCGACCAGCAGGAGTTCAAGTCCGGCGAAGAATGGGACATGCCCATCCTGAACGTGTTCCGGCGAGAAGAGGACGGAACGATCCGTCACTTCTGGGCGTCCGAGCTCCTCTACGTGCCGGCCGAGCCGGGCCAGGAGTATCGCCACAACGACCTCATGGACCCGCTGTGGAACATGTTCGACGTCACGCCGGAAGGCCGTGGCGACTTCCAGCCGAAGGTCCAGTACTGATCATAGTCTTCCGGACCGCGAGCCTCCGGCTCGCTCATGAAATCATGAGCGAGCCGGAGGCCCGCGGTCCGGCAAGAGTCTAGCGAAAGCCGAGCGGCACGACGCTGATCGAGTTCTGCGGGCTGCCCTCGATGATGCGGTCGGTGTAGGTGAGGTAGACCAGCGCGCGGCGCTTTGCGTCGAAGAACCGTACGACCTGGGTGGTCTTGAAGATCAGCGAGGCGCGCTCGCTGAACACCTCCTGCGGGCTCCTGACCTTCTCGACCTTGGCCGCATCGATCGGCGCAACCTGATGGCAGGAGATCGAGGCGTAGGGTGGATCCTCGGCCAGCCCGAGGGCACCCTTGATGCCGCCGGTGCGGGCGCGCGAGATGTAGCAGGTGACGCCCGGCACGTCGGGATCGTCGAACGCCTCGACGATGATCTTGTCGTTGGGACCGAGCCATTTGAAGCGGTAGCCGACCGAGCCGATGTCCTCGGCCCATACCGGGGCCCAGGCCGGCAAGGCCAGCAACGACAGAAGCGTGACGAGAATTGATCGGCGCATGATCCGCGGCTCCTTCGGAGTCAGGCGGCGCGCAGACCTTCCTTGGGGACCTCGCCGCCCGCTTCCTTCACCGCTTCACGATACTCCTTTTCGGAGCTGAAGGGCGCGACCTTGGGGAAGTCCTTCTTCTTGCCGGGACGGATATTGCCGGTCGAAGGCTCGACGATCAGCAACTCGCCCTGGCGGCCGAGCAGCGGGATTTCGCGCTTCCAGCGCGAATAGACGCGTCGCGCCGAGGCGGAGAAGTCGACGTAGGTCGTGAACTCGCTGTGGTCCTTGATGAACAGCGCCTCGTAGGTGGCGACGAACTGCTCGACGAAGGCGCGGTCGACGATCTCGAGGTTGGACATCATCCAGCAGCGATCCTCGAACACCCAGTAGGTGCCGATGCCGACGAACTCCTTCTGCCTCGTCAGGTAGGGATAGAAGGGGAAGCCACGGCAGGCGATGGTGCGGTTGTCGCGTTCGCAATGCCGCGCGCCCTTGCAATGGATGGCCATGCAGTCGCTGGTGAGCTCGGCTACGATCTGCCGGGTGGCGTAGTCGTAGGGCTTGAACTTCGACCACAGGTCGGTGCGGGTCTTGAGCAGGTCGAACTCGACCTTGTGTACGACGGGCACGGCGTTCTGGGTCGAGCAGCACACCGGCTCACCTCCGTTGAGGGGCGCGCACTTGCGGCCGCAGTCGAAACGCGACACCGGCGCGGTGAAGCCCTCGTAAAGGGTGGCGAAATCCTGTGGCTTGATGGTTGCCTTGGGCATGGGCCACGCGGTGTTACTCGAATTGATTGTGAAAGAACAGTTAAGGAATTGTGTCAGTCCTGGCCAGACCCCGGCTATGGGTGAGGCAACACCTGCCAGACCACGGTCTCGCGCATGCCGCGATTTTCGAGCTGCAGGGACGTCGGAATCTCATAGCGGGCGCGCTCTGAAAGGCCTTGGGCGCTGAAGTAATTGCGCCCCGGGTCGCCGAGCAGCACCAGGCGACCGAGCCGCGCGTGGCTGCGCAGCCAGGCCAATGCACGCGCCGACATGTCGCGCTCGTAGCAGACGTCGCCTGCGATCACCACGTCGGCGGCAGGGGCGCCATCCGGGCCGGCCAGCCAGTCTTCCCGGCTGACCCCGAAGGACAGTGCATTGGCCCTGGCGTTCAGCTGGGCTGCGACCAGCGATAGGGCATCGATGTCGTTGGCCAGCACGGAGGCTGCACCCACGCGCGCCGCCGCCATCGAGGAGACGCCGGAGCCCGCGGCGAAGTCGATCACGCGCTTGCCACGCACCTCATCGGGATTGTCCAGAAGATAGCGCGCGATCGCCTGGCCACCCGGCCAGCAGAAGGCCCAGTATGGTGGATCGATGTTCTGCTCCTCCAGCCACGCCTCGGTGGCCTGCCAGATCGGCACGTATTCGCTGGCGAGCCACAGCTTGAACTCCGGCACCATGGCCGGCGCCTCGAGCGCGGTATTGGCGCGGATGAAGCCTTCGGGGTCGGCGGGGAGGCGAGACACTAGCTGTCATCCCTCGCGGCATGCGCTCTCATCCGAGGTGCCCCGCGACAATGGCCGCGGTCAGCAGCAGGCCGAGCCAATTGTTCGACTTGAACCTCATCAGGCAATTGGCGGGATCGTCCGGCTTCAGAAGAGCGATCTGCCACGCAAAGTGCAGGGCGATCACGAGCAGCAGCGCGAAGTACCAGGGACCTAGCGCCGCGAGATGGCCGGCCAGCGCCCAGGCGATGAGCGCCAGTACCGCGAACAGGGTGAGCCAGCGCCTCGGCGCGTCGGCAAATCGCCGGGCCGTCGAGCCCACGCCGATGAGGGCGTCGTCGCGCTGATCCTGCATGGCGTAGATCGTGTCGTAGACCAGGGTCCAGGCGACACCGCCGACATAGAGGGCGACGGCAGCCCAGGAGAGCGTGCCGGTCACCGAGGCATAACCCACCAACGCGCCCCAGTTGAAGGCGAGCCCCAGCACGACCTGCGGCCAGTAGGTGAAGCGCTTCATCGTCGGATAGACGGCGATTAGGACCAGCGACAGCAGCGCCACGCCCCCGGCGAACTTGTTGAGCTTGAACAGGATCGCGACGCCGATCAGCGACTGCAGCACCATCCAGATCAGCGCGTTGCGCAGCGTCACTTCGCCGGCGGGCAGCGGCCGGCCGCGCGTGCGCTCGACCTGGGCGTCGACCTTGCGGTCGACGATGTCGTTCCAGGTGCAGCCCGCGCCGCGCATGGCCAGCGCGCCGATGAAGAACAGCGCCATCCAGCCGATCAGCCGGCCCCATTCGGACGCCGTGCCCAGCGCCGCCGACCACCAGCAGGGATACATCAGCAGCCAGATGCCGATCGGCCGGTCCCAGCGCGCCAGCCTTGCGTAGGGCCGCGCCCAGGGCGGCAGGTAGCGCAGCGACCAGTGCTGCAGGTTTATGTCGGTGAAGCCGGTTGTCCGGTCGGCGGTCATGGCGGCATCATGCAGCGATGGTCGGCCAAACTCCATGAGCCTCTCGCGTCTGTTCGTCGCTGCGGACCTTGCCGCCGGCATCGAAGCGCCGCTCGACGAGGCGCAGGTCCACTATCTGCGTCATGTCATGCGTCGTCCCGATGGCGAACCGTTGTTGCTGTTCAACGGCCGCGACGGCGAATGGCGCGGCACGCTGGAGGGCCGCGGCAAGAAGGCAGCTGTCGCGCAGGTCAGCGAACGCATGCGCGAGCAGGTCGTCGAGCCCGACATCTGGCTCTGCTTCGCGCCCTTGAAGCGCGCGCGCATCGACTATGTCGCCGAGAAGGCCACCGAGCTCGGCGTCGCCGTCCTGCAGCCGATCCTGACCCATCACACCATCGTCGATCGGGTCAACGTCGAGCGCCTGCGCGCCAATGCCGTCGAGGCGGCCGAGCAGACCGAGCGGCTGAGCGTGCCCGAGGTGAGGGCGCCCCTGGAGCTCGGCCGGCTGCTCGATGGCTGGCCGGCCGAACGACGCTTGCTGGTGTGCGACGAGACCGGCGGCGGTCCGCCCATTGCCCGGGCGCTGGCCGGCCTCGACGAGGCGGCGCGCGCCGCACCCTGGGCGATCGTCATCGGGCCGGAGGGCGGCTTCGACGCGGTCGAGCTTTCGCGCCTGCGTCGCATAAAAGATGTGATGGCAGTGGGCCTGGGCCCACGCATCCTGCGCGCCGATACGGCGGTCCTTGCAGCACTCGCCTGCTGGCAGGCACTGGTCGGTGACTGGCAGCGGCCGACACCGCGTCTGCACGCCGATTATCGCACGTCTCAGGCCACCTCTCGGCCCGGCGTCTGACCGCTTGCGCTCGCCCCCGTCGGTGTGAGACAGGGGGAGTTGAACATCATGAACCAGCCGCGTGCTCGCATGAGAGTACCTCATGTGGCCGCGCCGCTCGCAGCCCTGACCAAGCCGCGGGTGAGCCAGGGAGTAGATGATCGAATGTCCGCACCACCGTCGGGCGGCGGCACGCCGATCGAGAATCGGCGGCAGCTGATCGAATACTTCGCTGCCGGCAACAAGCCCCGCGTCGCCTGGCGCATGGGCACCGAGCACGAGAAATTCGGCTTCCGCAAATCGACCCTGAAGCCGCTCGCCTATGACGGGCCGGGCGGCATCCGCGCCATGCTGGACGGCATGATGCGCTTCGGCTGGGAGCCGGTCACCGAAGGCAACAACACGATCGCGCTGAAGCGCGACAGCGCCAGCGTCACCCTGGAGCCAGGCGGCCAATTCGAGTTGTCGGGCGCACCGCTCGAGACGCTGCACGAGACGGCGGCCGAGAACCAGCAGCATATCGACGAAGTCAACGAGGTCGCCGCCGAGATCGGCGCGGCCTTCATCGGCCTGGGCTTCGCTCCCGAATGGACGCGCGAGGACATGCACTGGATGCCCAAGGGGCGCTACAAGATCATGCGCGAGTACATGCCCAAGAAGGGCAAGCTCGGTCTCGACATGATGCTGCGCACCTGCACCGTGCAGACCAACCTCGACTTCGAGTCTGAAGCCGACATGGTGAAGAAGTTCCGCGTTTCGCTGGCTTTGCAGCCGCTGGCCACCGCGCTGTTCGCTATCTCGCCCTTCAAGGAAGGCAAAGACTCGGGCTTCAAGAGCTATCGCAGCCACATCTGGACCGACACCGATCCCGATCGTTGCGGCATGCTGCCCTTCGTGTTCGAGGACGGCTTCGGCTTCGAGCGCTATGCCGACTACATCCTCGGCGTGCCGATGTACTTCGTCTATCGCGACGGCAAGTACATCGACGCCTCGGGCCAGAGCTTCGGCGATTTCATGAAGGGCAAGCTGCCGGCGCGGCCGGGCGAGCTGCCGACGATCAACGACTGGGCCGATCACGTGACGACGGCGTTCCCCGAGGTGCGCCTGAAGCGCTACCTCGAGATGCGCGGCGCCGATTCGGGGCCGTTGCCCTCCCTGAATGCTCTGCCGGCCTTCTGGGTCGGCCTGCTCTACGACCAGACGGCGCTCGATGCGGCGTGGGATCTGGTAAAGGACTGGACCATCTCCGAGCACGACTTCCTACGCGCCGAGACGCCGAAGACCGGGTTGGCGACCGTCTTCCGCGGCCGTCCCCTGACGGAATGGGGCCGCGAGGTCGTGGAGATCGCTCATGCCGGCCTGCGCGCCCGCAAGCGGCTGGATGCTCACGGCAACGACGAGACGACTTACCTGGCGCCGCTCGATCGCGCGGTGGCGAGCGGCCTCGCTCCGGCCGACGAGCTGCTGGCCAAGTGGCAAGGTGAGTGGAAGGGCTCTTTCGTCCCGCTGTTCCGCGACCACGCCTACTGAGGTATCGTTCGAGCCCATGCTCGACCGTTGCGACCGTGTCCAGATCGCCGTGCACGACGCCGCCAAGGCGGCTCAGCGCTTCGGCCAACTCCTGGGCAGCGTCGTGGCGCGCCGCGACCACAGCCGCCATCTCAACGCCCGGCGCACCATCCTGGCGGTCGGTGAAAGCGAGTTCGAGCTCTGCGAGGCCGATGGCGCGGGACTGACCCAGGATTTCCTGGCCAAGCGTGGCGAAGGGCTGATGACGGCAGGCTACTGCACCGCCGACCTCGACAGCATGGTCAGGCGCTGGGAGGGACTGGGTGTTGCCTACGATCGCGACGCCGAGCAGCTCTACCTCGCGCCCGGGACGACCTTCGGCCTGCCGATCGTGATCTCGGGGAGCACCTATCGACCTCGGATCGGGCCGGTGTCCTTCCTCTACGAGACGACCAACACGCTGGCGAGCGACTGGCGCCGCGTCGCTGCCGTCTACGCCGGCCTGTTCGGGCTCGATCCGGCGCGCTTCAGCGAGATCGGCAGCGAGCGCTTCGGCTACAGAGGCACGCTCACCCTGTTCGATCCGCCCAACCGGCTCGACCGCATCGAGCTCAGCCAGGCCACCGGCGACGTCCATGCGATGGGCCGCTTCGTCAAGAAGCACGGCGATTCGCTCTACATGTGCTACGTCGAGGTCCACGACTGGCCGGCAGTGCGCAGCCGCCTGCTCGAAGCGAATGCGCGCTATACGCCGCGCGGTTCCGATCCCGCGACGGATCCGGACGGCGGCTGGGTGCATCCCAAGGAGCTGCATGGGCTGCTGCTCGGCATCTCGCGCACGGGACTTGCCTGGGACTGGTCGGGACGCAAGGAGTTGGTGCCATCGGTATGAAACGTCGTTCGTTCGTCCTCGCGCTGGCGGCGATGCCGCTCGCGGCGCACGCCCAACCTGCGGAGTGGCAGACCATCGTCGGCCGCGACCTGCGCTTCCGGCTGGAGATGCCGGCGCCGGCGACCGAGACCAAGGCCGCCGAGAAGGAGAAGGGCCACGTCTCGGAACGCATCGCCTGGGCGTCCAAGCGCGACGGCGAGATGTTCGACTTCGACTATGTCGACTATCAGCCCGGCTGGTTCTCCGAGCGCGATTCCAAGCAGATGGCGCGCGACCTCGGCCGCGGCGAGGCCGAAAAGGCGTTCCCGCGGGCGAAGTTCAAGTATGTGCGCGACGAGCCCGTCACCCTGCAGGGCTGGGACGGCTATGCCCTCGATATCGAGGACGCCCAGGGCGCCCTCGTCATGATGCGCACCTACATCGTCAAGGACCGGCTCTTCCGCCTGCTGGTCACCGCCAAGAACAACGACGAGTCCAAGGCGGCGGCCCAGCGCTTCCTCGATTCGCTGCGGCTCGCCGAAACGCGCCCGTCTTAGTCTTCCGGACCGCGAGCTTCCAGCTCGCTCATGCTTCATGAGCGAGCTGGAAGCTCGCGGTCCGGAAGATCATGACGCGCCACTGGAGTGGCGTGCCATGAGCGGGCCAGAGGCCCGCGCTCCCGGCTTGCCATTTCTCCCTCTCCCCCTCACAGTCTCATCGATTCAGTCGGTGTGAGTTAGTCAGGAGGCCACGCGTAGAGCAGTCGACGCCGTGCCCGTTTGCGCGGCGCATGGGAGGAAACAACATGAAAATCCGAACGGGATGGTTCATCCGGGCCGTCTTTGCGGCCGCATTGTTGGCAACCGGTTCCGCCTGGGCGCAGAAACCAGGCGGTGTCCTCAAGATCCAGCACATGGACACGCCGCCAAGCGCCTCGATCCACGAGGAGGCGACCGTTTCCGTCGCCGTCCCGTTCATGGGCGTCTACAACAACCTCGTCCTCTTCGATCAGCACGTCGCCAAGAACAGCCTGGAGTCGATCGTGCCCGATCTCGCCACCAAGTGGGCGTGGAGCGCCGACGGCAAGCAGCTCGTCTTCACCTTGCGGCAGGGCGTGAAGTGGCACGACGGCAAGCCGTTCACCGCCAAGGACGTGCAGTGCACCTTCGAGCTGCTGCTGGGCGAGGGCAAGCTCAGGCGCAATCCGCGCGCGGCCTGGTACAGCAATGTCGAGAAGGTGACAGCCACCGGCGATTTCGAGGCGACGTTCCAGCTCAAGGAACGCCAGCCCGCGTTGCTGGCGCTGTTGGCCTCGGGCTACACGCCGATCTATCCCTGCCACATCCCGTCGGCGGACATGCGCCGCAAGCCGATCGGCACCGGCCCGTACAAGCTCGCCGAGTTCAAGATGAACGAGAGTATCAGGCTGGTGAAGAACCCCGACTACTGGAAGCCGGGCCGGCCCTATCTCGACGGCATCGAGTACACGATCATCGCCGACCGCTCGACGCGCATGCTGTCCTTCGCCAGCGGCAAGTTCGACATGACCTTCCCGACCGATCTCACGGTGCCGCTGTGGAAGAACATGATGAAGGACGCGCCGCACGTGAAGTGCACCATGCGCGACACCGCGGTCAGCACCAACCTGATCGTCAACCGCGAAGTGCCGCCGTTCGATGACCCGAAGATCCGCCGCGCGCTGGCGCTGACGCTCGATCGCAAGGCCTTCATCGACATCCTGAGCGAGGGCGAGTCGAGCCTGGGCGGCGTCATGCTGCCGCCGCCCTCCGGCGTCTGGGGCATGCCGCCGGAGATGCTGAAGACCATCGTCGGCTACGACGACGTGCCGGCCAATCGCGAGAAGGCGCGCGAGCTCATGAAGGAGGCGGGCTACGGCCCCGACAAGCGGCTGAAGGTCAAGGTCAGCACGCGCAACATCGCGACGTTCCGCGATCCCGCGACCATCCTGATCGACCATCTCAAGCACATCTATGTCGACGGCGAGCTCGAGGTGATCGACACCTCGATCTACTACAATCGCGTCTTCAAGAAGGACTACTCGGTGGCGCTGAACCTCTCCGGCACGGCCGTCGACGATCCCGACGTCGGCTTCTTCGAAGGCTACGCCTGCGGTTCGCTGCGCAACTACAACGGATACTGCAATCCGGAGATGACCAAGCTCTTCGAGGAGCAGTCGCGCGAGCCCGACCAGAAGAAGCGCCTGAAGATGGTGTGGGAGATCGACCGCAAGCTGCAGGAGGACATCGCCCGCCCGATCATCTACCACGGCCGCGCCGCCGGCTGCTGGCAGCCCTACGTGAAGGGCGTGGTGCTGCACTCCAACAGCATCTACAACGGCACGCGCTTCGAGGACGTGTGGCTGGATAAGTAGCTCGCTGGGGGCGCGCCACTCCAGTGGCGCGTCTTCTCATCTTCTTCCGGACCGCGGAGCTTCCAGCTCGCTCATGCTTCATGAGCGAGCTGGAAGCTCGCGGTCCGGAAGAGCATGAGCTAACCCAACTTGCGCAGAATCGGCATTGCGATTCAATGGAATCAAAGAGTTAGCCGAAAAGTCGGCACTACATTTTTGGTTTGGGTGTGGTGTCAGGCGGAGAGGGCGAGGGTCAGGTCGTTGTCGGCCCGCATGCGCT
>JACPOB010000126.1 GCA_016185145.1 Rhodospirillales bacterium | reverse complement strand
TGTACTGAGACAGTAATCGGCTGACAGTTGCCGCGCCCGGGCCGGTGATTAGGCGGCTTCAGTCTGGTCGATGTTCTGCTGGTTGTCCTGCCTTGGGTTGTCGTTTGCGGGGATGCGATCGAGGAAAGCCCGGCCGGGCGTGCGGCCGTTCATGCCGCGGCCCTGGTGGGGCCGGGCGGTGTTGTAGGTGACGAGGTAGGCGTCGAGCGCCTCTTGCATCTGCTCGACGGTCTCGAACCATGTCCTGCGGCCTTCGACGCGGAAGTGCTCGTCGAGCAGCGTGCGATGGAAGCGTTCGACGATGCCGTTGGATTGTGGGCGGCGGACCTTGGTCTTGCGGTGCTCGATGCCTTCGAGCTGAAGGAACAGCTCGTAGGGGTGGCGGTCGGGCCGACCGCAGAACTCCCGGCCATTGTCCGACAACACGGTCTTGATCGGCACGCCGTGCTCCTCGAAGAAGGGCACGACATCGGTGTTGAGAAGATGCACGGCGGTCAGCGGCATCTTGTTGGTGTAGAGGCGGCCCCAAGCGAAGCGCGAGCAGCAGTCGATGGCGGTCTGCAGGTAGACTTTGCCGATTGCTTTCAGGTGACCCACGAAGAAAGTATCGACGGCCACCAGATCGCCGCTGTAGTGGGCCTCGATGTGGCGCTCGCGGAACTCCGGGCTGAAGCGTTCGAGGGCTGCCACCTGCTCTTCGTTGAGCTGCACGACACGGTCGGCCGAGGCCTTCTCCAGTCTCATCAGCCGGTCGTGCTTGCCGAGCAGGCCGTGGCGGCTCCACACGCCGCGCACCCCGCTCGACGACACCTGGATGCCGGCCAGCGCCAGTTCGCCGGCAACCCGCAGGGCGCCGTGACAGGGGTGGGCCAGGCAATGGTCGAGGATCGCCTTCTCGACGTCCTCGCCGACCCGGTTGGGGTGCGGGTTGCGAGGGCCGGCGATCCTGTCGAGCAGGCCGTCGGCGCCGTAGGTCTGGAAATTGCGGCGGATCTCGTAGAACTGCTGGCGGCTGTAGCCGACGATCCGGCAGGGATGTGCTTCACAACACCATCCTAACCCCGGTCGGGAGCGGCGTGGCCACACCGTGCATCGCTGCGCTCGGGGCCTTCGGCCCCTCCCTTCGCGATGCCCGGTGTGGCGCAAACTGTCAGGTCAATATCGTCTCAGTTCATGCATTGTAACCAGCCTGCGCCCCAAGATACTTCGCGGCATTGGCTTCAGCGCCACAATCCTTGCCGTTGTCGTAAAGCCAAGCGGCCTTGAACGCCATCAAGTTGGCGGCCTCAAGCTCCATCCAGTTTTGCGCCAGCGGGTGTTGAATTGCCTGGTTCTGACCGATGGGACGGCCGAAGACGACTCGTTCCTTGGCATATTGAGCCGCTCGCTTGAGTGCCAGCTTCCCGATGCCAATGGCTTCGGCACCAATCAACACTCGTTCTGGATTGAGACCATGCAGAAGATACTGAAACCCCTTGCCTTCCTCGCCAATGCGATCCTCAAGCGGCACTTTGAGTCCGTCGATAAAAACCTGATTCGAATCGACGGCTTTGCGGCCCATTTTCTCGATTTCGCGCACCTCAATGAATTTGCGGTCGAAGTCGGTGTAAAATAACGAAAGACCATCCGTCGCCCGCCTGCATTGATCCTGCGGCGTGGTCCGGGCAATCAGTAGCATCTTGTCTGCCACCTGCGCGGTCTAGGTCCAGACCTTGTGGCCATGCACGATATAGCCATTGCCATTGCGTTCGGCGCGAGTCGTCAGCGATGTCGTATTGAGACCGGCATTGGGCTCGGTGACGGCAAAACAGCCTTTGACCTTGCCTTGGATAATGGGCGGTAGCATGCGACGTTTTTGTTCTTCGGTTCCGAACACTACGATCGGATTAGGTCCGAAGACATTGAGATGGATCGCCGACGCTCCCTGCAAGGCAGCACCAGACTCGGCCACAGTCTGCATGACCAACGCGGCCTCGGTGACGCCGAGACCTGCGCCACCGAATTCCTCCGGCATAGCAACTCCTAGCCAGCCGGCATCGGCGATTGCCCTATAAAAGTCCTCCGGAAAGCCACCATACTTGTCCTTCTTCAGCCAGTAGGTGTCGTCGAACTGGGCGCAGAGTCGACTTACGTTCTCGCGGATTTGCTCATGCGCGTCGGTAAAAGCATAGTCCATCGATGGTTCCTCAGAGTTGTTTCTGTAGACTATTGAGTGACTGCATCGAGCGTTCTAGCTTCTTCGCTAGAATGACCATCGGGTGAGCGTTATGTCGCCGCACTGATGATCTCGCGAAGTTTGAATTTCTGCACCTTGCCACTTGGCGTCTTCGGTAAGGCGTCGAGGACTTTGAGGCGTTCAGGCCAATAGTTTTTTGCTACCGCATTCTCCGCCATGAAGCGTGACAGATCAGCCGAGGTCAGTGACGTGCCCTCGCGTAGCACCACACAGGCACAGGCTCTCTCACCCAGCCGTTCATCAGGCAATCCGACGATCGCTACTTCCTGGACCGCGGGATGGAGATACATGAGCTGCTCTATCTCGATCACCGGTACATTCTCGCCGCCCCGGATGATAATATCCTTGGAGCGACCGGTGATGCGTATGTAGCCGTCCTTGTCTTTGCGGGCGAGATCGCCAGTTTCAAACCAGCCATCCTCATCGACGGCGTAGAGCTGCGGCCGCTTAAGATAACCGACAAAGGTGCCGTGAACCGCTCCGGGTTTGTCGGAGGCTCCAACTCCTGAGAGGGTGGAGCGATGACAAGCAAGACGACGAACAAGTTTTCGCCGGAGGTCCGTGCCCGGGCGGTGCGGATGGTACTGGATCACGAGCCTGAGCATGGGTCGCGGTGGGCGACGGTCGTGTCGATCGCGGGCAAGATCGGCTGCACGTGTCAACGCCGAGGTAATTCTGACCCACCTTGAGCGGTGAACGCCGAAGTAAATCTGACCCACCCGGACACTCGATTGCGCTGGTCGGCTGCGGAGGGCGTAGCCCGCAGCGGCCGACCAGCGCGGCGCGTCAGTTTGGCGTCGTCGCCATCCTCCTCGCTGTCTGTCCGGCCTTCCGTTTGTCGCGCAGCCGATAGCTCTCGCCGCTGATCTGGACGATGTGTGCATGGTGCAACAGGCGATCGAGCATGGCGGCAGTCAGCGTCTGATCGTCGGCGAAGGCACTGGCCCATTGCGTGAACGGCAGATTGCTGGTCAGCACGATCGCGCCGCGCTCGTAGCGCTTGGCCACCACGTTGAAGAACAGGTTGGCCTCCTCGCGCCCGAACGGCAGGTAGCCGATCTCGTCGATGACGAGCAGCCTGGGGCCCATCACCGCCCTGTTGAAGTACTCTTTCAGCCGCCCCTGGGCGCGTGCCGCCGCCAGCTGCAACATCAGATCGGCCGCCGTGATGAAGCGCACTTTGTGACCGGCCATGACGGCACGATAGGCCAGTGCCAGCGCGATGTGCGTCTTGCCCACGCCGCTCGGTCCGAGCAGCACCACGTTCTCGGCCCGGGCCACGAACGCCAGGTGCGACAGTTCCAGGATCTGCGCCCTGGGGGCGCCGCTGGCGGCCGTCCAATCGATCTGCTCGAGCGTCTTGACCGCCGACAGCGTCGCCAGCTTCAGCAGCGTGCTGCGCTTGCGCTGCTCGCGCGCCGCCAGTTCGCAGTCCAGCAGCTTCTCCAGGAAGTCGGCGAAGCTGGCTTCCGTTCGCGCGGCCTGCTGCGCCAGCGCCGGCCATTCGGCCGCCAGGCAGGCCATCTTGAGCTGCTCGCACAGCGCGGTGATCCGCTCCTGCTGCTGGATCATGGCTGGACCTCGAGCAGGGCGTCGTACACAGCCAGCGGATGCTGCAGGCTCTCCACCGGGACCGGCACTCGTACCGGCAGAGTGGCCGTCGTCTTCAACGCCGGCGCCGGCAGCATCACCGAACGCTCCTCGGCCAGGCGACGGGCCGGGATCGCCCTGGTCGTGGCGTGCACACGCTCGTTGGCGACCTCGTCCAGCCAGCGCCGCACGTGGCCGTTCGCCAGCTCCGCCGTCAGCTTCAGGCCGCTCGCCTGCAAGCTCGCCGCCAGGGGCACCAGGAAGCTGCCCTTGAGGTAGCCGTTGAAGCGCTCGACCTTGCCCTTGGTCTGCGCCCGGTACGGACGGCACAGCCGCAGCGTGAAGCCGCATTCCTCGGCCAGCTCCAGCAGCCGATCGTTCCAGCGGTGCAATCCGGGCCCATAGGCGTCGCGTTCGATCACCACCGTCCTGGCGTTGTCGAACAGCACCTGCTCCGGCACGCCGCCGAAGTAATCCAGCGCCTCGCGCAAACCCTGGGAAAGCGCCTCGCCGTCCTCCTTGCGCCCGAACTTCACGAAGCTGGCGCGGCTGTAGCCCAGCGTCGCCACCAGCGCTACCAGCGGGTCGCGACCACGTCGCACCCAGGTGAAGTCCACCTGCATCTGCTTGCCGGGTGCCGTCTCGAACCGCACCACGGCCTCGGGCGCCGTCTTCTTCAGCGGTGCCAGCCACGCCTTCAGCTGGCTGATACCGCCGCCATAGCCCAGCTCCCGGATCTCGCGCAGCAGTACCGTCGCCGGAATCCACCGCGGCCGCGCCTGCGCGACGCGCTCAGTCAGGTAGTCCTTGTACTCGTCCAGCCTGGTCGTCCGCGGCGCGCGCGGTCCATATCGGCCTATTCGCTCGCATCGCAAATAGCGCCTCACCGTGTTCCGCGAACAGCCCAGCTGCCGCGCTATCTCCCTGATCCCAGACCCGCGGCGGGCCAGCACTCGTATCTCCACTGCTTGCTCCTGGCTCAACATCGACGGCTCGCACAAAGCCGTCATCCTTGCCCAGGTGGGTCAATGTTACCTCGGCGCAGTGGGTCAGTTTTCACCCGGCGCTAACATGCACGGCGCAGACGCTGAACGAGTGGGTGAAGAAGGCCGAGCGCGATAGCGGGCACCGAGCTGGGCCGACCAGCGACATGACAGCCCGGCTCAAGGCACTCGAGCGGGAGAACCGGGAGCTTCGCCAGGCCAATGAGATCCTGCGCAAGGCGAGCGCGTATTTTGCCCTCCCTCTCGGCGAATGAAGACATTCGCCTGCCGGGCGATGGGACGGAGCTCGACCGCCGACACAAGCCATGATCGCCTTCATCGACGATCATCGTGGGACGTACGGGATCGAGCCGATGTGCAGGGTGCTGCCGATCGCCCCGTCGACCTATCATGGGCATGTCGCCCGGCGCGCCGATCCGACCCGATTGCCGGCGCGGGCGAAGCGGGATGACGCCCTGAAGCCGAAGATTCAGCGGGTGTTCGAGGAGAACTTCCGCGTCTATGGCGTGCGCAAGGTCTGGCGGCAGCTGACGCGCGAAGGCCACGACGTTGCCCGCTGCACAGTGGCGCGGCTGATGCGAAGCCTTGGCTTGCAGGGCGTGATCCGCGGCAAGCCGGTCCGAACCACGATCAGCGACAAGGCGACAGCCTGTCCATTGGATCACGTCAATCGGCAGTTCAAGGCGGAGCGCCCCAATGCGCTTTGGCTCTCCGACTTCACCTATGTGGCGACCTGGACAGGATCCGTCTACGTCGCCTTCATCATCGACGCGTACGCGCGACGCATCGTCGGCTGGCGCGCGTCACGAACAGCACACGCCAGCTTCGTTCTCGATGCTCTCGAGCAGGCTCTGCACGAAAGACGGCCCGTCCATCGCGGCGGCCTGGTGCATCATTCCGACCGTGGATCGCAATACGTCAGCATTCGCTACAGCGAGCGCCTGGCCGAGGCGGGCATTGAGCCGTCGGTCGGCAGCGTCGGCGACAGCTACGACAACGCTCTGGCCGAAACCATCAACGGCCTTTACAAGGCCGAGGTCATCCATCGGTGCGGTCCGTGGCGGTCGTTCGAAGCCGTCGAGTTTGCAACACTGGAATGGGTCGACTGGTTCAACAATCGCCGGCTGCTGGAGCCCATCGGCAACATCCCGCCGGCCGAGGCCGAGAAGCATTACTACGCCACTCTGGATCAACCAGCCATGGCAGCGTGACTCAAACGAAACAGCCTCCGGCAAACCCGGCGCGGTTCAGTCAGCCACTGGGCCTTCGGTCCAAGCCCGGTCCTATTGAAAGTCACAGATCGTGCACGCTCCGAGATTCTAGGGGGCATGATGGAGGGCCGGACATCGATGAGTTTTGGCATGTCTGAGCCCGGCGCCGGCTCGGATGCGACCATGATCCATACGAAAGCGAGACAAGCCGACACTGGCTGGCGGCTCAACGGCCGCAAGATCTGGACGACGAACGCGCCGCAGGCAGACTACTGCATCGTCTTTGCGGTGACCGATCCGGACCGTGCGTCACGCCGGGCTGGTGGCATCAGCGCCTTTCTAGTGCCGACCGCGTCACCCGGCTTCAGGCTGGAGAGTGTCATCCGCATGCATGGGTCGGTGGGTGGCAACGAGGGCTCCATCGTGCTGGAGGACGTGCAGGTCGAGCCATGGCAGCTGGTCGGTGAACTGCATGAGGGTTTCCGCATCGGACTGTTGGGCGTCTCTATCGGCCGTATCTACAATTCAGCTCGCGCTGTGGGACTTGGCCGTTGGGCGATCGAGGCAGCACTGCGCTACACACAACAGCGTGAGGCTTTCGGCAAGCCGATCGCGGAATACCAGGGCGTGACGTTTCCGTTGGCCGAAGCGGCGATGGAGCTG
>JACPOB010000125.1 GCA_016185145.1 Rhodospirillales bacterium | reverse complement strand
TCCGACATCTCGGGCGCGCCGATCTTCGAGTTCCGCCGCATGTGCAAGACCGTGCAGGACGGCGAGCGCGAGATGATGCGCGCCAAGAAGGAGATGATCGAGGCCAACCTGCGCCTGGTGATCTCCATCGCCAAGAAGTACACCAACCGCGGCCTGCAGTTCCTCGACCTGATCCAGGAAGGCAACATCGGCCTGATGAAGGCGGTCGACAAGTTCGAGTACCGCCGCGGCTACAAGTTCTCGACCTACGCCACGTGGTGGATCCGTCAGGCCATCACGCGCTCGATCGCCGACCAGGCGCGCACCATCCGCATCCCGGTGCACATGATCGAGACCATCAACAAGCTGGTCCGCACCAGCCGCCAGATGCTGCACGAAATCGGCCGCGAGCCGCAGCCCGAGGAGTTGGCCGAGAAGCTCGGCATGCCGCTGGAAAAGGTGCGCAAGGTGCTGAAGATCGCCAAGGAGCCGATCAGCCTCGAGACGCCGATCGGCGACGAGGAGGATTCGCACCTGGGCGACTTCATCGAGGACAAGAACGCGGTGATCCCGCTCGAGGCGGCGATCCAGGGCAACCTGCGCGAAAGCACGACGCGGGTGCTGGCGACGCTGACGCCGCGCGAGGAGCGCGTGCTGCGCATGCGCTTCGGCATCGGCATGAACACCGACCATACCCTCGAAGAGGTCGGCCAGCAGTTCTCGGTCACCCGCGAGCGCATTCGCCAGATCGAGGCCAAGGCGCTGCGCAAGCTCAAGCACCCGAGCCGCAGCCGCATGCTGCGCAGCTTCCTCGATCAGGGCTGAGCGAAGAGAAATGCATCACGAAAAAGCCGGGCAATGCCCGGCTTTTTTATTTATCGCTGGGGGCGCGCCACTCCAGTGGCGCGTCATGAACCGCGCAAACCAGATAGTCTCACCCTGAGGACGCCCGGAGGGCGCGTCTCGAAGGGTGGGCTACATCAAGACTGGTGGCCACCCTTCGAGACGCAAAGCGCGCATCTGAATGCGCGTAGCTGCGCGGTGCTCCTCAGGGTGACGTGGCGTTGGATCAACTGCCTCATGACGCTCCACTGGAGTGGCGCGCCCCCAGCAATGAGGGCCACCCATTGGTCACGTGACGGGCGGGGTCGATTGCCTACCATCGCTCTCTCCAAACATCACAGGGAGAGTGCGGTGCTTGCCGGCAACCAGATCACGGCACGTTTCAAGGATGCATTGCGCCCCTGGGCGTCCGCATTGCCCCAGTTCTCGGGCCTGCCCTCATGGTCGCGCACGATGGGCGTTCTCAAGCATCACGGTTTCTTGCCCGTGACCGTGTTCGACATCGGCGTCGGCTACGGCACGTTCCCGCTCTACCGCGCTTTTCCCGACGCGTTCTATCACCTGATCGATCCGGCCCACGAATCGCTCGCCCACATGCAGCGTCTTGCACGGCGATTGCGCTGCCAGGTCCACCCTGTTGCATTGGGCGATCACGAAGGCACGGCGATGCTCGAGGTGCGCGCCGACATCCAGGAATCGACTCTGCTCGAGGAGGTCGGGCCGCGCCGCGTACGCCGTCGCGATTGCGTGCCGTTGCGCCGCTTCGACGCGCTGTTCGGCCCGATCATGCGACCATCACTGTGCAAGATCGACGTGCAGGGCGCCGAGCAGATGGTGCTTGCCGGCATGACCGGCCGACTGGCCGAGATCGACGCCCTGATCATCGAGACCAGCACCATCGCCACCGTACAGGGCGGCGCGGAGATCGGCGCAATCGTCCGCTTCCTGACCGAGCATGGCTTTGCCCTCACCGACATCATAGGCCTGCGTCGCCGGCCGCTGGACGATGCGACAGCACAGCTCGACCTGCTGTTCGTTCCCGACAAGGCGCCGCCGCGCAGTGACCGGCGATGGGCCGCCAGCGCCTGACCGCTGCTCGTCAGGCCCGTCAGGTTAACGTCAGGCCCGTCAGGCTATGTGATCATTGTGGGAAACGGTGGTCATTGCGTGACCCACCGGACGAGATGTACGCTGCACTTGCGAAGAACAAACGCAATTGCAACATGCATCTTGGCATGGTCGAAACGATGCGCCGGCGGCGTGGACTGCGACCTGTTGTCAGTGGGATGGCAAGACTGCAACCGGCCTTCCCACGACATCGTTTAGGCGTCCGTGACGCGGGCGTGCCGCAATCGGGCCACACGGCCCGTTTACGGATTCTCTCACGGGTTCAGGTAAGAGGGATGACGATCAGGAGCCTGGTGAGGCAAACCGTTGGAGTCGGCTTGTTGCTCTTATCCGGCTGCGAGGCGGCACGAAACATGCGCGACGACTTTGCTCGATTGACCTCGTCCCAACCAACGGCGCAGAAAGCGCAGCCCGCGAGGAGTGTGGCGTCGACGACACGGCCGCGCGCGACGCCCCCTGCATCGACGGCATCCGCCGACACCCCCACGGATGCAACGGTCGCGCCGGCCACGGTTTCGGACGATCGGCCGGCACGCCCTGCCGCGACGGGCGGTCCGGCGCTCGCACTCGCCGGCAAGAGCGAGACGGAACTGCGTGCCATGCTCGGCACGCCAACCAGCGAGGAGGACCGCCCCCCCGGTAAACGGTGGCGCTATCGCGACGGTCAATGCACCCTGGACGTCCAGCTTTATCCGGACGTCCAGACAAAACAGTTCGGAACTCTTGCGTACGAGGTAAAGAGCGATGACAACACCGATGAAGGAAAGCGTGTCTGCCTGGCCCAGCTCCAATCCCGCACCCAGACCCGCCGCTAGTTCAGACGTGGAAAAGCGCATCCGTGTCGCCTTCGTCGAGGACGACGATGACTACCGCGAGGCGGTGAGCGGCGAACTCGCCGACCATGGCTTCGACGTCACGTCTTTCTGCGACGGTACCGCTCTCCTGACCTCGCTCGCCGACGGCGCCGACCCGGAGATCATCATCCTCGACTGGAGCCTGCCCAGCGTCTCCGGCATCGACCTGCTGCCCCGACTGCGGCGCAACGGCATCGCCTTGCCTGTCGTCTTCCTGACAGGCCGCTCGTTGCCGGCCTACGAGAAGCTCGCCTTCGACCGCGGCGCCCTCGACTTCGTCGACAAGGCGCGCGGCGTTCCCATCCTGGCACATCGCCTGCGCCTGATCGCCGACTCCGTGAAGAAGCCGGCCGAGCCCGAGCTGGTCGACAATTTTCATTGCGGCCGGCTGATGCTGAAGCCTAAGGTCAGCCGTGCGTTTTGGGACGACGCCGACGTCGGATTGACGCTGACCGAGTTCAAGATCGTACATTTGCTGGCAGCCAACGTCGGCAGCTACGTGACCTATCGGTCGGTGTATGACTGCATGCACTACGTCGGCTTCATCGCAGGGAGCGGCGAAAATGGCTACCGAACGAACGTCCGCTCTTGCATCAAGCGGATTAGAAACAAGTTCCGAGCCATCGACCCCACCTTTGCCGAAATCGATAACTATCAGTCCTTCGGATACCGCTGGGGCAAGACCTAGACCGGAGACCCGGGATTGGCGCCAGGCGATCCGTCGCCTGGCCGCCTCCCTCACGCTGAAGTCGGTGGTGCTGGTCGTCATTTTCGTCGCACTGCCCATCGTGCTGTACGGCCAGTTCGAGAGCGCCGACCGCCAGATGCGGGACCTCGTCACCCGCGCGATCCAGGACCGCAGCGCCCTGATTGCCGAAGCGCTCGCCCCCAAGCTCACCAGCGGCGACAAGAACGCCCGGGCATCCCTCAACGACGACCTCGCCAAGTATTCCAGCGACGGCACGATCCTGAAGCTGATGTTCCAGCCCGGCGAGGAGCGGCACGCCGGGCGCTTCTATTTCGTGGCCTCGGCCCCCAAGATCCGCGCCGACGAGGTCGCCGCCGAGCTCGATGAGCTCAGCCAGCGCGGCATCCTGCAGCGCATCTCCGACGCCTGCATGTGGGATGCCGCCAACGAGATCCGCTACAAGCAGGCCAACGGCACGGTCGAGCTCCTGACCTCGATCATCCCGATCCGCGCCGCCGACGGCTGCTGGGTGCTGACCTCG
>JACPOB010000124.1 GCA_016185145.1 Rhodospirillales bacterium | reverse complement strand
GACGGTCGCCAAACCGGCCCAGCCCGTACTCGTGCCCTGACATCCACACCTCCAGCTGCCATCATGACAGACAGAGAATCGAGCTTCTCTCTCCCTCGCAACTGAGATGTGTGAATACGACAGACGCGGAGCGTGGGGAGGTGTCGGCGTCATACGCCGACGGAGGGGTCACGAGCGTCATCACTGGCGCTCATGACCCCTCCGTCCGCTTCGCGGACACCTCCACAGCTTCGCTGGGAAGGAATGACACTCAGCCCTGAGGACCAGGGCCGCGGTAGGTCGCGCCGGCGATGAAGCGGTCGATCTCGGCATCGCCGAGCGCTCGCCCGCGCGGGTCGCAGCGCACGCCGTACAGGATCCACTGGTAGCCGGCGCCCTGCGCCGGGCCGTAGCGCCGCAGGCCGACGCAGGCCTGGCCGGACGCGCTGGTGAAGGTCATGTAGTCGGCGCCGCCGCGATTGCCGAGCGGCGAGAAATTGCGAAGCATGTCGGGATCGCGCATCTCCGAGCGGATCTCCTGCTGCAGCGATGCGCCTTCCATCAAGGCCGCGCCCAGGCTGGTCGCCTCGGCCAGGTAGTAGAAGACGCCGGCGCCGTCGGCAGCGCCGGTCGCCATCCATCGCCGGAAGGTGCCGCCGGCATTGCCGCCCCATCCGTGCTCGCCGCCGGCGTAGTTCTGCGTCGTGCTGCACTTCAGTCCGGCCGGCACCGAGAGCCGCGAGTGACTGCAGTCGATGCCGTACCAGCGCGGCGTGTCCTGCCCGGCGGACGGGCCGGCCATCATCAATGCCAAGGCCGCGCCGGCCAAGGCACACAAGGATCTGCTCGTCATTGGATCGTTCCTCCCCCTGGCTTCCTTTACCCGCGGCCCGCGGGGCGGTCACCTGCTACGCTTGGCGCGACGCATCCAGAGGCCGTTCGGAGTTTTCAGGTGAGATACGTACGCGGGACTGTGCTGCACGCGATTTCTGACTATGGGATCGCCGAAGGCGATGCGCCGCAGCCCGGTCCTGGCCAGGTCCAGATCAGGGTCGCCGCCTGCGGCATCGGCTACGTCGATGTTCTGGTGGCGCTGGGCGGCTACCAGGTGAAGCCCAGCCTGCCGCACACGCCCGGGCAGGAGATCGCCGGCACGGTCTCGGCGATCGGCGACGGCGTTGCGGGCCTTTCGGTCGGCGACCGCGTCCTGGCGGCGGCACAAGGCGGCTTCGCCGAGTACGCGGTCGCTTCGCGCGACAGCGTGTTCCGCATTCCCGACAAGCTGGCGTTCGCCAGCGCGGCCAGCCTGCGGCTCAACTACCTCACCGCGCTGCACGGGCTGCGTGATCGGGCGAACCTGCAGAGGGGCGAGCGTCTGCTGGTGCTGGGTGCGGCTGGCGGCGTCGGCATCGCCGCCGTGCAGGTCGGCAAGCTCTTGGGCGCCGAGGTGATCGCCGTGGCCTCGACCGAGGACAAGCGCGCCTTTGCTCGGGAAGGCGGCGCCGACCGGGTTCTCGACAGCGTGGTCGAGGGATGGCGTGAACGGCTGAAGGAGGCCTGCAACGGCGGCGGGCCGGACGTGATCTTCGACCCGTTGTGCGGGCCGTTGTTCGAGCCGGCCTTCCGCTCGCTCGCCTGGCGCGGGCGGCATCTCGTCGTCGGCTTCGTCGGCGGGGAGATCCCGCGCCTGCGCGTCAACCTTCCCCTGATGAAGGGCGCCGCTCTGGTCGGCGTCGACGTTCGGCAGTTCGCCCTGTTCGAACGCGAGAAGGCCGATGCCTACGTGAAGGAGCTGATCGCCTGGGCGGGCGAGGGCCGGCTTTCTCCCATCGAAGGCCGACGCTTCGCCTTCAACGACTTCGCCGAGGCGATGGCATACGCCCACAGCGGGCGCGGCATGGGCAAGACCATCCTCGAGATCGGCTGACTGGCTTGCTGGGGGCGCGCCACTCCAGTGGCGCGATCATCTTCGATGGAAGCAAAGACGCGCGACTGGAGGCTCGCGCCCCCAGCGACGACACTTTCACAAGCGCCGCTCGCTTCTCGGGTCGAGCGCGTCCTGCAATCCATCGCCCAGGAAGTTGAAGGCGATCACGGTAAGGAAGATCAGCAGACCGGGCAGCAGGGCGAGCACCGGCGCCTGCTGCAGCAGCTCCTGCGCGCCGGTCAGCATGTTGCCCCAGCTCGCGGCGGGCGGCTGGGTGCCGAGGCCCAGGAACGAGAGCGTCGATTCGAGCAATACGAGCCCGCCGATCGACAGCGTCGTGGCCACCACCAGCGAACCCGCGGCATTGGGCAGGATGTGGCGGAACATGATGCGTTCGGGCCGCGCCCCCAGGGCCTTGGCGGCGCGCGTGAAGTCGCGCGCCTTGAGCGACAGGGTCTCGGCGCGCACCAGGCGCGCCACCGTGGTCCAGCCGGTCAGCGACACGATGAAGACGATGCGATAGAGCGAAAAGGTCTCCGACTGGGCGATCTCGACCGGCACGCCGATCTTGCGCGGATCGACGGCGGCCAGGACGATCAGGAGCGGCAGCAAGGGAAGCGCGATCACGCCGTCGGTGACGCGCATCAGCACGGCGTCGAGCCGGCCGCCGAGATAGCCTGCGACGACGCCGATCAGCGCGCCGATGACCGCCGACAGGAGCGCGCCCGAGATGCCGACCAGCAGCGACACGCGTCCGCCGTCGAGCAGGCGCTGGAACAGATCGCGCCCGAGATCGTCGGTGCCCAGCCAGTGCGCGGCCGAGGGCGGCTCGAAGCGGCGGAAGAGGTCGGTCGTCGTCGGATCGATGCCGCGCCAGTCGGCGATCCAGGGGGCGGCGAGGGACAGGACGAGCAGGACCAGGAGGAAGATGAGCGAGGCCAGCGCCAGTCGGTGGCGCATCAGGCGCGTCCACACGAGCCAGCCGGGGCTGGCCGACGGGCGGGAGGCTGCGTCGCTCATGCGCTCTGCTCGATCGACACGCGCGGATCGACCCAGGCATAGGCGAGGTCGGCCAGAAGGTTGCCGAGGATGGTGGCCAGGGTGGCGACGAGGAGGCCGACCAGGGCGAGATTGTAGTCGTTGTCGAGGATGGCCTGGTAGATCGCCTTGCCCATGCCCGGCCAGGCGAACATGGTCTCGGTGATCAGCGCGCCGGAGAAGAGGCCGCCGAAGGACAGCGCCAGGATGGTCAGCACAGGCGCCAGCGCATTGCCGAAGGCGTGGCCCCAGCGCACCCGGCGCTCGGGCAGGCCCTTGGCGCGGGCAGTGCGGACATAGTCCTGGCGCAGCGCCTCGATCATGGCGCCGCGCATGAAGCGGGTGTAGCCGCCGGCTTGCGCCAGGACGAGCGTGGTCACCGGCAGCACGAGATAGCGCAGGCGATCGCCGAGGCCCGCGAGCCACGGCGTGTCCGGGCGGATGTCGGCCTGGCCGCCGGCCGGCAGCCAGCCGAGCGTCACCGAGAACAGCGTGATCAGCAGCAGGGCCAGCCAGAAGGGCGGGGTCGAGATGCCGCCGAAGCACAGAAGGTTGATCAGATAGTCGATGCGGCTGCGTGGCCGCGACGCCGCCCAGATGCCGAGCGGTAGTGCGATGGCGACGGCGATGACGAAGGCGAGGCCTGCCAGCACGAAGGTGTTGACCAGACGCGGCCACAGCACGGCGAGCACCGGCTGGCTGAAGGTGCGCGAATAGCCGAAGTTGCCGTGCAGCGCCTGCCAGGCCCACGCTGCGTAGCGTTCGAGCAGGGGCTTGTCGAGACCGTAGACGGCGCGCAGGCGGGCCGCGTCCTCGCTGCGCATGTTGGGATCGCCTGCGATCATCATGTCGATGGGATCGCCCGGCATCAGCCCGATCAGCAGATAGACCACGAAGCTCATCAACGCGAGCGTGACGACGGTCTGGACGGCCCGGCTGGCGAGATAACGGCTCATGGCTGGGGGCGCGCGACTCCAGTCGCGCGTCTTTGCTTGCAACGAGAGAAGATCGCGCCACTGGAGTGGCGCGCCCCCAGCCTCAACTCAGTTCTCCCAGCGCCACTGCTCGATCCACAGGGTCGAGCTGTTGATATGGCCGGTCGGCACGACGCCCTTGAGCTGCTTGGGGATGACGAAGGGATCGACGCGGAAGAACAGCGGCAGGACGGGCAGGTCCTCGGCGTGGATGCGCTGGATTTCGGCGAACAGGGCGCGGCGCTTCTCGAAGTTGAGCTCGCGCTCGGCGCCGTCGAGGGCGGCGTCCATGGCGGGATTGCGATAGCCCGGATAGTTCTGGCCGCTCCAGGCGTTTTCGGCTGTCGGGATCTCGGTGGAATAGAGCAGCGAGCGCGGCACGCCCTGAGGGCTCTGCACCCAGGCATACATGGCGAGGCCGGAGAACTGCCGGCGGTTCAGCGCTTCGGAGAACACGCGCGGCGGCTCGGCCTTGATGCGCACCTCGACGCCGACCTGGCGCAGCTGGCTCTGGATCACCTGCGCCACGAGTTCGCGCACGCGGTTGCCGGCGGTTGTCGTAATCTCGATCGACAGGCGCTCGCCCTTGGCGTTGTGGCGCACGCCGCTCCTGACGTCTTTGAAGCCCGCCTCGTCGAGCAGCTTGCGCGCCTGCGCGGCATCGTAGGGATAGTGCCGGGTATCCGGGGTGAACATCGGGTCGAGCTGGCTGATCGGCCCGTCGGCCACCGGCTGCTTGCCCTCGAACAGCTTCTCGGAGATCGCCTTGCGGTCGATCGCCATCAGGATCGCCTGGCGCACGCGGCGGTCCTCGAGCAGCTTGTTGTCGAGCATGGTGTCGATGTGCTCGTAGATCAGCGCCGGCTTGTAGATGAAGTCGTACTTGTCCTTGTGGCGCTTCTCGAACGCCAGCACCTGGTCGAGCGACAGGCCGAGCTCGCCCAGCACGTAGTCGACGTTGCCCGACAGCAGATTGGCCTCGAGCGCCGCCGTGTTCTCGATGATCTTGACGACGATGCGTTTGAAGTGCGGCTTCTCGCCCGTCCAGGTCGGGTTCTGCTCGAGCACGATGCGGTTGCCGGGTACGATTTCGACGATGCGGAAGGGGCCGAAATACAGGCCGGGATTGGTCGAGTTGGTGTCGAATGCCGTCTTGTTGCGGTACTCGGCGGGATTGGCGTCGAAGATCGGCTTCTCGATGTGCGCCGGCAGGAGTTGCAGGCCGATGCTGTTGTAGTCGAAAGTGACGCGGTCGATCGTCATGGTGAAACGGCGGTCGTCCTTGGCGTCGAACTTGATGATGCGCCGGTAGCCCTCCGACGAGGCGACGCCCGACAGCGGATGCTTGCCCACCTCCAGCGTGAAGGCGACATCCTTCGCGGTGACCGGCGTGCCGTCGCCCCATTTGAGATCGCGCAGCTCGACGTCGATCTCCATGCCCTTCTTCCCGTCGGGAAGGTCGATGACGCGGGCCTTGCCGTTCTCCACGGTCGGCAGCTCGGTGCAGGTCATGCAGACGAGCTTCGACTCGGCGTTCCACGCGGTGACCGGCCGCGCAGTCATGTTGCTGATCAGCGATTTCGCCAGCATCGAGCTGATCAACGGGTTCCAGGTGCCCGGCGACTGCGTCATGCCCAGCACCAGCTCGTCCTTGGCACGCGCCGGAGCGGCGAGCGCACAGAGCGCGAGGAACAGAAAAAGAATGCGGCGGATCATCGCCTGCAAAGTCGCATATGCGCTGGGCGCGCGCCACTAGAGGCGGAGTAAACTCCGCCGTAAGTGGCGCGTCATGCCTTCGGCCGAGCACTGCCGTAGGGCCACAAAGACGGTTCGCTCACCAAGCCAGCTTTGACTGGATTCTGATCAATATATTCGACGGTCGCATTGAAGTGCGCTTCGTTCCTGATGAACCGGTCCCAGTATTCGGTCTGCCAGAAAGGCCCGGTTCGTCCGAGTTGCTGGTTGGCGTGGCGGGCAGTGTATCGCTTCCAAGAACCCACGGTGTCGCCGAGCGAGGCGCCGGGCTCCACGGACAACAGCACATGCACATGGTTCGGCATGATCGTCCACGCGTGGAGACGATAACGTTCGCCGTCGAAAGCAAGAAATGCATTCTCGACCAGTCGGGCAATGAGCTCCGATCTCAGCCAGCAAGCGCCCCAGCCTCGGTCGAGCATTTCGTGGCGCAATGTCTCTGGCCGACCCGCGCCCCTAAGGCGTTCAAGCGCCTCGGCTGGAAGGCTATCGGCTAGCCTGAAAGTGACGAACTGGATGACGTCTTGCGAATCGAAGTGCGGCAGGTAGTTGCGAGAATACCAGCCCCTATGGCTCATTCTTTTAACGCTAATCCTGTCCGCCATGACGCGCCACTGGAGTGGCGCGCCCCCAGCTTACCGTCCCAGAGTCGGTCGTGAGGGCGGGCGGCCGCCGTGGCTGGCCGACCATTGCTCGGGCGCCTCGAGGAAGGCGCGGGTCTCCGCGAGCCCCTTCTCGTCGAAGTACTTGTACTTCGAGGCCGCCTCGAGCGCGTCCCACCAGGTGGCGAGCGCATGCAGCTTGACGCCGCCGGCGGCCAGCATCTCCACGCTCTGCGGGAAGATGCCGTAGTGGAAGATCACGAAGCAGTCGGTGACCTTCGCTTCGGCTTTCTTCAGCGCTTCGATGAACACCAGCTTGCTGCCGCCGTCGGTGGCGAGGTCCTCGACCAGCAGCACGCGCTTGCCGGGCTTGAGGTCGCCTTCGATCTGCGCCATGCGGCCGAAGCCCTTGGGCTGCTTGCGCACGTAGATCATCGGCTTCTTGGCCAACGCCGCCAGGAAGGCGGCGAACGGGATGCCCGCGGTCTCGCCGCCCGCCACCACGTCGATCTTGTTCCAGCCGATGTCCCGATCGATCGCCTTGAGCGCGTGGCTCATGATCTTGGCGCGCGCCTCGGGGTACGAAATCAGCTTGCGGCAGTCGATGTAGACCGGGCTCGCCCGTCCCGAGGTGAAAATGTACGGGTTGTCGGGCCGGCAGTGGATGGCCTCGATCTCCAGCAGCAGGCGCGCAGTATCCCGCGCTTCGGTCGTGCCGCTGGCCCGAGCCGAATTTGCCTTGCCGTTCAACTTGTTGGCCGGCCCGTTCAGAGGTTCTGCGGCCGGCGCCTTGCCCTTCTTCTTAGTCGCCATTGGCTGCCTTTCCCCCGATCGGCTTGCGACAAAATGACGGCCGTGTGTTTAGCGTCCATACAGAGGACCGGCAAGGGCGAGAGCGTTTTCAGACCGTCAAAGTTGGTCAGTTTCTTTGGAGTACCTACTGTGGGGTAGCTGCCAGCCGCGATAGAGCGACATCAGTCGCAAAAAGAGGCACAGACCGGCCCCGAAGACCATGACCGGAATGGCCGGCAGGCCGAGGGTGAAGCCGAGCGCAATCGAGCCGGCGCCGGCCAGTGCGGCTACGGCGTAGAGCTCGACCCTGAGCACGGTCGGGATCTCGAGCGTCAGGAGGTCCCGCGCCACGCCGCCGCCGATGCAGGTCACCATGCCCAGCACCGCAGCCACGAACGGGTCGAGGCCGTAGGCCAGGGCCTTCTCGGTGCCGGTCACGGCGAACAGGCAGAGACCGGCGGCGTCGAAGAGCTGCACCGGCGTCCTGAGGCGGGCGATCTGGGCGGAGGCGTAGAAGCCAACCAGACCGGCGGCGATGGTGGCGGCGAAGTAGCGCCAGTGGGCGATTGCGGCCGGCGGGACGGCTCCGATCAGGAGGTCGCGCGCGATACCGCCCGCCACGCCGGCGGCCCAGGCCACGACCAGCACGCCGAACAGGTCGAGCCGCTTGCGGACGCCCTGGGTGGCGCCGCTGATGGCGAACACGAAGGTGGCGCCGAGATCGAGCGCGTCGAACAGCATGACCCGAAAGACTACACCGATTGCACCGCAGTCCCGAAATGGCAGAGTGCGCGAAGGGAGACGACATGACCTTGGGCACCTGGCGCGACTGGCGGACCTTTCGCTTCATCATCGGCCGCAAGCGGCTGTTGGCGTCGACATTGGCCGGCCTGGTCCTGATGGCGCTGCTGCCGCCCGACTTCCGGTGGTCGACGCGCTTCATCCTGGCCTGGGATCTGACGGCGCTTCTCTACATAACCATGATCATGTGGATGATCCGCTGCTCGACGGTCGAGGACTGCCACGACCACGCCGCGCTCAATGACGAGGGTGACTGGGTGATCCTGCTGCTGGTGGTCGGCGCCGTGGCGGCAAGCTTCATCTGCATCGCCGTCGAATTGCCGGTCCTGCAGTCGGCGGGGCATTCGGTGACGCTCGGCGTCTTCATCACCGGCCTGACGGTGGCGCTGTCATGGACCTTCACGCACACCGTCTTCACGCTGCACTACGCCAATATCTACTACCGGCCCGACGAGGACGGCCCGGGCGGATTGCTCTTCCCCGGCCATCGCGAGCCCGACTATCGCGACTTCCTCTACTATTCCTTCGTCATCGGCTGCGCATCGCAGACCGCCGACGTCGACACCGTGTCGCGCGCCATGCGCCATCTCACGATGGTGCACGGCATCGTGTCCTTCGCCTTCAACACCGCCATCCTCGCGCTGACCATCAATGTCGGCGCGAGCCTGCTCAGCTGACCATGCCGCGCAACCGCCTGATCGACCTCATCGGACTGGCATTCTTCCTGGCGTTCTGCCTCGGCATCGGCGCGCTCGGCGCAGCGGTCGTGGCGACCAGCGTCGACACCTGGTACGCCGACCTCGCGAAGCCGCCCTTCACGCCGCCCGACGGCGTGTTCGGCCCGATCTGGGCGGTGCTCTACGTGCTGATGGCGATCGCGGCGTGGCGCGTGTGGCGCGCCGCCGATCGCGACACCCGGCGGGGGCCGCTGACGTTGTTCGCGCTGCAGCTCGCGCTCACGCTCGGCTGGACCGTCGTGTTCTTCGGCCTGCAGAAGATCGGCGCCGCGCTCGCGACCATCGTCGTGCTGGATGTCGGTGTGGCGGTGACCATGCTCGCCTTCCGCCCCATCGACCGCTGGGCGGGGCTGCTGATGCTGCCGTATCTCGCCTGGGTGGTCTTCGCGACGGTGCTCAACATCGCGATCTGGCGCCTCAACCCGACGGCGTGATGCCGGGGCTCATCCTCTTCCGGACCGCGAGCTTCCAGCTCGCTCATGATTCATGAGCGAGCTGGAAGCTCGCGGTCCGGAAGAGGATGAGAAGACGCGCCCCGGCAAAGATCAATGCTCGTCGTGGCGGCCATGGCTCGCGTCGTGGTTGCTCATGCCCTCGCCGTCGTCGGCCTTGAGCTCCATGAAGACCACCGACGACAGGACGGTCAGCACGCCCAGCGCCAGGAAGGCCTGCTGGACGCCGTGGACGATCGCATCGGGATGCGAGTGGAGCTCGATTGGCACGAAGATGGCGGCGACGAGCGCCGCACCCGCCACGCCGAAGCTGATGGCGAGCTGCTGGCCGGTGGCGGCGATGGTGCTGGCGGCGCTGGTCTGCTGTGCCGACACGTCGGCATACACCAGCGTGTTCATGCTGGTGTATTGCATGGAGGTGAAGAACCCCAGGATGAAGGCTTGGACCACGATCAGCCAGATCGGCGTGGCGGTGCCCACGGTCGCGAACGACATGATCATCAGGCCGACCACGATGGTGTTGCCGACCAGCACGTTGCGATAGCCGAGCCGCGCCAGGATCGCCGGCATGAAGGCTTTCAGCCCGATCGAGGCGACCGCCTGCGGCAGCACCAGCAGGCCCGAGGCGACGGGCGAGAAGCCCAGCCCGATCTGGTAGAGCAGCGGAAACAGGAACGGGATGCCGCCCAGGCCCAGCCGCGTGAAGAACCCGCCGCTCACCGCCGCGCGGAAGGTGCGCAGCCGGAACAGGCCGAGATCGAGCAGGGGATGGGGCGTCAGCCTGGCGCGGATGCCGTAGCCCGCGAGCAGGGCCGCCGAGATCGCCAGCATCGTCACGACGGCGGCAGTGCCGTGCGTGTGATCGCCGAACACCTCCAGCACGTAGGACAAGAGCGCAATGCCGCCGCCGAACAGCACCAGCCCCGCCATGTCGAGCGCATGGACCTTGGCCTCGCGATAGTCGGGCAGATAGCGCTGCACGAAGTAGAGGCCGAGCAGGCCGACCGGCACGTTGACGTAGAACACGCCGCGCCAGTCGAGATAGGTGACGATCAGGCCGCCGGCCACCGGCCCGACCATCGGGCCGATCAGGCTCGGGATGGCGACGAAGCTCATGACGCGCACCAGGTCGGCCTTGCCGAAGGTGCGCGCGAGCGTCATGCGCCCGACCGGCATCATCATGGCGCCGCCCATGCCCTGCACGATTCGGCAGGCCACCAGCATCTCGAGGCTGGTGGCGAGCCCGCACAGCACCGAGCCCAGGGTGAAGAGTCCGATCGCCGAGGCGAAGACGCGACGCGTGCCGAAGCGGTCGGCCATCCAGCCGCTTATCGGGATGAACACCGCCAGACTCAGCGTATAGCTCGCCAGCACCGACTTCACGTTGAGCGGTCTGACATCCAACGCCTGTGCGATGGCCGGCACCGCGGTGTTGAGGATCGTGGTGTCGAGCGACTGCATGAAGAAGGCGACGGCTACCAGCCAGGGCAGGAGGCGTTGCACGGAATTGTCGGGCTGTTCGGTCGTCGCGGCCATCGTCAGCGCAGTCTGCCCATGCGTCGATGCTGGAGCAATTCCGTTCAGCGCGGCACTGCTTCCTGCTAGGCTCGCAGTGCTTCAGGAGGCGGATTTGCAACGTCGATCGTTCATCGGTGGTTTCGTAGCCTCGGCATTTTCGCTCCGCGCCGTGCCATCTTGGGCGCAGGGCGATCCGCTGCCGTCATGGAACGACGGCCCGGCCAAGCAGTCGATCGTCGACTTCGTGACACGCACCACGACGATCGGCAGCCGCGACTGGGTGCCCGTGCCCGAACGCATCGCCACCTTCGACAACGACGGCACGCTGTGGACCGAGCAGCCGATGTACTTCCAGATGATCTTCGCACTGGATCGAATCAAGGCGATGGCGTCGCGGCATCCGGAGTGGCGCACCACCGAGCCGTTCCGTTCGGTGCTGGCCGACGACCGTGCCCAGCTCGCCGCACTGGGCGAGAAGGCGATGGTCGACATCGTGGCGGCGTCCCATGCCGGCCTCACCACCGAGCAGTTCCGGCAGACCGTGATCGACTGGATGGCAATGGCTCGGCACCCACGCTTCAACCGGCCTTACACCGATCTGGTCTTTCAGCCGATGCTCGAGCTGCTGGCCCTGTTACGAGCCAACCAGTTCAAGACCTTCATCGTGTCGGGCGGCGGCAGCGAGTTCATGCGACCCTGGACCGAGCGCGTCTACGGTATTCCGCCGGAGCAGGTGGTGGGATCATCGGGTGTCACGAAGTACGTCATGGCCCAGCCGGACAAGCCGGTGTTGATGAAGGAGGCCAAGGCCGAATTCATCGACGATGGACCGGGTAAGCCGGTCGGCATCAACCATTTCATCGGGCGGCGCCCGTATTTCGCCTTCGGCAATTCCGACGGCGACCAGCAGATGCTGGAATGGACCGCGGCGGGCGAGGGGCTGCGCTACATGGGCCTGGTCCACCACACCGACGCCGTCCGCGAGTACGCCTACGACCGCGACTCGCCGGTCGGCCGCCTCGACAAGGCGTGGGACGAGGCCGTGCGGCGCAAGTGGACGGTCGTCTCCATGAAGGACGACTGGAAGGTCATCTACCCGTTCGAGCTTCGCTGATGCTGAGGCGGCTGGAGATGATCGTGGCCATCGACCGGCATCGCAACTTCGGTCGGGCGGCGCGGGCGCTCGGCATCTCGCAGCCTTCGCTGACCCGCGCACTGCAGGTGCTGGAGGCCGAGCTCGGCGTGCGTCTGTTCGAGCGCGACAAGGCGAAATGCCAGCCCACTGAATTCGGCCGCATCATGCTGACGCGCGGCCGGCGCATGCTGTCGGAGCTGGACGAGGCGAGGCGCGAGATCGCGCTGCTGCAGGGCCTCGAGACGGGCGAGTTCCGCATCGGCGCCGCGGCCTACATCACCCAGCTCTGGCTGGGCGCGGCCATCGGGCAATTGCTGGCGGTCCATCCCAAGCTGAAGATCCGCAGCAGCGAACGGCTGTGGTACCAGCTGGCCGACGCGCTGATGGCGTCGGAGATCGACATCGCCGTGGGCGAGGCGAGCGAGATCGGCGGCCATCCCGACATCGTGGTCGGCCGCCTGCCGCGTCGTCCGGGCGTCATCATCTGTCGCGCCGGGCATCCGCTGGCGCGTCGCAACGATCTCGAGATGGGCCACCTTGCCGATTACCCGCTGGCCGGCCCGTTGCTGCCGCGGCGCATCGCCGTGCATCTGCCGGGATCATCGGCGCTGGGATCGCTCGCCGCCAATGGTCTTGCCTTCCGGCCTGCCATCTTCTGCGAATCGCTGGTCGGCATCGGCGATCTGGTCGAGACGTCCGACGCGCTCGGCATGGTGCCGCGCGCCGCGCTCGCCAAGGCCGAGAGGCGCCGAGGCCTGGCCGTGCTGCCCATCGAGGTGCCGTGGTTGTGCACCGAGCAGGCGCTGATGTGGCGTCGCGACCGCATGGCCCATCCGGCGCTGAAGACTTTTAGAGACGCTGTGCGTCGCACCGAAGCGGCGGCCATGGGCGGCAAGGCCGGAAACGGCCTCGCCTGAAGCACTGGCTGCGTGCCGTGCTATCGCACGATGCAGGCTGGCTATTGGAAACCGTGGGCCGGTTGCTTCATGAACTTCCCGCGCGGACCGAGCAGCGTCGGCCGCGCCACGCCGAAGGGTTTGATCGCCCCGAAGGAGGTTCGATGAAGAAATCTCTGCTTGCGTTGGCGATCGGCCGGCTCGACTCTGCTGCCGGCCGGTGATGCGGCCGCACTTGCAGTGGCGCGCTTCGATTCGGCGGTCGTCCATGCATCGATGCACGGCCATTTGTATTCAGCGCCTCATTGTTCCTTGTTAGGCTCGTTCAGTCGATGGACACGTTGGATACCCCGGCGGCCGTGACCGCCGACATGATCCGGATCCCCGGCGGGACTTTCCGCATGGGTTCGGACAACCATTACCCAGAGGAGGGGCCGACACATGCCGTCACCGTCGACGCCTTCTGGATCGACGCCACGCCCGTCACCAACGCCCAGTTCCGCCGCTTCGTCGAAGCCACGGGTCATGTGACCTGGGCCGAGATCCCGCCCGACCCAAAGGACTATCCCGGCGCCAAACCGAAGATGCTGAAGGCCGGCGGGCTCGTTTTCACGCCGCCGACGCACGCCGTCGATTTGCGCGACTGGAGCCAGTGGTGGCGCTTCACCTTCGGCGCCACGTGGCGGCGGCCCTACGGCAAGGGCAGCCACATCGGTGGGCTCGACGATCATCCGGTGGTGCAGATCGCCTACAGGGATGCCGAGGCCTACGCCAAGTGGGTCGGCAAGGAGATCCCGACTGAGGCCGAGTGGGAGTTCGCGGCGCGCGGCGGCCTCATCGACACCGAATTTGCCTGGGGCGACGACTTCACGCCGGGCGGCCGGCACATGGCCAACACCTGGCAGGGCGAGTTTCCGCGCGAGAATCTCAGGAGCGACGGCTGGGCCCGCACTTCGCCGGTGCGCGCCTTCCCGGCCAACGGCTATGGCGTCTTCGACATGATCGGCAACGTCTGGGAATGGACGGCCGACTGGTATTCGCAGCAGCACGAGTCCGATGCGCCGAAGGCCTGTTGCGTGCCGCAGAACCCGCGCGGTGCGGCGATGGAGGCGAGCTACGACCCGCGGCTGCCGTCCATTCGCATTCCCCGCAAGGTCCTGAAGGGTGGCTCGCATCTCTGCGCTCCCAACTACTGCCGGCGCTATCGACCCGCGGCGCGCCACGCCGAGCCGGTCGATACGTCGACGAGTCACGTCGGTTTCAGGTGTGTTGTCAGAACAGGAGGACGGACATGAGTGACGAAAGTGGAGCCAGGAACGTTGTTGCCGGCCGCCGCCGCATGCTGCTCGCCGGCACGGCCCTCGCCACCATCGGCGCCTTGGCGTCCGGCGCCTCCGTGCAACAGGCCCAGGCGCAGCAGACGCCGGCACCTGCGCCGTCGGGAGGCCGCAAGCCCAACATCCTGGTGATCTTCGGCGACGACATCGGCGTCCCGCAAGTCAGCGCCTACACCATGGGCCTGATGGGCTATCGCACGCCCAACATCGACCGCATCGCCGCGGAAGGCGCGATCTTCACCGATGCCTACGGCCAGCAGAGCTGCACGGCCGGTCGCGCCTCGTTCATCTTGGGCGAGGAGCCGTTCCGCACCGGCCTGCTCACCATCGGCATGCCGGGAGATCCGCACGGCATCACCGACTGGATGCCGACCATTGCCGACGCGCTCAAGGTCCAGGGCTATGCCACCGGCCAGTTCGGCAAGAACCATCTCGGCGACCAGGACAAGCACCTGCCGACGGCGCACGGCTTCGACGAGTTCTTCGGCAATCTCTATCACCTCAATGCCGAAGAGGAGCCGGAAGGCTACTTCTATCCCAAGGATCCGGACTTCCGGAAGAAGTTCGGCCCGCGCGGCGTGCTCAAGACATCGGCCGACGGCAAGATCCAGGACACCGGCCCGCTCAACACCAAGCGCATGCCGACCGTCGACGAGGAGTTTTTAGCCGCCGCCAAGGACTTCATCGACCGCCAGGCCAAGGCGAACAAGCCGTTCTTCTGCTGGTTCAACTCGACGCGCATGCACATCTTCACCCATCTCAAGCCCGAGTCGAAAGGCAAGACGGGCATGGGCATCCATGCCGATGGCATGGCCGAGCACGACGGCCACGTCGGCGAACTACTGAAGCTGCTCGACGACCTCAGGATCGCCGATAACACCATCGTCTTGTACACGACCGACAACGGGGCGGAGATCGCGCTGTGGCCGGACGGCGCCATGACCATGTTTCACGGCGAGAAGGGCACGACCTGGGAAGGCGGCTTCCGCATCCCGATGATGGTGCGCTGGCCCGGCGTCATCAAGCCGGGCACCCAGTACAACGACATCATCTCGCTGATCGACTGGTTCCCGACGCTGTGCGCGGCGGCGGGCGAGCCCGACATCGTCGGCAAGATGAAGGCGGGCTATCAGGCCAACGGGAAGACCTTCAAGGTCCATCTCGACGGCTACAACTTCCTGCCGTACTTCAAAGGCGAGGCGAAGAAGGGACCGCGCGACGTCATGTACTACTTCGACCAGGGCGGCAACCTGAATGCCATCCGCTGGAATGACTGGAAGGTAAGTTTCGCCGTGTCTTCGGAAGGCAATATCGCGACATCCATGCGCGAGGTACCAGCCTGGGCGAATATCACCAACCTGCGCATGGATCCATACGAGCGCGGCGCGAAGGAAGGTGCCGGGGCCATGGAGTTCATTGCCCAGCAGATGTGGCTGCTGGTGCCGATCCAGCAGAAGATCAAGGAGTTCTTCTCCGACTTCGAGCAGTTCCCCTACCAGACCGGCAGTACGCTGAACGCCTCGAACATCAACTACAGCCTGCTGCGCCAGCAGGAGGCGCTGAAGCGGCTCAAGGACTTGGAGGGCATGCGGCCGCGTTGACGGAGCGAGAGCCCCGTCAGCCCGCGACGACCGGCGGCGATGCGGCCGCCGGCAACGCGACCTGCTTGGCCGCGCGTTCGGCGAGGACCAGGCCGACCACGGAAGATACGATGACGAGGACGACCGTCGCATTGAGCATGGGCTCGTCGATCAGGCGACGCCCGGACGGATCCTTCGTCGCATAGGCGACGAGCGCCACGGCCAGGGTCGCCGCGACCTGGGGTACGGTCAGGGCGAACATCAACGACCGTTCGGCGACTTGATAGCCGAACAACCGCCCGGCAGCCTGTGCTGCGAGCCATTTGCCGCCGAACAGGGCGGCCAGGATGCCGATCACCAGCAGCGGCTGGTCGCGCAGGGTGGCGAAGAAGAGCTTGAAATCGACCAGGAAGCCCGCGGTGATGAAGAAGACCGGGATGAACAGGGCCTGGCTGATCACTTCGAGCGTGTCTTCCTTGCTGGAATTGCCCAGCGCCCGCTTCAGGGCCACGCCGGCCAGGAAGGCGCCGATGATGCCCTCCATGCCGATCCATTCCGCGACCTGCGCGGCAATGGCGATCACTAGCAGGACGATTGTCGTATGTGCGGCCTTGCTCGTACCGAGGACCGTCAGCAGCCACTTGGCGGCCGCGCTCAGGCCGAAGAGAACGCCCGGCACGTAGACCGCCAGCCAGGCGAGCTGGATCACCAGCGCCCCGGGGGCGAAGCCGCCGACATGGATCGGCAGGCAGATGGCCAGCACCAGGATCGACAGCATGTCGGTGAACACCGTGGCGCCGACCGTCGCCACCACGGGCTCGCGTCCCATCAGCTCGTACTTCTTGATGATCGGCAGGCCGAGCAGGGTGTGCGACGCCAGCACGGCGCCGATCACGAAGCAGGCGATCACCGTATAGCCCATCGCCGCGCCGACCGCGGCGCCCAGGACGAAGGGCGTGCTGAAGGTGAGGAGACCGAACGTCGCGGCCTTGCGGCGGGCACGGTTGAACTGTTCGATGTCGACCTCGAAGCCGGCGAAGAACATCAGCAGGAGCTTGCCGATGTCGGCGAAGAAGACGACCACCTTGCCGTCGGGATTGAGGACAGCGAGCACGTTGGGACCGAGGATGATGCCGGCCAGGATGTAGCCGACCGGCCCCGGCAGGTGCAGCCGCTCCATCATGCGGGGCAGAAGCAGGGTCAGCATCAGCGTCAAGGCAAATGCCGTCAGATCGGGCAGGTGAGTCAGGAACTCCACGCTTCGTCTCCCCCTAGGCGATTTGCTAGCATGCCACGACATGCAACCGCTGACATCTTCGCCTTTCGCCGTGGCGGGCCTTCTCCTGGTGGTCCTGCTCGCCTGCCATGAAGTGGGCTATCGGCTCGGTTGTCGCGTCGCGAAGGTCGACGATGACTACAAGCGCCGCGTCGACATGATCCGCAACGCCATCCTTGCGCTGGTGACCTTCCTGGTCGGCTTCAGCTTCGCCGGCGCCGGTGCCCGCTTCATCGACCGGCAGGACATGATCGTGAAAGAGGCAAATGCCATTGGCACGGCGTACCTGCGGGCCATGCTGTTGTCCGAACCGCAACGCGGACACCTGCAGGCGGCGCTGCGGCAATACACGAACGATCGCCTGGAGCTGTTGCGCAGCTACGACCAGCCGACCATCCGGCCGCTGCTCGCCAAGGCCGGCGAGCTACAGAGCCGCATCTGGCGGATCGGCATGGAGGGTGTCGGCAGCGACCGCGAGTTTGCGAACTTCGTGCTGCCGCCGCTCAACGACGTCATCGACATCCACTCGGAGCATCTGTCCGCCGCACGCCGGCACATACCGTCGCCGATCCTGGTCGTCATCGTCATCGCCGCCGCGATCGGCATGGCGATGATCGGCTACGACAACGGCCTCGTCCGTCGTCGCTTCTTCGTGCTCAGCAGCGCCTTCGCGCTGGTCTCGGCTGCATCACTCTGGATGACGATTGACCTCGACCGGCCGCGCCATGGCTTCTTGCGTGCCAGCGACCAGCCCTACCTGGACCTGCTGGACTCGATGACGTAGCGCCGCTCTAGCGGGACTTCTCCGACGGCTGCGCGACCAGCTGGGCAGCGGCGCCGGATGAATCCTCGGCATCGTGGGCCACCTGGACCGTCGGTATGGCAAAGCGGATGCCGTTGGCGTCGAAGGCCTTCTTGATCATCGCATTCGCCCGGCGACGGATGACGAACTGCTCGCCGGGCTTTGTCATCATCTTCGTGCGCACGCGCATGCCGTAATTGTCGAACTGCTCGACGCCCTGCATCTTCAGAGGCTGCAGGATGCTGGGACCGAGATCGGGATCCTTCGCGAGATCGAGCCCGATCTGCTTGATCAGCTTCTTGGCTTTGTCGACGTCGGAATCGTAGGTGATCCCGATGATCTCCTTCACGATCACCCAGTCACGGCTCATGTTCTGGACAGCGCCGAGCGAGCCGAACGGAACGGTGAACAGCGGCCCGCGCTGATGGCGCAGCTTGATGGAGCGCAGGCTGAACGATTCGACCGTTCCCTTGTAGTTGCCGCTCTGGATGTACTCGCCGACCCGGAAGGCATCGTCGATCATGTAGAACATGCCGCTGATGATATCGCGGACCACCGTCTGCGCGCCGAAGCCGACGGCGACACCCACCACGCCGGCACTTGCGATCAGCGGTCCGATCTCGACTCCGAGCGACGACAACACCATCAGCCCGGACATTGCGATCAGTACGATGAAGGCGAGGTTGCGGCCGATCGGCAGCAGCGTGCGAACGCGTGCCCGCCGACGCGCCTCGTCGTCGTCGATCTCGGGACGGGCCTGCGCCCGGGCAAGTGCGTTGTCGGCCATCGCCTTGATGAGGCCCCAGGCAAGATCGGCCGCGAGCACGATGACAAGGGCATGCAGTGCGCCGCGCAGCAGCCGCGCGTAGACGCTCTCCTGTGCGGCGAGGGCGCCTACGTCGAGGTTCCAGCCCCACAGCAGGAGCCAGATCGCCCCGGCGACCAGCACAGCGCGCAATCCCTGCTCGACGAACACGGAGGCAACGGAGGGCACGTCCGCTTCCTGGCCGCCGGCTGCGGCGGGCCGAAGCAGATGGCGCGACGCGCGGCGCGCAACGCCGATCGCCAGCGGCAGGCCGATCACCACCGTCAGGAACCAGAAGGCGGGCATGGCATTGGCGGCCCACACCGCCCACAGGACGATCGCTGCCAGGGAGGCCAGCCACTTGCCGGCGTTGCCGGAGTCGATTTTCGCCCCGCTCGACCGGGCGGGAAGCCAGATGATCGCGAAGGCGATGACGACGAGCCCGATGCCCAGCGCATAGGCGATGAGGTGGCGACCGTCCTGGGGCATGCCGAAGACGCGCAGCGTCACGATCGCGGCCCAGCCGAAGGCGAACCAGCCGGCGAACGTGGCCAAAGCACGATACCAGAAGCGCGCGACCGGCAGCTCCAGGTCGAGGGCGGCCAAGGCTCGCTTCGGCCCCTCGTGCGGCCGGAGCACGATCACGAGCGCGGCGAGTGCCAGGCGCAGTCCGACCAGTGCGACCAGATAGGAGCTGCCCACTTCATTGATCGGTCCCGGGCGCCCGACCGCGAGGAGCGCCGCCAGCGCGCCGATGGCAAAGGCGACGACACCGCCCAGCTCGACGCCGGCGTCGATCGCGACGGCCGCCAGGCGGTCCGTTGTACGCATGACAGGTCGCCGACCGGCGCGGAGCTCACGCGCCGCCCGTCGCAACGCCCATTCGACCAAAACGCCGACGAGAAGGCACAGCAGCGTGGCCATGACAACGTGGCCGAGGCTGGTCGCGCCGGCGGCTCTTTCGAATGAGAGACCGACGCCCCGGGAGTACTCGGCCAGGCGCGGGACGGCATGCACGAGGCCGCCGAGATGCTCTGCGACGCGGTCGACCCGTTCGGCGATGAACTGCGACAGCGATCCCGCAGACGCATCCGTGGCGGTCTGGGCGCAGGCATCGCCGGCCCAGATGGCCACGGCCGACAGGGCGGGAGCGAGGGCCACCCTGCAGGGATGTCGCGCAATCATGCCGGCCGAGCGCAGGGGGGCCGACGAGTGATGGCAAGCCTGGTTGGCGCGATTGGTCTGCCTCCGGCAGATGCGGCTGCCTTCCATGAGGATCTCCTGCGCGACTGCTCGTCTCGGGCGGCGCATTAAACGATCCTGCCACGCTGCTCGTTGCCGCCCGCGCCCTCCGGTCGGCCTGCCGGCACTCTGATATGCACAAACGAACTGGACCTGCTCCGGACAATGGCCGTACCTTGGCTCACAGGCGGCAAGGACTGGGAGCGTGACGATACGAACGGTTAGGGCGCCTTCGAGCCGCTGGCTCGTCACGACGGCCGTTGTCACGGTCATCCTGCTCGTTGCCGACTTGGCTAGAGCACAAGGCTCTGCGAAGGCGGGCGAGAGCGTCGCCGCGGACAGTCCCTGGACTTTCACCTTCGCGCCTTACGGCTGGCTCACTTTCATGAGCGGCACGCAGACTGTGGCGGGTCAGACGCTGCAGACGAACACCAACGCCTTCGAGATGTACGCCGAAAGCCAGTCGCTGATCTCGATCATGGCCTATGCCGAGGCACGTTACGAAGACCGGCTTGGGCTGTTCGTCGATCTCGTCTACGCCAATCTGACCGCTGGCAAGTCGGCGACGCGTGGCCTTTTCCTCCCCGGCGTTAGCGGCAATGCCGTCGCCTCGGCCTCCGTGAACTATGAAACGCTGACCTTGCAGTTCGGCGCCGCCTACGAGGTCGTGAAGGTCGGGCCCGATCGCAGCGCCGAGGGGCAGGGCGTGGCGGGCGTCGGCCAGACCGCCTTCGACGTGACCGTGGGCGGCCGCTGGTGGTACCAGCGCGTCGACATGACGCTCAACTTCTACGGCGCCGTCACCGTCAACACGCCCAACCTCCAGGTCTCTGCCAACCGCAGCCAGGTCTTCGCCAACTCGGGCAGCATCGGCTGGGTCGATCCCTTCATCGGCTTCCGCGTGCGTCATCACCTGGCGCTGGGACAGCGTCTCGCGCTCGAGGCCGACCTGGGCGGATTCGGCATCGGCAGCCGCATCTCGGCCGAGGCGCAGCTCGCCTACAGCATGGAGTTCGGCAACGCGATCGGGGTCAACTGGGCGGGCGTGATCGGCTATCGCGCCCTGTATGTCGATTACACCCAGGGCTCGGGCTCGTCGTTCTTCGAGATGAACATGCTCCAGCACGGGCCGTTGCTGGGCGTGCGTGGACGGTTCTAGGAAGGAGAGAACGATGGCTGAGGAGCTGCCGGCACTGCCGGCAATCGTTCCCTTCGGCGCGACGGATGATGTGAGATGAGGTAGCGGCATGTCGATCCTCGATCTCTTCGCCTGGATCGTCCTCGCCATCCTGGTGGCAAGCGCAGTCGCCATGATCTTCATTGCCGGGTCGCTGCCCGGCCACATTGCCAGGAGTCGCGGCCATCCCTGGGCACAGGCGGTGCGCATGGCGGGCTGGATCACGCTCTTCTTCGGCTTCGCACTGTGGCCGCTCGCCCTGATCTGGGCCTATGTCGACGCGCCGGCGCCGCGGCGCGGGAGCGACTGGCGATGATCGTCGCCATCTTCAACGTCTACCTGGTGATCCTGTTCGGGCTGGTGAAGCTTCGGATCGTGCCCTTCAACCTCTTCTGGAAGGTCTCGCCCGGTATCGTCCTGGTGCTGCTGCTGTTCGGCCTGTTCATCCCCATGGGCTGGGGCGCGCCCGGCGGCAACGCGATCGTCGTGCGCAACGCCGTGTCGATCGTTCCCGACGTCGCCGGCGAGGTCGTCGAAGTCGCCGTCGAGGCCAACAAGCCGGTCAGGATGGGCGACGTTCTGTTCCGCATCGATCCGGTGCCGTTCCAGTCCCAGGTCGACGCGCTGGCCGCGCAACTGAAGCTCGAGGAGCTGCGACTCTCGCAGATGACCGAGCTTGAGCGTGGGCCCGCCGGCCGCGCCTTCGACGTGCAGCAGCACCAGGCCGCCGTCGAGCAGCTCAAGGCGCAGATCGAGGGCGCCAGATGGAACCTCGAAAAGAGCGTGGTGCGTGCGCCGGCCGACGGCTTTGTCACCAACCTTGCGCTGCGCAAGGGCGCGCGCGTCGGCAATCTGCCGCTCTCTCCTGTGATGGCCTTCATCGACACGTCGGAGACGCTGGTCGGGATCGAGGTGGCGCAGATCGACAGCCGTTTCATCCAGCCCGGCCAGCCGGTCGAGCTCACCTTCAAGGCCCTGCCAGGCCAGATCCACACCGGCAAGGTCGTAACCGTGCTGCAGGCACTCTCGACCGGCCAGACCGAAGTGTCGGGCCGCGCCATCACGCCCGCGCCGGTGCAGGCCGCACCCTTCGTGGTGCGCGTCCGGCTCGACGACGAGGCGCTGGCACGGCGCCTGCCGGCCGGCAGCGTCGGCGACGCGGCGATCTTCACCGAGCACATCAAGCCGGCCCACGTCATTCGCAAGGTGCTCTTGCGGCAGATTGCGATCCTGAACTACGTCAATCCGTTCTGAGGCGACCAGCAAACATGATGCCATCGGGCGAACGAGCGGAGGCGGATGATGACCGGACGGTCGATCGTGATCGCCTTGTGCGGCGCTGCGCTGTTCGCGGCACCGGCGAGGTCGGCGTGGGCCGGCGAGACCCACGAATTCTGGCCGGAACTGCAGTTCCACAAGTGGTTCAACGAGCGCGAATCGCGCGCCATCTTCATGATGTCGCACAACCGCGACCGCGATTCCAATTCGACCTACCAGGCCGAGGTCGGGCTGACCTTCGAGCACCATTTCAAGGACTGGTTCTGGGGGCGGCTGGGGTATCGCCACGGCAACTCGACGGACGGCGGGCCTTTCCAGGAGAACCGCCTGCTCGCCGAGCAGATCTTCCGCATGCCGCTGGGCTTCGGCTTCTCGGCCGACTTCCGCACGCGCGAGGATTTCCGCTGGCTCAACACCGGTTTCTCGGCGCGCCTGCGCGAGCGCATCCAGGTCCAGCGCGACGTCACCATCGGCGACTATCTGTTCACGCCCTATGCGTCCGCCGAAGTTTACTTCGACACGCAGTACAATCAGATGTCACGCTACCGGCTGATCGTTGGCGTGACACTGCCGATCTACGAGCATTTCAGCGTGGAGCCATACTTGGTGCGGCAGGTCGACAATGCCGGCAGCTTCACCATCACCAATGCTATTGGGCTGACCTTGATCACGTCTTTTTGAACGGAGGCATGCGATGAGCGACAAGACCAACGCCAAGCCGAATGCCGATCGGCGCAAGCTGCTTCTCGGTGGCACGGCGCTTTCCGTTCTGGGCACGGTGGGCATCGGCACCGCGCAAGCCCAACAGCCCACGCCGCCGCCGGCTGGCGGCCGGAGGCCCAACATCCTCGTGATCTTCGGCGATGACATCGGCCAGTCCAACATCAGCGCCTTCACGTTCGGGCTCATGGGCTACAAGACCCCCAACATCGACCGTCTGGCGCGCGAAGGCGCGATGTTCACGGACTACTATGCCGAGCAGAGCTGCACGGCGGGCCGTTCGACCTTCATCACCGGGCAATGCACCCTGCGTACCGGTCTCAGCAAGGTAGGCGTGCCGGGCGCCACCGTCGGCCTCCAGGCGCGCGACGTCACCATCGCGGAAATCCTGAAGTCGATGGGCTACGCCACCGGCCAGTTCGGCAAGAATCATCTCGGCGATCGCGACGAGTTCCTGCCGACCAATCACGGTTTCGACGAGTTCTTCGGCAACCTCTACCATCTCAATGCGGAGGAGGAACCGGAGCAGCGCACCTATCCGCGCGATCCGGAGTTCCGCAAGAAGTTCGGCCCGCGCGGCGTGATCAGGTCGTCGGCGGACGGCAAGATCGAGGATACCGGGCCGCTCACCAAGAAGCGCATGGAGACGATCGACGACGAGACCTCGGCCGCCGCGGTCGATTTCATCGATCGCCAGACCAAGGCCGGCAAGCCGTTCTTCTGCTGGTTCAACTCGACGCGCATGCATTTTCGCACGCACGTGAAGGAAGATCGTCGCAGCCCGCCCGGCCTCACGGCGCTGACCGAATATGCCGACGGCATGGTCGAGCATGACGGCCATGTCGGCCAGATCCTGAAGAAGGTCGACGATCTGGGAATCGCCAACGACACGATCGTGCTTTACACGACCGACAACGGGCCGCACATGAACTCGTGGCCGGACGGCGCGATGACGCCGTTCCGAAGCGAGAAGAACACCAATTGGGAAGGCGCGTTCCGCGTGCCTTGCTTCATCCGCTGGCCGGGCCGCGTCCAGCCGGGGACGGTGTTCAACGACATCGTGAGCGGCCTCGATTGGTTTCCCACCCTGGTCGCCGCCGCGGGAGATCCCGACATTTCCGCGAAGCTCCTGAAGGGCCATCAGATCGGCGCCAAGACTTTCAAGGTCCATCTCGACGGCTACAATCAGCTTCCTCTCCTCACGGGCCAGCAGCCCAAGGGGGCCCGCAAGGAGTTCTTCTACTTCAACGACGACGGCGATCTCGTCGGTTTCCGCTACGAGAACTGGAAGGTCGTGTTCATGGAGCAGCGAGCGCCGGGCACAATGCGCGTTTGGGCCGAGCCCTTCACCACGCTACGCCTGCCCAAGCTGTTCGATCTCAGGGCCGATCCGTACGAACGGGCCGACGTGACGTCGAACACCTACTACGACTGGTTCATCTCCCAGCCTTACCTGATCTTCGCCGCCCAGGAGGAAACCGCGAAGTTCCTGGCGACCTTCAAGGAATTTCCGCCGAGCCAGCGTGCCGCAAGCTTCAGCGTCGACCAGATCGTCGAGAAGATGCAGAAGTCGCTCGACACGATACCGCGATGACTGTTTCTTGAATTGAGGACGACGAAGATGACGAAGTGTAAGACGATCGACAAGCGGCGCCGTGCATTTCTGCTCGGCGGCACCGCGCTTGCAGCGTTGGGCGCGATCGGGCTCGGCGGCTCGAACCAACAGGCCAGTGCCCAGCAAGCACCGGCACCGGCCGGTGGCCGCAAGCCGAACATTGTCGTGATCTTCGGTGACGATATCGGGCTCTGGAACCTCAGCGTCTGGAACAAAGGCATGATGGGCTTCCGCACGCCCAATATCGACCGCATCGGCAACGAGGGCGCGATCTTCTCGACCTACTACGGCCAGCAGAGCTGTACGGCCGGCCGTGCCGCCTTCATCACCGGCCAATGCCCGTTCCGTACCGGTCTCACCAAGGTCGGCCTGCCCGGGGCCACGGTCGGACTGCAGAAGGAGGATCCGACCATCGCCGACCTCCTGAAGCCGCTGGGCTACATGTGCGGCCAGTTCGGCAAGAACCATCTCGGCGACCGCGACGAGTTCCTGCCGACGGCGCACGGCTTCGACGAGTTCTTCGGCAACCTCTATCATCTCAACGCCGAGGAGGAGCCGGAGAATCCCGACTATCCGAAGGACCCCGAGTTCCGCAAGCAGTTTGGCCCGCGCGGCGTCCTCAAGACCTCGGCCGACGGGAAGGTCGAGGATACCGGGCCGCTGACCAAGAAGCGCATGGAGACGGTCGACAGGGAGTTCCTGGCAGCGACCAAGGACTTCATCGAACGCCAAGTGCGCGCCGACAAGCCCTTCTTCGTCTGGTTCAACTCGACACGTATGCACGTCAACACGCATCTCAGCCCGGAATCTGCCGGCAAGACGGGGCTCGGCATCCAGGGCGACGGCATGGTCGAGCACGACGGCCATGTCGGCGAGCTCCTGAAGCTGCTCGACGACCTCAAGGTCACCGACAACACGCTGGTGGTCTATTCGACCGACAACGGTGCCATGAAGAACCAGTGGCCGGATGCGGGCGCCTCGCCGTTCCGGTCGGAAAAGGACACCAACTGGGAGGGCGCCTTCCGTGTTCCGGCCGTGGCGCGTTGGCCTGGCGTCATCAAGCCCGGCACGATCGTCGATGGCCTGTTCTCGGCCGAGGACTGGCTGCCGACCTTCCTCGCCGCGGCCGGCGAGGCCGACATCAAGAACAAGCTGCTCAAGGGCTACCAGGCCGGCAACAAGACCTTCAAGGTCCATCTCGACGGCTACAACCAGCTGCCGGTGCTGAAGGGTGAGACGGCGGAGTCGCCGCGCAAGGACTTCGTCTATTTCGACGACGACGGCAATCTCGTCGCCTATCGCGACGAGCGCTTCAAGTACAGCTTCGCCATCCAGTACGCCAAGGGCATGGAGATCTGGCGCAATCCGATGACGACGCTGCGTGGGCCGACCATCGTCGACCTCAAGGCAGATCCATTCGAGTACGCCGTCGACGGCTCGATCCAGTACGAGAAGTGGATGATCGACCGCGCCTTCCTGATCCTGCCCGCCGTCCAGAAGGTCGGCAGATACCTCGCGAGTTACAAGGAGTTCCCGCCGCGCCAGCGGCCGGCGTCGTTCTCCATCGATCAGGTGGTCGAGAAGCTGAACGCCTCGATCAAGTCGAGTCGCTGATCGGAGACGCCGCTCCTCAACCGATGCGGCCGCGCCGCTGATTGATCGGCACCGGATCGTAGCCGGGAGGATACTTCGACCATGCCGCGCCGCTCAGCATCGCCTGGCGGCCGACGACATAGAGGTTGCGCATGTAGGCCTGGTCGAACGGCTCGCGCGCCTTTTCGGAGAAGCTCTCCGGGATGAACGCCACGTTGTAGTCGATGCCGTCGCGCTGGGCGAGCACGTAGAGCTGGTACAGGTCGCCGATGCCCTGAGTGCTGATCAAGGTCGACACGGCGCGGCCTGCGATCTTCAGCGTGCTGCGGTCGACCGTCTGCAGGTCGCCGCCGGGGCGCGAGTTGCGGATGACGTAAAGGCGCCGCCTCCGTTCCGCGAGGCTGCGCGCGACGGCCGGCGAGGACGACAGCTGCTGCAGCACCTCGCCGGAGAGCGATGGTGGATAAAGCACCACCTGGGCCACCGTGCCGCCATCGACGTGCATCTCCTGAAACCTCTCGCCGCCTGCCTGGAGGTCGATCATCACCGGCGGGTAGACGCCGGGAACGGATGCAGACGCCAGCAGGATCTTCGCGATCAACTCGGCGCGCTGCGGGCTGCCGCTCGCGGCAATGTCGCCGATGTTCCACATGACGCCTACGGGGACGTCGAGATTGGTCGTCGCCACGCAAAGGATGCGGCCCTTGTCGCGATACTCGGCGGCAATGGCGTCGAGCACGGCAGGCGTCAGCACCTTGCGGATCGTCAGCAGGAGGGGAGTCGAGTCGTAGAGGGAATCGCTGAGCAGCGCCGTCAGCAGGCCGCGCGAAATCATGACATCGGAAGCCCGCGTCATGGTGTAGAAGCCCTCGAGCTCCTTGTCGTACGCCGCCCCCAGAAATGCGAACGGGGCAATGAGGGCGCCGGTGCTCACGCCGGTGACCGCCTTGAACTCCGGCCGCGTGCCGAGCTCGCTCCAGGCCGTCAGCAGTCCGGCGCCATAGGCGCCGTTCTCGCCGCCGCCCGAGATCGCGAGGTAGTTTGCGACACCGGGATCGTGCAGGCCATGACGCTCGGCGTAGGCAATCTCCCGTTGCAGGGCATCGACGGCCACGCGCCCCAGCAACGAGCTGTCGCTGCCGTCGAGAACGACCCGCGTCGTCGGCGGCAGATTGTGGAAGGTTTCTCGGCCGCGCAGGTGCTCCGGAAGGGCGGCGAGGCGCGCCGGCAGGCTGCAGCCGCCAAGGGCGGCCGCAGACACGACGCTCCCGCCAAGCCCGATCAGGAGGCGGCGCCGACCAGGCATTTGGCCCACCGGCGATCTACTGTCGCTTGGGAAGCTTGCTGAGCTCGGCGACGATCGCCCGATCGATCACGGCATAGAGATAGGCGTCGGGCGTCAGGGTACAGCCCGCTCGCACCAGGTAGCCGAGATGCGCGCCCAGGTCGCCGGTCGGCATCGCCACGCCGCGCCGGCCGGCGGCGTGCTCGGCAAGGAACATGGCCAGCGCCTTGCGCGGTTCAGGCGGCATGGCCTGTGCTTGCTTGCAGGTCACATAGGCTGCGCTGTCGAAGGTGAGAGCGGTTGGCTGTGCCTGCGCGATCGCCGGCGCGAGCCCCAGCAGCAGGGCGCCGAGCGTAACTCTGGGAATCATCACGACGTCCTACCTGTTTCCGATTGCGCTGCCGGTGATGTATCCGGCGGCGCCGCCGATCAGTCCCGCGCCGACCACCTGGCCGAAGTTGCCGCCGGCCACCATGCCGATGCCGCTGCCCAGCGCTGCACCCGTGACGGCACCTTTTTGGCCTGTCGTCATGTTCTCGCAGCTTGTCAGCAGGCCGCCCGCCGCAAGCAGCATCAGGATCTTGAGCTTCAGCATTTCCAGTCTCGCTTTCCTTTGCAAATCGCCTACTTCATCAGGGCGGTGTCATGTCCGCCTTTTCCCATCCCTCTCCAGGGTCGAACGAATTGATGGCGGCCGCCCGTTCGCTGGTTTGCGGACCGAGGTCGCGCTCGTAGACGATGCCGTCCTGGTTGACGATGAAGGTCATCACGCCCGTCTCGCCGTAGGTGACCGGCCAGGCGATCGCACCGAAGCCGCCGACCATGCGGTTGTTGACGAGGTAGCTGTAGGCACCGCCCTTGGCGGCCGGGCCCTGGCCGTAGAGCAGCCGGAAGTGGTAGCCGAAATAGCCCTGGCCCGGCCCGTCGCCGGGCTGCGCCTTGGCGACCAGGGCGCCGAGCGGGCTTGGCGGTTCGCCCGGGCTGGTGTCCCAGTACAGCCCGTCCTTCTTGCCGGGCGAGCTCAGCAGCCGGCGTGCATAGGTTGCGACGCCCACCTTCATCGGATCGAGCTGCGCGTAGTCCTGCTGCGCATCGACGATGGCGAGCAGGGTCTGGATGACGGTGAGCTCGTCGCGGCCGATCTCGCGCGCCAGGATCTCCTCGCGGCCGGCCGCCACGTCGTAGCGCCACCCACGGTCGTCCTTCACCAGCGGGATCGGCATGCGCCAGCCGGTGTTGCCGGCCTCGATCACCGCCCTGTCGTCGCCCTGCGGCAGGATCTTGTGCTGTTCGTCCCACGCCTTGAGGAAATTGGCGCGCACATCGTCCTCGTGCGCGGTGTTTCCGGGAACCAGGTCACGCCAGCCCGTGCCGAGGATGGCCTCGATGGCCTTGCCGTCGTCCTTGCGGATCGCCTCTGCGAGCGTGTCGGCCGCCGCCTGCGCCGTCGCAAAACGTTGCTGCTTGTCGGTGGCCGGCGCAGGCGTCTGGGCCAGTGCGGCGCCCGCGAGAGCGAGCAGGGCAAGCAGCCCGACGAACCATCTGGAAAGGAGCTTCATCGCCGGCCTCCTCTCGCCCCGCCGTGGAAGCCGCCGCCGGCAGGCCGCTGGAAGTTGGGATGGGAGGCGGCGCGTCCCTGCTGGATGCGGCCGCGAGCGGCCTCGCGGTTCACCTGATGGCCGCGATTGACGCCGCTCAGCGCGGACGGCCGGTCGCCATGTGCGAAGCGACCTTGATTCTGGATCTGCGGACGTTGGCCTGCCGGCCGCTGCGGCAGGTTGTGCGGGACGTTGGGATGTGCGGCAGGGCCTTGGGCGTGCGAGGCGATCTGCCCGCGGAACTGCTGGCGCTGCGCCGCGTCCGGGCGGTGCTGGTTGAAGCGCTGGCTCGTGGCGGCATCGCGATAGGCGACGCCGCGGCGGTGGTTGGTATCGTGCTGCCAGCGGTTGTTGTTGACGTAGCGATTGCGGTCGAAATGATTGTCGATGTTGACCGCGCGGTTGACGTTCACGTTCACGTAGGCGTTGCCGCGGTTCCAGTTGTTCCAGTTCCAGCTCGAGAACATGGCGGTCGTAGCGGCGACGCCGACGCCCCAGAGCAGGCCGGTCGCCAGCGCCGCGCCGTACCCGTAGCCTGCGGGCGGCGGATAGTAGGTCGGCGGATAGGCGGGGTAGGGCCAGCTGCCGTAGGCCCAGCTCGGATTGTAGGAGGGCACGTAGACCACGTCGGGACTGGCCGGCTCGATGACGATGGTGCGATCGTTGCCCGAACCCTGCGTGCTGACGGTCTGCTGCGGCCCGCTCTTGAGATTGCCGGCGTCGGCCGCCTTGGCGCGCAGTCGCTGGATAGAGGCGGCGACATCCTGCTCCTGCGAAATCATCGCGTCGCCAAGTTTCTGGGTCCAGTCGAGATGATCGCTGAGCTGCGCCAGCACCGATGGGAACGCGACCAGCGACTTCACGCTGACGTCCCAGCCCTGGTCCTTGACCGCCGCCACGGCGGCGTCGCCTTTCAGCGTCGGATTGGCCTTGGACCAGCGCGCCGCCTCGACGATCTCGAGCGGATAGCTGGTCGCCATCAGCACTTGCGACAGCAATGCATCTGGATAGAGAGCGATCGGCGCCAGGATCTGGTCCAACTGCTCCGGGCTGAAGCTCTTCTTGTCGTCAGCCGATGTCGTCTGCGCCCGGAGAATGCCCGGCGCTGAAACGGCAAGAAGCGACAGGGTCGCCATCAGCATATATCGTCGATCCATGACTCCGTCCTCGCGTCCAAGACCGACCGGGCGGTACAGGGTAGGTGACGGCCCAGCATGTCGTCCAGTCCGTCGTCGCATACCTGATCGGCCGAAACCACGGAGTCGTTGCGGGCGAAATTCCCCGCCGTAGGATGGTCGATACCATGACCAGATCGCCGAGATGAGAAGTCTGATCCTCACCATGTTCGTCTTGTCACTCGCAGCACCTGCGGCTCTGGCGCAAGCTCAGTCGAGATCGCCGCAGCTCGCCAACCCTGCCTCGCAGAACTGCGTGAAGACGGGCGGTACGCTCCATATCGAGCGCCGTCCCGATGGCGGCCAGTTCGGCGTCTGCGTGTTCACCGACAACTACCAGTGCGAGGAATGGGCGTTGTTGCGCGGCGAGTGTCCGAAGAATGGATTGCGCGTGACGGGCTATGTCGCGCCGGCCGGCCGCTATTGCGCCATCACCGGCGGACGCTACACCGTGGTGAGCGAAAGCACCTCGGGCGAGCAGGGGGTCTGCTCGCTGCCGGGCGGCAAGGCCTGCAATGCCGCCGCCTATTACGCCGGGACATGCAGCCGATGACGAAACCACGCGAGCAAATCCAGGAGATCCAGCGCCGGGTCAACACCTCCGTGATCGGCCAGGAGCGCGTGGTCGAACGGTTGGTCATCGCCCTGCTGGCGGACGGCAACGTGCTGGTCGAGGGCCTGCCGGGACTCGCCAAGACGCGCGCCATCAAGAGCCTGTCGGGCGCGATCGAATCGGAGTTCAGCCGAATCCAGTTCACGCCCGACCTGCTGCCGTCCGACGTCACGGGCGGCGAGATCTATCTCAGCCAGGGCGCCGGGGCCGGCACCTTCCAGTTCAGGCAGGGCCCGATCTTCGGCAACCTGGTGCTGGCCGACGAGATCAACCGTGCGCCGGCCAAGGTGCAGTCGGCGCTGCTCGAGGCCATGGAGGAGCGGCAGGTCACGGTATCGGGCAAACGCTACAAGCTGCCCGGGCTCTTCATGGTGCTGGCGACCCAGAACCCGATCGAGCAGGAGGGCACCTATCCGCTGCCGGAGGCGCAGATGGACCGCTTCCTGATGCATGTGCGCATCGACTATCCCAGCGATGCCGACGAGGTGAAGGTGCTGCAGCTCGTGCGCGGCGAGGAGGCGCAAGGCGCCAAGGCCGCGCCGCCGCCGCGGGTGCCGCAGCAGGTGATCTTCGACGCCCGTGCCGAGATCGACCAGGTCAAGAGCGTCGACGCCGTCGAAGCCTATATCGTGTCCCTCGTTGCGGCGACGCGCCGGCCGGCCGAGTTCGGCGACAAGCTCAAGGACTGGGTCACCATCGGCGCCAGCCCGCGCGGCTCGCTGGCGCTCGATCGCTCGAGCCGCGTCCATGCCTGGCTGCGCGGCCGCGACCACGTCCTGCCCGAGGATGTGAAGGCGATCGCCCACGACTGCCTGCGCCATCGCGTGACCCTGTCCTACGAGGCGACGGCCGACGGCGTCGGCAAGGACCAGGTGATCGACGAGATCCTTCGGCAGGTGGCCGTGGCGGCATGATCAAGCTCTTCCGGACCGCGAGCCTCTGGCTCGCTCGTGATCATGAATATGAGCGAGCCAGAGGCTCGCGGTCCGGAAGAGCATGAGCCGCGTCCACGTCACCCTCGACGACCTGCTGCGCCTGCGTCACCGCGCCAAGGGCTTCAGCTTCCTGCCGCGCCAGCCCGTCCATTCTCTGCTGACCGGACGCCATGCCTCGCGCCTGCGCGGCCGTGGGCTCGACTTCGAGGAGCTGCGTCACTACTTCGAGGGCGACGACACGCGCACCATCGACTGGGCGGCGACGGCGCGGCGCGGCAGCCCGCATGTACGCGTCTACACCGAGGAGCGCGACCGCAGCGTGCTGCTGCTGGTCGACCAGCGCATGTCGATGTTCTTCGGCAGCCGGCGCGCCATGAAGTCGGTCGCCGCCGCCGAGGCGGCGGCCATTGCGGCCTTCCGCGTCACGTCGCTGGGCGACCGCGTCGGCGCCATCGTCTTCTCCGAACAGGACATCGTCGAGATCCGACCGGAGGCGCGCGAGGCCGCGGTGCGGCGCATCCTGGCCGAGGTGGTGCGCCAGAACCGGCGTCTATCGGCCGACGGGCCTCCTGCCGATCCATCGCTGCTCAACCGGGCACTGGCCCGCGCCGCGCGGCTCGCGCACCACGACTGGCTGGTCTGCCTGATCTCGGACGGAGCGGGCACCGACGCCGAAACGGTGCGGCTGGTGACGGAGATCACCGGCCACAACGACGTGCTGTCGGTGTTCGTGCACGATCCGCTTGAGGAGCGGCTTCCCGACATCGGTCGCGCCGTCCTGGCCGAAGGCGATCGGCAGATCGAGGTCGATCTGTCGGGCCGCGATCTGCGAACCCGCTTCACCGAAGCCTTTGCCGAGCGGCGGCAGGCCGGGGGACGCTTTTCATTGCACCATGCCATTCCGGTCCTGCCGATCGCCACCGACCGCGACGTCGTCGAACAGTTCCGCGAGCAGTTGGGTCGGCGGCTGGAGCGCCGGAGGGCAGCGGCATGAGCGACGGCCATGGCTGATCCCGCCGACCTCTCCAATCTGCGCGACCTCGCCTTGCCGCCGGAGGTGTCGCTATGGCCGCCGGCGCCCGGCTGGTGGATCGTCGCGGCGGCGGGCGTCGCGGCAATGGCGATCCTGTCCGTGGCAACGTTGGCGCGATATCGCGCCAACGCCTATCGCCGTGAGGCCCTGCGCCAGCTCGACATCGTCGAACCGGTCGGCATCTCCACCGTCCTGAAGCGGGCGGCGCTTGCCGCCTGGCCGCGCGAGCAGGTGGCGGCGCTGACGGGCGCCGCCTGGCTCGCTTTCCTCGATCGCACCGGGCGTACGACCGCCTTCACCGGCGGCGCCGGTCGCCACATCGAGACGCTGGCGTTCGGTGGCGCGATCGATCGCTCCGCCGCCGACGCGGCTCGCGCCGCGGCGCAAACGTGGCTGAGGAGGCATCGAGTTCCTCCCCTTCGCGGAGTCCGCGAAGGGGAGGTGCCGGCGTCTTCGCCGGCGGAGGGGTCATGAGCACCACGACCGATGCCCATGAGTGGACACATCCGCCAATCAGGCTCCTCTCCCCCGCTAGGGGGAGAGGTTGGGAGAGGGGGCAGGGCACGTCGATTCCCCCTCTCCTAGCCTCTCCCCCTAGCGGGGGCTGTCGGATTCACACATCGTGACCAACCAGGGAGGCGCCATACCTTATAGCGCGGAACTCTGCGAGACCGATGCGCATGACCTTGGGGCCGGGCTTTCCGTAGTAGCCGGTCCATCCGCCGAGGCGGGCGATCACCCAGG
>JACPOB010000056.1 GCA_016185145.1 Rhodospirillales bacterium | reverse complement strand
AACAGACCTCAAAAGAAAATGGGGATGGTCGGCACTACACCCCAGATTCGCGCCAAGCCATCCCTCAACCCCTTGATCTCCTTCACTCCGATCAGTCGAAAAAAATCAAACTGACCCTCCAACTGCGCAAGTTGGGCTAGTATCCGGAATCACAAGTGCCGAATATAGCAATGCTGTCATCCCGAGCGTAGCGAGGGACCTTTTCCTCTGGCTTCAAAGGTCCCTCGCTACCGCTCGGGATGACAGTAGGCCTCTAATCGGCTGATACGGAGCCGCTGGCGTCGACCGTCAGCATCACCGTCGTCGCGCCGCGCAGCGCACTCGCATGCCAGACGCCGTTGGCGCCCTTGCGCAGTACCTTCACGCCCTTGTAACCGTCCGCCTCGATGGCGGCGCGGGCGGCGCTCTCGCTGGCGATATCGCCGACGGGATCGGACGATGTTTCCGCAGGTTTCTCCGCCGCCTTGGCCTCATCCGCCTTGTCTGCGACGGGCGGCAGGTTGACCGGCGGCCGTGGCTTCATCCGGAACGGTACCGGCGCCTGTTGCGGCTCAACCAAGGCATTGTGCGTGCTCTGCGATACCACGACCTTGCGCGAGGTGTTCGGCGCCGGCGAGGGCTGGATGCGCATCTTGTGGTCGAGGCCGGTTCTATCGTCACCGCTCCTGGCGGCTGGCGGCGATTCGCCTGCCGGCTGCACCTGTGGCGACGGCGAAGCCAATGGCGATGGCGAAGCCACTGGCGACGGCGAAGCCACGCCTCGAGGCGCCGTCGTCAGCAGATTGGCGCTGGCAACGCCGGCAGCCGTCATCATCAAGGTCGCTACGAGAATACCGCGTTTCATCTGTCGTCCGGGGTTCTGCACCGCCACCAGTGGAAGAACGGCGCCGACGGCCAAAGCGTTGCGCGCGGAGGTGGCGCAAACGGGGCAGTCCGGGGCGATTCAGCAGAATCGAGCCGATAGTGACCTCTCGGCCACACCGGGCTCAGCCTGACTTGGGCGTGCAGCGGCTGCCGAAGACACAGGCCCAGGCGCGGGTGAACTCGGCCCCCAGCAGGAAGATCTGCGCCGAATAGAAGATCCAGAGCAGCAGCACGATCAGCGCACCGGCCGCGCCGAAGCTCGAGGCGATGTTGCTTTCTCCGATATAGAGCGCGATCAGGTACTTGCCGGCCGCGAACAGCAGGGTGGCGCAGACGGCGCCGACGATGACGTCGTGCCACGCGATCGACGTGTCGGGCAGCACTTTGTACATCGCCGCGAACAGGGCCGAAATCAGGACAATCGACAGCACGAAATCGACCACGGCCAGGCCGGTTTCCAGCACGGGAAAAATGCCGTGCAGGAAGGCCACGAGCGCGGTGAGCGCCGCGCTGACCGCCAGCGACACCATGAGCACGAAGCCGAAGGCGATGACCAGGCCGAGGCTGGCGAGCCTCGCCCGCACCAGGCGCGACAGGGTCGAGCGGTGAGGCTTGGCCTCCCACACGGTGTTCAGCGACGACTGGACCTCGCCGAACACGCCGGTCGTGGCGAGCAGGATGGCGACCAGGCCGATCACCGTGGCCCAGGTGCCGCTCATGCGGTCGGACGCGCTGTGGATCATGGCCTGCAGGGCCTCGGCCGTCGCCCGTCCCATCAAGCCGCCGAGTTGGTCGACGATGGCCCCTTGTGCCGCGTCCTGGCCGAACACCAGCCCGGCGACGGCAATCACCACCAGAAGCGTGGGCGCCACGGAGAACAGCGTGAAGTAGGCGATCGAGGCGCCGCGGCTCCAGGCATCGTCGGCGATGAAGCTCTCGCCGGTCGTGCGCAGCACCAGCCAGATCTTGCCGCCGAGCGTCCGCCCGCCCTCGGGCTCCGCGGCTGATGGCGCGACCGTCGCCACGACCGCCTCAGGCGCGCGCGACGCCGCGGCGGCGGTTCGACCGCGTCTTGGCACGACGGCCGCCGCTGGTTCGGCGGCGACGCGCCGGAGCGGGCTTGCGCCACAGTTCGATCAACGGTCCGGCAGAGCCATAGACCGGATCCTGGCGCGGCAGCTTGACCTTGCCGATCGAGGCCAGCGCGGCGGCGTAGTCGATCTCGTCGGGGCGCGGCTCGTCATAGCGGCCGCTGGCGGGATAGGCGCCGACCACCAGGAGGTCGTCGCTGCCCGTGATGCGGCGATGGCCGATGCCGGCCGGCAGCACCGCGACGTCGCCGGCGTTCAGGGTCAGGGTGCGGCCGCGCCGACCGCCGAACTCGATCGTGACCCTGCCGCGAGCGAAGCCCAGCACCTCGTGGGTCGCCGAATGGAAATGCAGGAAGTCGTAGATGCCGTCACGCCAAGCCTCCCGCCAGCCATGGCGGGCGAAGGTCTCTTCGAACACGGCGGCAGGATCGAACGCCTCGTCGAGCTGGAGCGCCCCGCGATAGACCACCAGCGGCAGGCGGCTGTTCGGCGTCTCGCCGTCGTCGCGGAAGCGAAACAGCTGGGGCGCGCGCGGCCGGGCCAGGCGAGCGAGCTCGCGCCGTCGCGGTCGGCCGATCCCGGTCAGCTTTTCGACGATGCGCTTCAGCTCTTCCACGACGGGCATGCGACAACTCCTGGACTCGGGCAACGCGACCGGAGCCAGGAGGCTGCATGCTCACATCGCGCCCTACTTGGCGCCGGGCGGCACGATCTTCATGACGAAGGAAGTCGGGGTCTCGGTCGGGCCGAACGGCCCCGGCACCTTGTTGGCGACCGGCGGCAGGCTGCGCAGATAGGCCACGATCGCATCGACGTCCTGCCTGGTGAGGGTTGCGAAGGCGTGCCACGGCATGATCGGCGCCAGCATGCGGCCGTCGGGTCGTTCGCCCTTCTGGATCGCGGCAACGATCTGGGCGTCGGTCCAAGCACCGAGCCCCGTCGCCTTGTCGGGTGTCAGGTTGGGACCATGGAAGACACCGAGTCCGGGGATCTCGAAGCCCACCTCCGAGCCGCCGAGATAGCGCGCCATGTCGGGCTTGCCGAGAAAATAGCCCGGCGTGTGGCAGTCGTTGCAGACGGCGATGGCGACAAGATATTTGCCGCGGGCGACGGCCGCCGGATCGGCGGCATTGGCCGGCAGCAAAGAGGCCGCCGCCGTCAGTGCGCCGACGGCGGCAAGCAGAGCATATTTTGTCATGATCCTCCCCCAAGCAGGCGTCACACCTTAAAGTGTCGTTTGCCTGTCCCGCCAGGGTTGAATCATGAACGTTCTCGTGATCCGCGATGCCGGCCCCGATGATGCAACCGCGATCAGTGCGCTGGTGCAGCGTACGGTGCGCATCTCCAACGGCCGCGATTACCCCGCGCAGGCGATCGACCAGATCGTCGCCAACTTCGCCGCCGACAAGGTCGGCCGGCGCATGGCCGAGCGCGACGTGTTCGTCTGCCAGATGGGTGACCGCATCGTCGGCACGATCGCCCTGGGCGGCGACAGGCTGCGCACGCTGTTCGTCGAGCCCGAGTTGCAACAGGCCGGGATCGGCGCACGGCTGGTTGCGCATCTGGAGACCCATGCGCTGAAGGTTGGCGTGAGCGAGCTGAAACTCTCCTCTTCGCTCACCGCGCGCGGCTTCTACGAGCGCCTGGGCTACCGCATGATCCACCGGGAGGAGCACGACGGCGTGTCGACCTTCCTCATGGCCAAGACCCTCGGTTGATCTTCCTCCCCAGCGAAGCTGGGGAGGTGCCCGCGAAGCGGGCGGAGGGGTCATGAGTCCTCGTGTGGCCCATGACCCCTCCGTCGCCGTATGACGGCGACACCTCCCCTTCGCGGACTCCGCGAAGGGGAGGAATAGTGCATCACATCCCGCCACTGCGCTGGTCGGAGCCTTGGGTGTGCTCGCCGCCGGGCTGGGCGATCTGGCGCAGCGCATTGCCGATGCGCTGGCCGCGCTCGGCCTGGGCGAGGTCGGCCAGCGACAGGATGCCGACCAGGCGCTTGCTGCGGTTCAGCACGGGCAGGCGGCGCACCTGCAGCTCGCCCATGTTCTGGGCGACGTGGGCGCTGTCCTCGTCCTCGAAGCAGTATTTGACATCTTCGCTCATCACCTCGCTGACCAGCGTCTTCGGCCCCTTGCCCTCGGCTATGGCGCGCACGGCGATGTCGCGATCGGTGATGGTGCCGACCAGCCGATCGTCGTCGCCGACCGGCAAAAGGCCGGCGTCGATCGCCAGCATCATGCGCGCGACGTCCTCGATGGTGTGGTCGGGACGGGCGATGCAGACATCCCGCGTCATGATCTCGCTCACTTTCATGGTGTCCTCCTGAATTGCGATCTATGCGTTCATGCTCCTCTCCCCCGCTAGGGGGAGAGGAACATGAGTCGTCAGAGCCCGAACGGATAAGTCTCCGGCACGCCCGGGCGTTGCACGGTGGGCAGCGGCGTCACGGCAGCGGTGCGATCGAACCAGACATAGGCATCGAACTGACTAGGCAGCTCGACCTCGGCATAGTGGCTCTGCAGCTCGGTCTCGGGCCGGTAGATGACGCCGATGAAGCGCTCCAGGCGGGGGCTGCGCAAGCGCCGACGCAGCTCGCCCGGCACATCGAGATGCAGCACGGCGCGCGGCACGCCGGCGGCATGGAACTGGTGCTCGACGCTGTCCTCGCGCGAGGGCCGCACCTCCTTCACTTCCATCTCGCCGTCCCAGTCGGAAGCGGCGGTGACGGTGCCGGCGTGGGTGCCGAAGCCGATCAACGCGGCTTCCTCACCGAAGCGGGCGCGGCACAGCTCGCCGAGATTGAGCTCGCCGCGCACGCGCCCCATGTCGGTGAAGCGCGCGTCGCCGATGTGTGAATTGTGCGCCCAGACGACGGCCCGTGCTCCCTCGCCGCGGTGGGCCAGCAGATGCTGCAGCGTGTCGAACATGTGGCGGTCGCGCATGTTCCAGCTCTCGGCGCTGCCGTAGTACATGGCGCGGTAGTAGCGCTCGGCGGCGGCCGCCAGCCGGGCATTCTGCGCCGCATCGAAGAACTGCTCGCCGTCATGGGCGGCATATTCCAGCCGTTTGGCCAGAAGGTCGCGCAGGGCCGCCACCATGTCTGCCTCGCAGGCGCGATAACGCTCGCTCAGCACGGCGCGGCCGTAGACCGCGGGATCGTGCTGCCAGGGCGTGAGGCAGCCGTAACGCTCGCGGGCCACCTTGGCTGCCGCCGAGTCGACGGTGTCGAGATAGGCGAGCACGGCGGCAATCGAATCGGCCAGGCTGTAGATGTCGAGGCCGAAGAAGCCGGCGCGCCGCTCAGCCAGCTGCCTCTCGTTGTGGCCACGCAGCCATTCGACGAAGGCATCGACGTCGGTGTTGCGCCACATCCACGTCGGGAAGCGACGGAATGCCGGGCGTGCGCCCGGCCGTGCCGGCAGATGACGCACGTAGCGGTCGATGGTGAGGGCGTCGGGCCAGTCCGCCTCGACCGCCACGAAGCTGAAGCCGTGTCGCTCGATCAGGCGCTGGGTGATGGCGGCGCGGGCGCGATAGAACTCCGATGTGCCGTGGCTTGCTTCGCCCAGCAGCACGACGCGGCGGTCGCCGTAGCGATCGAAGGCGCTGGCGAAGGTCGGATCTTCGAGATTCGGCAAGGGCTGCTCGGCGGCGCGAATGAGTTGGTGCAGTCCGCTAATCGGCCGCGGTTCCCGGCGCGGCGCCCGCCGGAAGTCCTCGTGCTCCTCCGGCCAGCCCTGCTGGCCGATCAAGGGCACGAAGCGGACTTCCTCGATCTCCTCCTCGTGCCAGGTTTCGGGGCCGGTGCGCGTCAACCGGATCAGGCGCTGACGGGTCGGCGTCTCGCCGACCGGCATCACCAGCCGGCCCTCGACCGCGAGTTGGGCGCGCCAGGCCTCGGGCACGCGCGGGCCCCCGGCAGTAGCGATGATGGCGTCGAACGGCGCCTCCTCGGGCCAGCCCAGCGTGCCGTCGCCTGTGCGCACCTCGACGTTGTCGTAGCCGAGCTGGCCGAGCCGCGCGCGCGCGAGATCGGCCAGTGCGGGATGCCGCTCGATGGTGAAGACGCGCCCAGCCAGCTCGCCCAGCACGGCGGCGGCGTACCCCGAGCCCGCGCCGATCTCGAGCACGCGATCGACCGCCCCGACATCGGCGGCCTCGACCATGCGCGCCACGATGTAGGGCTGCGAGATGGTCTGGCCTTCCTCGATCGGCAACGGCGTATCTTCGTAGGCGAATTCCTGCATGGCATCCGGCAGAAAGGCCTCGCGCGGCACCTTTTCCATCGCCGCCAGCACACGGCGGTCGGTGACGCCGCGGCCTGCAATCTGGCGGCGGACCATGCGTCGGCGCGGATCGGTGACGGTGGCCATGACCGCCAAACGAACCGCGCCGACGCGAGTTGCCGGAACTTGTGACCTATTTCGGGCGGCTCGGAGTCTTCTCCCACATCTTGGGATCGCCCGATCGGCCCTTGGCTTCCGCCGCCTTCAGCTCGGCGGCTTCCTTGGAATCGAGTGCGCGTCTTGCCTCGCGCGCGGCCTCGTCGACCTTGCCTTTCTTCAGGAACTTGGCGGTCGCCTCGTTATAGGACTTGGTGCCGCTGTAGCTGCCTTCGCCTTCGAGGCGGCCGTCCTTCTTCGACTTGTCGTCCATGCAACGCTCCTTGGGCTTGGTACGGCCCAGGAAACGTGTCCGGAGAAGCAAAGGTTACGAGGGCAGAAGGCCGGTTTCCTTGAAATACCGTGCAACCCCCGGATGGAGGCGATCGGCCGGCGCAGCCGCCACGGTGTTCCTGGCCGTGGTGTCGACGAGTTGCTGCGGCGCGCCACCCTGCCGCTCCAGCGCGTGCAGCGCCTTGGCCAGGCGATACGCCACGGCATCGTCGAGGCCGGGACGCGCCAGCACGAAGCTCCAGGAGCCGACCGACGGGATGGGCTCGTTCTGCCCGGGGAAGCTACCGGGCGCCTGCGTGACCGGCTTGAGAAACGAATGCTTGGCGAGGATGCGCTTGATCTCCTCGCCGTCGGGCGCAACGAAGCGCGCGCCCTTCTCGCTCCTGGCGACCGTCGTGAATCCCGGCCAGCCTGCGCCGCCGCCCCACAAGGCTGCCACCCGGCCGTCGAGCACCATGGCCGGCCCGTCGCCCGCGCGCTCGAGATAGACCGGCTGGAAATCCTTGGCGGCATCGAGGCCGAGCCCGTCCATGGCATAGCGCCCGAGGATCACCAGGCCCGAGCCCTGCGCGCCCCAGGCGATCGGCTTGCCCTCGAGGTCGGCGATCGAGCGGTAGGGCGAATCGGCGCGCACCACGAACATGCCGGCGGTGGGATACATCGCCGTGATGATCTTCAGGTTGGCCGGCGGGCGTCCGACGCCGGCCAGCGATTCGTGCACGACCTCGCCCTGCACCAGGGCGAGGTCGAGCGTGCCGGCTTCGAGCCGCGGCACGTTCTCGGTGCTGCCCTTGGTGTTGATCGCTTCGATCTCCAGCCCGGCATCGGTGCGGCGCACGCCGTCGATGAAGGCCGCGCCATAGACCGGAAAGCCGCCGCCCGGCGTCGCGGTGCCGAGGGCGATCTTCACGGGCTGCGCCTGCGCCGGCAGGGCCGCCAGGGCGGCGGCACCGAACAGGAAATGTCTGCGATGGGGCATGGCATGTCAGTGGCTGTGGTTGCAGCGGTGGACTTCGACCGTGACGTGGCTCAGCCGCGCAAGATCGGCCAGGCGCATCTTGTAGTCGTCCACCGACAGCGGCGAATCCGACACCAGGGAGACGATGGCGGCGTGATGGCCGGGACCGACGCGCCAGACATGCAAGTCGGCAATGCGGTCGTCACCCCGTTCGAGACGCGCGCGGATCGCGGCGCCGAGCTCCGCATCGGGAGCAGCGTCGAGCAGCACGGCGCCGGCGGCGCGGATCAGGCCCCACGACCAGTGGGCGATCACCAGCGCACCGACGATGCCGATCGCAGGATCGAGCCAGGTCCAGCCGTAGCCCCAGGCCATCAGCAGGCCGACGATCGCCAGCACCGACGTCAGCGCGTCGGCCATGACGTGGAAGAAGGCGGCGCGCAGGTTGTGGTCGTGGTCGTGATGATGGTGGTCGTGATCGTCATCATGATCGTGATCGTGACCATGGGCGTGGCCGTGATCGTGCCCGGCGCCGAGGATCCAGGCGCTCAGCAGATTGACCGCGAGGCCGACGGCGGCGATCACGGTCGCCTCGGCATAATGGATGGCCACGGGCTGGAAGACCCGAACCAGGGATTCGTAGCCGATCAGCAGGGCGATCAGCGCCAGCAGAACGGCGCTGGCGAAGCCCGCGAGATCGCCGAGCTTTCCGGTGCCGAAGGCGAAGCGCGGGTCGCGAGCATGTCTGCGGGCGAAGCGATAGGCGAAGGCGGCGATGGCGAGGGCGCCGGCATGGGTCGACATGTGCCAGCCGTCGGCCAGCAGCGCCATCGAGCCGAACAGCGTGCCGCCGGCGATCTCGGCCACCATCATGGTGGCCGTCAGGCCGACGACGAGCCAGGTGCGCCGTTCGTTGCGGTCGTGCGCGGCGCCCAGGAAGACGTGATCGTGGCGCCAGTCGTCGAGTGTGTGGCTATGCATGAAGTCTACTTCTCTGGTTTGGGCTTCAGGCGGTTCGGTGAAGGGTCGGCTGGACGGCGGCCAGAACCTTGTCGATGCGCCGGCCGTCAACATCGACGATCTCGAAGCGCCAGCCGCCGTACTGGAACGACTCGCCGATCCGCGGCAGGTGGCGCATGCGTCCCAGGACGAATCCCGCCACGGTGTGATAATCCTGCGCCGGCGGCAGCGTCACGCCGAGACGGTCACCGAGCTCGTCGATCGGGAAGGTGCCGTCGATCAACAGCGAGCCGTCGTCGCGCTGCACGATGCGTGGCCGCTCCTCCTCCGCGATGTCCGCGACGATCGTCTTCAGGATATCGCCCTCGGTGACGATGCCTTCGACGGTTCCGTGCTCGTCCGCGACCACGACGAGATTGAGGGGTGACTGGCGGAGCTGTTCGACCGCGTCGAGGGCGCTCATCCGTTCACTGATGATCGGGACTTTCTCGACAAGTCCCCAGACGGCATCGAGATCCTGCTCGAGGAGAGCCACCAGGGCACGACGCACCGGCAGCACACCGATGACCTCATCGACGCCGCCGTTGGCCGCCAGCAGGCGTCCGTGCCGGGCGTCGCGCAACGCCGCACGGACATCCGCTTCGCTGCCATGCAGGTCGACCCATTCGAGATCGGTCCGCGGCGTCATGATGCCCCGCACCGAGCGGTCGCCGAGCCTCATCACGCCATCGATCATCGAGCGCTCTTCCGGCTCGACCGATCCTGCCCGCTCGGCTTCCTGGACCAGGGTGCGGATCTCCTCGTCGGTGACCACCGCTTCGGCCTGGCGTGCCTGTCCGAGCAGGCGCAGCCCTGCCCGCGCCGACCGGTCGAGCAGCCACACGATCGGCGCTGCGCCTGTCGCGACGACCTGCATGGGCCGCGCCACGATGACGGCAATGCGCTCGGCGTTGCGCAGGCCGACCTGCTTGGGCACGAGCTCGCCAAAAACGACCGAAAAGTAGGTGATGATCGCGATCACGGCGACATAGGCGAGCGGCTCGGCGACGCGAGTCGGCACACCGAGGCTTTCCAGCCAGGCATCGCCCCGCTCGGCGATGGTGACGCCGCTGAAGGCACCGGCCACGATGCCCACCAGCGTGATGCCGATCTGAACCGCCGAGAGCATGCGCCCCGGCTCGCGCGTCAGCGCCAGGGCAACCGCCGCGCCTCGCGAACCGCCGCGCTGCATGCGCTCCAGCAGCGGCTTCTTGGCGGAGACCAGCGCCAGCTCGGACATTGCAAGAAAGCCATTTGCGACGATCAGCGCCGCGACAATGACCAGTTCGACGATCAGCATGGGACGCCCTACTTCTCGAGATAGGGTTCGACCTTGCCGGTGAGCTTGATGGTGAGCGGATTGCCCTTGCGGTCGACGGTCTTGCCGACGGCGACGCGGATCCAGCCCTCGCTGATGCAGTATTCCTCGACGTTGGTCTTTTCCTGTCCGTCGAACTTTATGCCGACGCCGCGCGCCAGCAGCGCCTCGTCGTAGTGCGGGCTCTTGGGGTTGGTCGAAAGGCGGTCGGGGAGTTGGGACGGTGATGTGTCAGTCATCCGTGCAGTATATCAGCGCAGGATGATGGCGCACGGGTGTCAGGTCACCGTAATGACGGCGAGAGCAACTTTGCTCACCGATGCTGCAACACTTCCATGGTGTCATTGCAGGCCTGCTCGTGGTGCTGGCAGCCGGCGCGTGCGTCGAAAGTCCTTACCGAACGTCGAACCAGCAGGAGGTCAAGGGCGACGGCTCGTCGGTGGTGATCACCCATGCCAGGAATGAGGCGGAAGCACGGCCGCTGGCCGACGGCTATTGCCACGCACAAGGGACGGCAGCTCACTTCACCGGCATGGTGCGGTATCGGACCCGGCGAGAGGTTCTGAAAGCCGCTTCGTTCAAGTGCGAGCCCGACGCGACCTCGCAGATGCGCGACCGACAATCAACATCGCCCTTGGTCAAGGGCTTGGACGAAACACCCAGATCGCCGCCGGCTCCGACAGGGTAGCGCGTACGGCGAGGTAGAGGCGGTCCGAGGCCGGGACAAAAAGCGAGGTGCGCGCGCCGGCGACCGTCGGAATGCGCGCAATTCGCGCGTAGCTACCGCCGTCCCGTCCGAAGACATCGATCACGCCCTCGCCGCAGCTGACATAGATGCGATGGCGTCGCGCATCGACGAACACGTCGTCGGCATCCCGGCAGCTTTCGAGGCTCGCCTGCCGCTTGCCGGTCGACGTGTCGAAGCTCACAAGACGAGGAGGCGTGCGAAACGCGACCACCAGTCGGTGGTCCTCGGCATCCAAAGCCATCGCGAAGTTGGCGGTCGCACCGGCGCCCTCGAAGAGGGTGACTTTCTGCCGGTAACGACGTCGAGGCCGACGACCTGGTCCGCACTCGGCACGTTGACGAAAATGCGCCCGCCCGTCTCGTCGAACTGGAAGCTCTCCGGGTGACCATCCAGCCGCATGTCGCCCACCTTGCGCCGACTTGCCGGGTCGATCACCGCCAGCGCGCCCTTGCCGTAGCCGACGACGATGCGGTCGCGCCAAGCATCGATCCGGATGTTGTCGGCATCGGCGCCGAGATCGATGCGACCGAGCGGCGCGAAGTCGAACGCCTGGAACAGACGCACCGAACCGTCGCCTGCGTTGGCGACGTAGAGCGTGCCGGTCGGGGCATGGTAGGCGATGCCCTGGGGCTCGCTCAGGCCGCCAATGCGATGCGCGACATCGCGCTCCGCCAAGTCGACGACAGCGACGCTGTCGTTGCCGAGCTCGGCCACGTACAGCAACTGGCGATCCGGATCGACGGCCATGTGGTCGATGCGTCCCTTCACCGTGCCGAGGGAGATCTTCGCTTCGAGCGCCAACGGCGGCTGGTCCCGCGCCACGCTCGCCCCGGCAGGCAGCAGACCGATCAGGACTGCCGCCATCATCAGTCGGTGCATCACGTGCCTCTTACCGCCCGCTTGCCGTGTCTTTCTTGACATCGATCTGGTCCAAGGCGGCGCGCAGCCCTTTCGCGAGCTTCAGCGCGTCGTCGTTGGCCCAGAAATGCATGAAGAACAGGCGCGGCTGCTCGGCCAGCATATGGCTGTGCAGGGCCGTCACCTCGATGCCGTTGGCCTGCAGCGCCTTGATCACCGGGTTGACCTCCTGGGCAGAGAGCACGAAATCGCCCGTGATGGCCGCGGTGTCGAAGCCCGTCGGCTGGAAGTTGATGGCGTTCGCCGCTCCCATGGCGCCCGGCAACGCCATTCCCTGCTCGGTGACCGGCTGCGCGCGCGGAACGCCGAACTGATAGACGCCGCCGCTGTCCTGGCCGAAGTATCCCATGATGCGGTCGATGCCGATCATGTCGATGTTGGCGGGAGTGGCGGTGCCGGCGGGCGGCGAAAACGGCGTCTTGCTGACGGCGAGACCGGCCTTGATGGCTGCCGCAAGCTTGACCGGGTCGCCATGTCCTTTGATGTGCATGTAAAGCGTCATGGGCTCGGCACGCAGCAGATGGTTATGCAGCGCCGTTGTCTCGATGCCGCCTTCCTGCAACTTGCGCATGACCGGATTCACCTCGTCCTGAGTCAGTACAACGTCCCCCATGACCATGGCCGCGTTGTCCATCGGCTGAAACGCGACCCAGCCGCCGAGCGCGAAGCCCGGCTTCAGGGCGACGCCGTCGAGCGTCACGTCGAGATCGGTGCGCGGGAAGCCGACCCGGTACACGCCGCCGGCCTGCACGGCGCCGGACTTGCCGAGTGCCTGCGCAACCTGGTTCCAGTCGGGCTCGGCGGCAGAGGCCGGGGCAGAGACGATAATGGCGCCAGGCAGAGCGGTTGCCGCGAGCGCGGCAACGGCGGACTTCACGGTGTTCATGACGGAGTGCATGGCAGTCCTCCTCAATTCAGTTTCTCGCTGACCTTCCTCACCTCGTCCCCCTTCATGAGAGTGACGACAGCCACCGGGCTGCCGCCCTCCAGCTTCGGCATGACGCTGACGGCGCGATAGCCGGCGTCGGCCTTGACGGCGTGCTCGGCGGCGACGTCGAGCGACACTTTCGCTTTGGCCATGGCCGCGGCCTGCGCCTGGGCGGCCTTCATGTCGTCGCCGTCGGTGATCCATTCGTCCTTGGCCACGGCGCCCGACCTATGATCAACGATCACTTCGCTGAACCGGTCGCCCTTGCGGGTGTAGACCGAGAGCTGCAGGGCGCCGTGCTCGATTTCGTACTTGGCAGAGATCGGCTTGCCTTCCCGCTCGCCGACCTTCATGGCCTTCTCCAGGGGAAGGCTCGCCGATTGAAGCGCCTTGGCCAGAGCGGCCGGGTTCATCTCCTCCTCGGCCCAAGCCCGCTGACCGCCGAGCAGCAGGACCGCTGCGGCGGCGATGCTGAAAATCGAACTGCTTCGCATGACGGTCACCTCCGATGTGCCCTCGCACCATCGGCCGGCCCGTTTAACGCAGTTTTATGCGTTTCCTGCACGAGACTTAACGCTGCGTTAAAGACCGGCTGGCAATGCCTGACGTCCAGCAGCGAGGAGGAACGACCATGAACCGCAGGATCGCCATGGCATTGCTCTCTGGCGCAGCACTCGCAGCAGCAGCCGGAGCATTGATCGCGACGGCCCAGCCCCGGGGGGCCGTCTTCATCGCCGGTGATCGACCCGTGACCGAAGCGCAGGTGCGCGAGAAGCTGCAATCGGACGGCTATTCGGACGTCCTGACCATCCGCCAAGGCCGCATGATCGAGGCCATGGGCGTGAAGGATGGCCAGACTGGCAAGGTCCTGGTCGACGCGCAGACCGGGCGTCTGGCCGGCGACGGCGATGACGACGGCGACGACGACGACTAGTACCCGCTTTTACTGGACGCTGATACAGCCCGCCCTCACCCTGAGGAGGCCCGCAGGGCCGTCTCGAAGGGTGGGCTACATCGCCTTTGTTGCCATCCTTCGAGACGCCGCGCTGCGCGCGGCTCCTCAGGATGAGGTCATCTGTGAATCACTATTCAATGAAAGCAGGTACTATGCGGCCTTGGCGCACGCGTGCTCGGCCAGGGTGCTCGACGCAAGTCTAGCGCGCAGTCGCCGGGGCGACGACTGCAGTCCGCGGAAAAACCAGGGTGAATACCGCGCCGTTTTCGGCGTTCGCGCTGACCTCGGCGCGACCGCCATGGGCCTTCATGATCTCGGCCACGATGGCAAGCCCCAAGCCCGCGCCATGCGCGGGCGCGGTCTTGCCGCGCCAAAAGCGGTCAAAGATCCGCTCTCGATCCTGCGGCGGCACGCCCGGACCGCAATCGCTGACCACGATGCGGCCGTCCGGTCGCGCGCTCACGACCACCTCGCTCCCGGACGGCGCGTACGCAACGGCGTTTTCCACCAGATTGCGAACGGCATCGTCGATCGCATGGACGTTGCCCATGACCGTGACCGGATGCCCGGCGCCGTCGAAGGCGAGCCTCCGCGACTGTGCCAGCGCCCAGGGAGCCATGTTGGCCACGGCCTGGCGCGCCACGTCGTCGAGGTCGACCGTGCCTGAAACGTCGAGCGCGATCGCATCGAGGCGCGCGACGCTCAACAGCTGCTCGACCAGGCGGTTCATGCGCGCGACATCGAGCTTGAGCTTGTCAAGCTCGGTCGAGGGTTCCATGCCATCGAGCGCACCGGTGATGATGGCGAGCGGCGTGCGCAACTCATGGGCGGCATTGGCAGTGAACTGCCGCTGGACGGCAAAGCCTTGCTCGAGGCGGTCGAGGGCGCGGTTCACGGCGGCGACCAGCGGCTCGATCTCGCTGGGCAGGCTCGCTTGCGGCAGCCGCACGGCCGTCGTGCTCGGGCCGATGGAGCCCGCGACCTCCGACAGGGCGCGCACCGGCGCGAGCGCTTTGCGGGTCGTGAGGATGGCGATGCCGAGCGCCAGCAGCATGAACAGTGGAATGACCCAGGCGACGTCGAAGACGAATTCCTCGATCATCGAATGGACAAGCGCCGTGGCGCCGTTCGCCCGCGCCACCCAGACGGATACCGGACCGGCCGTACTGTCGACCTGCAGCCCCAGGCCATAGTAGTCATGGCTGCGGCCGGGAAGTTCCCTGAGATGGAAGTAGCCGGCATGTTCCGATGCGGCTGGCCAGCGCTCGACGATCGAGCCAAAGCTTAGCGGCGACGCCGCGATCAACCGGCCGTCGGCGCCCCGGATCGCGAAGATGTCGGCGGCTGGCGCGGCACCGTAGGCTTCGCGCAGGCTGTCCGGCAGGTCGAGCCGCGCCGTGCCGTCCGGTTGGCGGACGAGGTGGCTCGCGAGGTCGGCCGCCCGCAGGCTGAGCTCGCGGTCGGCCAGGGAATCGGCCGTGTCGTAGGCGCGCCAGGCGACGAAGCCGACGATGGCCGCCGCGCCGACGACGAACAGGATCACCAGCGGCAGGACCAGGCGCAACTGCAGGGAATGCAGGCGAGGCCGGCTCATCTGTGGTCGACCAGGAGGTAGCCGACGCCGCGCACCGTATGGATCTCGACCGTGGCGCCGCCATCGATCAGCTTGCGGCGCAGATGGTGGACGTGCACCGGTATGGCATTCGATCCCAGCTCGTCGTCGATGCCGTAGAGCTTCTCCTCCAGCACGGCCTTGGGAACGACGCGACCGGCCCGGCGCATCAGATGCTCCAGGATGGCGCTCTCGCGCCGGGGCAAGGCGAGCACCGCCTCGCCGATGCGGACATCCCGTCCGACCGTGTCGAAGGCAAGGTTGCCGCTGCTGAGGACAGTTCCCAGCGCGCCTCCCGGCCGACGCAACAGGGCCTTGACGCGCGCCACGACCTCGCTCGTGGCGAAGGGCTTGATCAGGTAGTCGTCGGCTCCGGCATCGAGACCGGCGACCCGGCGTTCCACGGCGTCGCGCGCGGTCAACACGAGGATGGGAATGGCGCTGCCGCGGGCCCGCATTTCGCCCAGAAGCGAGAGTCCGTCGCCGTCGGGCAAGCCGAGATCGAGGACGACGGCGTCGTAGGGATTGGTGGCCACGGCCGCACTGCCTTCGGCATAAAGTCGCACCGAGTCGACGGTGAACCCGGCACGCGACAGCGCGGAGCGAAGAATCTCCGCGATGCGGCCTTCGTCCTCGATCACCAGAATGCGCATGTCGGGCAGCAGCTCCTCGGTGCCGCGGCGTTGGCAATTCCGTACCCAAACGCTCAGGGTCGCAAAGCAACTTTAAGGGAGCTTTAAACCTCTGCCCGCCCCTTCGCTCCCCTTCAGACGGCTCCAATTGCGAGGTAGAAGACCATCCCCGCGAGCGCGCTCGCGAGCAGCACCGGAATCATTCCGATCTTGAAGCGGAAGATCGCCACGGCCGAGGCGACCGCGAGCACCGCCGACGGAATGTCGATCGAGGACAGGATCGGCAGGCCGACGCTGGCGCCGAGGAACGTCACCGGCACCAGCTTGGCGAACAGCACGTGAAGTGCGAACCACACCGCGAGGTTCAGGATCACGCCAACCACCGCGGCGGTGATGGCGCCGAGCGCCGCCCCCAGCGCCTTGTTCGACCGCAACGCCTCGACGAAGGGCGCACCGAAGAAGATCCAGAGGAAGCACGGCACGAAGGTGACCCAGGTGGTGAGCAGGCCGCCCAGCGTCGCGGCCAGCAGCGGCGGCAGGGCGCCGGGCTCGCGCCACGCCCCCAGGAACCCGACGAACTGCGTCACCATGATCAGCGGGCCGGGCGTCGTCTCGGCCATGCCCAGGCCATCGAGCATCTCGCCGGCCTTCACCCAGTGATAGTGGTCGACCGCCTGCTGGGCGACATAAGCCAGCACGGCGTAGGCGCCGCCGAAGGTCACGACCGCCATCTTGCTGAAAAAGATCGCGATCTGGGTGAAGACGTTGCCGCCGCCCAGAGTCAGGTAGAGGGCGGCGATCGGCACCAGCCAGAGCGCCAGGAACACCGCCGTGATCGACAGCGACCAGCGCAAGTTGGGCCGTGCATGCTCGGGCGTCTCCTCGCCCAGCAGCGAATCGCGGTCGGCGACCTGGCGATCACCGACCTTGCCGTGACCGCCGGCGCTCAGGAAGGGCTGCGCCCCGGCCCGGCCGGCGACATAACCGATGGCGCCGGCGCCGAACACGATGATGGGGAACGGTATGTCGTAGAAGAAGATCGCGATGAACGACGCCGCGGCCAGCGCCACCATGACGTTGTTCCTGAGCGCCCGCCGGCCGACGCGCAGCACCGCTTCGACGACGATCACCAGCACCGCGGCCTTGAGCCCGAAGAACAGGCCCTCGATCGCCGGAACCTTGCCGAACAGCACGTAGATCCAGCTGAGCGCCATGATGGCGAGCAGGCCGGGCAGCACGAACAGCGTGCCGGCGAACAGCCCGCCCCTGGTCTTGTGCATCAGCCAGCCGATGTAGATCGCGAGCTGCTGCGCCTCGGGGCCGGGCAGCAGGGTGCAGTAGTTCAGCGCCTGCAGGAAGCGGTTCTCGCCGATCCACTTCTTCTCCTCGACGATGATGCGATGCATCACCGCGATCTGCCCGGCCGGGCCGCCGAACGAGAGTGCAGCGACCCGCGCCCACACCTTCATGGCTTCGCCGAACGGCACACCGTGACTCGGCACGTCGTGGACCTTGGTGGCGGCAATCTCGCTCATCGTGCCTTCTCCGGGCCGGCGACCTTGAAATACTCATAGAGATCGTCGAGCACGGCGCCGCCGCGGGCCAGCCGCTGCTCGTCCTCGCGATGGGCGGCGGCAATGCTCGACATGACGGTTCGGATGCCGGCCGTCTCCTCGCGGCCGAACTTGCCGTCCTTGAGGTCGATGTCGTGGATGATCTCGCCGATGGCGGCGAGCGCGGGATCGTCGAGGCCGGCGCGCTTCAGCAGCACCTCGAAGGTGCAGCGGTCGCCCTCGTGGGTGTACTCGCCCTCGAACATGTCGAAGCGCACTTCGTTGGCCCGCGGCGCGTGGCTGCGACCGGGCACGAACTTGAAACGCGCCGACGGATCGATGAAGCGGCGGACCAGCCAGGCCGACGCGATGCGATCGATCTGCACATGCTCGCGGGTCACCCAGATCTTGCTGTCAGCCGATGGCGCGGCCGGCGCGCCCTGTTGTGGAGTCATGGCTTCGCTCCCTTGGCTCAGATGGTGTTCCAGGCGGGTGATCGGCTGCTCGGCAGCGTCGCGCCCGTCGGCCTCGAAGAAATCGATGGCGGTGATCTCGCTCAGCTGCTTGCGCAGCCGCGCCGTCTGGTTGGCGATGTCGGCGAGCTCGCCGTTGCTCGCGGCCTCGTCCAGGCGGCTCACGAGGGTGCGCGCCTCCCCGGCGACCCGCGCGTAGTCCTCGTTGCGGGCGGCGACGAACATCTGGCGCAACTCGGCATCGCCCAGACCCTCGACCAGCTCGGCCTCGCAGACGAAAGCCTCGCCCCCCAATTCGTCGATCTCGCGCGCCAGCCAGGCGAAGTCCTCCTGGGTCTCCTCGTTGGAGGGCAATGCATAGACCGCGTTCTTGACGATGACCGCACCCAGCGCCTGCAGGCGCCGCCACACCTTTACCCGTGCATAGGCGGGCTTGGCCGGCAGCTGATGGATCAGCAGCAGCCAGGAGGTTTTGGAGACGATTTCGCCGGCATTCATGGTTCACCTGTACCACGGTGTAGGAATATTTTGCAACAGGTGTATCTTTTTCCTTGCTACAGACGTTACATCCGCCTATATGGCCCATGAAACGACTGTATCAATGGAGATTGGAATGGCCTTCAAGACCAAGCCCATCGCCTTCAAGCCGGGACGCCTCAACGGTCTCAGCGTCCGGCTGATCGGCAGTCATTACGAGAACAACTACGGCGGAGCGGTGCGCCGGCTGAACGCCATCCGCGGTGAATTGAAGGTGCTCGATCCCGCCGGCGCGCCGGGCTTCATGCTGAACGGGCTGAAGCGCGAGGAACTGGTCGCGACCAATTCCATGCTGCTGCACGAGCTCTACTTCGACGGGTTGGGCGGCAGCGGCGGTCTGCCCGATGGCGCGCTGGGCGAGGCGATCGCCCGCGACTTCGGCACGACCGAGCGCTGGCGCGCTGAGTTCACGGCCATGGGCCGCGCGCTGGGCGGCGGCTCGGGCTGGGTGGTGCTGGCGCGCTCACCGCGTGACCGCACCCTCACCAATGTCTGGCACGCCGACCATACGCACAGCCTCGCCGGCGGCACGCCGATCCTGGCGCTCGACATGTACGAGCATTCCTACCACCTCGACTTCGGCGCCAATGTCGGAGCGTACGTCGACGCCTTCATGAACAACCTGCATTGGCCCAGGATCGCCGAGCGCTTCGCGGGCTCGGAAAGCCCGTGGCGGACCGACGCAATGATCTCGCCCGAAGCGGCCCGGCAGCGGCTGGAGAACGAGCCCGGCCTGCTGGTGATCGATGCGCGGCTCGCCGACGACGCCGCGATGATCCCGTTCGGCCTGCGCGGCGCGCGGCGCGCGCCACCCGACAAGGTCGACGCCGTCGCAGCCTCGCTGCCCAAGGGCAGCAAGGCGCTGGTCTACTGCGCCTGGGGTTTCGAGATCGGCGGCGACTGCGCAGCCAAGCTGCGCGAGCGCGGCATCGACGCCGTGGCAGTCGCCGGCGGCCTCGGCACATGGCGCGCCGACGGCCATCCCACCGAACCACTCAAGGAAGGAGACAAGGCATGAAGTGGGTCACCCGCGAGCGGCCGAAGATCGACCGCATAGCCTGTCCTTGGCTGATCCAGCGCTTCATCGAGAAGCAGCCGGAGTTCCTCTACGTGCCGCCCGATCAGGTGCTGGCGACGGCCGAGAAGACCGGCGCCATCCCCTACGACATCCCGGGCGTGAAGTTCAGCCATGTCGGCGACAAGTGCAGCTTCGACGCCTTCATCGCCGAGTACAGGCTCGACGCGCCGGGCCTCGACAAGCTGGCCGAGATCGTGCGCGGCGCCGACACCTCGCGCCTCGATCTGACGCCGCAGTCGCCCGGCCTGTTCGCGATCTCGCTGGGGCTGGGCCACGTCTACCCGGACGACCACGAGATGCTGAAGCACGGCCTGGTGATGTACGACGCGCTCTATGCCTGGTGCCGTCACCTGGTCGGCGAGACCCACAACTGGCCGCCCAAGATGACCTGAGGCCGTCATGACCGACACCACGGTGAGGCAGGCCGTCCCGGCAGTCGCCGCGCGCACGCGGCTTCTGCTCGAAGGGCCGATCATGCCGACGATGCTGCGCATCGCGACGCCGAATCTCGCCGTGAACGTCATCCTGATCGCCGTGACCGCGAGCGTCGACGCCCACTTCGTCGGCTACCTCGGGCTGGAAGCATTGGCCGGCCTTGCGCTGGTGTTTCCCTTCCTGATGCTGATGCAGCAGATGGCCAACATGGCGATGGGCGGCGCCATCGCCGCCGCGGTCGCTCGGAGCCTCGGTGCGGGACGCACGGATGAAGCACGCGCGCTCGCCCATCACGCCCTGGTGATCGCCGCCGGCGCGGCCAGCCTGTTCAGCGCGGCGTTCCTGCTGGGCGGGCCGGCGCTCTATCGCCTGTTGGGCGAGCGCGGGCCCGTATTGGCGGCAGCGCTGGAATATTCCAACGTCATCTTCGCCGGCGCGACCGCCTACTGGCTGCTCGGCGCGCTCACCAGCATCGTGCGCGGCACGGGTCATGCGGCGATCCTCGCCTGGGTCTACATCGCGGCCGAGGCCTTGCACATCGCGCTGGTGCCGCTGCTGGTTTTCGGCTGGGGACCCGTCCCGGCGCTCGGCGTCACCGGCGCCGGCCTCGCCACGGTGATTTCCTTCCTCGCCTCGGCCACCGCGCTTGCGATCTACCTCGCCTCCGGCCGAACCGCGATCACGCTCTCCTTCGCCGACGTACGCCTGGAGCGCAAGCTGTTCGGCGAGATACTGAAAGTCGGTGCGCCGATGTCGCTGGCGCCGGTGCTGAACAATGCAGCATTGGCGACACTCACGACATTTGCCGGCGTGCTGGGCGTGACCTCGCTCGCCGCCTTCGGCGCGGCGGTGCGGCTGGAATACCTGCTCTATCCGCTGAACTTCAGCATGGGCGCCGCCGTGCTTGCCATGGTGGGCGCCAATGTCGGCGCCAGGCAGTTCGGACGCGCCGCGCGCATCGTCTGGATCGCGCTCGGACTGTCGGCCAGCGCCATGGCCTGCGTCAGCCTGATCGCCATCGCCGCACCGGGCCTCTGGATGGGCCTGTTCAACAGCGATCCCAAGATCCTCGCCGATGGGACGCTCTACCTCGCGATCGTCGGCCCCGCCTATCCGTTCGTCGCCGGCACCCTGCTCAACTCCGCCTTCCAGTCGACACGCCAGCCGCAGTGGCCGCTGGCCGCGATGAGCTGCCGCCTCGCGGTCGTCGTTCTGGGCGGCTGGATCGCGGTCGAGATCCTGCAGACCGGTCTCGCCGGCATCGCCGTCGTCACCGCGCTCGGCCTGGTGACGATGGGCGGCGTGCTGATCGGCGCCTTCCGATTTTTCGCCAGGTTGAGGTGAACGCCATGCCTCTGCAGCTTACCGGCCATGTCGCGTTGCCCGCGCACAAGGGCAGCGGCGGCTTCGACCATGCCGCCGTCCACGCCGCCACCGGCCATGTCTATGTCGCGCACACTGCCAACGACACCGTCGACGTGTTCGATCCGGCGACGCGGAAGCACCTCTATTCGATCCCCGGCCTCACCGCCGTGGCGGGCGCATTGGTGAGCGATGAGAGCCAGCTGGTCTTCACCTCCAACCGCGGCGAGAACACGATCGGCATCTTCACGCCCGGGGCCGATCCGGCAGTGACCAAGGTCGCCGTCGGCGAACGACCCAATGGCCTCTCTTACGACGCCAGACGGCGCCTGGTGCTTGCGGCCAATGTCGGCGATCCGTCGGTGCCGCGCAGCTACACGCTCTCCGTGGTCGATCTCGATTCGCGCGCCTTGCGCTCCTCGATCGAGGTGCCGGGCCGCACCCGCTGGACGGTGTTCGATGCCGACGCTCAAGCCTTCTATGTCAACATCATGCAGCCTTCGCAGATCGTCGTCGTCGACGCCCGTGAGCCGGACCGGGTCGCGCGCACCATGCCGCTCCCGGCGGACGGCGCGCACGGCCTTGATTTCGATCCGGCGACGCGCCGCCTGTTCTGCGCCTGCGACGCGGGCGTACTGGTAACGCTCGATGCCGGGACGGGAAAAGTGCTCAGCCAGGGCAAGCTCTCGGGGGTGCCGGACGTCGTCTGGTTCAATCCCAAGCGCCGTCAGCTCTATGCCGCCGTCGGCGATCCCGGCGTGGTCGACGTATTCGAGACCACAACGATGAAAAGCCTTGGTATCATCGTCACCGCGAAAGGCGCGCACACCACCGCTTTCCCGCCGACGGGCGACACGCTCATCGCCTTCCTGCCGCAAACCCATCGTGCGGCGATCTATCGCGTCCTGTGAAGCCAATGATGAGAGACTGAAGGAGGCAGCCATGCAGCCACCCGCACGGACGCTCCATTCCCGCCTGCTCGCTCGCGGGCGTCATCTACTCCCTCGTTCTGGTCTGTAGGAGGTTTCAACACAGGAGGAGCGAATGGCTACGAAGCTGACGAGACGCGATGTGATGGGCACTGCGACCATCGCCGCGGCAATGCTTGCGACGTCCCTGCCTCCAAGAATGGCGCGCGCCCAAGAGGTACCAGTGGTCCCCAAGATGGAATACGCGATGAAGAAGCTGCCGTTCGACCCGGCGAAGGTACCGGGTCTGTCCGAGAAGCTTTTGGTCAGCCACTATGAGAACAACTACGGCGGCGCCGTGAAGCGTCTGAACGCCATCACCGCCCAGCTCGCCGCGCTCAACGTCGCCACCGCGCCGGTCTTCGTCGTCAACGGACTGAAGCGCGAGGAATTGATCGCCACCAACTCGATGATCATCCACGAGCTCTACTTCGACAGCCTGGCCGGCGCAGGCGAACCCGACGGCGCGCTGGCCCAGGCGCTTGCTCGCGACTTCGGCAGCCTGGCCCGCTGGAAGGCCGAGTTCGCCGCCACCGGCAAGGCGCTGGGCGGCGGCTCCGGCTGGGTGCTGCTGAACTATTCGCCGCGCGACAAGCGCCTGGTCAACAGCTGGGCCGCGGACCACACCATGACGCTGGCGGGCGGCCGTCCGATCCTCGCCCTCGACATGTACGAGCACGCCTATCAGATGGACTACGGCGCGCGGGCGGCGGCCTATGTCGACGCCTTCATGCAGCACATCCGCTGGGCCAATGCGATGGCGCTGTACGAGCGCTACGCCAGGGAAACCTGAGCATGGCCAGGATCATCGGCATGGCCGCGCTGATGGTGTGCGCCGCCGCGGCACACGCCGAGACCGTCACCTTCGACGCCGACCGGGCAGGCGGGCCACCCGCCGGCTGGACTTGCGGAAGCACCGGCGGCGGGACGCCAAAATGGACGGTCGCGCCCGACGCCGATACCGCGGGCGGCCGTCACGTGCTGAAGCAGTCGGGCAAGGCTGCGTTCCCGTGGTGCGTCAGGCAGGGCACGGCGTTGGCCGATGGCGTCGTCGAGGTGAAGTTCAAGCCGATTGCCGGCCGCGAGGACCAGGCCGGCGGCGTGGTCTGGCGCTGGAAGGACGGCGACAACTACTACGTCGCACGCGCCAATGCGCTCGAGAACAACGTCTCGCTCTACTACACGGAGCGCGGCCGGCGGCAGACCATCAAATACGTCGACGCGCCGGTCGCGCCCAACGCCTGGCACACGCTGCGGGCGGAATTCGCCGGCACGCAGATCCGCGTGATGCTCGACGGCAAGAGCTACATCGAGCTGAACGACAGCCACATTGCCGGTGCCGGTGCCGTCGGCGTCTGGACCAAGGCGGACAGTGTCACGGTATTCGACGACTTCACCTACCAGGCGCGGCCGTGACATCGCGTTGAGCTTCAGAAGCGCTTGCAGCTTCGCACGCCTGCGTGTGCGACAGCACGGCGCACCGCAGCCCGCGGCGCCGCGGTGGTAGAAAGCGCAGTCCTTTCGGGGAGTAACCGTCCGCATTCAGCGGAGCTTGCGTCAACAAACTTGGCTGCGGCCATGGCGCAAGCGGCAGACCACGCGGTCTGTACTGGCGAGACCGACGGTGCATCCCCTGCGGGCCGGCAGGGTGCATGTACCGTCGTGCACCGCCGGCCCGGGACCGTTTCGTGGACGCCATCCTGACTTCCATTGCCGTCGTCGCCCTCGCCGAGATCGGCGACAAGACGCAACTTCTTGCCATTGTCCTGGCCGCCAAGTTCCGCAGGCCCGTACCGATCATTCTCGGCATCCTCGCCGCCACCCTGCTCAATCACGCCGCAGCGGCCGGGCTTGGCTACTTCGTCTCGCAATGGCTTACCGGCCCGACGTTCCAGATCATCGTCGGCATCGCCTTCGTCGTCATGGCGGCCTGGGCATTGATTCCCGACAAGGAAGACGAGCGCGCCGGCAGCCGCCCTGCTCACGGCGTCTTCCTGACCACGCTCGTGGCATTCTTCCTGATCGAGATCGGCGACAAGACCCAGATCGCGACGACCCTGCTCGCCGCCCAGTTCAAGGAGGTCTGGCTGGTCACGATCGGCACCACCATCGGCATGATGCTGGCCAATGTGCCTGCCGTCCTCCTGGGCGAGACCCTGACCAAGATCGTTCCCTTGCGCTACGTCAGGTGGGCTGCCGCCCTGCTTTTCGCGGCGATCGGCGCCTGGATCATCCTCGGCTCGGGCTTGCCGGGGATCGGCTCAATTTAATTGCATTGCCGACGCGACAATACCTGGATAGGTTGGCCGCGGCGCATTCCGGGGGAGCAATGAATCTGGCGCGTATCCTGTGTCTGGCGATGCTATGCGTCGCCGCGGCGATAGCCTGCAACAGCGGGCCGCCAACGGTGAATTCTCAGGCGGCCCTGAAGCGTGCCTACTGGGGCCTGCCGCAGGACGGGCTCGGCGCCGACGTCACCGGCAGGGTGACCTGTCCCAACGGCTACCCGTGCGATGCCTTCGCCAACGCCGCCAACTACGGCGACCCCCGGCCCGACATCAACAAGCGGTTGACGTTGATCTGGACCTGCGAGCCGCAGCGCTTCGTGCTGTCGGAGGTCGTGGTCTCAGGCCTCAAGGTCCGCATGGACTGCATCGCCGGCCCGCCGATCGTGCCGCGCACGATCTCCATCCTGGAGGCGACCTGGGGTTCGGGCAGCGCCAGCTCGACCGTCGACGTGACCCAGCAGGTGCGCGACATCTGCGGCGAGAATTCGACGCGCTGTCAGGTGCCGGCGATGGCCTACATCTTCGGCAATCAGGACCGCAATCCCAAGATGCTGCGCATCCGTTTCACCTGCAACGGCCAGACCACGCCCGGCCAGCAGTCGTTGGAGAACGGCGTCGCCGACCTGCGATGCGAACGTAACGCCGACCTGGGTTACTAGCTCGACCTCACCCTGAGGAGCATCGCGCAGCGATGCGTCTCGAAGGGTGGCTACAGTATCGTTGTTGCCCACCAACGCGCGGAGGTTACTCCGCGCGACCGAGACGCGCCCTACGGGCGCTCCTCAGGGTGAGGTGGAGTGCTACTGCGGCAGCGCCGGAGCACCGGGCGGCGGCGGCGCACGGCGGCACTCGCCGGTCAGGATGCCGCCGACGCCGACCGGCGAAACTGCCAGTGCGCCGTCGTTCCTGTTGTAGGTGACGTTGAACTGCGGGAAGCGGGTACGCAGCGACTGGAAGTTGATGCTGGTCCCCGCACCCTCGACTAGGCCTCCGGCGTCGAACAGCGCGGCGGTGCCGCGCATGTCGTCGAACACCATCTGAAAGCTCTGTTCCTTGCCGCTGGCGTTGAACTTGCACGCAAGCCAGCGCGGCTCGGCGAGCGCCGGGCGCGACAGCAGCGCCAGCAGCGCGACTGTCGCAAGAATCTCCGCCAGCCGCATGGCCCTATCTCGGCGCCATGCGAATGGCGCCATCCAGACGGATGGTCTCGCCGTTCAGCATGTGGTTCTCGACGATCTGCATGGCGAGCTGGGCGTATTCCTTGGGATCGCCCAGCCGCGGCGGGAACGGCACCTGCGCGCCCAGGCTCTTCTGCGCCTCGGCCGACAGCCCCATCATCATCGGCGTCAGGAACAGGCCGGGCGCAATGGTGCAGACGCGGATACCCACGCCCGAGAGATCGCGCGCGATCGGCAGCGTCATGCCGACCACGCCGCCCTTGGAGGCCGAGTAGGCCGCCTGGCCGATCTGGCCGTCGAACGCCGCCACCGAGGCGGTGTTGATGATGACGCCGCGCTCGCCGTCGGCCATCGGCTCGGCCTGGCTCATCGCCCACGAAGCGAGCCGGATGACGTTGAAGGTGCCGATCAGGTTGACCTGGATCACCTGGGAGAACATCGCGAGGTCGTGCGGGCCGGACTTGGAGATGGTCCGGGCGGCGCGGCCGATGCCGGCGCAGTTCACGACGACGCGCGGGGCGCCGAGCTGCTCGACCACGGTCTTCACCGAGGCCTCGGTATTGGCCGCGTCGGCGACGTTGGTCTTCACATAAAGGCCGCCGATCTCCTTGGCCTTGGCGGCGCCGAGCTCGTCCTGCAGATCGAAGATCGCGACCTTGGCGCCGGCCGCGGCCAGTGCCGAGGCGGTGGCGCCGCCCAGTCCCGATGCGCCGCCGGTGACGATGGCAGCCTGCCCCTTGACGTTCATCCGTGCTCCTTCTGTGTCCGGGCGATTTATTAAGCGGCTCCTGCCCCCTTGCCAAGACGGCCCGCGCTGCCAACTTTCACGGCATGAGCACGACCGACAGGCTGGCGGCCGACGAGGCACGTGTCCGCCAGGGCTTCTGGAGAAAGGCCCGTTCGACCCTGGGCAAGGTGCCGTTCACCGAGGACGCCGTCGCGGCGTTCTATTGCGCCACCGATTCCGCGACGCCGTTGCCAATCCGCGCCACCCTGTTCGGCGCGCTCGCCTATTTCATCCTGCCGTTCGACGCCATCCCCGACATCCTGCTGGGGCTGGGCTTCACCGACGACGCCGCCATCATGCTCGCCGCCTTCACGGCGGCCCGGATGCACATCACCGAGGCGCATCGCGCGCAGGCGCGGACCTGGCTCCTCAAGGCCGAGGCTTCGCCTCCCGTGAATTGACGGTGGTGGTCCCGCCGCTGATGAATCGAGATATCGAGCAATTACCCGACAAACGACCCGGTCCGCTCACGGCGCAGGCGAGACCGTCCATGCACGTGTCCCTTCGAATCGCGGTGGGCAGTCTCGCCGTGAGTGCCGCCGTGCTGGCGATCAAGTTTGGCGCCTACCTGCTGACAGGCAGCGTCGCGCTGTACTCGGACGCCTTGGAAAGCATCATCAACGTCGTCACGGCGGCGGCGGCCATCGTGGCCATCCGCAGCGCTGCCCGTCCGCCTGATGCGGAGCACCCTTATGGCCACGACAAGGCCGAGTACCTCTCGGCGGTCGTGGTCGGTGCCTTGATCATCGTCGCGGGGCTGGCAATCCTTTGGGAGGCCTATGGCGCAATTCTGGCGCCCAAGCCGATCGACGCGCCCTGGACCGGCGTCGCCGTGAACTCGGTCGCGACCGTCATCAACGCCGCGTGGAGCGGCGTGCTGCTGCGGCAGGGTCGCAAGCACCGCTCCGCTGCCCTGGTCGCCGACGGCAGGCACCTGCTCGCCGACGTGGTCACGTCGCTCGGTGTCGTTGTCGGCGTCGTGCTCGTGGTGCTGACGCGAATCGACGTTCTGGACGCCGCAATCGCCGTGCTGGTGGCGCTGCACGTGTTGCGAAGCGGATGGGGCGTCATTCGCGAGAACGGCAGCGGACTGCTCGACGAAAGCGTTCCGGCCGACGAACTCGCGCGCATTCGCGAGGTGATCTCCCTCAATGTCGCAGACGCAATCGAGATACACGACCTCCGCACGCGTCATGCAGGCAGGACGATCTTCATCGATTTCCATCTGGTGGTGCCCGGCCGCATGAGCGTGGAGCGGTCGCACGAGATTTGCGATCGTCTGGAAGCCGCCCTCCAGACGTCGTTCGAGGGCGCCGTCGTCATGATCCACGTCGAACCGGAGCACGAGGCCAAGCAGGCCGGCTCATGACCGGTTCCTCAGGGATCGGGTGACTTCTCCGCTGGCTTGACCGGCTGCGCCAGCGCCGCGCGCTTGCGTTCGCGCGCGAGCTGGGCCTCGCGGTGGGCGATGTAGAGCGCCGAGGCGATGACGATGGCGGCGCCGACATAGGTCCAGATCACCGGCATCTCGTCCCAGATCAGCCAGCCCACGAACACCGCGAAGGGCAGGCGCAGATACTCGAACGGCGCCACCGCCGACATCTCGCCGGCCTTGAAGGCCTGCACCCAGAAGTACTGGCCGACCGTGGCTGAGAGCGCGATGCCGACCGCCAGCACCCAGCCCCACAAGTCGGGCCAGCGCCACACCCAGATCGCGGGCGGCGCCAGCAGCAGTGTCGAGAAGATCGCGAACTGGGTCAGGATCATCAGCGGCGTTTCGGAATCACTGAGCCGCTTCACCAGCAGGATCGACAGCGCCACCGTGGCGGCATTGGCGAGCGCCACCAGGGCGCCGAGCTGCAGGCTGCCCTCGCCCGGCCGCACCATCACCAGCACGCCGACGAAGCCCACGATGGTGGCGCTCCAGCGTCGCCAGCGCACCTTCTCGCCGGCGATCACCGCGGCGACGATGACCGAGAACAACGGCTGCGAGAAGGCGATCGCCGTGGCGTCGGCCAGTGGCAGCATCGACACCGCATAGAAGCCCAGCACCATCGAGGTGGTGCCCATGAAGGTGCGCCAGAAGTGGCCCTTGATGCGCTTGGACTGCCACGGCTTGACGCGGCCGGCAGCGATCATGGGCAGGAGCAGGATCACCGAGATGACGGCGCGGAAGAACGCCGTCTGCACGCTTTCGATCTCGGCCGACAGCAGGCGGATCATCGCGCTGGTCGAGGTGAAGATGAAGCCGCCGGAAACCAGCCACAGCGCGCCCTGCACGTTCGCCGGCAGGCGTCGCAGCCAGTCGTGCAATTGCCGATGCACTCTCCCCCGTCTCCCCTAGATCTTGCGCTCGCGGCCCACCCAGTAGGGCTCCCGCAACGTCTTCTTCAGCACCTTGCCGACCGGGCTGCGCGGCAGGGCCGCGATGAAGTCGACCGACTTCGGCGCCTTGACGCCGCCGAGCTTGTCCTTGGCGAGAAGGATCAGCTCGTCGGCGGTGGCCTCGGCGCCGGGCTTCAGCTCGACCACGGCCTTGACCGCCTCGCCCCACTTCTCGTCGGGCACGCCGATCACCGCGCAGTCCTGGACCGCGGGATGGCTCCACAGCACCTGCTCGACCTCGCTCGGGAAGACATTGAAGCCGCCGGAGATGATCATGTCCTTCTTGCGATCGACGATGTAGACGAAGCCGTCCTCGTCGATGACGCCGATGTCGCCGGTATGGTGCCAACCGAAGGTCGAGGCCTCTCGCGTGGCGGCCTCGTTGTTGTAGTAGCCCAGCATGACCAGGCCGCCGCGCACGACGATCTCGCCGCGCTCGCCGCGCGGCAGGATGCGGCCCTCGTCGTCCATCACTTCCAGCCGCATCAGCGGCGAGGCCCGCCCGCAGCTCGCCAGCCGCTGGCGCTTGTCGCTCTCGAGAGAGGCGACATGGTCTTGGGGCGAGAAGAAGGTGCAGATCATGCAGGCCTCGGCCTGGCCATAGGTCTGGGTGAGCACCGGCCCGAACACTTTTAGCGCCTCGACGAGCTTGTCGACCGACATCGGTGCCGAGGCATAAACCAGATGTTTCAGCGAGCTGTAGTCGTGTTTGGCCACGTCGGGATGTGCGAGCAGCATGTAGATCAGGGTCGGCGGCATGTAGATATGCGTGACCCTGTGCTTCTCGATCGCGGCCAGGATGGCGCCGGGATCGGCCGTGCCCATGAAGATGTTGGTGCCGCCATAGGGCAGCAGGGGGAACGAGCAGACGCCGGCGGCGTGCGTCATGGGCGCCACCATCAGATGAACCGGCGGCGACGTCACCGGCATGCACGCCCAGAAGATCGAGTTCATGGTCTCGATGTTGCGGTTGGTGATCTGCACGCCCTTGGGCCGGCCTGTCGTGCCGCCCGAGCTCGCCAGGAAGGCGACGCCATCGGGGTCGTCGGCCAGGTCCGGCGCCGTCTCCTTCTGTTGCGCGAGCCATTCGTCGAACGACGGCAGGTCGAGGCAGATGAAGTTGAGGATCTTGGGGCAGGCCTCGCGGATGCGCGCCAGCGAGGCATCGAAGCTCGAATGGAAGAACAGGAACTCAACGTCCGTGTTGTTCAGGATGTGGAGGTTCTCCTCCAGCGCATTGCGCGCATTCACCGGCGCCCAGGTGACGCCGGCGCGCACGATGCCCAGCAGGCAGGCATAGGCCGCGGCATGGTTGGGGCTGTAGACCGCGGCCTTCGAGCCGCGCGCCAGGCCCGCCGCCAGCAGGCCGTTGGCGACGCGGTGGCTCTGGGCGCGAACGTCGCGGTAGGTCCAGCCGCGCGTGCCGTCGTGCAGGCAATGGCGATCGGGGAAAAGATCCGCGCCGCGGTCGAAGTAGTCGATCAGGCGCATGCTCTATTGCTCACTTCTGGTGCCGTGGAACGGATTGAGCGTTGGCACACCGAATGGCTGAAAGTCGCGCACATTGCGCGTCACCACGATCAGATTGTGCACAATGGCCGTCGCTGCGATACGCGCATCGTCCGCCAACGTGTCCGATCGGCCATGCATTAGTCTCGCCCAAGCCCGAAAGACGGCCGTGTCCATGGGAAGGACTTCGTATGTTCGCGCCACTTCGTCGGCCCATCGTTCGATTTCCGCGGCCCGTCCAGGATCCTGATCCCTGGTCAACTCGATGCCGGCCTGAACTTCTCCTAAGGACACCGCCGACAGGCGCAGCAGTCTGTGATCGACCGACCGAAGCCATGCCAACGCCGCGCCATGCGGACGAACGCGCCGCAACTCGGAGACCACATTTGTATCGAGCAGGTACACGCCATGATCAATCGAAACGCGGCACCGGCCTGCGAGGGTGTCGGCCGCGCGGCGGAATCTTCAGTTCGCCGCGGCCTTCGTCTGTCAACAGCAGCTCCTTCAGCGTGCGCACCGGCGCTCCATGAAGGCGTCGCCATTCCTCGATCGGCACCAAAACTGCCGCCTCGCTGCCGCGCTTCGTGACGAGCTGCGGCCCGTGCTTGAGGCAGGCATCGAGCATCTCACTAAAGCGCGCCTTGGCGTCCTGGACCGGCCAAGTCTTCATGGACGCATCCTGACTAGTTATCTGACTAGTCAATATATAAGATCGAGACGCCTCTTAAGCAAGCGGCGGCTTGGTGCTGCCTACGCCCAATTCACGCTGCATCAGCACCGTGTCCAGCCAGCGGCCGAACTTGAAGCCGATGTTCTTCAAGGTTCCGACCATCTCGAAGCCGCACGAGGCGTGGAGCCGGATCGACGGCGTCTGCGCCGAATCGCCGATCACCGCCACCATCTGGCGCCGGCCGAGCGCCGTGCACCGCTCGATCAGCGCCGGCAGCAGCGCCTTGCCGGCGCCCTGGCCGACCGCATCCTTGTCGATGTAAATCGAATCCTCGACCGAGAACTTGTAGGCGGGCCGCGGCCGCCAGTTGCCGGCATAGGCATAGCCCATGACGCGGCCCTCGCGCTCGGCCACCAGGTGCGGCAGACCGATGTCGAGCACGGCGGCGCGGCGGCGCTTCATCTCGGCGAGATCCGGCGGATCGACCTCGAAGGAGGCCGTGCCGTGCAGCACATGGTGGGCGTAGATCTCGGCGCAACGCGCCACATCGGCCTCGGTCGAGGCCCGCACGATCAGCTTGCTCACTTGTCCCTGTCCCAAACGCTCTTCATGCGCGGGTTATAGCGCGAAGCGGCCCCGATCAGCGCCCGCTTTCGTTCTTGAACAGCGAATCCGCCAGTTGCAGGCCGGTCTGCATGTCCGACAGCGAGACGGTGACGCGGTTGCCGCGGTTGTCGATGATGGTCCAGCCGCGCAGCAGCAGCGGGTTCTCGCTGAGACGGACGATCACCTTGCCCTCCTGCGGCTTGCGCACCTGGCTGACGGTCGCTTCGAGCAGGCCGTTGACCCGCTCGAGCTTCTCGACCTGCAGGTCGCCCGACAGCGTCAGCTGGTCCCTGACCAGGAAGGTGGCGGCGGTCCAGCCGATCGGCCACTGGCCGAAATCGCGCGTGGCGTTGTCCCACATCGTCACCTGATAGCCGTCGGCGACGATCTTGAGCTGCGAGGGCGCGTCGTACTCGAAGCGCATGCGGCCGGGGCGGCGCAAATAGAGCGTGCCCTGCACCACCGAGCCATTGGGATTGCTCTGCACGAAGCGCGCCTTCATCGACCGAAGCGAATTGAAGTACTGCTCGATCTGCGGCACGCCGATCGACCCTTGCTGGGCCTCGGCCGGAAGAACGGCAAACAGCGACAGGGCGGCGGCGGTCAGGGCAGCGAGAAAAATGCGCATGCCGGGCATATGTTCTCCGAATACGGCGGAATCAAGCACTTCCCAATCGGGTAAACGGCCGTTTACCATCCGTCAAACAGACTCGGAGGAACGCTCATGCATGTCGGAATGGCCGCCGTCTTCCAGAACACCGACCGGGCGCTCAGCGACCATCAGATCTATCTCAACGAGCTGGCGCTCGCCGACATGGCGGAGCCCCTGGGCTTCGATTCGATCTGGTCGGTCGAGCATCATTTCACCGACTACACGATGTGCCCCGACGTCGTGCAGTTCCTGTCCTACATGGCCGGCCGCACGCGCAACGTCAGGCTCGGCTCCATGGTGGTCGTGCTGCCGTGGCACGATCCGATGCGCGTTGCCGAGCAGATTTCCATGCTCGATCACCTCTCCGGCGGCCGCATGATCCTGGGTCTCGGCCGCGGCGCCGGCAAGGTCGAGTTCGACGGCTTCCGCCTCGACATGGGCGACAGCCGCGAGCTCTTCGTCGAATACGGCGAGGCACTGCTGAAGGGCCTGGAAAGCGGCGTCATGGAGCATGCCGGCAAGCACTACCGACAGCCGCGCACCGCGATCCGCCCGGCGCCGTTCAAGAGCTTCCGCGGCCGCACCTATGCCGCGGCCGTCAGCCCCGAGAGCGCGCGCATCATGGCGAAACTGGGCGTCGGCCTCCTGATCATCCCGCAGAAGCCGTGGCGCGAGGTCGAGAAGGAGCTCACCGAGTACAACGCGCTCTATCGCGAGATCAACGGCACGGCGGCGCCCCAGCCGATTTCGGCCGGCTGGATCTTCATCGATCCCAGCGCCGAACGGGCGCGCGAGATGGCGATGAAGTACATCGGCGGCTACTACCGCACGGTGCTCGACCACTATCAGTTCGCCGGCGCCCACATGAAGAACCAGCGCGGCTACGAGTACTACGCCAAGATGAACGAGAAGCTCGCCGTCTACGGCGACCAGAAGGCGATCGAGTTCTTCGCCGACCTGCAGGTCTACGGCACGCCCGAGCAGGTCCACGAAAAGATCATGACCATCCACCAGCAGACCAACAATTCGGGCTTCGTCGGCGTGTTCTCCTACGCCGGCATGCCGCACGAGGAGGCGGCGCGCAACATGCGCCTGTTCGCGCAAAGCGTCATGCCGGAGCTGAAGAAGTTCGATGCCGGCGCCGCGATCGACCGCTCGCAACCGCTGCCCGATCTGCGCTACGCCGTCGCCGCGGAGTGAGACGCTTTCCTTAGCCGGCGCCGTTGGCTACGTTGCGCCCGTTGTGAAGCAAGACGAAGACACGGTCGGTGTCGTCGTGCCGATGCGCAATGCCGAACGCACGATCGCCGCCACGCTCGACAGCATCGGCCGGCAAACCCATGCCGATCTTGACATCGTCGTCGTCGACGACGAATCGACCGACGGATCGGTCGCCGTCGTCGACGACAGGATCCGCCGGGACCGCCGCGTGCGGCTGATCCGGCAGAAGAATGCCGGCGTGGCCGCGGCGCGCAACACGGGCGCGGCGGCGACCGGCGCATCGTTCCTGGCCTTCGTCGACGCCGACGACCTGTGGGCGCCGACCAAGATCGCATTCCAGCTCGAGGCGCTGCGGCAGGGTGGCCCGACAGCGGGCCTCGCCTATTGCTGGTTCGCCAGCATCGACCAGCACGATCGCGTGATCTCATTCGGGCCGCAGCCCCTGATCGAAGGCGACGCGATGAAGAGCCTGTGCGCGGCCAACTGGATCGGCAACGGCTCCTCCCTCCTGATACGCCGTGCCGCTTTCGAGAAGGCGGGTGGCTACGATCCGACGTTGCGGGCGCGCGGAGCTCAGGGTGCGGAAGACCTGCTGATGTGCTTTCGCGCGGCCGAGCATGCCGACTTCGCCGTCGTGCCGCGCTACCTCGTGGGCTACCGCGCGACGCCGGGCAACATGTCGAGCGATTCGCTGCGGATGTTCCGGTCGACCGAGCTCGTGCTCGACGAGTACCGCCGCAAATACCCCGAGCACGCCCGCGACATCGACCACCATCTGCAGGCCTCGCTATACTGGTTCGCCTATCGCGCAGCGGCGACAGGGCGTCGGCAAGATGCCCGCATCCTGGTGACCGAGGCGTTGCACCGTCATCCCGTCGCGTCGGCCTGGCACTTCTGCGGCCTTGCCTTGGACATCGCCCGCGGCCGGCTGCAGCGGCGCTTCGGCCGGCGCGCGTCGATGCCGCTCTACACCGAAGCGATCTGGTGACGGCCTGCCGGCACAGTAGTTTGGGTCGACAGGCGAGAGCGGCCGGTGCTACGTGGATTGGTTGATCTGCTTCTCGAACTTGAGCCACCACGACATCATGAGGGCCGGCGTGACGGCAGGGCCGAGGCGACTGGAACGATGACGCTTTCCGTCGTCATTCCAGCCTGCAACGCAGCGGAGACCCTAGCGCGAACGCTCGACAGCCTGGTGGCCCAGACTCGCGTGGACTGGCATGCCATCATCGTCGACGACGGGTCGACCGACGGCACGCGGCGGATCGCCCAGACCTACGTCGCCCGCGATCCGCGCTTCTCGCTGCTGGTCCATGACGGCGCACCCCAGGGTGTGTCGGCGGCGCGCAATCGCGGCATCGCCGCAGCGACTGGCCGCTGGATGCTCTTCCTTGATTCCGACGATACGGTCGAGAGCACTTTTGCTGCCAAGATGCTCGGCAAGCTCGAAGCGATACCCGGCGCGAAGATCGTGTATTGCAGCTCGCGCATCGTCAGCACGACAGGCCGGTTGGGGACGATCAGGTTCCCCGCCGAGGTTGCCCGGGCGCCGTTCGAGACCTTCGCCCGGTACGCGCCCCTGGTGATACACGGCGCAATCTTCGATCGCGTCCTGGTCGTCGAGCAGGGCGGCTTCGATGTCGGCCTGCGGACCTACGAGGACCTCGACTTCCATCAGCGAATCGCGCGCACCGGAGTGCCTTTCCTGCCGGTACCCGAAGCCATCGCCTTCTATCACATGCGCGAGGGCTCGCTTTCGGCTGATACGACAGCGCTCCTCGCGGACGGGACGCTCGTCATCGAAAGAGCCTTCGCCCCCGATCCGCGTGTTGTCGGACCAGCCGAGCGCCATGCCGCCGGCGCGGATCCGATGCTCGGCAGCAAGGAAACTGCGCTCGGTCTCAATGCCCTGTGGTGCGTCACCGACCACGTCGGCCAGGGTGGCGACGGGACTGGCCTGTTGTTGCCCCTCGTGGATCCTCGGCCTGATCTCACGGAGATCTGCCGGATGGTGATCCTGGAAGGATTGGCGACCGGAGCACGCCGCCTGGCCGACGAGTTGCCCCACGGCGATCCGGACTTCGCCACCCGAGTGGATGCCCTGCTGATGGAGGTCGAACGGGCCGCCGAACGGCCCGGGCTGGCGCGCCAGCTCCGCTTCGCCCTCGAGCCCGAGATCTTCAGTCCGCACAAGCTCACCGAGAAGCTGATCGTCGACCGAACGTTGCTCGTGCGCCGGGACGTCGCCCGGCTCGCGCCGATCGCCATCGATGCCGGCATCGACCGCGTGCAGGTCGAGTTCCGCAATGGGCCACGTCTGGCGGGACGCATCGCGGCACCCGCCCTTGGCGGCTTCTCGCGGCGCGACGTCATGGAACTCGCGCTGGATGCGTCGGGGCTCGCCCAGGTCGTCAGGTCGAGCGGCCTCATGACCCGGCCGGTCTTCTGGCTGCGAGCGGCTGCGGGCGCGCTGCGCCTGGGCATGTCGGTGGCGCTGGCCAAGCTGCGCCGTCGCGCGGTGCCGGTGCACAGCCTGCGCGCGCTGGCCAAGGCGGCCCTCACCGAAGCCGCGCTCGACGCGACGGGAAGCGCCGGCGCCGGCGTCCGGCAGACGGCCGCGCTGATCGCCGAGGGCCGGGCCATGGCGGAGCGCTCGACTCCGGCGGCGATGGCGGTCGCGCCGCCGGACGAGCCGTCCGGCAAGGACCGCCGCGCCTACTGGGAACAGGTCTACCGCACCGAGGATCCGTGGGCCTACGGCTCGCCTTACGAGCAGCTCAAATACCGCCGCACGCTGTCGTTGCTGCCCGGCCGTCCGATCGGCAGGGCGATGGAGCTCGCCTGCTCGGAAGGCTGGTTCACCGAGATGCTCGCACCGCGTGTCGGCCATCTCATCGCAACCGACATTTCCGAGACTGCCCTGGCGCGCGCCAAGCATCGCTGCCGCGCTGCGGACAACATCGACTATCGCCGCCTGGACCTGTTCGACGATCCGCTGCCGCAGGGTCTGGACCTCATCGTCTGTTCCGAGGTCCTCTACGACCTTGGCGGCCGTGCCGAACTTGTACGCGTGGCAGAGCGACTCGCGGCCGCTCTGGCGCCGGGCGGCCATCTGCTCAGCGCCCACGCTCACGTGCTGAAGGACGATCCCGGCCGCACCGGCTACGACTGGGAGAGCGCGTTCGGCGCCGAGCTGATCGCCGAAACGCTCGGCGGCACGCCCGGCCTTGCGCTGGAGCGCTCGCTGCAGGCCGGGCTTTACCGCATCGACCTCTTCCGACGGCTGCAGGCCGGCGAGGCGGCGCCGGCGCCGTGTAGCGAGACCGTCGAGCTTGGCCCGCCACCCGAGCCCGAGTTCGCCCGCCGCGTCGTGTGGGGCGGCGCCGTGGCGTTGCGGGCCGAGGTGCAGGCGGCCGAACGCACCGAGCGGCTGCCCATCCTGCTCTATCACCGCATCGCCGACGATGGCCCCCACGCGCTGGCGCGCTACCGTCAAAGGCCCGCCGCCTTTGCCGAACAGATACGTTGGCTGCGGCGCCACGGCTATCATGCGGTAACGTCCGACGATGTGTTGCGTCACCTGACGAGTGGACGACCCTTCGAGGGCCGGCCGGTGCTGATCAGCTTCGACGACGCCTACCGCGACTTCCACGACACGGCCTGGCCGATCCTGCGCGCCCATGACTTCACGGCGGAGATCTTCGTCGTCACTGACAAGGTCGGCGGCCTTGCCGACTGGGATACGGCCTACGGCCCACCGGCGCCGCTGATGGGCTGGCCGGAAATCCAGGAACTGGCGGCGGCCGGCGTGCGCTTCGGCAGTCACATGGCGAGCCACAGCCACATGGCCGAGCTCTCGAGCCGCGAGATCGTGCTCGAGGCGGCCCGTTCGCGCGCCGCGCTGGAACGGGCGCTCGGCGCAGCTTGCCGGTCGATCGCGGCGCCTTTCGGCGAAGGCGACGAGCGCTTCGTGCGCATCGCCCGCCAGTGCGGTTACGCCGGCGGCTTCACCACGGAGCCCGGCCATGCCGCCCTCGGCCACGACCCGCTGCGCCTGCCCCGCGTCGAGGTGATCGGCGGCTGGTCGCTCGAGGCTTTCATCGAGGCCGTGCAAGGCGTCTGACCGGGAGACAGGCCGCGCGAGCGGCGAGATGGCCCACCCGGCTCGGCCCGCATCGTGCTACAGGATGGCAAGGAGCGAGGGGGACCACCTGTCATGACGGCCAAGTCGGCGCCGGCTCGACCCGATTTCGAGCGGATTGCGCTTTTGTTGCAGGGCGGCGGCGCCCTGGGCTCCTACCAGGCCGGCGTCTATCAGGCGATGGCCGAGGCCGGCCTGCATCCCGACTGCGTGGCCGGCATCTCGATCGGCGCCATCAACTCGGCGATCATCGCCGGCAATCCGGCCGCCGAGCGCGTCGACAAGCTGCGCCGGTTCTGGGAGACCGTCAGCAGTCCGCCGCTCGGCATCCCGGATCTCGCCTCGCTGAAGCTCAGCAACGACTTCCAGCACACGATGGTCAACCAGTGGCGCGCGTTCGGCATCCTGATGCTGGGCGCGCCGGGCTTCTTCCAGCCTCGCGTCCCGCCGCCGATCTTCACGCCGGCGGCGGCACCCGACAGGCTGGGCTTCTACGACACCAAGCCGCTCAAGAGCCTGCTGGAAAGCCTGGTCGATTTCGACCGCATCAATGCCCGCGAGACCCGCTTCAGCGTCGGCGCGGTCAACATCAAGACCGGCAACTTCATCTACTTCGAGAACCAGACCCACAGGATCATCGCCGAGCACATCATGGCGAGCGGCGCCCTGCCGCCGGGCTTTCCCGCCATCGAGATCGAGGGCGACTACTACTGGGACGGCGGCATCGTTTCCAACACGCCGCTGCAATGGGTGCTCGACAGCCGGCCGCGCCAGGATACGCTCGCCTTCCAGGTCGACCTGTGGAGCGCGCGCGGCGAGCTGCCGCGCGACATGATCGAGGTCGATGTCCGCCAGAAGGACATCCGCTATTCGAGCCGCACCCGCAAAGGCACCGACGAGTTCCGCCGCATGCAGTCGATGCGCCGCGCCGCCGCCAAGCTCCTGAACGGCATGCATCCGGAGCTGCGCCAGACGCCGGAGGCCGAAATGCTCGCCCAGGAGGCCGACAGCAAGGTCTACAACATCGTCCACCTGATCTATCACGCCCAGCGCTATGAGGGCTCGTCGAAGGATTACGAGTTCTCCCGCCGCACCATGGAGGAGCACTGGGCGAGCGGCTACGACGACATGGCGCGCACGCTCCGTCATCCAGAAGTCTTGCAGAGGCCGCAGAGTGCCGACGGCGTGTTCACCTTCGACCTCAAGACACAGGGCCGAAAGTAGGAAGCAGGAGCAGACGAACATGAAACTGGCCGACGTCCGCAAGAACGCCTTCGCGATGCCGCTCAACAACCCTGCCTATCCGCGGGGGCCGTATCGTTTCTACAATCGCGAGTTCGTCGTCATCAGCTATCGAACCGATCCCGAGATCCTGCGCGCCGTCGTGCCCGAGCCGCTCGAAGTGGTGGGCGACACGGTGAACTACGAGTTCATCCGCATGCCGGATTCGACGGGCTTCGGCGACTACACCGAGACCGGCCAGGTGATCCCGGTGCGTTTCAAGGACGCCAAGGGCGAGGTCCAGGAAGGCGGCTACGTGCACGCCATGTATCTCGACGACAATTCGCCGATCGCCGGCGGCCGCGAGATCTGGGGTTTCCCCAAGAAGCTCGCCTCGCCCAAGATCAGCCACGAGAACGAGACGCTGGTCTGCACCCTGCACTACGGCAGCGTGCTCTGCGTCAGCGCCACCATGGGCTACAAGCATCGCGAGATCGACCACGCGCCGCTGCTCAAGAGCCTCGCCAAACCCGCCTTCATGATCAAGATCATCCCGCACGTCGATTGCACGCCGCGCGTCTGCGAGCTGGTGCGCTACTACACGGAGGACGTTACGCTGAAGGGTGCGTGGGCCGGGCCTGCGGCGCTGCAGCTCTTCGATCACGCGCTGTGCGACGTCAATCGCCTGCCGGTGCGCCAGGTCGTGTCGGCCAGCCACTTCGTCACCGACCTGACATTGGGTCTTGGTGAAGTCGTGTTCGACTACCTCGCGAAGTAAACCATCCTCCCCAACGCAGTTGGGGAGGTGGCCGCGTAGCGGCCGGAGGGGTCATGAGCGACACGACTGACGCTCATGACCCCTCCGTCGCCGTAAGACGGCGCCACCTCCCCAGCTTCGCTGGGGAGGAAAAATTGCAGAAAGAAAGGATCGTTCCATGTCCGACTTCAAAGGAAGAGTTGCCATCGTCACCGGCGCGGCGAGCGGCATCGGCAAGCAGATCGCGTTCCGGCTCGCCGCCGAAGGCGCCATCCCGGTGATCGCCGACCTCAATCTCGACGCCGCCGGCGCCACGGCCAAGGAGATCCAGGCCAAGGGAAGCGACGCCTTCGCCGTCGCCATGAACGTCACCGACGAGGCCCAGGTCGAGAAGGGCGTGGCCGACACCGTGGCGAAGTACGGCAGGATCGACATCCTGGTGAGCAACGCCGGCATCCAGATCGTCAAGCCCCTGGTCGACTTCCCCTTCGCCGACTGGAAGAAGCTTCTGTCCATCCATCTCGACGGCGCCTTCCTCACCACCAAAGCCTGCCTCAAGCACATGTATGCCGCGAAGTACGGCCGCGTCGTCTACATGGGCTCGGTCCATTCGAAGGAGGCCTCCAAGCTCAAGGCGCCCTATGTCACCGCCAAGCATGGCCTGATCGGGCTCGCCAAGGTGCTGGCCAAGGAGGGCGCGGAGTACAACGTCGCGGCCAACGTGGTCTGCCCGGGTTTCGTGCGCACGCCCCTGGTCGACAAGCAGATCCCCGAGCAGGCCAAGGAGCTCAACATCAGCGAGGCCGACGTCATCAAGCACGTCATGCTGAAGGACACGATCGACGGCCAGTTCACCACCACCGACGAAGTGGCTGACGCCGTTCTCTATTTTGCCGGAGCGTCCAGTACCGCACTGAGCGGACAGTCGATGGTCGTCAGCCACGGTTGGTTCATGCAGTAATCCTGCAGGTCACAATTGTGTTGCAAGGTTGCAACGCCTCCACGGATATGGCGGCGGCGGGGCAACTAAGGCGGAAGGGACCTCGTTGGGTCGGTTGATCGCACCCAAACGAGGGAACCCCCTGCATGTTCAAGAAGTCATTGCTGGCTGCCGCCGCAGCCCTGGTGCTGCCGGCCGCGGCCAACGCCCAGACCGGCACGCTCTATCCGGGCTTCTATATCGGCGCCGAAGGCGGCCTGAACTGGCTGCTCAACAACAACAGCTACCAGATGGACACCGGCTGGGCCGCCGGCGGCAAGATCGGCTACGACTTCGTCGGTCCCCGCATCGAGGTGGAGGGCCTCTATCACTCCAATACCGGCACCGGTAACGTCCTCTTCCCGGGCGGCGTGGCCAATGTGCGCGGCCGCGTCGACCAGGTCTCGGTGATGGCCAACCTGTTCTATGACTTCAACATCGGCGGGCCGATCGTGCCGTTCATCGGCGCCGGCGCCGGTATCGCCTTCGTCGATTCGACCATCCAGGGCTGCAACCTGTGCAGCACCCAGTTCGCCTATCAAGGCATCATCGGCGTCGGCTACAACATCACCGACGCGTTCCGCATCAACCTGGACGGCCGCTACTACGGCACCACCAATCCCGGTGCCTTCACCAACAACAACATCATGACCATGCTGAGCCTGACCTATAAGTTTGGCCAGCCCGAGATGGCGCCCCCTCCGCCACCGCCGCCGGCGGCAGTGGCGCCGCCGTCGTTCATGGTGTTCTTCGATTGGGACCGCTCGAATCTGAGCCAGCAGGCGTTGGCGACGATCAAGCAGGCGGCCGATGCCTTCAAGCAGAAGGGCAACGCCCGCATCACCGCCACCGGCCATACCGACACGTCGGGCCCGGAGAGCTACAACATGGCGCTGTCGCTGCGGCGCGCCAACGCGGTAAAGGACGCCCTGGTGCGCGAAGGCGTGCCGGCGCAGGCGATCTCGGTGGTCGGCCGCGGCGAGCAGGGCCTGCTGGTGCAGACCGGCGACGGCGTGCGCGAGCCGCAGAACCGCCGTGTCGAGATCGTGGTCCAGTAAGGCTCGTGGTCCAATAGGCGAAAAAGCCAACCCTCCATTGGCGGAACGGCCGGGCAAGTCCCGGCCGTTTCCTTTATGATCGGTGGCCGAGGAGGAACCTCGCATGGCACGCGCTTTCGACATCGAACCGCTCGACGCCACGTTCGGCGCCGTCGTCAGGGGCATCAAGGTCGCCCATGTCGATGAGCCCACTTTCCGTGAGCTCTACGACACCTGGCTGGACTACGCGCTGCTGATCTTCCCCGACCAGTATCTGAAGCGCGACCAGCAGATCGCCTTTGCCAGGCGCTTCGGGCCGCTCGAGTTCGAGATGATGGCGATCAGCAACGTCCGCTCCGACGGCACCATCCGGGCGGAGAAGGACAATGACGACGTCATGAAGATCCTGAAGGGCAACATGGGCTGGCATCACGACAGCACCTACATGCCGGTCCAGGCCAAGGGCGCGGTGTTCAGTGCCGAGGTGGTGCCGAGCATCGGCGGCCGCACCGGCTTCGCCGACATGCGCGCCGCCTACGACGCCCTCGCCCCGGCAACAAAGGCCAGGATCGACGGTCTCAATGCCTACCATTCGCTGCACTATAGCCAGGGCCGGGTGGGCCATCAGACCAGGAAATCCGATGGCGAGTATTCGGGCTACGGCCTTCATGACGGGCCGGTGCCGCTCAGGCCGCTGGTCAAGACCCATCCCGAGACCGGCCGCAAATCGCTGCTCGCCGGCCGCCACGCCCACAACGTCCCGGGCCTCGCCCGGGAGGAATCGGACCGCCTCCTGAAGGAGCTGATCGACTTCGCCTGCCAGCCGCCGCGCATCTACCACCACGACTGGACGCCGGGCGACGCCGTCGTGTGGGACAACCGCTGCCTGATGCACCAGGCGACGCCGTGGGACATGACCCAGCGCCGCATCATGTGGCACAGCCGCATCGCCGGCGATCCGGCGAGCGAGTCGGCGGTGGCTGCTTAACCCTCTGCCTTGCCGCGCGGCTCCCGCCATTCGGTCACGATCCGCTCGAGGTCCTGCAGGTCGCGGTGCATTTGCTCCAGCGCGAAGCTCGCGGCGAAGAAACGCTCGGCCACATCGGCGGACAGCTGCCGGATGCTGCCATCGCGGCGCAGTGCCTCGATGCCGGCGGTCCACGTGGCCAGCGTACGCTGCAGTCGCTCGACAGGCGGCGGCTCGGCGCCGGTGCGAAGGGCAACGGCGGCGGCACGCAACCAGGCCGATGTCCCCGCGACGACATCCTCCAGCAGCGGCCGCAGCCGCTCGTGCATCTGCTCGCCGAACGGCGCGCCGATGGCGCGTCCGAGGAATACCAGGTCGTGCCGCAGCCGCAGCAGCGTGCGACGCAACGGCCCGGTCTGCTCGCCCGAAGCCAGCCGAACCAAACGCTCGCGCTCGGCTTCGCCGCCCACGGCGTCAAGCGCGACCATCGCCGTGCCGATGCGGTCCTGCAGGCGAGTGACGTCGTCGATCGTCATGCCGTTCAGGATGCCTTGCGCCAGAGTGCCCATCGTCTCCGCCATCTGGTCGAGCAGGCGGGCCGCGGCGGCGCGCATCTGGCGATGGGCCGTCGACGGCGCCACGACCAGCGCAACCAGGAGGCCGATCGCCGCGCCCACCGCCACTTCCAGAATGCGGTCGATCGCCGAGTGCAGCGGATCGACCCGGCTGAAGGCCGGCATCAGCAGCACGATGATGGCCGAGATCGGCACGACGTTCATGTTGGCGTGGGTGGCCGAGTAGAGGGCGAGCGGCGCCACCGCGATCACCAGTACGGCGAGCAGCGCCGTCTCGCTGGCGTGCGGCACCAGCACGGCGATCGCGCCGCCGTAGATCGAGCCGCCGAGCGTACCCAGCATGTAGTTCGCGCCAGTCTTGAGCGTGCCGCCGATGCTGAGCTGGCTCACGATCGCAGCCGTCAGGACCGACCATAGCGGCATGGGCAGGCTGAGAAGCTGGGCCACGAACAATGCCACCACCGACGCCACCGTCACGCGCAGGGCGAAGGCGAAGTCGGCCCCGGACAAGCGTTGGATTCCCATATCAGCCCCGTTGTCGACGATCCCCGATCATGCCTTCTAGTGAGGCGGCATGGGAATGAACACCGGCGGCGTGCCCGACATCTTGCCGCGCGCCTTGAGGTCGGCGTCGTTGGCGCCGTGCGGCTTCAGGTAGACGTAGAACGGCGTGCGGCGATCGACGATGTCGTTGCCGGGCTGGGCGCTGCGGCTGATCAGCATGTCGGCCTGGATGCGGACATGCATATAGCCCGGGATGAGCTCGGCCCAGCCCGTCACCTCGGGCGTGAACAGCACGTCGTAGATATAGGCATCGGTAAGCTTGATCACGCCGGTGCCCGCCTCGCCGACCGGCCGTGACGGCACCTGCTGCCAGGTCATGCCGGTCTGCACGTAGATGCCGACGGCGTTCAGCATGATGTAGAGCGGCCGCTCGGGGTCGATGTTCTGCATCGCCATGGTCATCCGGTAGGACTTGCCGTCGTCCTCCATCACGATGCGCTTCAGCTCGACGTAGAGCGAGGTGCGCGCCTCGTGCTCGAGCAGCAGCCGCGCCTGGCGCTGCTGCTGCAGGGCTCGCTGCTGCAAGATGCCGATGCCGCCGTCGATCGCGAAGGCGACGCACAGGATCGCCACTGTGCCCATCACCACCGGCGACTGCCAGAGCCTGAGCCCGCGCCCGAGCTTCACGGCAAACCCTGCCGGCGGCTCGACCGGCCGCCGCGGAGCGGCCTCGCGCAGCTTCTTGAGCAGCGCGCTCTCGCCCTTCCCGCTCGCCTCTTCTGCCATGCCGAGCCGGCGACGCAGCACGCGCGCCTCGGACTGCCCGGCCGCCAGCTGCCGCCACAGGTCGCGGATCAGCGCGTCCTTCTCAGACGCGCTGAACTTGGCGAGATCGGGGCGCTTGGCGTTCATGACGCGATCGTTCCGCCGGCGATATGGACGATCTGCTCGGCCTGCTCGGCCAGCGCCAGATTGTGCGTGACCAGCACCAAGGTCGTGCCGAGCTCGCGGTTGACGGCCAGAAGCTCGTCCATGATCTCGATCTCGGTCTGCTCGTCGAGATCGGAGGTCGGCTCGTCGGCCAGCAGCAGGACGGGATCGTTGATCAGCGCCCGTGCGATCGCCGCGCGGCGCTGCTCGCCGGCTGAGCATTCCGAGGGATAGGCGTCGAGATGATCGCCGAGGCCCATGCGGGACAACAGCGTCGCCGCCTTGCCGTAGACATCGGCATCGGTCCGCTTGCCGAGCAAGGCCGGCAGGGCGACGTTGTCGACCAGCCGCAGCGTCGGCAGCAGGCTCGCGAACTGGAAGACGAAGCCGATGCGACGGTTGCGGAATGCCGCGAGCTTGTCGTCCGACAGGCCCCAGATGTCGGTGCCGTCGATCGTGACGCTGCCGTCCGACGGCCGGCTGAGGCCGCCGACCATGGCCATCAGCGAGGACTTGCCCGAGCCCGAGCGGCCGATGATGGCGGCGTAGCGGCCGCCCTCGACGTCGAGGTCGATGCCGTCGACGGCTAAAACCTCGCCGCGCTCGGTGACGTAGCTTTTGCGCAAGGCCCGGCACGACAGCATGGTCAGGTCCCGCTGCGCACGAGGTCGTAGGCGTCGCGCCGGCTCGCGGCCCACGCTGGATAAAGCACGCCCGCCACGCCGATCGCCGTGGCGAGCACGATCGCGCCCACGGCGAAGGCGATGGTGCGCGGCAGGTCGACCCACAGGAACGGCACGCCGACATTCTCGAGGTAGTAGACCAGCGAGCGCTCGAACAGGCGCATCGCCAGAACGCCCAGCACGACGCCTAAAATGCCGCCGATGCCGGTCGCCAGAACCGCCTCGGTGACCATGACGCCCAGCACCTGGCCGCGCCGTGCGCCGATCGCCTTCAGGAGCCCGAGCTCGGCCCGCCGTTCGGTGACGATGGCCGAGAACAGCACGCTCACCATCAGCGCGGTGCTGGCAAACATCAGCACCATCAGGGCGACGATGCCGTCGAGCAGGGCCGCCAGCCCCTGGCGGATGCCCGACAAGGTGGCGTCGCCCGCCACGACCTTCACGCCCTTCACGTTCGACAGGAGGGCGAAGCGCGCCTGCAGCGGCGTGGCGCCGGGCGCGAACTCGGCCAGGAAGCCGGTGACCTTGCCGGGCGCGAGCACGGCGGGCTTCGTCCCGTGGCCACCGCCCATTCCTCCAATCGCTTCGCCCAGCGCCTCGAGCGTGGCGAAGGACATGAACACGCCGCGCTCGTGGGTCCCCACGCCGGTGCGGCCGAGCCGACCGTAGACGATGTGCGGCTTGCCGAAAATCAGGAGCTGGCTGCCCAGCACGCCGTCGCGCGCCGCGCCCAGGATGACGTCGCCCTGCTGCATTGGGCGATTGAGCTTCTCGCTGAGCCAGGGCTGGACGGTGAAGTCCTGCGCCGGCTCGAAGCCGATGAGGTCGGCCGACTCATGGTGGCTGCCGATGCCCGAATGCTCGACCCGCACGATCTTCTGGGCGGCGACGCGGCCGAGGCTCGTGAGCCGCGCCTTGGCGAGTGCGTCGGCATCGAGCACCAGCTCGGTCGGCTCGACCACCAGCAGCGAGGCGGTGATGTTGGTGAGCGCCCCCTCGGGCACCACCATCATGTCGGCGCCGAGGCGAGTGAAGCCCACCGCCATGCTGCGGTCGATGCTCTGCATCAGCACGGCGCCGGTGAAGACGACGCCGCTGCCCAAGGCGACCGCCGCGATCAGCAGCAGGCTGCGCGCCTTGCGGCGCCCGAGGTTCTGGAGGGCGAGGCTGAGGAGCAGCCAGCGCATCAAAGCGTGCAGGACCGCGTGTGCTTCATGTGCTCCAGCTTGGTCGGGATGATGACGCAGTCATGATGGCCGCCGTTACTCGGCAGGATGCCGATCAACGTGTCGGTCGAGGTGTCGATGACCGAGATGCCGCTCTGCTGACGCTGGAAGCCGCTGAACGGCGTGATCAGGTACTTGCCGTCGTAGGTCAGCGCCGGCGTCTGCAAGTCGGGCCCGATACCCTGGATCTCCTTGGCGATCGTCCAGGTCTTGGTGTCGACCACCATGATGCCGCTGAAGGCGGGCGAGGGATGGAGGATCGTCAGGTAGAGCTTGGAGCTGTCGAGCGAGAACACCATATGGAACGGATTGGGATACTTGCCGCGCCACAGCGGATCCTCGACATGGGCGACCTTGCGCCAGTTGCGCGGGTCGGGGTCGACGGTGCTGAACACCGAGCAGTTGTTTTCCCGGAGGTTGTTCATCATCACCAGGAACTTGCCGTCGGGCGAGAAGCCGATCTCGTGGCCCGGCGAATGGATCTTGTCGAACACCACCTTCCAGGTGTCTTTGTCGACCTTCTGCACCGGATACTGGTCCTTGGAATCCTTGTTGAACTGCAGGAAGGCCACCGGATCGAAGTTGTTCTCCGGGTCGAGGATGGCGATGCCGCCGCACAGCCGCACGACCGTTGCCGCCCAGCGGCCTTCGGGATGCCAGATCGTGCCGTCGGCGCCCGTGAGCGACAGCGGATCGTCGCCAGGCAGCGAGCCCTCCTCGACGAAGAGCTCGCCCATCGGCACCATTTCCCAGTCGATCTTGTTGCCTTTGGTGCCCATGTAGTCGTACTTGCCGGTCTTCGGGTCGGGATAGATCTTTTTGATGGTGAGCGTGCCGCCCTTGATCCAGGCGTCGCGCAGGTCGGGCACGTTGGGCTTCCAGTCGAAGCGCAGCGCCGCCTTCACCTTCGAGGTCGTACGATCGAAGCAAGCGGCGATGTCCTTCTGGCCGTCGGTCACGAAGTAGGACTGCGCGTCCTTGGGGTTCACCGAAGGCGCAGAGATGGTGGCTGATCGGATTGTAGTCGCCGTAGTTCCAGTACCAGATCGAGCCCAGCACGCGGTTGGAGTTGAGGTCGATGGCATAGGTGCCGCCGCCCATCTTGGTCGGCAGCAGGGCGACCCAGTTGCCCAGACTCTGGCCGCGTATGTCGGCGCGGCTGTCGACGACCTCGCGCACGATGTTGTGGCGCTGCGCCTCGGTGTAATTGGCGCCGCCATGGCGCACGCCGTGGTCGGAGACCGAGCCGCCGGTGGGACCGAGCGCATTGTAGCCCAGCACGGCGGCTTCAGCGGCGACCGCCGTGCCGACCGCGACGTTGAACATGGTGCGCCGGCTGACGCCGCGGCTCTTGGTCGGCGCGGCGACCGCCTTCTTGCGCGCGTCGGCTTCCTTCTTCTCGGCCAGATAGCCCTGGAATTCCTCGTGATCCTTGGCGTCGACCTCGGCGCGGCGTCGCGCATAGTCGGCGGCGGTTGCCCGCGCAGGAAGCTTCCCTCCTTCCGAAACGATCTTGGCGCCGGGTCCCCCCCGTTGAGGCGTCTTGGTGGTCGTTCGCTTGCCGCGCTTCGCCATTTGCTGGCCCCCTACTCTTTGGTGACGTTGGCGCGATACTAAACAGACCTCCGCAAAAAAATAAACGTTTTGATGCTTGCGCGATCACAGAGCACGATTGTCTAGATCTAGGGCTAGGGCTAGGGCTGGTCGTCGCGCTGGTCTTGGCGCAAACTCTGTCCGGCCCATCGGGAGCGCGTGAATGGACTACATGGTCGTGATCAGTGCCGTCGTGCTCGGCCTTTCCGTGCTCGCGACCGTGGCGAAGTTCCTCGACTGGTTCATGCACTCCGACCCGCGCACCATGATCCGCACGACGCGCTGGATGCTGTCGCTGCTGCTGCTCGCCTGCATTCCCCTGCTGGTCATCATGATTTCCAACCAGCAATGGGCGGCGGCGATGCTGATCGGCGCCGGCATGCTGGTCATCCCCACCCTGCTGAAGTGGCGGACCCTGTTCGCGCCCCTGCGCGCGGCCTTCGACTACTTCCGGCCGAAACCGCGGCCCTTCGACATGGAGATCTGGCAGGATCCGCCGGACGACCCCGAGACGGTGCGCCGGGCGGCCGCCATCCTCGAAGCCTATGTCAGCAAGGCCTCGCTGATGGCGCTGCGCGACGAGCGCCTCAGCGACGAGGAAGAGCCCGAGGCCGAGCGCATGTCGCGTGGCGAAGCGCTCGAGGTGCTGGGCCTGGAGCCTGGCGCCGAGGAGGGTGAGATTCGGGCCGCGCACAAGCGCCTGCTGCGGCTGGTCCATCCCGACCGCGGCGGCTCGGCCTATCTCACCAGGCGAGTCTACGAGGCCCGCGACACGCTGCTCGAGCCGCGGCGCAGGACCAGGACGAGGACCAGGACGGGTGACGATGAGTGACACCAAAGCCGACATTGTCGAGGAGCTTCGCACCCAGTCCCAGGCCGATGAGGATGTCCATCGGCGGGCTGCGAACGAGATCGAGCGCCTGCGCGCCGCGTTGGGCGTCTGGCAGCCGATGAGCACCGCGCCCAAGGACGACGTGCCGGTGCTGCTCTACTGCCCCGGCCTCAAGGGCCATGTCGCGCAGGAGATCGTGGTCGGGGTCTGGCGCTTCGACGCCAACCGCCGCAGCTTCGGCTACTGGGTGAGCGACGTCGGCCAGCTCGACCAGGGCTTCGCCGAGACCGGGCCGTGGATCGAGTACAGCGAGCTGCACCCCGAGATGTGGGCGCCGCTGCCTGCCCGTCCGGTAGCAAAGGCCTGAGCGCGCGACACACTCGATACGATTCACTCCCTCCGCGACATCGGCACGAGACAGACCCCGCGTAAATCCTCGGCAGACAAGAAACCCGCCTGCCGAAGGACCTGCCATGACCCCCAACCAGATCAAGCTCGTTCAAACGAGCTTCGCCCAGGTCGCCCCGATCGCGGCGACCGCCGCCGATCTGTTCTACGGCCGGCTGTTCGAGATCGCCCCGCAGGTCCGCGCGATGTTCCCCGACGACCTGCGCGAGCAGAAGAAGAAGCTGATGGCGATGCTGGGCACCGCTGTTGCCGGCCTCAGCCACCTCGAGACCCTGGTGCCCGCCGTGCAGGCGCTCGGCCGCCGCCACGCCGGCTACGGCGTCAAGGCCCAGCACTATGCCTCGGTCGGCTCGGCCCTGCTGTGGACCCTGGAAAAGGGCCTGGGCGAGGCCTTCACGCCCGAGGTCAAGGATGCCTGGGCAACCGCTTATATCGTCCTCTCCACGACGATGATGAACGCGGCCAACGAAAAGCCTATGGCGGCGTGACCCCACCCCGCGCCGCCTCTTCGAACGCTTTTCGCGCCGTAGCCGCCGCCTCGACTGCCTCATCCACCCTGGTCGAGGCGGCGGTATCGATCACGTACAGCACCGCGCCACCCACCAGGATCAGCGCGCCCCAGACGTAGTAGGTCCATGCCGCCATCTCGAGGCGCAAGAGGACCACGATGAACGGGATCGGGAAGAACACGCCCACGAACCTGATCCAGGTCGCGCGCTGGTAGGCCTGCGCCTTGGCTTCGGCGTGCGTCTCGAGCGCGACCGCCCGCTGGTGCAGGCCTGACAGATCCTGGGCCAGATCCTGGGCTGGAATGTTTGCGGCCATGTGGCGACTCGACGTCTTCGGATCAGCCTGCCACCATTGCCTCTGCAGCACAAACCTTGGGGGCAATCACGTGAAACTGAGCGACAACGACGTCATGGTCGCGGCCACCCTGGCGGCGGCCGTCGGCGAGACCATGACCAGCAAGACCGCCGTCGACCTGGTGACGGTGCTGGAGGAGATCATCGACGAACTGACCAAGCGCGGGGGCACCGGCGCGATGTGCGCGGCGGCGTTCAAGAAGCACTTCCCCGACCAGGTGCACGAGAATCATCAGCACTTCCCCGACCGGTAACCGCACGCCCTCTAGCGCGCCGACGTCAGCGCGCCGTAAAGCGTGAGGCTGCCGGCCTGCCCGCGGATCTGCAAAGACCAGTCCGTGAAATGCGTCGCCTCGGTGCAGCCGCGGCCGCGCCCGTGGAAGATCAGCGTCACCCTGGGCCCGCTCTCGACCAGGCGTCGCAGCGCACCGGCGGCCTGGGCATCGGCGGTGAGTTGCCACTCCTTGTAGAGGACGGGGCCCAAACCCTCGTCCTTTTCGTCGCCGAAGGGATCGACTTCGAAGATTGAAATCGTGTCCGGGATCGCAAGCGTCAGTATGGTCCTGCGATCCGCCTGATCGTGGAAGGCGAACACCATCTCCTTGCCGGTCTGGGTGACGACGAGCTGCAACCTCGTGCCGAGATCCGGGAAATTGTCGGCCGCGCCTTCGGCAAGAAACGCTTCCTCGGCGAAGGCCATCCGCTCGATCTGGACCCTGCGGACGTCATCGAGCGGCTCGACGGCGACGTAGCGCGCCCCTCTGTTCGAGCAGCACGCGCAGGCAAGGGCCGCGTCGGTCGAGGACCACAGCGCGACGAATGCCGATGCCAGCGCGGCCAAGTGACGGATCATGCGTCAAAGGTACATAGCCCGACGTCAATAAGCACCCAGACAAGTGGCGCCGCCTTTGCCGGGCTCTGTCGGCTGCGCTGGTACCTTTCGGCAAAATTACGCTAGACTGTGAACTAAGCGCATGATGCAGGATCCAGCGGCCGACACTACCCGTCCCGGGAGGGGGATCCGAGATCACGCCGGATTTCTGTGGCGTTTCGTCCGTTTTGCCCGGCCCTTCTGGTCGGCGGAGCACAAATGGATGAACCGCGGCCGTCTGGCGCTGATCATGGCCATGACGGTTGCGCAGGTTGCGGTTCAGGTCGGCCTGAATTCCTGGTCGGCGCGGCTCTACAACGCGATTGAAGGCCGCCACCTCGAGGCGTTCGTAGGCCTGATCACGGAATTCGTGCTCCTGCTGCTGGCCAGCATCCTGGTGTTCTCGATAACGCTTTATACCAAGCGACGCCTGGAATTCGCCTGGCGTGTCTGGATCACCAAGAACACGTTGTCGGTCTGGATGGCGCAAGGACGACACTATCAGCTCGGCCTGGTCGCGGACGGGCACGGCGACAATCCGGACGGGCGAATCGCCGAAGACATCCGCGTGACGACCGAGTCGGCCGTCGAGCTGGGCCAGGCCGCGTTCTACTGCACCCTGCTCTTCGGGACATTCGTCGCCGTGCTGTGGAACCTCTCCGGTGTCATCCACGTGGACATCGGCGGAACGGTCATTCCCATCCCTGGCTTCATGGTCTTCGTCGCCCTCATCTATTCGGCGATCGGCACCAGCCTGGCGCTGTGGGCGGGGTTCCCGCTGGTCGGCGCCTCCAATCTGCGGCAGACGGTGGAAGCCAATTTCCGGTTTGGCCTGGCGCGTGCCCGGGAATATTCGGAAAGCATCGCCTTGATCGGCGGCGATAGCGATGAGCGAAGGCATCTTCAGGAGCTGCTGCGCGGCGTCCGACGGGGCTGGGAGCGCCAGACCTATGGTCTGGTGCGCATCATCGTGTTCACCACGGCGTACGGCGTGCTGGCAAACCCGTTTCCGCTTCTTGTCGCGGCGCCGCGCTATATCATGGGG
>JACPOB010000055.1 GCA_016185145.1 Rhodospirillales bacterium | reverse complement strand
CCGGCCCGAGGACGCGCCGATCGGCCTGATCCCGGTCGATTCGGTGTTCAGCCCGGTCAAGCGCGTCTCCTACAAGATCGAGAACAGCCGCGTCGGCCAGGTCACCGACTACGACAAGCTGTCGATGACGGTCGAGACCAACGGCACGACCCGTCCGGACGACGCCGTGGCGCTGGCCGCGCGCATCCTGCAGGACCAGCTGCAGCTCTTCATCAACTTCGAGGAGCCGCGCGAGGTCCGCAAGGAAGAGCAGCAGGACGACTTCCCGTTCAACCGCAACCTGCTGCGCAAGGTCGACGAGCTCGAGCTGTCGGTGCGTTCGGCCAACTGCCTGAAGAACGACAACATCATCTACATCGGCGACCTGGTGCAGAAGACCGAGGCGGAGATGCTGCGCACGCCGAACTTCGGCCGCAAGTCGCTGAACGAGATCAAGGAAGTGCTGGCCGGCATGGGGCTGCACCTGGGCATGGAAATCCCGGGCTGGCCGCCGGACAACATCGAAGAGATGGCCAAGCGGCTGGAAGAGCCGTACTAGGCCGGTGGAAGGGATTTAGTCATGCGTCACGGAAATCGCGGTCGGAAGTTCCACCGCACGGCGGAGCATCGCAAGGCGATGTTCTCGAACCTGGCCGGTGCTCTCATCAAGCACGAGCAGATCACGACCACGCTGCACAAGGCGAAGGACCTGCGTCCGATCGTCGAGAAGCTGGTCACGCTCGGCAAGAAGGGCGGCCTGCATGCGCGTCGTCAGGCGATCGGCTACCTGCGCGATCCCTACATCGCCGACAAGCTCTTCACGACGCTCGGCCCGCGCTACTCCAAGCGCGCCGGCGGCTACCTGCGCGTGCTGAAGGCGGGCTTCCGCTTCGGCGACGCCGCGCCGATGGCCGTGATCGAGTTCGTCGAGCGCGATACCGCCGCCAAGGGCCAGGACTCCGGTCCGTCGGCCGAGCCGGCCGAGCAGCAGGAAGCAGCGTAAGTCTCTTCCCGCGGATTGAACGACACGCCCTTGGGCCTCGACCCCCACACCCGGGTCCACATGGCGAAGGTGTTTTAGCTCTTGCCGGAGCGCGGGCCTCCAGGTCCGCTCATGCTCTTCCGGACCGCGCTTCCAGCGCGCTCATGATCATGAGGCGCGCAGGATGCGCGCGGTCCGGAAGACGAAGACTGTGAGCGGACCTGGAGGTCCGCGCTCCGGCAAGATCAAATCGCCCAAGCGATCGGATACTTGTTGAAGCCGCGGAAGCGGGCGCGGCCGCCGCGCTCGGGAGCGCCGTCGCGGTGCAGGCCGTCGAACCGGCCAACCAGCCGGCCGATGGCGATCGTGCCCTCCATGCGCGCCAGCACCGCGCCCAGGCACATGTGCACGCCCGAGCCGAAGGCGAAGTGGCGGTTGGGCTCGCGGGCCACGTCGAAACGGTCGGGCTCGACGAACTGCGCCGGATCGCGGTTGGCGGCGCCGATGCCGATATGGATGTACGTGCCGGCTAAAAGCTTCTCGCCGCCGATCTCGAGGTCGGACGCGAGGCGGCGGTTGCCGAGCTGGTTGGAGCTCTCGAAGCGCAGCCCTTCCTCGACGCAGCTCTTCAGGAGTGTCGGGTTCCCCTTCAGTCGACGCAGCTCATCGGGAAAGCGCAGCAGGGCGTCGATCGTGTTGCCAATCAGGTTGGTGGTGGTCTCGTGGCCGGCGTTCAGCAGGAAGATGCAGTTCTGCACCAGCTCGTCGTGCGTCAGCCGCTCGCCGTCGACCTCGCCGTGGATCAGGGTGCCTAAAACGTCGCGGTCGTCGGCTGGCCGCTTGCGCCGTTCGGCGACGAGGGCGTCGAGATAGGCCGAGAATTCGGCAACGGCGGCATTGCCCGCCGCCTGGCGCTCGGGGCCGGCCACCGGCTCCAGAGCCCCGAGGATGGCGAGAGAGTAGCGCCTGAACGGCGCGCGTTCGCCCGCCGGCACGCCCAGCATGTCGCAGATCACCTCGACGGGCAGGCGGAAGGCGAAGTCCTCGACCAGGTCCATGCGGCCCTTGTCGGCGTGCTCGGCCAGCAGTCCGTCGACCACGGCTTCTACGCGCGGCTGCAGCGCCTGCAGCGCGCGCGGCGTGAAGGCCGCGGCCAAAAGCCTGCGCACGCGCGTGTGCAAGGGCGGGTCGTTGAACACCAGGCTGGTGGTGTGATGCTTGTAGAGGGGCGTGCCGATGCCGAACTTCGGGCCGAACTCGGCCTTCTTGTCCGACCGCATCACCGGGTCTCGATAGCAGATCGCGACGTCGGCATGGCGCGACAGGAACACGCTGCCGTCCGGCAGGCGCTTGATCGGCGCGAACCGGCGTAGCGCGTGATAGTAGGGGAAGGGATCGTCGAGGAAGGCACGTTCGAGGCTCGCCAGGTCGAACCGGCGGGCGAAGGCCTCGGCCTCGTCCGCCGGCAGCTCGATCAGCCCTGCGCTCAGAGCTGCGCCTCCGACAGCGCGAACACCGTACGGCCGGCCGCCTTCAAGGGGCCGAGCTGGGCCAGGGCCGGCGGCAGGATGACCTCGGCGTAGAAGCGGGCGGTCACGATCTTGGCTTCGAGGAAGGCAGGGTCGCCGTCGCGGCCAGCCAGCTTGCCCTGGGCCGCCAGGGCGCTCCTGGCGAGCAGCCAGCCGCCCAAGGCCGTCCCGGCCAGCCTGAGGAAGGGAACAGAGCCCGCCAGGGCGGCGACGAGGTCCGCCTTGGCCGACTGAGCCGCCCACTTGGTGGCGTCCTCCAGGGCCCCTGCGGCAGCCTCCAGGGCGCCCCTGATGGCCGCCAGGTCATCCCCTGGCGCCGCCTTCATCTGCTCGGCGGTGGCGCGCATCTCGGCGACCAGCGCCAGCATGGTCTCGCCGCCGTCCTTGGCGATCTTGCGCCCGACAAGATCGCGGGCCTGGATACCGTTGGTGCCTTCATATATCGGCAAGATGCGTGCATCGCGCAAATGCTGCGCAGCGCCCGTCTCCTCGATGAAGCCCATGCCGCCATGGATCTGCACGCCGGTCGAGGCGATCTCGTTGCCGAGGTCGGTGAACCACGCCTTGACGATCGGGATCAAAAGATCGACGCGGTCCTGGATCTTTTTCGCGGCATCCCGGTCGGGATGCTTCAGCGCCCCGTCGATGCCCGCCGCCGTGTAGTAGCCCAACGCCCGCATCGCCTCGATCTGGGCGCGCATGGTCATCAGCATGCGGCGAACGTCGGCGTGATGGACGATCGACACCGGCTGCGGCTTGTCGCTGCCGTCGTCCTTGGACTGCACGCGCGTCTTGGCGAAGGCGGCGGCCTGCTGATAGGCGCGTTCGGCGATCGCCAGGCCCTGGATGCCGACCGAGAGCCGCGCATTGTTCATCATGGTGAACATGTAGGAAAGCCCGCGGCCTTCCTCGCCGACCAGGTAGCCGACGGCGCCGCCGTCATCGCCGAACGACATCACGCAGGTCGGGCTGGCATGGATGCCGAGCTTGTGCTCCAGCGACACGCAGCGCAGGTCGTTGCGCTTGCCCGGCTTGCCGTCGGCGCCGACCAGGAACTTCGGCACGATGAACAGCGAGATGCCGCGCACCCCGGCCGGTGCGTCCGGTGTGCGCGCCAGCACCAGATGGACGATGTTCTCGGCCATGTCGTGCTCGCCGTAGGTGATGAAGATCTTCTGGCCGGTCACCAGGTAGTGGTCGCCGTTCTTCACCGCGCGGCTCTTGAGCTGCGCCAGGTCCGAGCCCGCCTGCGGCTCGGTGAGGTTCATGGTCCCGGTCCACTCGCCCGAGATCATCCTGGGCAGGAAGGTCGACTTCTGGTCGGCCGAACCGTGATGGTGGATGGCGTCGATGGCGCCCTGGTTCAGCAGCAGCACCAGGCCGAAGCCCATGTTGGCCGCCTGCCACATCTCTTGCACTGTGGCCGCAAGCAGCCATGGCATTCCCTGGCCGCCGAACTCGGGATCGAAGGGCAGCGAATTCCAGCCGCCCTCGACGAATTCCTTGTAGATTCCGGCAAACCCGGGCGCCGTCCGCACGACGCCGTTCTCGAGCTTGGCGCCCACCTTGTCGCCGTCGCGGTTGAGCGGCGCCAGGCCATTGCCGGCAAGCTTGGCCGCTTCCTCCAGGACGGCGTCGATCGTGTCGTCCGTGGCATGCTCGTAGCCCGGCAGCGCAGCGATCTGTTGCAATCCTGCCACTTCGCGCAGCGCGAAACGCATATCAGCGAGTGGTGCGGTATAGGTCATCTGCTTTCCTCCGGATCGCAATATGCCGTGCTCGGTCGCTTTTGGCGACCGGCTCAGGTATTTTCCCGGCATCATGTCCGATACCGTTCTTCTCGCCGTCGACGGCCCACGGGCCACCATCACGCTGAACGATCCAGCCAAGCACAACCGCCTCGATCCGGAGGGGCTCGACCTCTTGATGGCGGCGGTCGAGACGGCCGATGCCAACCCCGACGTGCGGGTCACGGTGATCACCGGGGCGGGCGATAAGACCTTCTGCTCGGGCTACGATCTCGGCTCGATCCCGGCCAGCGGCCAGAAGCAGACCGGTCACAAGGACTCGGCCTTCGAGAACGTCATGGACCGCATCGAGGCGATGCGCATGCCGACCCTGTGCGCCCTGAACGGCGGCGTCTATGGCGGGGCGACCGACATGGCGCTGGCCTGCGACTTCCGCCTCGGCGTCAAGGGCATGAGGTTCTTCATGCCGGCGGCGCGCTTTGGCCTGCACTACTATCCGAGCGGACTGCGCCGCTACACCCAGAAGGTGAGCCCGAGCTTCGCCAAGCGCGCCTTCCTGCTGTCGGAGAATTTTGCCGACACCGACCTGCTGGCTGTGGGTTACCTGGACTGGCTGGTGGAGCGAAGCGAGTTCAAGGGAAAAATCGACGAGATATCCAACCGGCTTGCCACGTTGGCGCCGCTTTCCATGGTGAACATGAAGCGTGCCATCGAGCAGTTTGCCCAGGCCGAGCCTGATATCCCGGCTATCCGTCAGAACATGCGCGAGTGCGCTACCTCCGAAGACCTCCGCGAAGGCCTGGCCGCTCTGCGCGAGCGCCGACAGCCTGACTTCAAGGGCCGCTGATCGATCATGCAGCGACGCCTAGCCGCCATCGTCCACGCCGACATCGCGGGCTTCACCCGCATGATGGAGGGCTCCGAGACGCGCACCTTCCGGCATCTTAAGACGGCGCAGATCGAGGTCTGGCGGCCGGCCATCCAGGCGTCCCACGGCCGCCTGGTCGGCACGGCGGGCGACGCCATGCTGGCCGAGTTCGGCTCGGCCGTGACCGCCGTCAGCGCCGCCCTCGACATCCAGGAGCGCATGGCGAAGTTCAACGACACGATCGAGCCCGAGCAGCGGATGAACTTCCGCATCGGCGTGCATCTCGGCGAGGTCATCGTCGACGACGAGGACCAGAACATCTTCGGCGACGGCGTCAACCTCGCCGCCCGCATCCAGGCGCTGGCCGAGCCCGGCGGCATCGCCGTGTCTCGCGCCGTGCGCGACCTGGTCGAGCTGCGCATCGAATACGCCTTCGTCGACGGCGGCGAGCATTCGCTGAAGAATGTCAGCCGCTCGGTGCAGATCTTCCATGTCCACCACGCCAAGGCGGTCGTGCCGACCAACACCACGACGCGCATGGTGCCGCAGATCACGCTGCGCTTCGAAGGCACCGATTCGGCCAAGACCAAGCACAGCTTCGAGGTCACGCTCGAGAAGCTGATGAGCCGTTCGGACGGCATGGTGATCGGGCGCGCCGCAGACCAGTGCGACTTCGTCCTCGCCCATCCGACCGTGTCGCGCCGGCATGCCCGGCTGCGCGTGGCGGGCGAGGCCCTGCAGGTCGAGGATCTCGGCTCGACCAACGGCACCAAGGTGGGCGAGCAGACGCTGAAGGCCGGCGAGCCGGTGTCGTTGCATGCCGGCAACAAGCTGCGCATCGGCGATGTCGACATGATGCTGCGTCATCTCTAGAGCCATGAGCGAACCGACGCACATAACCGGCCAGCCGCCGGGTGTCGTTCCCGAGGTCGACTACATCGCCCTGCAGCCGGGTCAGACGATCGGCCGCTACGAGATCGTCTCGGTGCTGGGCCAGGGCGGGTTCGGCATCACCTATCGCGCGCGCGACGTGCAGCTCGGCCGCGAGGTCGCGATCAAGGAATACCTGCCGTCGGCGCTCGCCATCCGCCAGGACGGCGCCACGGTGCTGCCGCGCACCACCAAGATGGCCGACGATTTCGGCTGGGGCCGCGACCGCTTCGTCACCGAGGGCCGCACGCTGGCGAGCCTGCATCGTGCGACGGCGATCGTGCATGTCTTCGACTACCTCGAGGCCAACGGCACCGCCTACATCGTCATGGAGCTCCTGAGCGGCGAGACGCTCGAGGATCGCATCGCCAAGAACGGCAAGCTCTCGGCCGAGGAAGTCGATCGCATCCTGTGGCCGCTGCTCGACGGGCTGGAGCAGGTGCACAATGCGGGCTTCCTGCATCGCGACATCAAGCCCGCCAACATCCTGCTCGATGCGACGGGCAATCCGACGCTGATCGATTTCGGCGCCTCGCGCGCGGCGATGGCCGGGCGCAGCACGGCGCTGACCGCCATCTTCACGCCGGGGTATGCCGCGGCCGAGCAGATGACCTCGGCCAAGCAGGGACCGTGGACGGACATCTACGGTTTCTCCGCGACGCTCTATCACGCCATCACCGGCAAGACGCCACCCGGCGCCTTCGACCGCATGCTGAGCGACACCTACGAGCCGCTGTCGCAGATCAAGCCGGCCGGCTTCTCGCCGGGCGTGCTGGCCGGCATCGACGCAGGCCTTGCCGTCGTGGCGAGCGACCGGCCTCAGAGCATCGCCGGCTGGCGGCCGATCCTCGGCATGACCGAGGCGCCGACAGGCGACTCCACCGTCGTCATCGGCAAGGAGCCGACGCAGCAGCAGCAACCGGTGCGGCACGTCTCGACCCTGCCGCCGCCGGCGGCGTCGGGGGCCTCCGGCCGAACCGGCCTGTGGGTCGCGCTCGCGGCCGTCGTGCTCGTGCTTCTGGGCGGCGGCGGCTACTACTACGCCATGCGGGGGCCCGACCCCGAGACGGTCAAGGCACGCCAGGTGGCCGAGGAGGCCGAAGCGCGTCGGCTCAAGGCCGAAGAGGAAGCGTCCAAGCTGCGCGCCGAGAACGAGCAGCGCCAGAAGGCCGAGGAAGAGCGCCAGAAGGCCGCCCAGGTCGCTGCTGCCCGCGAACGGCAGGAAGCGGCCGACGCCGCGGCCAAGAAGCAGTTCGAGGAAGAGACCCGGCGCAAGGTCGAAGCCGAGATGGCCGCGCAGAAGAAGGCCGAGGAAGAGGCCAAGCGCAAGGCCGACGAGGAGGCCGAGGCGCGCCGCAAGGCAGTCGAGGACGCCCGCAAGGCCGTCGAGTTCGTCTCCGGCTCCTTCGACCATTTCGGCAAGACGCTGATGATGATCGGCCTGAAGGATCGCACTGAGGAGGTCCGCCTGCAGGGCGTCGACATCGTCAACGATCCGGACCTGAACAAGGTCGCAATCCAGGCGCTGGCCGTTCAGCCGCGCGACCTGCGCTGCCGCCAGACCGACCGGTTGACCGACGGCACGCCGCTCTATCGCTGCCTGATCACCCAGCTCAACGCCAAGCAGCCGCTGAACGACATTCCCGATTCCGACCGCGTCGATCTCGCTCTCCAGCTGGTGAAGAACGGCCTGGTGCTCGCCTCGTGCGATGCGCCGCGTTCTTACGCTGACGCTGAAGACGATGCGCGTGGCCGCAAACAGGCCCTATGGGGTAGAGTAACGGTTCAGGAATACAAACGGAGATGCACCAGATGACTGCATTGATTGCCCAGACGACGACGCTGCGCATGGCAGGCCGGAAGCTCGCGATGCAGGCGGTCGGCATCGTTGCCGCCCTCGGCCTCGCGACGGCGTGCACGACCAGCGACAGTGGCGGGCCTTCCAACCAGGCGATGGGCACCTTCATGGGCGCTGCGGTCGGCGGTGCGGTCGGCGGTCTCGCCTTCGGTTCGGCGGGCGGCATCGTCGGCGGCGCGCTGGTCGGCGCGCTGGCGGGCAACCTCGTCGGCCGCGCGCTCGACAACCAGGAGCGGGCGCGTCTGGCGCAAGCCACGCAGACCGCCTTCACGGCGGAGACCAACCAACAGACGACCTACACGGTCGAGCCGACGACGAAGTCGACGAGTGCGACGCCGCCGCCGCCCACGGTCGTGGCCGCCAAGCCGGTGGCGCCGGCGACGACGCGCGCCGACGGCAGCACCTGCCGCCCGATGGAACTCACCGCCACCAAGAACGGCCAGACCACGACCGAGACCACGACCTTCTGCAAGTCGGCGGGCTCCAACGAGCTGAAGCCGGTTTCGGTGTAGCTCAAGTCGAGAGCGCATTCCGTCCGGGTGGAACAGCCGGACGGAATGTGCCCTGTGAGAAGCGGCGCTTCCTCGCTGCCTCGGCAGGGAGGTGCCCGCGGCTGCGCGTCAATTGCGGTGGGTCGCACTTGCGATATCTCGCTCACTCGGGCGCAATAGCGGCGGCAACACACAGGGATCGATCATGGCAGGCAATCTCAAGGCAGCGGAGCTGCGCCGGCTGCTGGCGCAGGGTGAATTCATCCTGGCCCCCGGCATCTATGACGGCATCTCGGCACGCGTTGCCGATGGCATGGGCTTTCCGGCCCTCTACATGACGGGCTACGGCGCCACGGCTTCGATGCTCGGCCTGCCCGACGCGGGGCTCGCGACCTACTCGGACATGGTGGGTCGTGCCGAGATGATCTGCTCGGTGGTGAAGACGCCGCTGATCGCCGACGCCGACACCGGCTACGGCGGATTGCTGAACGTGCAGCGCACGGTGCGCGGCTACGAGGCGGCGGGCGTCGCGGCGATCCAGATCGAGGACCAGGAGATGCCCAAGAAATGCGGCCACACGCCGGGCCGCCGCGTCGTGCCGGCCGAGGAGATGGTGATGAAGATCCGCGTCGCCGCCGACGCGCGGCGCCATCCCGAGACCATGATCGTGGCGCGTACCGACGCGCGCACCGCGCACGGCCTCGACGAGGCGCTGCGCCGCGCCAGGCTCTACGAGGAGGCGGGCGCCGACGTGATCTTCGTCGAATCGCCCGAGAGCGAGGCCGAGCTGGAGCGCATCGGCAAGGAGGTGAGCAGGCCCTTGCTCGCCAACATGGTCGAGTTCGGCAAGACGCCGCGGGTCGAGGCCGATCGGCTGAAGAAGTGGGGCTTCGACATCGCCATCTATCCCGGGCTGGGCTTCAGCGTTGCTGCAGAGGCCATGCGCGAAGCCTGGTCCTATCTGAAGGAAAAGGGCACTAGCGCGGGCATCGAAGTGCCACAATATCGCGGCATGCACGAGCTGATGGGGTTCCCCGAAGTATGGGACTTCGAGAAACGCTGGGTGTCATGAACGGCAAGCAGTTCCTAGAAATGCTGGCGCGCCTGCCGGCGCGGGTCTGGCTGCAGGCTATCCTGGGCCTGATCGGCTTCGTCGTGCTGGCGGTGCTGGGCTTCGCCGTGATCGCCGGCGTGGCCGCCGTTGTGCTGGTTGCGATCCTGGTCTTCAAGGCGCGCCAGTGGCTGGCAAGCCTGTTCACCGGCCGCCCGATGCCCGAGCCGCCGGCGCGTCAGGACCGCAAGGTGATCGACGTGCAGTACGAGATCGTCGACCGCACCAAGGACGACGTGAAGCGGTAGGCTTGCTGGGGGCGCGCCACTCCAGTGGCGCATCAAGGGTCAGTGGATATAGTATCGCCTCACCCTGAGGAGCATCGCGCAGCGATGCGTCTCGAAGGGTGTGAAGCAATCTTGATGTGCCCACCCTTCGAGACGCGCACTTCGTGCGCTCCTCAGGGTGAGGTCGTACCGATGCTTTCGCTGTCATGACGCGCCACTGGAGTGGCGCGCCCCCGGCATCAACACGACCACTGGAAGCCGTCGATCACGAAGTGTTGGCCGGTGATGAAGCAGGGTTCCGAGGTCGCCAGGAAGGCCACGAGCTGGGCGACGTCGGCGGGCGTGCCGAGGCGGTTCAGCATGATGCCCTTCTTCATCTCCTCGCCGCGTGCGCGGGTCAGGCTGTTGCCGAGCTCGGTCTCGATCACGCCGGGGCAGATGGCGTTGATCATGATCTTGGGACCGAGTTCCTTGGCGAGGGACCGCGTGAGCCCGAGGATGCCGGCCTTGGCCGCGGCGTAGGCGTGCTTGCTGACGGCGCTGGTGACGCCGCCCGACAGCGCATTGAGCGACGACATGCTGGCGATGCGTCCACCCGCCTCCTGCTTCAGCATGACCGGCGCCACGGCGTGGATGTAGTTGAAGCAGCTCTTGAGGTTGACCGCGATGGAGCGGTCGAACTCCTCCTCCTTGATCTCCAGGATGCCCTTGGCGTTGGAGGCGCCGGCATCGTTCAGCAGGAAATCGATGCCGCCCCATTGCCTCGCAACGTCCGCCACGACCTCATGGGCGCGGGCGAAGGAAGCAACATCGGCTTGGTAGGTCAGCACCTTGCGGCCGATCTCGGAGATTTCGCCCGCGGTCCGCTTCATCTCGGGATCGAGCAGATCGACCAGGGCAATGTCATAGCCACGTCGCGCCAACTCCATTGCGCAGCCGCGGCCAATGCCGCGGGCGCCGCCGGTGACGATGGCCGTCCGGCTCACGCGGCATGCTCCTTGGCATGGCGCGCCACCTGTTCGTGGGTGGCGAACCACACCTTGCCCCTAGCCTTGGCGTGACGGATCAGCTCGTCGACGATCCAGATGCGCGAACGGTAGCCGATGATGTGCGGATGCATGGTGAGCTGGAAGATGCCGCCTTCTTCCCACGCCGCGTCGAGCTCGCGCCTGAAGGTTTCCAGCACGTCGGTCGGCGGCGTGTAGGGCCGAAGCGAGGAGAAACGGTGCATGGCGAAGTAGACCGCATCGTCGCGTACCCACTCGACCGGCAGTTCGAGCACGCCGGTCGGCTCGCCGTGCAGCAGCAGTTCGTAGCAATCCTCGTCGGCCATCAGCGAGGAATCGTAGAACAGGCCCATCTCCTTCTCGATGGCGAGGGTGTTGGGGCTGAAGTCCCACGACGGCGTGCGCATGCCGACGGCGCGCTTGCCGGTGATCTTCTCCAGCGTGTCGGCCGAGCGCAGCATCAGGTCGCGTTCGGCCTCGTAAGGCAGCACCGAGTTGAGCTCGTGGATCCAGCCATGGATGCCGATCTCATGGCCGTCCGCGATCAGTGCGCGCTGCTCCTCGGGATGCAGCAGGGCGGAGACCGCGGGCACGTAGAACGTCGCCTTCACGTCGTGCCGGTCGAGCAGGGCACGAATGCGCGGCACGCCGACCCGGCTGCCGTACTCGCCCCAGCACAGCCGGCCGATCGACTTGCCGCCGTCGCGCAGCTCGTTGGTTTCGTGGTCGGAATCGAAGCTGAGCGCGACGGCGCAGCGCGCGCCGTCAGGCCAGACATCGGGCCGATAGCGCCTGCCGGCGCGGACCTGCTTCACCAGCTTGCGCCAGTGCTCCTCGCTCCACTGCCAGGGTTCGAGCTGCTGCGGGGCGTGCGCGTCGGGCATGACGACCTCCGTATCGGGACTCATATTCCTCTCCCCCGCTAGGGGGAGAGGCTAGGAGAGGGGGCTTTGGCGACTTGTGCAACCCCCTCTCCCAACCTCTCCCCCTAGCGGCCCTAGCGGGGGAGAGGAGCATGAATGATGCGTCGATTCCCTAGGCCGACAGATCGAGGATCTTTCCCGGGTTCATCAGGTTCTGCGGATCGAGCGCGCGCTTGATGGCGCGCATGGTGTCGAGCTCGACCTTGCTGCGGTAGTGGGCGAGCTCCTCGACCTTCATCTGGCCGATGCCGTGCTCGGCCGAGATCGAGCCGCCGTAGCGCACGACGATGTCGTAGACCGCTGTGCTGATGTCATGGGCATGCGCCATGAAGCGCGCCTTGCCCCAGCCGGCCGGCGCCTGGCAGTTGAAATGCAGGTTGCCGTCGCCGACATGGCCGAACGGCACCGGCCGGCACTCGGGCAGCGCCTTCTTCATGGCCGCCAGGCCTTCGCTCATGAAGGCCGGGATCTTGCTGACCGACACCGAGATGTCGTGCTTGATCGACGGGCCCTCGCGCTTCTGGGATTCGGAGTGGTTCTCGCGCAGCGCCCAGAAGGCTTTCGCCTGCGCCTCGTTCTGGGCGAGCGCCGCATCGAGCACCAGGCCCTGTTCCATGGCCTCGCCGAGATAGGCTTCCATCTTCTCGAGAAGCCCGGTCTCGTTGGCGCCGGCCCGGCGCGGCCGGGTCGACGACCATTCCAGCAGCACGTACCAGTCGTGTCGCTCGCCGAGCGGATCGGCGGCGCCGGGAATGTGCTGCAGCACCAGGTCGACGCCCTGGCGGGCCATCAGCTCGCAGGAGGTGACGTTGTCCTCGCTGGCGGCATGCGCGCCGCTCAGCAGCGCCACGGCGGCCTCGGGCGAGGGCACGGCGATCCACGACGTCGCGACGTCCTTGGGCTTGGGCCAGAGCTTCAGCACCGCCTTGGTGATGATGCCGAGCGTGCCTTCGGCGCCGAGATAGAGGTCGCGCAGGTCGTAGCCGGTGTTGTCCTTCTTGAGGGCGCGCAGGCCGTTCCACACCTCGCCCTGCGGCGTCACGACTTCGAGCCCCAGAACGAGCTGGCGGGCATTGCCGTAGTGCAGCACCTGCACGCCGCCGGCATTGGTCGAGAGGTTGCCGCCGATGGTGCAGCTTCCCTCGGCGGCGAGGCTCAACGGAAATAGGCGGTCGTGCTGGGCCGCCGTCTCCTGGATGGTTTTAAGCACTACGCCCGCCTCGACCGTCATGGTGTAGCCGATGGCATCGACCTCGACGATGCGGTTCATGCGATTGAGCGACAGCACGATCTCGCGGCCCTGCTGATGCGGCGTGCCGCCACCCATCATGCCGGTGTTGCCGCCCTGCGGCACGACCGCGACCTTCTCGGCGATGCAGAGTTTTATCACGGCCGCCACTTCCTCGGTGGTCGCCGGCCGCACTACGGCCAAGGCGGCGCCGAGATAGTTCTCGCGCCAGTCGGTGAGGTAGGGGTGCTTGCCGGGTTCGTCGAGGACCAGCCCGCGCTCGCCGACGATGGCGTGAAGTTTGTCGATGAAGTCGGTCATTGTTCCTGTCTTGCACTCACCTTCACGTTCCTCTCCCCCTTGGGGGAGAGGCTAGGTGAGGGGGCAACGCGAAGGTCGTCTCCTGCATCACCCCCTCACCCAACCTCTCTCCCCCAAGGGGGAGCGGAGCTTGACGTTAGAGCCGCAAAATCTTGCCGGGGTTCATGATGTTCTTCGGGTCGAGCGCGCGCTTCAGCGAGCGCATGGTGTCGAGCTCGATCCTGCTTCGGTAGTGCGCCAGCTCATCGATCTTGTCGATGCCGATGCCGTGCTCGGCCGAGATCGAGCCCGCCATGTCGCGCACCAGGTCGTTCACCGCCCGCGTGATGGCGGGCGCGTACTGGTGCATCGCCTCTCGGTCCATGCCGACCGGCGACATGAACGAGAAGTGGATGTTGCCGTCGCCGATATGGCCCAGCGGATAGGGCCGGATGCTGGGCAGGATCTCCAGCACCGCCTTGAGTCCCTTGTCGATGAAGGCCGGCACCCTGGAGGTCGACACCGAGACGTCGAAGCTCAAGCCGCCGCCCTCGGCGCGCGAGGCCGGCGCCACCGATTCGCGGATCGTCCACATGTTGCGGGCCTGCGCCTCGTTCTGGGCGATCACCGCATCGAGCACACGTCCCGTCTCGAACTGCTCGGCCAGAAACTGCTCCATCTTCTCCGACATGCCTTCGGCGCCGTCGGCCTTAGGTCGCGACGACGACCACTCGAGCAGCAGGAACCAGTTGGTGTCGGCCTTGAGCGGATCCTGCACGCCGGGGATATGGCGCAGCACCACGTCGGTGCCGGCGCGGCTCATCAGCTCGCACGAGCCGACGTTGTCGTCCGACGCGGCATGCGCCTCCGACAGGATTTCGATGGCGGCCTGCGGATCGCGCACCGCGAGCCATGCCGTCGCCACGTCCTTGGGTGCGGGCCACAGTTTCAGCACGGCTTTCGTGATGATCCCGAGGGTGCCCTCGGCGCCCATGAACAGATGCTTCAGGTCGTAGCCCGTGTTGTCCTTCTTGAGCGAACGCAGGCCGTTCCACACGTCGCCGTTGGGCAGCACGACCTCCAGGCCCAGCACCAGGTTGCGGGCATTGCCGTAGCGCAGCACCTGCACGCCGCCGGCATTGGTCGAAAGATTGCCGCCGATCATGCACGAGCCCTGGGCGCCGAGGCTCAACGGAAAGAAGCGATCGGCGTTGGCGGCGGTCTCCTGCAGGGTCTGCAGCACGCAGCCCGCCTCGACCGTCATGGTGTAGCCGACGGCATCGACCTCGATCACCTTGTTCATGCGGCCGAGCGAGAGAAGGATGCCCGAGTGCGTGGGGTAGGGGGTGCCGCCGCCCATCAGGCCGGTGTTGCCGCCCTGGGGCACGATGGCGATGCCGTGCTCGTAGCAAAGCTTCACCACCTTCGAGACTTCCTCGGTCGTACCCGGACGCACCACGACGGCCGCGGTGCCCACCAGCGAGCCGCGCCAGTCGCGTACGAACGGCTCCTTGCCCTGCTCGTCCAGGATCAGGCCCTTGTCGCCGACGATGGCGCGCAGGCCATCCAGGATGGCGGGCGTCACCGGCGCGGTCGGGATGCTGGGCGGGGCGAAGGTGTCGGGCATGCTTCCTCTCTCTTTGACGCCAGCCTAACGCCGCCTGTCCTTGCCGTCATCCGCGGCCGCCCGGCGCAGGCGGTCGTTGATCGCGAGACCCAGTCCGGTTTGCGGAATGGGCATGACCGCGATGCGCGCGTTGTCCGGCTGGTCCAAGGCGCGCAGGCAAGCGAAGAGGTTGGCCGCCGCCTCTGTGAGATCGCCCGCTGAGCTGAGATTGAGCATCTGGCGCGCGCCGGGCGGCGGCTGCGGACCGAAGGCAAGCAACGCCTCGTCCGCGGCGACACTTGCCGCGTTCAGCCGCACCGGTCGTGCCGGTGCATAGTGGCTGGCGAGTTGTCCTGGCGACTTGTGTGCAGCGCTGCCGCTCGGGATGGCATCGCTGAGCGCAATGGCTCCAACCACCGCCTCGATCGCCTCGCGCGTGGCGCCGCCGGGACGCAGCAACGTCGGCGTCGAGGTCGTGAGATCGAGCACGGTCGATTCCAGCCCGACCTCGCAGGGCCCGCCGTCGAGGATCAGTTTCACCCGATCGCCCAGCGACTCCGCGACATGCTCGGCGCGCGTCGGACTGACCGCACCGCTGCGATTGGCCGACGGAGCGGCGATCGGCCGGTCGGCGGCACGGATCAGCGCCTGCGCCATGGGATGGGCCGGCGCGCGGATTGCCGCCGTGTCGAGTCCGGCCGTGGCCAGCAGGGCGATCGGTGAGTCCTTCGTTCGCGGCAGGACCAGCGTCAGCGGTCCTGGCCAGAAGCGCGCGGCGAGCCTCTCGGCGGTCTCGTTCCACCGCACCAGCCGCGCCGCCGCGCCGGCATCGAGCACATGGGAGATCAGCGGGTTGAAGTGCGGCCGTCCCTTGGCCTCGAAGATCTTTGCCACCGCGCGCTCGTTGGTGGCGTCGCCGCCCAGGCCGTAGACCGTCTCGGTCGGGAAGGCCACCAGCTCGCCCTCGCGGATCAGCCGCGCGGCGTCGGCGATGCTCACCTGGCGTCCTTGCTGCGGGCGATGAAGTGCGGATTCTTGAAGGTCGGCTTGCCGTAGCCGAGCGGCCGGCCGTCGGTCGTCACGACCTCGCCGCCCGCCGCTTCGAGCACGGCATGGCCCGCCGCGGTGTCCCATTCGTTGGTCGGACCGAAGCGCGGGTAGATGTCGGCCTTGCCCTCGGCAATCAGGCAGAATTTCAGCGACGAGCCCGCCTGCACGCGATCGGCGACGGTGAGGTTGTTGTTGCGGAACCAGATGTCGAGATCGCTGTAGATCGCATGGCTGCGGCTCGCGCAGGCGGTCAGTCCGTTGGATGGCGCCCGCCGCGTATGGATCGCGGTGAAGGGCCCGTCGCCTTCGCGTTTGTCGGCGCCCTCGCCGACGACGCCGCGCCACAGCGTGCCGGTGGCCGGCGCCAGCACGATGCCGAGTGCCGGCTTGCCGTCCTCGATCAATGCGATGTTCACCGTGAACTCGCCGTTCCTCTTGATGAACTCCTTGGTGCCGTCGAGCGGGTCGACCAGCCAGAACGGCCCGCCGTTCTTCAGCGTGGGCACGCGGCCCGCCGCCATCTCCTCCTCGGCCACCACCGGCGTGTCGGGCGTGAGCGCCCGCAGGCCCTTGACGATGATCGCCTCGGCGGCATTGTCGGCGTCGGTCACCGGGCTCTTGTCGGCTTTGCTGCGCACGCCGAGATCGCCGGCATAGATGCGCATGATCTCGCGCGCCGCCTCTTCGGCAAATTCGGTGCAGGACTGGCGGAGCGTCTCGCGGGAAGGAAGGGTCACGGAATCCGTTGCGTTGAGGACGCCGACCTTATAACCCATCCCTGCATGGCAGAAAGGCTCTTGGGCGTCATATCGGCCCTGCCCGAGGAACTCGCCCATCTCAGCGACCGCACAAGCCACTCACGGGTAATCGGCGGATTTGCATTCTGGCGCGGAGAGATCGCCGGCCGCGAGGCGGTTTTCGTCGAATCGGGCGCCGGCAAGGTCAATGCCGGCGTGGCGGCGTCGCTGCTGCTGGATCGCTACGACTGCCGTGCGCTCCTGATGTGCGGCGTGGCGGGCGGCCTCGATCCGGCGCTGGGCGTTGGCGACATCGTGGTCGGCACCAGCAACACCCAGCACGATTTCGGCATGCATCGCGAAGCCGGTTTCCACACCATCCAGCCCGGCAGCCGGCCGTCCAAGGGCGAGGAATGGGCGCCGGGCTATGCGGTGTCCGATGCGGTGGTGGGACGCCTGCGCGCCGCCGTGGCGGGGCTCGCCCTGGAGCCGCTGCCCGAAGCGGTGGGCGTGGGCCGGCGCCTGCCCACGGTCCATTTCGGCGCCATCCTGACGGGCGATGCGTTCGTCAACGCCGATTCGCTGCGCGAACGGCTGCGCGCGGCGTTCCAGGCGCAGGCCGTCGAGATGGAGGGCGGCGCCGTGGCGCAGGTGGCGCGCCGCTGGGGCGAGGAGATTCCCTTCGTCAACGTGCGCTGCCTCAGCGACCTCGCCAGCAGCGAAAGCCATCTCGACTTCCGCGCCTTCCTGCCCGTCGCCTCGCGGCTCGCCTCGCAGGTCGCCCATCGTCTGGCGCCGGTGATTTGAACAAAGCGTTCCTCCCCACGCATGCGTGGGGAGGTGTCGCCGTCATACGGCGACGGAGGGGTCGAGAGCCACACTTTGGCCTTCTGACCCCTCCGTCGGCGTAAGACGCCGCCACCTCCCCAGCTGCGCTGGGGGAGGAAGTTCATGCCTTCAAAACACGGCCCGCCACGGCGTCTAGCTTCTTCGCCACCTCCGCAGAGCGCGCCGCCGGCGCGGTGATCAGGGCATGCTCGAGCGCGCGGTCGCAGCCGTGCGGGCAGGGTTCGGGGCGCGACTTCTTCAGGACCGGCGCCACCATCGTGACCAGCGTCTTGGCCTTTTCGGCGTTGTCGAGCAGGACGCGGACGATGTCGGCGACCTGCACATGGTCATGGTCGGGATGCCAGCAGTCGAAGTCGGTGACCATGGCGACGGTGACGTAACAGATCTCCGCCTCGCGGGCGAGCTTGGCCTCGGGCATGTTGGTCATGCCGATCACGTCGCAGCCCCAGCTCCGATAGAGCCGCGATTCGGCCAGGCTGGAGAATTGCGGGCCCTCCATGACGAGGTACGTGCCGCCGAACCTGATGGGGAAGCCGGCCTGCGTGGCGCAGTCGTGCACGGCATGGGCCAGGCGATTGCAGGTCGGATGGGCCATCGAGACGTGGGCCACGAAGCCCTCGCCGAAGAAGCTCTTGTCGCGCGCGAAGGTGCGGTCGATGAACTGGTCGACCACCACGAAGTGACCAGGCGGCAGGTCCTCGCGCAGCGAGCCGCAGGCCGACAACGACAGGATGTCGGTGACGCCGACGCGCTTCAGGGCGTCGATGTTGGCGCGATAGTTGATCGAGGTCGGCGAATGGCGATGGCCGCGGCCATGGCGCGGCACGAACACCATGTCGAGCCCGTCGAGCACGCCGAACAGGAACTCGTCCGACGTCTCGCCGAACGGCGACTCGATCCGCCGCCACGTGGCGTCCTTCAGGCCGGCAATCTCATAGAGGCCGCTGCCGCCCATGATCCCCAACACCGTCATTCGCTTCTCCTTGTGCGGCGTGTGTATCATGATCGCCCTCATATTCCTCCCCCGTCTTACGGGGGAGGGTAGGGAGGGGGGAAAGCCACAGTTGTGATCTCCGCGATTTCAGATCTGAAATTGTCAGGCATCGTGACTGCGGCCTTCCCCCTCCGGCCCTTCGGGCCACCTCCCCCGTATGACGGGGGAGGTAATCGTTAGCGACGAAACACCGGAGACATCCATGGGCAGGCTCGACGGCAAGATCACCATCGTCACCGGCGCGACCAGCGGCATCGGCCGGCGGACCGTCGAAGTCTTTGCCCGCGAGGGCGCCAAGGTCGTGGCGACCGGCCGGCGCGAGGAGCTGGGCCGCTCGCTCGAGGCCTCGGTCGGCAAGGACAGGTGCCTGTTCGTCAAGGCCGATGCCACCCAGGAAGCCGAAGTCGAGGCGATGTTCGATGCCTGCCTGTCGAAGTGGGGCCGCCTCGACTGCCTCTTCAACAATGCCGGCGGGCCGGCGCCGGTCGGCGGCATCGAAACCATCCCGGTCGAAGGCTTCGATGCGGCCATGGCGACCCTGGTGCGCTCGGTCATGCTGGGCATGAAGCACGCCGCACCGATCATGATGAAGCAGGGCTTTGGCAGCATCATCAACAACGGCAGCGTGGCGGGCCGCCGCGCCGGCTACTCGACCTCGATGATCTACGGCGCCGCCAAGGCCGCGGTGAACCACCTCACGGTCTGCGCCGCCATGCAGCTCGGCGAGAAGGGCGTGCGCTGCAACTCGATCTCGCCCGGCGGCATCGCCACCGGCATCTTCGCCAAGGCGCTGGGCCTGGCGCCCGACAAGGCCGACGCCTTCGCCGAATCCATGAAGGCCATCATGGCCAAGATGCAGCCCATCCCGCGCGCCGGCAGCGTCGACGATATCGCCAACGCCGCCGTGTTCCTGGCCTCCGACGAATCGACCTTCATCAACGGCCACGACCTGGTGGTCGATGGCGGCGTCGTCGGCGGCCGCCTGTGGACGCCGCATCAGGAGGGCGTCAAGGCGATGCGCCAGGCGTTCGGCGTTGACGAGGTCTGAGGACGGCATGCCGACGCGCGCCGTCGCCGCGGTCCTGGCCGCCATCCTGGCGGGATGGTTGGCGTTGGCCGTGGTACCAGCCGCGGCCCAGGAGCCCGTTCCCACGCCGTTTGTCGCCGACGTGTTGTGGGCGCCCATTCCGGCCGCGGGTTCGGACGGACGGCGCCACCTGGTCTACGAGCTGCGCATCGGCAACACGGCTGCAAGTGGCCTCGCGCTCGACAAGATCGAGGTCCTGGATGAGCCGTCCGGCAAGCTGCTGCTGAGCCTGGATCGCGATGGCCTTGGCAAGCGCTTCTCGATCGGCGGCCGTCGCGGCTCGGAGTCGACCGACCTCGGTGTCGGTCAGTTCGGCGTGCTGTTCGTGCACGTGGCGCTCGAGCCGAATGACCAGCCGCGCGCGATCGCGCACCGCATCTCCCTGCGCCTCGTGCAGCCCGGCGTCGATTTCTCTGCGACAGTTGCCCGGACGCCGGTCGTCGATCGTCCGGAGGTGCTGCTGGGACCGCCGCTCGTCGGCGCGGGCTACATCGTCGGCGACGGCTGTTGCGATTCCATTCGTCACGTGCGCGCCCTGTTGGCGCTGAACGGGCATTTCACCCTGGCGCAGCGCTTCGCCATCGACTGGGAGCAGGCCGATCCGGAGAACCGCCTGGTCAAGGGCGATACCAAGACCTTGGCCAACTATACGATCTACGGGCGCGACGTCCTGGCCGTCGCCGACGGCACCGTGGTGTCCTCGCGCAACGACCTGCCGGAGCAGGTGCCGGGCGCGCTGCCGCAGGGCATCACCATCGACCAGGTCGACGGCAACTTCGTCGTGCTCGACATCGGCGGCGGCAACTACGTGCTGTACGCCCATATGCAGCCCGGCAGCGTGACGGTGAAGGCCGGCGCCAAGGTGAAGCGCGGCGAGGTGCTGGGGAAGGTGGGCAATACCGGCAACACCCAGGCGCCGCATCTTCATCTGCATGTAATGGACGGCCCGTCGCCGCTGGCGTCGAACGGCGTGCCTTACGTGTTCGACTCGTTCAAGCTGACGGCCGTCGACAAGGCGGGCACCGCCGATTTCGACAAGGCCGAGGCGACCGGCTCGCCGCTCACGCTGACGCCGGTGTCACCGCATCAGGTCCTGTCGCGGGTCCTGCCGCTGGATCTTTCGGTGGTCGAGTTTTCACGATGACAGGCCGCGCGCTCGCGACCTCGTTGGCCGGCCTTTGGGTCCTGGCAGCGTCACCTGTGGCGGCGGACACGGCAGCCGAGACGGCCATTCGCGACGCCCTGACGAAATGGACCGCAGACTTCAACGCGCGCGACGCTTCCCGTATCTGCGATCTCTTCGCGCCCGATCTGCGCTACGACTTCCGCGGCCAGCCCGAACGCGACTTCAACGCGATGTGCAGCGGGCTGAAGCATGCGCTCGCCGACCGGTCGAAAACGCTGAGCTACGCGTTCGACATCAAGGAGATCATCGTTTCTGGCGACATGGCGATCGTGCGACTGGTCTGGACTTCTCGGGCTTCTCGGCAGGGCTTCGCGCAGGTGATCGAGACCACGGAGCCGGGACTCGACGTTTTCCGCCGTCAGCCCGATGGCACATGGCGAATATCGCGTTACATGGCTTATGAGGCGCCATAGGGTTGAAGCGCGTCCGCCTACTGGCTGTCGGACGGACGGCTGTCGGGCGGACGGCCCAGCGCCTCCAGGAGTGGCCTGAGCGCATCGAACTCCGCGCCGAAGCCGCTCCAGTCTCCTGCCTTCAGGCGCTCGACGGCGCGGTCATAGAGGGCGAGCGCCTCGCGGGCGCGTGCATCGGGCGGGCCGGCGCGCGGCGCCGCACCCGCTGCACCAGCTGCACCGGCATCTCGCGGCAGCGTCGGCGCGGGGACGGTCTCCTTGAACAGCGCCGCCAGGGCCGCGCCCAGCGTTTCCTCCATCACCACGCGTTCGCCGTAGGCGGCGATCACGCGCTTCAGCTCCGGCAGCTGGCCGCTCGAGGCGCGCAGGTAGAGCGGCGAGACGTAGAGGATCGAGTTCTCGATCGGCACCACCACGAGGTGGCCGCGGATGACGCGCGAGCCCATCTGGTTCCACAGCGACAGCTGCTGCGAGATCTCGGTGTTCTGCTGGATGCGCGCTTCGATCTGGAAGGGCCCGTAGACCAGCTTGTCCTTGGGGAACTCGTAGACGACGACCTTGCCGTAGTCGGGCGGATCGCAGCGCGCCGCCATCCAGGCGATCATGTTATCGCGTTGGCTGGGCGCCATCGGCAGCATGAGCACGTACTCCGCGCGCGCTGCGCCGGGCAGACGCATGATCATGTAGTAGGGCGCCATGGGCGTGCTCTCGCGGCTGGTCATGCTCTCGCCGATGCCGTTGATCTGGCGCGGGAACTGCCAGAGGTCTTCGCGATTGTAGAAGACCTCCGCCGACTCCATGTGATAGGCGCGATAGAGCTGGGCCTGGACGGTGAAGAGATCCTCGGGATAGCGGATGTGCCGCTGCAGGTCGGCCGGCATGGCCGCCAGCGGCTTGAACAGGCCCGGGAAGATGCGCTGGTAGGTCTGGATCAGGGGATCGGCGGGCTCGCTGACGTAGAAGGCCACCGAGCCGTTGTAGGCGTCGATCACCACCTTGACCGAGTTCCGGATGTAGTTGAGGCCGTCGGAGGCCTGCGGCTGGGCATAGGGGAACCACTTGCTGGTGGTGTAGGCGTCCTGCATCCAGAACAGGCGTCCGTCGCTGACCACGATGTAGGGGTCGCGGTCGAGGCGCAGGGTGGGGGCGATCGTCTGAACCCGGTCCTGTATGTTGCGATGAAACAGGATGCGGCTTTCGTCGGTGATGTAGCCGCTGAACAGGATGCTGGGATCGGCGTAGTACCAGGAGAACAGGCTGCGCCATGACGGGTCGCCGATCGGCACGCCGTCGGCCCCGTCATAGCTGGCGTAGGCGTTGTCCTTGCCTTTGGGATAGTCGAACTCGGGTGTGGACCCTTTGACGATCACGTAGCGCTCGTGCCCCTGGCCGAAGTAGAGGCGTGGCTCGCTGATCGCGGGGCCGCCGGCGGCGACCGGCGGTATGTCCCTCAGGTAGAAGATCGGCAGGCCTTCGGGGTTCTTCCGCGTCACCGGCGACATCACCACGCCGTTGCCGTGGGTGAAGAGCACATGCAGGTTGACCCAGGTCTGGGCATTGGCCGCCAGTAGCGACGGCTCGAGCTCGCGCGCCGACAGCAAGACCTGCTGATAGCTGTCGCCCAGCCAGTAGCGGTCGACGTCCATGTCGAGGAACTTGTAGTAGGTCCGGATCTCCTGGAGCTGGGCGTAGGTGTCCTGCAGCGGCCGCCAGTCCCACAGGCGGATGTTGTCGATGGTCGGCCGGTTGGCCTCGAGCGAGGCGAAGCTCAACCCCTCCTCGACCGGGAACGGCTTCACCGCTATGTGCTGCAGGTTGTAGGCCTGCCGTGTCAGCGCGATGTTGCGCTCGATGTAGGGCGTCTCCAGCTCGAGCTCGTTCGGCTTCACGTAGAGGCGCTGGAAAAAGGCAGGCACGAGCACGTAGAACGCGAACGAGCTGCCGAACAGCAGCACCAGCGCACCGACCGGCAGGCGCCAGGTTCGCCGTCGCAGATTGGCCCATGAGAGGGCGGCTGCGATGACGGCCAATCCGATGAGGAGCCACAGCACCGGCAGCCTGACATGGAGGTCGGTGTAGCCGGCGCCGACGACAACCCCGTTGTCGCTGTACAGCAGCTGGAAGCGATCGAGGCCATAGGACCAGGCCTTCACGACGAAGAACAGGCCAAGCAGCGCCGAAGCGTGGGCGACGGCGGCGGGTGACAGGCGCGGCGGCTCGAACTCGATGTCGCCGTGCGCCCAGTAGACGACCGCCGCGATGACGGTGCTGAAGAACAGAAGCAGCAGCAGCCAGTTCGTAAGCGCGACATAGACGGGCAGCGAAAACAGATAGAAGCCGATGTCCTTGCCGAACACCGGATCGTTCTCGCCGTAAGGCACCTGGTAGAGGAAGCGAAGTGCTACGCTCCAGTTCGAGAGCTCGATGGTCGCGGTCAGCAGACCCAGAACGACGGCCATGCAGGCAACGAGGAACCGCCACGGCACCGGCGGCAGGCTGTACCCGAGACGGGCGATCGCAGGGCCTGGAGCTGGCCGGGCGGCGGACGCGCCCGGCTGCCAGGCCGCTTGGCTGCGGGCGAAGCGCAGCGCCAGCCATCCGGAAAGCCAGAAGATGCCTGTCGAAACCGCGAGGACGGCGAAGAACAGGACCACGCGCGTGGTGAAGATCGTCCAGAACACGCCGACATAGCCGATGGACGAGAACCAGAGCCAATCGACCAGGGCGTCGCCCGCGCGTGCGAGCACGATCAGGCCGAGGACGACGATTGCGAGCAGGATCGCCAGGCGTTTGATGAGCATGCCGCGCACTCCCTTTCGGCGCCGGCGTGATGGCTGTCGTGGCCACCAGCCCATTCATTCCGCTCATCTTACACCAGAGCGGTTCCTCATGGGGCGGACAATGCTACAGTTCGTGTCGGATAGTAGGGCTATCCCGTCGTCTCGACCGAGGGCCGCAGGCCCGAGTGGAGAGACCTTCTCCCCACGATAAGCCGCTTGTCGTGGAGAGAAGGTCTCTCCACTCCGCGCTTCGCGCTCCGGTCGAGACGACGAAAAGCACCACATGCGATAGCCCTGCGCCGGAGAGGGTTCTTGGAGATGGGTAAGGAATTCTGGAAGTCGGCCTGTCCGCACGATTGCCCCAGCGCCTGTTCGCTGGAGGTCGAGCGCCTGTCGTCGACACGCATCGGCCGCATCCGCGGCGCCGCCGCGAACACCTACACCGACGGCGTCCTCTGCGCCAAGGTCGCGCGCTATGCCGAGCGGGTCCACCATCCCGACCGGCTGAAGCAGCCGATGCAGCGCGTCGGCGAGAAGGGCAAGGGCGAGTTCCGGCCGATCTCCTGGGACGATGCGCTGAACGAGGTCGCGGAGGCGTTAACGCGCGCAACGCGCACGCACGGGCCCGAAGCCGTGTGGCCCTATCACTCGGGCGGCACCATGGGCGTCGTGCAGCGCTGGGGCCTCGACCGGTTGCGTCACGCGTTCGGCTATTCACGCCAGAAGACCACCATCTGCATGACGCCCGCCGAGTCGGGCTGGCGGGCCGGCGTCGGCAAGCTTCTAGGGCCGGACCCGCGCGAGATGGCGCAGTCGGACCTGATCGTCGTGTGGGGCGGCAATCCCGTCTCGACCCAGGTCAATGCGATGACCCACATCGCCAAGGCGCGCAAGCAGCGCGGCGCCAAGCTGGCGGTCGTCGACGTCTACCGCACGCCCACCGTCGAGGCGGCCGACATCGGGCTGGTGCTGCGGCCGGGCACCGATGGTGCGCTGGCGCTCGCCATGATGCACGTGCTCCTGAAGGAAGGCTTTGCCGACCGCGACTACCTCGCGCGGCACACCGACTTCGGCCCCGACATCGAGCAGCACGTCGCCGGCAAGACGCCGCAATGGGCATCGGCCGTCACCGGCCTGCCGGTGGACGAGATCGTCGATTTCGCCCGCCTCTACGGCCGTACCAAGCGCTCCTTCCTGCGGCTGGGCTTCGGCTTCACGCGCTCGCGCAACGGCTCGGCCGCGATGCATGCCGTGACCTGTCTGCCCGCGATCACCGGCGCCTGGCGGCACGAGGGCGGCGGCGCCTTCTTCCTGAGCTGGGACAACTGGCAACTCGACACGACGCTGGCGTGGGGCCTCGACATGATCAATCCCGCGACGCGCGTCATGGACCAGTCGCGCATCGGGCCGGTGCTGTGTGGCGAGGCCGACGCGCTGGCCGGCGGGCCGCCGGTCATGGCCATGCTCATGCAGAACGCCAATTCGGCCAATGTCGCTCCCGACAGCGCCGCCGTGGCGCGCGGCCTCGGCCGCGAGGACCTGTTCACCTGCGTGCACGAACAGTTCATGACGGCGACCGCGAAGTATGCCGACATCCTGCTGCCGGCTGCGATGTTCCTCGAATACGACGACCTCTATTACGGGCTCGGCCATACCCATCTGACGGTCGGGCCGGCGGTGCTCGACCGCTACGAGGACTGCCGCACCAACCACGAGCTGGTCTGCGCCTTGGCGCAGCGGCTCGGCTCCAACCAGCCGAGCTTCCGCATGAGCGCCGTCGAGGTCCTGGACGCGACGTTGCGCGCCTCGGGCCGCGGCACCTGGGACGAAGCGGCGGCGAAGGGCTGGATCGACTTTGCCGGCGACTTCCAGTCCTCGCACTTCCTCGACGGCTTCCCGTCGAGCGACGGTCGCTTCCACTTCAAGCCCGACTGGAGCGCCGTCGGCCCGTACCATGCCGGCCTCAGGCCGCTGCCCGACCATCTCGAGAACTACGAGCGCGAGAGCGAGGCGACGCCCTTCCGGCTGGTCGTGCCGCCGGCCCGCGCCTTCCTCAACACCACCTTCACCGAGACGCCGGGCTCGATCAGCCGCGAGGGCGAGCCGCGGGCGCTGATCCACGAGGCCGATGCGACGCGGCTCGGCGTGACGGAAGGCTCGATGGTGCGGCTCGGCAATGCGCGCGGCGAGGTGCGCGTGAAGGCACGGCCGTCGCAGACGGCGCGGCCGGGCGTGGTCATCGTCGAAGGCAACTGGCCGAGCGGCGCTTTTCTCGACGGCGCCGGCATCAACACCCTGATCGGCGCCGATCCCGTGCCGCCCAACGGCGGCGCCGCCTTCCACGACACCGCGATCTGGATGCGTCCCGCCCGCTCATGATCATGCTCTTCCGGACCGCGCGCATCCTGCGCGCTCATGATCATGAGCGAGCCGGAGGCTCGCGGTCCGGAAGACCATGAGCGGGCGGGACGCCCGCGGTCCGGGTATGACTTATTCGGCCGCCTGCTGCTTGCCCTTCTTCTCCTGCTCCTCCTTTTCCTTCTCCTGGAGGAGCTTGGGCAGGGCGGCGTTGGCGGCGGCGAAGCGTGGCGCGGTGGTGACCTTGAGCGCCTCGACCGCGTCCTTGTTCTCCATGATCTTGGCCATGATGGCCTGGCCCGCGCGGTCGAACACGGCGCGGTTCTCGATCAGGAACTTCTGCGATTCGCGGAGCTTGGTGACGTAGCCGTTGATCTCGGGGATCACGTAGCGCGCCACCATGTCCCAGCTCCGCATGGTGTTCTCGGGGTTGGCCCAGTCGTGCACGAAGCCGACCACCGTGCCGAAGCCGCCGCTCTTCTCGTAGACCGACTTGATCACCTTCACGAGGTCGTCGGGCGTGCCGATCACCGAGGACGCGCCGTCGACGAACGCCGTATTGTCGACCGCCTCGTCGGGCGAGTTGAACGGCTTGTCGCCCGGCCGCTGCAGCGTGCCGACGATGTATTCGTTGTGCCAGCGCATCAGGCCGTGGCGGGCTTCCTCGCGTGCCTTCTCGCGCGTCTCGGCGACATGCCAGGAGAGCAGCACGCGCCAGTTCTTGCGGTCGACCTTCTGGCCGTGCTTGGCCGCCGACTGCTCGGCGAAGCCCCATTGCGTCGGCAGCGACAGCAGGCCCTGCGCCGACATCGAGCCCAGCGAGATGATGCCGATGCCGTACTTGCCCGCGAGCGTCATGCCCGAGGGGCTGACCTGCGAGGCCACGACGAACTCCATGTCCTCCTGCAGCGGCAGAAGCTGCAGCGCCGCGTCCTGCAAGGTGTACCAGTCGGTCTTGTGGGTGATGCGCTCGCCCTTGAACAGGCGGCGGATGATGCCGATCGCCTCGTCCTGGCGGTCGCGCTGCGTCATCGGATCGATGCCGAGCGTGTGGGCGTCGGACGGCAGCGCGCCGGGGCCGGAACCGAAGATCGCGCGCCCGCCCGTCATGTGGTCGAGCTGCACCATGCGCTGCGCCACGTTGTAGGGATGGTGGTAGGGCAGGGAGATCACGCCGGTGCCGAGCTTGATGCGCTTGGTGCGCTCGCCGGCGGCGGCCAGGAACATCTCGGGCGAGGCGATCATCTCCCAGCCCGAGGAGTGGTGCTCGCCGCACCAGAACTCGTCGTAGCCGAGCTCATCGAGGTGCTCGACGAACTTGAGGTCGCGCCGGAACTGCAGGGTGGGATTTTCGCCGATCGGATGATGGGGCGCGAGGAACGCGCCGAAGCCCATGCGAGGCATGTCTATGCTCCTGTTCGTTGATAAACGGGTAACATGCCGGGCCGGCGGGGTCGACAACCGGAGGGGTAAATGGCGGCGTTGAAGGGCAGGGTTGCGCTGGTCACAGGCGGTTCGCGCGGCATCGGCCGGGCCATCGCGATTTCGCTGGCCGAAGCCGGCGCCGCCGTGGCGGTCAATTACCTGACCAAGGCGGGCGAGGCGACTGCCGTGGTCGCGGCGATCCACAAGCAGGGTGGTCGCGCGATCTCGGTCGGCGCCGACGTTTCCCAGGCCGTGGCGGTGAAGGGCATGGTGGCCGGCATCGAACGCGAGCTGGGACCTGTCGACATCCTGATCAACAACGCCGGCATTGCCATCAACCGTCCCGTCGACGAGCTCACGGAGGACGACTTCGACCGAACCATGGCGGTGAACCTGAAGTCGGTGTTCCTCTGCACCCAGGCCGCGCTGCCCGGCATGCGCAAGCGCCGCTGGGGCCGCATCGTCAACATCTCCTCCGGCGCAGCGCGCGGTGCGGGCGGCGTCGGGCCGCACTACAACGCCTCGAAAGCCGGCCTGGAGGGCATGACCCGCGGTTACGCGGCACGGCTGGTGAAGGAGGGTATCACCGTGAACGCGGTAGCGCCGTCGCTGATCCAGACCGACATGGTGGGCGCGGTCGCATCGTCGGCGTCGCGCATTCCGTTGGGTCGCTTCGGCACGCCCGAGGAATGCGCCCAGGTCGTCATGATGCTGATCGGCAACGAGTACATGACGGGCCAGACGGTCGCGTTGAGCGGGGGCTTGTCGTTCCTGTGATCCGCATCCTCGGCAAGGCCTCGTCGATCAACGTGCGCAAGGTCCTGTGGACCTGCGAGGAGATCGGCATCGCCTACAGCCGCGCCGACGACGGTCCGGAACTCGAGCAGAACCCCAACGGCCTGGTGCCGGTGATCGTCGACGATGGCTTCGTGCTGTGGGAGAGCAACAGCATCATCCGCTATCTCGCCAACAAATGGACGGCGCACACGCTGCTGCCGACCGAGCCGCGAGCGCGCGCCGAGGTCGACCGCTGGATCGACTGGCAGGCGACGGAGTTCAACAGCGCCTGGCGCTACGCCTTTTCGGCGATCGTGCGCCGCAATCCGGCTTTCAACGATCCGCGTGACATCGATGCCTCGGAGAGGCAGTGGACGCGCATGGTGGCGATCCTCGACAGTCAGCTCGCGCACACCGGCGGCCATGTCGCGGGCGCGGCCTTCACCCTGGCCGACATCCCGATCGGTCTGTCGGTCAATCGCTGGTTCATGACGCCGTTCGACCGGCCGGCGTTTCCTCATGTCGAGGCCTACTATGAGCGGCTGAGCGCACGGCCGGCGTTCGTCCGGCATGGCCGCAACGGGATCGCATAGATGACGCCGACCGAACGCCTGCTCGCCTTGTGGGATCATCTCGGTATCGGCGCGGCGCATGTCGCCACGCAGATGCCCGGCGACATCGCGGGCCTCGCCGCGGGCTTCGGCGAGCGATTGGCAGGGGTCGTGCTCTGCGTGCCGACCCGCCTCGATCCGCTTGCCTTCGAGGCGATGCCCGATCGCCTGCTGATGATCTGCGGCGACGGCGGCCTGACCGCGGACGTGACGGCGCGCGCCGAAGCGCGGCTGCCCGGCTCGCGGCGGATGGTGCTTGCGGGTTACGACGCGCCCGGCTGGGCCGACGTCGTGGCTGACCGGACCGATGAGATCGTGCAGGCGATGTCAGGCTTCCTGGGCAAGCTCCAGGCCGACGTGCCTAAAAGCCCGGCGCGCGAGGGCAGCCACGCCGGCATCTCCTACTGCATCGAAGGCGCCGGCCCGGCCCTGATGCTGCTGCCGTTCTTCCTGGCGCCGTCGCAATGGTCGCCGGCGGTCGAGCGCCTGGCGCGGCAGTTCACGGTGATCACCCTGGGCGGAGCGCATCTCGGCGGCGTCGCGACGCTCGAGGACCGCGCCCGAGCACCGACCTATCAGGCGATGTTCAGGACCCTGGTCGACCTTTTGGCGCCCAAGCCGGGCGAGACGATCCTCGATGTCGGCTGCGGGGCGGGCTCATTGGATCGATTGTTGGCCGCGCGCCTGGGCAAGGCCAACCCGATCACGGCGATCGACACCAATGGCTTTCTATTGCGCGAGGCCGAGGCGCTGGCGAAGGCGGATGGTCTCGACGGCCTTATCCGATTCACGCCAGGCAATGCAGAAGCACTGCCGTTCGCCGACGCCTCGTTCGACTGCATCTTCTCGGTGACGGTGCTGGAGGAGTGCGACGCCGACCGTGCGCTCGCCGAGATGATGCGCGTCGCGCGGCCGGGCGGGCGCATCGGCGTGATCGTGCGGTCGATCGACCTGCCGCAATGGTGGAGCGTCGACGTGCCCGAAGCGCTGCGCCAACGGGCGGTGACGCCGCCGCAGTCCGTCGGCGCCAAGGGTGTTGCCGACGCCAGCCTGTATCGGCGCGCCCGGCAGGCGGGCTTGCGCGACCTCACCTGCTTTCCCGCCCTGGTGACCCTGGACCGGCCCGAGGGCCCGATCTGGCGCTATCGCGAAGATCACCTGACGGCGCAGCTTTCGGCGGCGGAACTGATTGCCTGGCAGGCCGCGCGCGAAGTTGCTGGAGGGCAGGGTCTCCTTTTCATGGCCCATCCCATGCACTGCGCCGTGGGACACAAGCCCGCCAAGTGAGGTATACGGGCATCGAGCAGCTTGTATCAGCATGCCGATGTACAACCATTTGCCGGGAACTGCAGGTGATTAGCATTGAAGTACTTGGCAGCGTGTTGGGCGCTGCAAAAAGTCTGCTGAAAAACCTCGCGGCTGCACCGGAGGACGCGCCGATCCAGGCTCTCAAGAGTGAGCTGGCGCGTATCGCCGACAACATCGACGGTTTGCGGGAAAGCGTCGACCGTCTGACGAAAGAAGTGAGCGCGCTGCCCAAGGCGATCAAGGACGCCACCAAGTATGAGCTCCAGTTCAAGGCTGCCGCTCAGCGCGAAAGTGCAGCAAGATCACTGTCCGCCGGCGTGATCGATCACGCATACAAAGCCTTGATTGAGGCCGAAGGTCTGGATCCAGGTACATATGAGCTGTGGCTCCTCATGGTGTTTTGCCGATGCCAGGCATTGAAAACCAACGAACCGATACTCGTCCGCCACGGGTCCGCAGAAGAACTCAATAAAGCGACGAAGTACACGATGGCAGAGGCGACGCTGCGTCCCGTCGAGAAGCTTGCCCTTTTGCACGCTTTGCTCATTGCGGCGCTTTGGCTTCGCGAGCGCGCGGCAGCGGAACAGATTTTCATGGGTGCCAATACCATTCTCACCGACGGTGAGACGATGACGCTCGCCAATGCGCCGTCTCTTCTCTTGCCGTTTCGCTACCTCTCGTCAGCTGGCTTCGGCGAGTTCATGATGGAAGCGGAACGGCGGCTGCAATACTGCTACGAGGCACAGTACCGCAAGATTTGGCAGCAGCTTCGCGATAAAGGCGAGTGCGATGCAGGTGAACTCGAGCTCTTCCGATCGCAAGCCAGGCTAGCCTTTCCCGAAAGGAAGCCGGATGAGTTGGATCGCTTGCAAGAATTGCAGGACTTAGGACAACAGGAGAGAGAAGTCCGGCTTCCTGTGCCGGAAGCCAACCCGGTGCATTATGAATATGACCAAGAGGAAAATGGCTCGGAGATTGGCCGATGGCTTGTTGTCTTGGTGATCGCGATTTGCCCAATGGCAATTTGGCGGGGATTCTATTCTGATGTTGAAGTTCCGCGATGGCTGATTCAGGCCGGCATCGGCACGGCGATCGGAGTCTTGCTGCTACTGAGTAAATTCCGGATTGTTTGGTATATAGGCCTCTGCATTTTCGGCTTCCTGTTTATGTCTTTCATATTGGGGTACGCGGCCCTGCCCTTCGTGCTGGCAAATGTGGCTGTGATATCAGGCACAGTGGCCGTCTTCACCTTGGGCAAAGTTTGTTCGCTGCTGGTCGCCCGCGTGCTCAATTGGAGGAAGTTCAAAGCCGCTACTGCCCGGGACCTTCAGACGGCCGAAGATCGGGAGGCGAAACGAAAGGTCAAGCTTGAAGAACGAGCGAGCATTGCGGCCAAGCGTAGTCTGTTGCTCTCGAAATCCGCGCCAAAGGCTCGATCGCTCGGTGTAGAATCGTGATGTAGTGGAGATGGAGGGAATGATGGCCTATACACTCGAACAGCTGAGCGACGACATCCGCACAGCCCTGAAGGCCGATCCCGGCGTCGGCGGCAAGCACGCTGTCGTCAAACTCGTTTCGAAGGTCCTGCTCGACAAGGACTTCGTCGACAAGCACCTGAGGGCCGAAGATTGCAAGCCGCGCAGGGTGCTGTTCGAGGATCCCGAACTCGGCTTCTGCGTCTGCGGCCATGTCTACGAAAAGCCGGCGCACGGCGAGCCGCACGATCACGGCTCGAGCTGGGCGATCTATGGCCTGGCGGTGGGCGACACCGAGATGACCGACTGGCGCATCGTACGCAAGGGTGACGCGACGTCGCCGTCGCTGGTCGAGGCGGAGCGGACCTACGTGCTGAAGCCGGGCGACGCGCACTTCTACGATGTCGGCGTCGTGCATTCGCCCAAGCGCGACGGGCTCACCAAGCTGGTGCGCATCGAAGGCGCCAACCTCGACCGCATCAAGCGCTCCAACATCAAGAAGGCGGCGAAGGCGACGGTGGAGTGACTCATGTTCCTCTCCCCCAAGGGGGAGAGGAGCTTGATCAAATCAACGCGGCACGGTCAGCGCGGCCAAAGTCGAGACGTCGGCGCTCTTGTCCAGCGCCCACACCGCGTCGATCAGGGGCCGCACATCGTGCTGCGGCCGCCAGCTCCTCGCTTCGTCCAGAAGCTTCTGCTCGATCTCGGCGTCCTTCAGCGGATTGGCTGACGACCCGCGCGCCGCCTTGGTCGACGCGCTGTGCTTCTTGCCGTCGGACGTGAAGAAGTCGACCTCGATGGCAATGGTCGAGATTTCGGGAGCGGCCGCCACCTCGATCCTGCGCCGCATCGCCTTGACGGCGGGATCGTCGACGCACGCATCGGTGAACTGCTCCAGGCCCGCCTTGCCCAGCACCAGGGCGGCGGCCGTGGCTTGTTGCAGGCTCACCTGCGCTTCCCGGCCGGTCGCGACCTCGGGTCGGTCGGTCCGCTGCAGCAGCAGCGGATTGCCGCGCACGGCCACGCGTTCGACGACGGCATCGGGATTCTGCTTGCGCCAGTCGAGCGCGCAGTCGAGCAGGGGATGGATCACGAAGCCCGCCGGGTAGGGCTTCAGCGAATTGTCCAAGACCTCCCAGGTCGCGCCGAGGCCGTCGAACGCCTCCCAGTTGGGCGGCTCGCCCATGGCGGCGAGCCAGCCCTGGGCGCCGGCGATCGGCTCGGCCGGACCCGAGAAGCCCTTCTCCGCCAGCAGGGCGGAGAGCAGGCCGTTGCGCGCGGCGTTGCCGACGCTGACGCTCTTGGCCGGCCAGCCCAGGCATTCGCACAAGCCGCCGGATTGGGTCGATGCATTGCCCAGCGCCCACACGGTCTGGTCCGCGGCGAGGCCGAGCAGCTTGGCCGCGCCGGCCGCCGAGCCGAACACGCCGCAGGTCGAGGTGATGTGCCAGCCCTTGGGGTAATGGCCCGGCGAGACCGCGGCGCCGACCCGGCATTCGATCTCGAAGCCCAGCACGAACGCCGTCAGCAGCTGCGCGCCGGTCACGCGCCGCATCTCGGCCATCGCCAGCAGGGCAGGCGCGAGCGGCGCGGTCGGATGGACAACCGTCGGCAGGTGCGTGTCGCAATAGTCGAAGACATTGGCGCCGGCGCCGTTCAGGAAGGCGGCACTGAGCGCATCGATGCGCTCGCTGCGGCCGACGATCGTCGCCTGCTTGCCGCCGGAGAAATCGGCCAGTGTCTTGAGCGCCAACTCGACCGGCTCGGTGCGGCAGCCGGCGATGGCCACGGCGAAGAAGTTCAGCAATGCACGCTTGGCCTCGTGGCGCGCCTGCTCGGGAATGTCCTCCCACCTGGTGTCGACGACGAAGCGGGCGAGGGATTGGGTTACCCCTGGTTTCGGAATCATGACTCTCCTCATTGGACCCGCTCATGCTCTTCCGGACCGCGAGCTTCCAGCTCGCTCATGAGCATGAGCGAGCTGGAAGCTCGTGGTCCGGAAGAGCATGAGCTCCCTTACAAAACGTCCTTCTCGTGGAACTCGACGCCGCGCGTGACGTCGGCGGCGCTGCCTTGGTACTCGACGCGGCGCAGCTGGTTGCGCCGGATCTTGCCGGAAATCGTCTTGGGCAGCTCCTTGACGAACTCCAGGCGGCGGATGCGCTTGAACGGCGCCAGCCGCTGGTGGGTGTATTCCAGGATCGACCGCGCCGTCTCCCGGGTCGGCGGCGTCCCCGCGGTCAGCAGGATGTAGGCCTTCGGGATGCTGAGCCGGATGTCGTCCGGCGTCGGCACGATGGCTGCTTCGGCGACGGCATCGTGCTCGATCAGCACGCTCTCCAGCTCGAACGGGCTGATGCGGTAGTCCGACGACTTGAAGACGTCGTCGGCGCGGCCGACGAAGGTGAGGTAACCGTCGGCATCGAGGCTCGCCACGTCGCCGGTGCGATAGACCTTGTCGTTGGCGCCCGAGAGCCTGCCCTCGGCGTCGGCATAGCCCTGCATCAGGCCTGCCGGACGCTCCTCGTTGAGGTCGAGGCAGATCTCGCCCTCGTCGGTCGGCATGCCGTCCGGATCGAGCACCAGGATGCGATAGCCCGGCATCGGCCGGCCCATCGCACCCGGCTTGACCGTCTGGCCCGGCGAGTTGGCGATCAGCGCCGTCGTCTCGGTCTGGCCGTAGCCGTCGCGGATGATGAGGCCCCAGGCTTCGTGGACCTTGTTGATGACTTCAGGGTTCAGCGGCTCGCCGGCGCCGCAGACTTCGCGCAGGGAGACCTTCGCCGCCGCGAGATCCTCCTGGATCATCAGGCGCCACACGGTCGGCGGCGCGCAGAAGGTCGTGACCTTGCAGCGTTCGAGCACGCCCAGCAGCGCCTTGGCGTTGAACGGCGCCTGGTTGACGATCAGCACCGTGGCGCCGGCGTTCCACGGGGCGAAGAACGTGCTCCAGGCGTGCTTGGCCCAGCCCGGGGAGGAGATGTTGAGGTGCACGTCGCCGGGCTGCAGGCCGAGCCAGTACATGGTCGACAGCGCGCCCACGGGGTAGCTGCGATGGCTGTGGCGCACCAGCTTTGGCTTGGCCGTCGTACCCGAGGTGAAATAGAGCAGCAGCGGATCGTCGGCGTTGGTCGTGCCGTCGGCCGCGAACTCGGTCGGGCACTTGTAGGCATCGCCGAGCGACTGCCAGCCGGCGATGGGTCTGGCGCTGATGTTGACGAAGGTCACGCCATCGCGAGGCAGGCCGGCGCACTTCGCGACCTGGTCCTCGTCGGTGACGATCATGCGCGCGCGGCCGCGTTCGACTCGGTCCAAAAGCTCCTCGGTGGTGAGGAGCGTCGTGGCCGGGATGACGACGACGCCGAGCTTCATGGCGGCCAGCATGATCTCCCACAGCGGCGCCACGTTGTTCAGCACCAGCAGCAGATGATCGCCGCGCTTCAGGCCCTGCTGGCGCAGCCAGTTCGCGACCTGGTTCGAGCGTTGCGACAGCTCGCCGAAGGTGAGCCTGGTTTCGCGTCCGCTCGCCACGTCGACGATCCAGAGGCCGCAACGGTCCCTGTTGGCCGCATTGGCGAGCCCGGCATCGAACCAGTCGATCGCCCAGTTGAACGGCGCGGGGTCGGGCCAGCGGAAGCCCTCGACCGCCTTGGCGTAGTCGGTGCGGTTGGCCAGCAGGAAGTCGCGTGACTGGCGAAAGGTGGGCATGTGTTCCTCCGTACTCTTGTTCTTCAGCGAAGCACGGACCGCGGGCCTCCGGCCCGCTCATGAGGCGGGCGAGACGCCCGCGGTCCGCGCTTCGCTGTCTTCTTACTCACGAACCGGGCTGCCTTCGAGCTTGAGCGGCGCGTCGGTCGCGGGACGCGTCGGCTCGTCGATCCTGAGGCAGCCCGCGGTCAGGCCATCGCCGGGCGCCTTCTCGACGGGAGCGATGAACAGCGCGGTCAGCTTCATGTCGCCGGCGAGCATCCGCGCCTCGCTCAGCCAGCGCGTGGCGCGGATCGAGTTGCCGCCCTTGTCGAGCAGCAGCCAGCCGCAGATGGTGGGACGCTCGCCGGAGTCGTCGATGCGGACCCAGGCCGTGTCGCTGCCGGTGAAGGAGCCGGCGTTGGAGGTGACGCGCCATTCGAACGGCACGGCGCGATAGAGCTTGGCGTCGTCCGCCGACACGTCGATGCCGCCGACATAGTCGGCCTTGGCGAGCGACGGATCGCGCAGCCAGCCCATGTGGACGGCAAGGCCGAACAGCAGCAGGGCCGCGCCCGCCAGCAGGATCGCCCAGCGCGGGATCGAGAGCATGTCAGGCCAGGATGACGGTCATGCCGCCGTCGACCACCAGCGTATGGCCGCTCATGTAGGCGCCTGCGTCCGAGGTCAGCAGCAGCAGGGGGCCGCGCAGGTCCTCGGGCTTGCCCCAGCGGTGCAGCGCGGTGCGCTGCTCGAGCATGGCGTTGAAGACCTTGTTCTGCTGCAGCGGGACGTTGAGCTCGGTGCGGATGTAGCCGGGCGCGATGGCGTTGCAGGTGACGTGCGGACCGTACTCGGCCGCCAGGTTCTTGGTGAGCCCGATCAGGCCGTGCTTGGCCGCGACGTAGCCCGCCACCGTGGCGCGGCCTAAAATGCCCATGATCGAGGAGATGTTGACGATGCGGCCGTACTTGCGCGCCAGCATGTGGCGGCCGACCTCGCGCGCCAGCATGAACTGCGAGACCAGATCGGTCTCGATCGCGGAGCGGAAGGTGTCGGTCGAGGTGTCGACGATCGCCTCGCGGTAGATGATGCCGGCATTGTTGACCAACGCGTCGATGCGGCGGTGCTTCTTGATGATGCTCGCGACCTGCTCGCGCACGGCCGCTTCATCGGTGATGTCGAGCGGCGTCACCTCGGCCTTGCCGCCTTTGCGCTTGATGGCGCGCGCCGTCACCTCCAGCTCTTTCACCGTGCGGCCGGCGCACAGCACCGTGGCGCCGGCAGCGCCCAGGGTCAGCGCCATGTCGCGGCCCAACCCGCGCGAGGCCCCGGTCAACAGCACCACGCGGTTCTTCATCGAAAAAAGGTCGGCCATGCCCAGTCCGTGTCCTGCCTGTTTTGCCTTGGGAGGCAATCCTAGCCTATGAAAGGCGGCAGGAGATATCCGGAGGGACACATGGCGAAATCGGGCAAGGTGGCGATCGTGACGGGTTCGGCGACGGGGCTGGGCGCCTCGTGTGCGCTGGACCTGGCGGAGCGCGGCTGGAACGTCGCCATCAACTACACCAAGAGCAAGAAGGAAGCCGACGAGACCTACGAGGCGGTCAAGGCCAAGGGCGTCGAGTCGATCCTGGTGCAGGCCGACATGGGCCAGGACGCCGATTGCAAGAAGCTCGCGGGCGAAACCCTGAAGAAGTGGGGCCGCATCGACGGCCTGGTGAACAACGCCGGCACCACCAAGTTCCAGAACCAGGGCGACCTCGACGGCGTCGCGCCCGAGGATTTCGACCGCATCCTGCGCGTCAACGTCACCGGCCCCTACATGATGAGCCGCGCCGTCTTCCCGACCATGAAGAAGCAGTGGGAGGAGAAGCAGGAGCGCGGGTCGATCGTGAACATCTCCTCTATCGCGGGCGTGATGGGCGTCGGCAGCTCGATCCCCTATGCCTGCTCGAAGGGGGCGCTCAACACGCTCACCCTGACGCTCGCCCGCTGGTTCTCGCCGGCGGTGCGCGTCAACACCGTGTGCCCGGGCTTCATCCAGACGCGCTGGCTGCTGGGCGGCATGGGCGAGGAGAACTACAACAAGCTGAAGCAGAGCCAGGAGCAGACCGCGCCGCTGCGCCAGGCCGGCACACCCGAGCAGATGGCCGAGGCGGTGATGTTCTTCCTGACCAGCGCCTCCAACATCACCGGCGAGTTCCTGATCGTCGATGCCGGCATCCACCTCGCCAGCCTGCCGATGAAGGCGCGTTAGCCATCCGCTTCCGTCGCATTCACCTCGTATTCCTCTCCCCCCTTTGGGGGAGAGGCTAGGTTAGGGGGTGCAACGCGAAGATCGTCTCCTGCATCACCCCCTCACCCAGCCTCTCCCCCAATTGGGAGAGGCTGGGTGAGGAGAGCACATGAAGGTTTGGTCGCGCTGAGCGCCTAATTGGCTCAGCGGCTGATCGGCGTCTGATCAGCGCCTCACGCCGCCCGCGCATAAAGCTTCTGCAGGTACGGACCGACATCCGGCGCAAACGCCGGATGGGCGATCAGCCGGTTGAAGTGGCTGGAGGCGAGTGGAAACTGCTCGCGCCACTGCTCGTGCAGGATCGGCGTGAGGCCTCGCCTGGCAAGCGTCGGGCGATGGTGTCGTTCGTTCAGGAACAGGCAGAGCTCGGCCACGAAGCAGATGTCTGCCAGCGATAGCGTCTCGCCGACAAGGAAGCTGCGGTCGGGCTGCAGGGCCTGGTCGATGCCCGCGGCATAGATCGCAAAGGCCTCGGCTGTCCGCACATGGATGTCGGGGGCGAACTCGGGGTCGCGCAGGGCCAGCAGGTAGATCTGCGAATCGCGGGCGAAGACCAGGCTGGCGTCGAGGAAGCTGTCGATACGCGCGGCCTCGTATGGGGTGGTGCCGTAGAGCTTCGACCGCTTGCGGTCGAGCCGCGCCACGGCCCGCATGATGCTGTTGGATTCGAAGATGCCGGTCGTCCCATCCGGGCTGAAGGCCGCGGGCACCGTGGCAAAGGGGTGGGCGGCCAGGAAGGCATCGGTCTTGACCAGCTGCCCGCCCTTGAAGCCGACACGACCGGCGCGCGCCTTGGTCTTGCGGCGATCGGCCTCCGACAGGGGACGGGCGTCGAAATCCCACAGCCAGTCCTTCAACTCGACGGGCTTGGCGCCGCGGATCTCGATATCGACGCCGCACAGGCGCGCGGCGATCGTCGCCTTCATGATCCTGGGATTGGGGAGATAGGAGAAGATCCGGAGGTCGGCCATGGTGCTCACCATTTCTCGCCGAAGGGGCGGATCTCGACGTTGAACGACCAGGCGCTCCTGTCCTGGTGGATGAGGTGCCAGACCTCGTCGGCGATGGCGGCCGGCTTGATGAAGAAGCCGTCGGGCGCGTCGGGATAGCGCTTGCGCGTCCAGGCAAGATCGATCACCGCGTCGATGACGATGTAGGCGACGTGGACTCCCTTCGGCCCGAGGTCGCGCGCCATGGCCTCGGCCAGGATGCGCTGCGCCGCCTTGGTCGGTGCGAAGCCCGCGAAGTTCGCCCGGCCGCGCAGCGCCGAGGTGTTGCCGGTGACGACGATCGCGCCCTTGCCCGCTTGCATCATCGCCGGCGCGAGGCGCCGGGCCAGGTGCAAGAGCGCCATGGTGTTGACCTGGAAATTGGCGTTCAAGACCTTGGGATCGATATCCAGGAAGCTGCCCCACGCGCCGCCGACCGCATTGTGCACCAGGACCGAGGGCTCGCCGATCTGGCGGCGGACCATCGCCAGGGTCGCATCGAGCTGGGCTTCGTCGGTGACGTCGCAGGCGAAGGCTTTCGCGTTGGCGATCTCCCGTTCGAACGTCGCCAGCCGGTCCTTGTTGCGCGCCAGCATGGCGACGTCGTAGCCGCCGGCCGACAGACGCCGGGCAATGGCGCTGCCGGTGCCGGGGCCGACACCGGTTACGAGGGCGAGGGGACGGCTCATGGCGGGCTCCAATCTCGGGTCCGGCCAATCGTGCATGTGAAAAAAGCACGGATCAAACACACAAAACTCATGATAGCGCGAGTTGCTTGTCCTACTGGTCAATTGACAAGTTCTAAAAAGACACTGACACTACCAATCAACGGATAAGGCAGAGGGAAACATGCCGCCATCGCAGGTCGAGGCCGCAGCCCGGGAGCTTCTCGCGGGACTGCCGCAGCGTCTCGATCAGGTCTTCCGGCCGTGGGCCAGCAGCGCGCCGAAGCAGCCTGCCCTGATCGGTGACGGCAAGGTGTGGACCTACGGTGCGCTCGCCGGCATCGTCGACGACGCGGCGGCGGCGCTCAGCAAACACGGCGTGCGGCCGGGCGATCGCGTGATGGTGGTCAGCGAGAACAGCCCCGCGCTTGCGGCCCTCATTCTCGCGATATCGGCGCTCGATGCCTGGTCGGTCTCCGTCAATCCCCGCCTGTCCGAACGGGAAATCGACCAGATCCGCGACCACTGCGGCGCGCGCCTGCTGTACTACACGGTCGAGGTTTCCGAGCTCGCCGCAGCGCACGCCCGCCGCCACGAGGCGCACGACGTGGAGATGGGGCCGCTCGGCACGCTCGCCGTAAGCCCGCTCAACGACGCGACCGAACCGGAGCCGGTGGCGCAGGACGGCGCCCAGCAGGTGGCGGCGCTGCTCTATACGTCGGGCACCACGGGGAACCCCAAGGGGGTGATGCTCAGCCATCGCAACATCCTGTTCAACGCCAGCGTCTCGCGCTTGCTGCGCAAGCCCACGCCCGAGGACATCATCTACGGCGTGCTGCCGATGTCGCACATCGTCGGCTTTTCGATCATCCTGGCGGGCACGCTGATCGGCGGCAGCGCCGCCCATCTGGTGCCCAAGTACGATCCCGCGGCTTTCGTCGGCGCCGTGCGCGACCATGGCATCTCGCTGCTGTTCGGCGTGCCGACGACCTATCAGCGCCTGCTTGAATACAAGACGACGGCGGGCCTCAACGCCCTGCCGCGAGGCCGCCTGCGCGGGCTCTATGTTGCCGGCGCGCCGCTCGATCCCACCCTGAAAGCCATGGTCGAGCAGGAGTTCGGCCTGCCGTTGCTCAACGGCTACGGCATCACCGAGTGTGCGCCCGGCATATCGGGCGTGCGCGCGGACGCGCCACGGCCCGACACGTCGGTCGGCACCGTCATCCCGGGCATCGAAGTGCGACTGGTCGGCCGCGACGGCGCAGCGGTCGCGGAGGGGACGGTCGGCGAGCTGCATGTCCGTGGCCCCAATGTCATGCGCGGCTACTATCGCGCGCCCGCGGCGACGGAGGCCGCCATCGACAAGGAGGGCTGGTTCAACACCGGCGACCTCGCCCGCTTCGAAGGCGAGACCTTGTTCATCGCCGGCCGGACCAAGGAGCTGATCATCCGATCGGGCTTCAACGTCTATCCGGCCGAGGTCGAAGCGGTGCTCAACGCCCATCCCGCGGTCATGCAGTCGGCCGTGATCGGTCGCGCCGTGCAGGCCAACGAGGAGGTCGTGGCCTATGTCCAGCTCCTGGCCGGAGCGCAGGCCACGGTCGATGATCTCATGGCGCACGCCGCCCGCCAGCTCACCGCCTACAAGCGGCCGAGCGAGATCGTCATTCTCGAGGCTCTGCCCACCTCGTCGACGGGCAAGATCCTGAAACATCGGCTCAGCGCATAGGAGGAAGAAGTGGCAGCACGCAATGCGACGGCAGCCGTGATCGGCGCGGGCGACTTCATCGGCGCCGCCATCGCCAAGAAGTTCGCCGTCGAAGGTTTTACGGTGTTCGCCGGCCGGCGCAACGGCGACAAGCTCAGCCCCCTGGTCGCCGACATCGAGAGCGCCGGCGGCAAGGTCTCGGCGCGCTCGCTCGACGCGCGCAAGGAAGAGGACATCACCGCCTTCCTGCAGGAGGCAGACCGGCTGGCGCCGCTCGAGGTCTGCATCTTCAATGTCGGCGCCAACGTCAATTTCCCGTTCACAGAGACGACCGAGCGCGTCTTCCGCAAGGTATGGGAGATGGCCTGCTACTCGGGCTTCCTGGCCGGTCGGGAAGCCGCCAAGTTGATGCTGCCGCGCGGCAAGGGGGCGATCTTCTTCACCGGCGCGACCGCCAGCATGCGCGGCGGCGTGGGCTATGCCGCCTTCGCTGCGGCCAAGGCCGGATTGCGCGCCGTCGCCCAGGCCGCGGCCCGCGAGCTCGGCCCCAGGAACATCCACGTCGCGCACCTGGTGATCGATTCCGGCGTCGATACCGCCTGGGTGCGCGAGCGCATCAAGGAGCGCGAAGGCGCCGACGCTCTGGCCAAGTTGCCGCCCGACCGGCTGATGCGCCCGCAGGCCGTCGCCGACGCCTACTGGGCGCTCTACCGGCAGCCGCGTGACGCCTGGAGCTCGGAAATGGAGATCCGTCCCTTTGGCGAGAAATGGTGACCTATGCCCAAGGTAGACTTCCTGTTCGATTTCGGCAGCCCCAACGCCTACCTCAGCCATCTCGTCATTCCCGCGATCGAGAAGCGGCAGGGCGTGAAATTCGACTACGTGCCGATCCTGCTGGGCGGCGTCTTCAAGATGACCGGCAACCGCTCGCCCGCCGAAGCCTACGCCGGCATCAAGAACAAGCCTGAGTACCATCGGCTGGAGACCGAGCGCTTCCTGCGCCAGCACGGCGTCACGCGCTTCAAGCCGAACCCTTTCTTCCCGGTCAATACGCTGATGATCATGCGGGGGGCGGTGGCGGCCAGGAAGCTCGGCATCTTCGAGCGCTACGTCGACGAGGTTTACCGCCACATGTGGGCCGACCCCAAGAAGCTCGATGATCCGGCGGTCCTGAAGGCAGCGCTGCTCGAGTCGAACCTGCCGGCCGACAAGCTCTTCGAACTGGCGCAGACCGCGGAGGTCAAGGACGGTCTGCTGGCCGAGACCACGCGCGCCGTCGAGCGCGGCACCTTCGGCTCGCCGACCTTCTTCGTCGACGACGACATCTATTTCGGCAAGGACCGCCTGCGCGACGTCGAGGAAGCGATCGCTGCGAAGAAATGAGCCTGAAGGGGGCGTTGATATGGCCCGACCTCACCCTGAGGAGGCCCGCAGGGCCGTCTCGAAGGGTGGGCCACATCGCCTCTGTTGCCATCCTTCGAGACGCCTACGCGCATCTGAATGCGCTCAGCTGCGCGCGGCTCCTCAGGATGAGGTCGTCTCCAATCAATGAAAGCGAGGACTAGGGCAGACGCACGACCTTGCTCTCGGCCAGCCGGCCGATTTCCGCCTCGCCATAGTCGAGCTCCGCCAGGATCTCGCGCCCATGCTCGCCGATCACCGGCGCGGGCGACGGGGCGCGGGCGGGCGTGGCAGCGAACTCGGCGGCGGGCCGCGGCTGGCGTACGCGGCCGATGCCGGGATGGTCGAACTCGCTGATCAGGCCGCGCGCCACGACCTGCTCGTTGGCCATCACCTCGCCGCGGCGCAGCACTGGCGCGCAGGGCACGTCGGCCTCGTCGAGCCGGCCCAGCCAGTCGGCCGTGGTGCGTTTGCCGAGGATCTCGCCCATCAGGGTGATGCGCTCCGCCGCGTTGGCGCTGCGGACGCCCGGCGTGTTGAAGCGCTTGTCCTCGGCCAGCTCGGGCCTCTCGGCGGCGCGGCAGAAGCCCTGCCATTCGGAATCCGAGATCGTGCCCACGGTCATGTAGCCGTCGAGCGTCTGGAAGATCAGGTCCGGCCGGGCGTTGGGGTCGCTCGCGGCCGCCTCCTTGCCGACGACGGTGTACTGCATCATTGCTTCCGGCCAGAGGTAGGCGATCATGACGTCGAGCATCGCGATCTTGATGTGCTGGCCCTTGCCGGTCTTCTCGCGGGCATAGAGCGCGGAAGCGACCGCCTGCGCCGTGAACACCGAGGTCGTCTTGTCGGCGACGATGGTGCGGATCATCTGCGGCCGCCGCGTCTTGGCCTCGGCCTGGACGTCGGCGAAGCCCGACAGTCCCTGGATGATCGGGTCGTAGATGCGCTTCTCGGCGTAGGGACCGCTGTCGCCCGCGCCGCTGATCGAGACGTAGATCAGCCGGGGATTGAGGGTCCGCACGGCGGCCTCGCCCAGGCCGAGCCGCTCCATGACCTGCGGCCGGAAGTTCTGCACCAGCACGTCGGCGCGCGCGATCAGCCGCCGCAATATCTCGGCGCCTTCCGGCTGCTTGATGTCGAGGGCGATCGAGCGCTTGCCGCGGTTGGTCGAGATGAACAGGGCGGAGAACTGCCCCGTCGGATCGACCGCCTGGCGACTGCGGCGCGTGATGTCCCCGGTCAACGGCTCGACCTTGATCACGTCGGCGCCCTGGTCGGCCAGGAACATCGTGGCGAAGGGACCGGACACCACGCTTGTGAGGTCGATGACCCGAACGCCGGACAGCGGACCCGTCATGGCAGCTCCCAGAGTGTCGTTTCGACACCTATAAGAGGCCGATAGACCTGCCGCAACAAGCAGCCGTGTCGGTGTTCCCTCGGAGAAATCATGACCCGGCGACCAAATCTAATCCCAGGCCGCGGCGGCCGGCGGGGAGGATCGCCGTTATAGGCGCTAGCTTACGCTTGACCTCACCCTGAGGAGCGGTCTGCAGGATCGCGTCTCGAAGGGTGGGCAACACCGAGACTGGTTCGCATCCTTCGAGACGCCCGGCGCGCATGTGAATGCGCGTATTCGCGCGGCTCCTCAGGATGAGCTTGTGCGTGAATCGAAAGCAAAGCGCCTATGAGGATTGCCGTGCGCCCGACGAATGTTCTTTGTGAACTGATGATGGTAGGATGCCGGTTGCCCCGGCATAGATATAGGCGCGCGTTCACCATGCGTTGGAACAAGCTTGAAGACGAGGCGTGCTCGATGGCGCGGACCGTGTCCGTCATCGGCGATCGCTGGACCCTTCTCATCCTGCGCGACTGCTTCCTGCGCGTGCGCCGCTTCGAGGAATTCCAGGCGCGGCTCGGCGTCACCCGGCCGATCCTCGCCCGCCGCTTGCGCAAGCTCGTCGACGATTTCGTGCTCGCCAAGGTGCCCTATCAGCAGCGGCCGCTGCGCTACGAATACCGCCTGACGCAGAAGGGGCTGGATCTTTACCCCATCGTCATGGCGATCGTGCATTGGGGCGACGTCTATATGTCGGGCAAGAAGGGCCGGCCGCTGCTGCACCAGCATCTCGACTGCGGCAAGACCTTCGATCCGGTGATGATCTGCTCGGAATGCGGCGAGCCGCTGGATCCCAAGCGGATCCATGTCCATCGCGGACCGGGCGCCGACAGCCCCCGCCACCTGCCGCCCGGCCAGCCGACCGCCGCCGCCAAGCGGCGTCGACCGGCGACCGCCCCCTCGCGTCGCTAGACCAGGAATCCACTTGCGACCCTGGGCGAATCGAGTCCAGACTGATAGGTGTTGTTTTCACACTGACAACCCATCGACCGGTCAATGGCCCTCGATCGTCCGCAACTCACCCTTTGGGGCGTCAGCACCAGCCGGACGTTGCGGGCCTTGTGGGCTTTGCACGAGCTCGGGCTCGACTACGTCCTGCGTCCGATCCAGCCGCGCACCGGGGAAACCCAGACGGCGGAATTCGGACGCATCAATCCGCGGCGGAAGATTCCGGTGCTGCAGGACGGCGACTTCACCATCGCCGAGAGCCCGGCGATCATCGCCTATCTTTCGGAGACCTACGGCACGGCCGACAACGCGCTGATCCCGCGCGATGCGCGCCAGCGCGCGCAATGGCTTGAATGGTGCTTCCACATCGCCATGGAGCTCGACGCCACGAGCCTCTACGTCATGCGCCGTCACCGCGATCTGAAACACATCTATGGCGAGGCCCCGATGGCGGTCGACAGCGCGGCCACGTACTTCGGGAACCAGCTGCACCACGTCGTGCAGGCGCTGGGCGAGGGCCGCAGCTTCCTGGTCGGCGAGCGCTTCAGCAGCGCCGACATGCTGCTCACCACCTGCCTGGTCTGGGCCGTCAACTACGGCGTGCCGGTGCCCGCGATCTGCACCGACTATGCCGCGCGCATTGCCCGGCGGCCGGCCTATCAGGCTGCGCTGCGCGCCAACATCCCTCCGCCTCCCGCAGCCAAGGAAAGCCCTCGATGACTGATGCAGCGAAGACCGGCACGGTGCGCACCGAGACCGACGGGCGCGTGTTCAGGATCGAGGTCGACAACGTCGCCAAGAAGAACGCCTTCACGCCCGACATGATGGAAAAGCTGTCGGAGGCCTTCACGGCCTTCGATGCCGACGACGAGGCCTGGGTGGCGGTGCTGTGCTTTGCCGGCGACCACACGACTGCAGGCCTCGACATGCCGAAGTTCTTCGGTCCGACGCGCGAGCGGCGCGACAGCCCGGCCGGCAACATCGACCCGTTCGCTCTCAAGCGCCGCACCTTCAAGCCAGTGGTCGCCGCCGTGCAGGGCCTTTGCCTCACGATCGGCATCGAGATGATGCTGGCCGCCGACATCGTGGTCGCCGCCGACACCGCCCGCTTCTGCCAAATGGAATCGCGGCGGGGCATTGCGCCGCTGGGTGGTGCGCACTTCCGCTTCCTCACCCGCACGGGATGGGGCAACGCGATGTACCACCTCATGCTCTGCGATGAGTTCGACGCTGAGCGCGCATTGCAGATCGGCCTGGTGCAGGAGGTGGTGCCGGCTGGCCAGCAGGTCGCGCGCGCCATGGAGCTTGCCCGGCGAATCGCGGGCAACGCGCCGATCGGCATCCGCGCCATGAAGGAGGCGGCGCTGCACTACATCCAGGCGGGCGAGGCCACGGCGATCGCCTGCATTCCCGGCATCCACGCCAAGGTGATGGGCACCGAGGACGCCAAGGAAGGCATCCGCTCGTTCGTGGAGCGCCGCGAGGCACGGTTCACCGGCCGTTGAGCCGGCCTCCACGATCCGTGCTATGGAGCAGACATGAAGACCAAGATCACCGAACTCTTAGGCATCGAGCATCCGATCATCCAGGGCGGCATGCATTTCGTCGGCTTTGCCGAGCTTGCCGCGGCCGTGTCGAACGCCGGCGGGCTCGGCATCATCACCGGGTTGACGCAGGGCAACCCCGAGAACCTCGCCAAGGAGATCCGCCGCTGCCGCGAGATGACCGACAAGCCGTTCGGCGTGAACCTGACCTTCCTGCCGTCGGTCACGCCGCCCGACTATCCGGGCTACATCAAGGCGATCGTCGAGGGCGGCGTGAAGATCGTCGAGACGGCAGGCAACAACCCGCAGAAGTGGCTGCCGGCGCTCAAGGAGGCCGGCATCAAGGTGATCCACAAATGCACCTCGGTGCGCCATTCGCTGAAGGCCGAATCGATCGGCTGCGACGCGGTGAGCGTCGACGGCTTCGAATGCGGCGGCCATCCTGGCGAGGACGACGTGCCGAACTTCATCCTGCTGCCGCGCGCCGCCGAGGAGCTGAAGATCCCCTTTGTCGCCTCGGGCGGCATGGCCGACGGCCGCTCGCTGGTCGCCGCGCTGTCGCTCGGCGCCGACGGCATGAGCATGGGCACGCGCTTCATGGCGACCAAGGAAGCGCCGATCCACGAGCACGTGAAACAGGCGCTGGTGGCGGCGAGCGAGCTCGACACGCGGCTTGTCATGCGGCCCCTGCGCAACACCGAGCGCGTGCTGAAGAATGCCGCCGTCGATCGCCTCTTGGAGAAGGAGAAGGCGCTGGGCTCCAAGATCAAGTTCGAGGACATCCTGCCCGAGGTCGCGGGCGTCTATCCGCGCATCATGAAACAGGGCGAGATGGATGCCGGCGCCTGGTCGTGCGGCATGGTCGCCGGGCTGATCCGCGACGTGCCGACGGTCAAGGAGCTGATCGACCGCACCATGCGCGAGGCCGAAACCATCATCCATCAGCGCCTGTCGCGGCTGGCGGCGGCGTGAGGCGCGCTGTCCGGGAGGTTCGGTGGTGCGCACACTGCAGCTACGGTAGGTGAAAAACCCATCCGACAGCACGCCGAACCGGCAGTATCGGCTTTCGTAGATGCACTTGTCCGGAGCCGAAACGCTCGGCTCGTGGTACAGGTTGATGTGACCGCCATGGGGAATCGACCGCCCATCAAAGGAGCAGGTGCCCGGACTTGCCAGCAGCCGAGACTCGTTGGGCGTAGAGTACGTTAGGTCAGGGACACAAGGCTCAGCTGCACGATCGTAGCTGGGGCGAAAGACCAATATTGCGGCGAGCAGTGAGAGCGCTGCGGCCAGCGCAATGCGAAGCCGTTTCTGAAGGAGCTCCACGTGTCGAGGTCCGTCCGTCGTGCGCGGCGGCACAGGAGAACGCCCTTGCGACGCCGAAGCAAACTGCTGATTGTATCAACGCAGCGTCACGGCAGCGTGGCGCGGAATCAGTCGGCTGCCCGGTAGTCGGGCCGATCCACGACGTGCCGATTGTCAAGCAACTGATCGACCGCACGCCGGAGATCGGCGAGGGTCTCGCGGTAAAATAACGGTAGTTGACATTTAGAGACACTTAAGTTATACGCACCATGCGTTCGCCTTCCCGGCGGGCTCCGCTCTATGCATCGTTCATCCGATACTCCATCGCGCCTGGCGGCAGCCCTGTCGGGGCCGGTTTTCCCTCATCCCGAGCGAAGCCGCTCTTTTTTGAGGAAACGAGGGCGGTTTGGTCGGGAATGAGGGAAAAACGGCCAGCTAAACTAGCGAAATTAAAAAAGGCTGAAGATTCAATGGCTTCGCCAGTGTTTGTGGGGCTAGCCAAATCCAGTGAAATTCACGCCTACCAGCGGTCGACGAGCTATTGATCTTCCGTCATCGATCAGGTTCTACGCTATAGCCACTATTAATAGTGGGTTGGCCTTCGAGGCACCGCTACGACCTCTGTCGGAAATACCGGAAATACCGATAAATCGCCGGCGATGACTGCAGTGCATGCACTTGGCCTCGACGCGCGACGCGAAGCACGCATTGTCGTTTGTGTCCGCGTTTGACGGACAGTGCCCGGCCGCCACCGGTGCCGGAAGGATCACAGACATCGATGGCTTGAGGCGATTTCCCGAGACGCGTGGCGAACATGATCCCGTTCGCTTGTCAGCCAGTCTGTGCCGAGCCTAATCCGCCGCCGCCTGGTCCGTCGCTTCCCGAGCCTTCGCGAACGCCGCCGCCGCGTTCTGCACGTGCCGCGAGGCCAATAGCGCGGCCAGTTCCTCGTCGCCGTCGATCACGGCGGCCAGGATGCCGGCGTGTTCCTTCCAGTCTTCACGCGCGCGCACACGGCCGTTGATGGAGAAGGCGAGGGAGGTGCGCTCGCGCAAGCTGCGCATGATGTCGGACAGCACGGAGTTGCGGCTGGCCTCGGCCAGGCGCTCGTGGAACTCGCCGTTCAGCCGGGCGAGCTGATCGGGCGAGGCGGACTGGGCGGCGGCATTGCCGCGCTTCAGCGTTTCCTGCAGGGCGGCGACGATGCCGGGATCGTGGCGGCGTGCGGCCAGCCGGGCGTTCAGCGCTTCCAGGAGGGTGCGCACCTCGACGAGCTCGGCCACCATCTCGGGCGTGACCTCGGCGACGCTGGCGCCGCGGTTGGGCTCCAGCCTCACCAGGCCTTCGGTCGACAGCACGCGCAGCGCCTCGCGCACCGGCACGCGCGACACGCCGAGTTCGGCCGAGAGCCTGTCCTCGACCAGGCGCTCGCCGGGCCTCAGCTTGCCGTCGAGGATCTGGCCGCGGATCTGCTCGCTCACGACCTTGCTCAAGGAAGCGCGATCGGTTGCCATGGGCCTACTTCTTCAGGGTGGCCATGAAGGCGGCGATGCCGGCCTCGCAGCAGGCGATGTCCTGCTCGCCGTTGCCGCCCGAGGCCGCGATCGAGCCGACGCACTGGCCGTCGACGAAGATCGGGAAGCCGCCGACGAACACCGTGAAGCGGCCCTCGTGCTGGGTGAAGATGCCGAAGGCCTCCTCGCCGGGGTAGGCGTTCTTGTAGTTGTCGGTGCGCTTGCGATGGCCGGCGGCGGTGAAGGCCTTGTTCATGGCGATCTGCACGCTGGTCACCTTGCCGCCGTCGAGCCGGCGTAGCGCGATGGGATAGCCGGCATTGTCGGCGACGCAGAGGACCTCGGGTATGCCGATCTCCTCCGCCTTCTTCTGCGCCGCATCGAGGATGGTGTGCGCCTCGTTGAGCGTCAGGGTCTTGTAGGTATGCATTGGGTTACTGTTCCAAAGACGACCTCACCTGAGGAGCGCCCGTAGGGCGCGTCTCGAAGGGTGGGCCACAGCATGACTGGTTCCCACCCTTCGAGGGTCGCGCATGTGAATGCGCGAAGGGCGCTTCGCGCCCTCCTCAGGGTGAGGCATTGGATCAAGCCGCCAGCTTCTTGCCTTCGGCCTCGACGATGAACTTGCGATAGATGCCGTCGAGATAGAGGCGGCGCATCATCGTCGCCTCCTTGACCAGGCGCACGCAGGTCTCTCGCTGCTCGTCGGTGGTGGCGTACTTCTCGACGATCTCGAAGCCCCTCTCGCCATGCTCGAGGTCGGCGACGATGTGGATCGAGAAGAAGGTCACTTCCTCTTCGCTGAAGCCGTACTTCTCGAGCAGGGGCGGGGTGGTCTTGCTGTAGATCTTGGGCACCTGGCTCTCGAGACCGATCAGCAGGCCGGACAGCGCCTCGACGAAGGGCTTGTGCGACTGCACGGCGCACCAGCTCTGCAGGCCGAGCGTCTCGGGCAAGAGCTCGCCGTTGAGCTGGGCGTTGAGGATCTCCTCGCGCTTCATGCCGCAGGTCTCGGCGAACTCCAGCAGCAGGTCGGAATGGCGGACCGGTGCCGCGCCGTGCATGCCGACGAAGCCTTCCTCCTCGGTGACGTTCTCCAGCAGGAAGTGCTGCACCTCCTGGTGCGGGCAGTTGGCATAGACCGCCGCGACCCACTCCGCGAAGTGGCTGACATAGTGATAGTGCTGCTTCACCCACTCGCCGAGCAGGCGGCGATTCAGCTTCCCGGAGGTCCAGGCCTCACTCCACGGATGAACGGCCGAATGACGCTGCTCGATCGCATCCTCGAGAGCCTGACGGAATGCACTTTTGGCCATCATGAGCCTCCTCTGGCGTTTGATGCTGAATTGTATACAATCAGGCCAGAGAAGGTCAGTCAACGGCCAAAATGGCAGAAGATCGTATACAAAATCCATGAAATCCGAGGATTATTCGCAAGGCGACGCCTTCCAGGCCGAGAAACGCACGGTTTTCTCGACGCAAGCCCTGCCGCTCTGCGCCGAGGGACAGGTCGCGAAGCCCGGGGACTTCATCTCGGCGACGGTCGGCGGTTGGGGTGTCGTCGCCGTGCGCGACAAGGACGGCGACGTCCGGGTGCTGCGCAACGCCTGCCGCCATCAGAACATGCAGGTCGTCGGCGCACCGGCCGGCAACTGCGAGAGCTTCCGCTGCCGCTTCCATGGCTGGACCTATGACCTGCAGGGACGGTTCCTGAGCGCGCCGCCGCCGGTCGCACCGAAGGACCTGCAATCGCCTGATCTGCACCTGGCCTCGCTGCCGACTTCCATCGCCTCGGGCATCGTCTTCTTCAGCCTCGCCGGGCCGCCGGCGCCGATCGATGTCGACGGCTTGCCGGCTTACGGCGGCACCGTCGTCACCGACATCGCCTGCAACTGGAAGGTCTGCGTCGAGCATCTGCTGGCGGAGCACACGCCCTCGGCCGACTTCAGCTGGGCCTGGCCGCTGCTGATGGTGCGTCGCGCCGGGGCGGTGACCATCATGGAGCAGGTCGTGCCGCATACCTTCCTGCGCACGCGGCTGTTCACGCACGTGTTCGGCAGGAGCGCCGACGACAATCGGCAGGCAGTCGCCACCATCAAGCATGTCTGCGAAGGGCTGCAGCTCGATCGAGCCGGCGGAAAGCTCGCGGCCGAGAGCACGTTGGTGGATGATTTTCATCGCCGGTTGGCCGCGGCCTACGCGCAGGATCGTGCGACGACCTGAACTTTCTGTCGCGCTGGTTCGCGGCAGCAGGATTTTCGCTTCGCATGAAGTCCCCTCATGGAAGCGCGCAACTCTTCTCCATGGCGAGGGAGGCGCGGCCCGACAACATTGAGGCGACAAGCAGCGGAGTTCACATCATGAGCCTGCAGTCGTCCATCATCGCCAACCTAGCCAGTGTCCAGGCCGACATGAACTATCTCGCGCCGATGCTCGAGCGGCCGCGCAACTATACCTTCGAGCCGCCGCCGGGCGTGCCGCGCAGCAACACCGTCAACGAGACCCATCGCGTGAGCATCCACGATGCCCGTCCCGTCGCCGACCGGGTGTCGCTCGACGCCAACGGCTTCGCCCTGGTCGATCACCGCAGCGCCGTGCGCGACTTCTTCGACGACGAGGAGGTACGCCGCGTCTACTACCCCGAGGTCGAGCGCGTGGTGAAGCAGGCGACGGGCGCGTACCGCGTCCATATCTTCGACCACACGACGCGCCGCCGCGTCGAGGGGGCGCAGGATCGCAGCGATGCGCCGCGCCAGCCGGTACAGCGCGTGCACATCGACCACACCGCGCGCTCGGGCCCGCAGCGCGTGCGCGACCTGTTGCCCGACGAAGCCGACGAGCTGCTGAAGGGCCGTGTGCAGGTGATCAACCTGTGGCGCCCGGTCAAAGGACCGGTGCAGGATTCGCCGCTTGCGGTGTGCGACGCCACGACGATCGATCTGTCAGATCTCGTGCCGTCCGACCTGGTCTATCCCCATCGCGTCGGCGAGACCTATTCGGTGAAGTACAATCCGGCGCACCGCTGGTTCTACGTGCCGCAGATGCGCGCCGACGAGGCGCTGCTGCTGAAGTGCTCGGACACCAGGACCGACGTGCCGGCGCGCTTCACCCCGCACAGCGCGTTCCTCGACCCGACGGCATCCCCCGGCGCCGCGCCGCGCGAGAGCATCGAGGTCAGGACGCTGGTGTTTCATAAATAGCTCTGCCTCCCCAGCGAAGCTGGGGAGGTGGCCCGAAGGGCCGGAGGGGTCATGAGCATCAGTAGCGTCGCCCATGACCCCTCCGCCCGCTTCGCGGGCACCTCCCCACGTAAGACGTTGGGGAGGAAGAACTTACACCGGCAGCTCGTGCCCGCGGCCGATGTTGCGGATGACGTCGCTCAAGTGCGGCTTCTCCTGCAGCAGCGCGCGGCGGTAGGCCAGAAGGCCGCGCAGCAGGGCGCCGTCGCGCTTGAGCAGCGTGTCGGCGAACTCGACCATGCGCGTGTTCGGCCAGCCGTGCTTGCGCATCCCCAAAAGATTCAGGAACGCGACCTCCTCCTGGCCGGGCGCGTGCTGGCACATCAGGATCGCCGCGGCCGCCGTCGAGCGCGAGATGCCGGCGTGGCAATGGACCAGCACGTGGCTGTCCGGCCGGCTGTGCGCGCGCTCGCCGAACTCCAGCACCCTGACGATGTGCGCCGGCGTGCAGGCTTCGAAGCCGGGATACTCGGCCACGACGTCGTCGAAGCGGATCAGCTCGTGATCGATCGTGAGGAAGTCGTCGAGGGCGGGCGGGCGCGGCTCGTGGGTGTCGATGATCGACAGCACGTGGCTGACGCCGACCGAGCAATGCTGCGACAGCTCGGGGATGCCGCAGATCGTGACTTTATGGGAGGGGAGAGGCATTTCGGGTCAAGTCTATAGCAGGCTTCTGGCCATTTGCAGGCCGACAAGGAGCAGGCCGATCAGGAAGATCCGGCGGAAGGTCTCGGGCGAGACCGCATGGCGGGCCTTCTGGCCCAGCCATACGCCGGCGAAGGCCGGCGCAAAGGCCGCGATCCCGCCCAGGAGATTGGTGAGCGTGAAGGCGCCCTGGATCGCGAGCGCGGCGGTCAGCGCCCCCATGATGAAAATGAACATGATGCCGAGCGCCTGCACGAGTTCGTGCCGGTCTATGTCGAGCGACTGCATGTAGGGCAGGAACGGCACGGCGGCGACCCCGGTGATGCCGGCCGCCAGGCCGCTCGCCGCGCCGATCAGCGGATTGGCCCAGCGCTCGGTGGCGCGCGACACCGCCGGCCGCCACGCCGTGAGCGCCAGGCCGGCATAGATCACCAGGATGACACCGACCCAGGCCACCGCCTTCGGCGAGCCGAGCTGCCCGAACGCGACGGCGACGAGGATCAGCGCCGCCACCGACGTCGCCGCCATGGTGCGAAACCGCGCCAGCAGTCGCCCGAAGTTGCCGCCGTAGATCGCCTGCCAGATGTTGGTCGCCATGCTCGGTACGACCATCATGGCGATGGTGCTCTCCAGCGGCACCGAGAAACTCATGATGCCGATCACGATCGGCGGCAGGCCCATGCCGATCGCTCCCTTGGCGACGCCGGCGACGATGAAGGCCAGCACCGTCACCAGCACCTGCGTGAGCGTCATTGCCCCAGCACGCCTTTCGCCAGCCCGTCGAAGGCCTCCCAGAACAGGGCGCGCAGCGCGTCGGTCTCCATCATCACCTCGTGCTTGGCGCCGGCGATGGTGAAGTGCTCGCCATGCCTGAGCCGCGACGCCACCGTGTCGTGGCTGTGCGAATCGATCAGCAGGTCCTCGCCGGCGCTGATCAGCACCAACGGCAGTTCGATGCGTTCGAGATAGCCCGGCGCCATCGCCGTCGTCATGGAGCGGACCGCCTGGCGGCCCCAGCCCAGGGTCGGTCCGCCCAGGGCAAGCCGGGGGTCGGCCGTGAACCACTGGTCGGTGAAGCGGTAGCGGCGCTCGTCGTGGGTGACGATATTGGCGTGAAACTCGCGGGCGAGCGCCACGAACGGGCCGGTCCCGAACAGGTAGCGCTCGTCGATCGCCGGCAGTTCGGGCATCAGCATCAGCACCGACCGCAGCATGGCCTCGCGCTTCAGCGCGGTCATCGGCGAGCACAGCACGCCGGCCGAAATCGGACCCGATCCGTTCTCGGCCAGCACGCGCATCATGATGTGTGCGCCCATGGAATGGCAGAGCGCGAGGATCGGTCGCGGCGCGGTCGGGGCCACGACCTTGTCCAGGAATAGCTGCAGGTCCGCCATGTAGGTTGAAAAATTGTCAATGTGGCCCTTGCCGCGATCGGCCAGGGCGCGATCCGACAGTCCCTGGCCTCGCCAGTCCAGGGCGTGGACGCAGAAGCCGCGGCCCACGAGCTCGCCGACGACTTCGGTGGCGTATTTTTCGATGAATTCGGCCCGTCCCGGAAGCAGGACGACCGTCCCTTTCACCTTTTCCGAGGCGGTTTCCGGGACGTTCCAGCAGGCGTATCGCAGGCGGGCGCCGTTGGCCTCGAGGAAACCGTAACGCTCGGCCGGCCGGTAGGTTGCGCCAAAGTCGGCCGGAACGGCGGCCGGAGCGGCGGTCGGATCGTAGTCACTCACACGCGGCGTTTTGGCGAAGCCGGCGCGAAGAAGCCAGCGGAGATTTGGGCATTTTGGCCATCATCACTCGCGATCCCTTTACCGATTCGCATAGCCTTTGCTATAGATCGCGCGGTCGCCGCATCGTCTGCGAAGGGTCGCAGGCGAGGAAATCGGGCGCAAGGAAACCTCCAAGAGGTCAGCCCACTGCGTGGTTATCGGCTCGTCGGTTGAGTCGATCCGGCACGGTCCTTGCGTCGGTGAAAATCGTCCGCAGGAAACATGTGACCGCGACCCTCGACGAGAGCGTGTGCCACCGGCGGCGCGCCGGAGCGATCGCCTCTTCATGATGCGTCTGGGATTGGTTCTTCTCACTGTAGCAGTCGCCACCGTCGTGGGATGGCGCTTGCTCGACGGCCAGCTCGCTGCGGCCGACGTCGAAGGTCCTCTGCATGGCGTGACCTACGCGCCATGGGCCAAGGACCAGGATCCGATCGAGTCCAAGTCGAGCGGCATCCTGAGCTTCCTGCGCACCGCGATCAGCGACGCGCCGCCGCCGCAGGTCAAGCCACGCAAGGAGCAGATCGAGCGCGACTTCGCCATGCTCTCGGGCAAGGTCAATTACGTCCGCACCTATCGCGCCACCGACGGCGGCGATGTCATGCCGGAGGCGGCGGCGCGCAGCGGGATCAAGCTGGTGCCCGGCGCCTGGATCTACAGCGCCAACGAGGCCAAGCAGCAGTTCGGCCGCGAGGCGAGCGAGGTCAATGCCGAGGAGACGCGCGCGCTGATCCGCATGGCCAACCAGAATCCGAGCATCGAGCGCGTGCTGGTCGGCAACGAGAACATCCTGCGCTGGGACGGCCAGAAGAACCTGCGCGACCCCAACGCCACCAGCCCGGCCCAGCTCATCCGCGAGATCCGCAACGTCAAGCGCAACGTCAAGGTGCCGGTCAGCACCGCCGAGCCCTGGCACGTCTGGCTGGAGTATCCCGAGCTCGCGCGCGAGGTCGACTATCTCGCCGTGCACATCCTGCCCTACTGGGACGAGAAGTCGGGCGAGACGCCGCTGGAATATCTCAAGAGCCGCATCGCCAAGCTCAAGGAGGCCGAGTACCTCCGCAACAAGAACATCATCGTCACCGAGGTCGGCTGGCCGTCGAACGGCGCCGCGCGGCGCAGCCCCGGCACCGGTACGGTGAAGTACGCCTCGCCGGCCGAGCAGGCCAAGAACATCCGCGACATGGTGGCGTGGCTGAAGTCGCAGAACATCGACTACTTCGTCGTCGAGGCGGTCGACCAGCCGTGGAAGTCCTACGACCTCGAAGGCAAGGCGGGCGGCTACTGGGGCCTGTGGAACGCCGACCGTCAGCAGAAGTTTGCCTGGACCGGTCCGGTCGAGCGCTTCCCGCAATGGTGGGCGGGCGCCGTGTGGTCGCTCCTGCTGTCGCTGCCGGTGATGCTGTTCTTCCTGTGGCGCTGGCCGAGACTCGGCACGCCGGGGCAGGTGGGCTTCTGCGGCCTGGTCGCCTTGTCGGCGAGCGCGCTGGTCTACGGCGGCGTCGTCGCGGCCGGCAGCTACATGCTCGCTTCCGAGATGATCGGCTGGGCGGTGCTCGCCTTCTTCCTGGTCATAAGCCTTGCCATGGCGCTGGTGCAGGCGCTGGAGATGGCCGAGACGATCTGGCGTGGGCGCTGGACGCGCGAGGCGCTGCCCGCGGCCGAGATGATCGCCCGCCAGCCCGCCAACCGCGTGTGGCCCAAGGTCTCGCTGCATCTTGCAATCTGCAACGAGCCGCCGGCGATGGTGATCCAGACCCTCGATTCCCTGGCCAAGCTCGATTACCCCGACTTCGAAGTCATCGTCATCGACAACAACACCAAGGATCCGGCGGTGTGGCGTCCGGTGCAGGACTACTGCGCCCAGCTCGGCGAGCGCTTCCGCTTCTTCCACTTCGACGTCATGAAGGGCTTCAAGGCCGGCGCGCTGAACTACGTGCTGACCCAGACCGCGCCGGACGCCAAGATCATCGGCGTCATCGACAGCGACTACATGGTGCGGCCGGACTGGCTGAAGGCGCTGGTGCCGTATTTCGACGACAGGAAGATCTCCTACGTCCAGGCGCCGCAGGACCATCGCGACTGGAAGGGCGACCGCTTCAAGGAGATGCTGAACTGGGAATATGCCGGCTTCTTCGACATCGGCATGTGCCTGCGCAACGAGTACGACGCCATCATCCAGCACGGCACCATGACCCTGGTGCGCCGCGACCTGATGGAGGAGCTCGGCGGCTGGGCGACCTGGTGCATCACCGAGGACACCGAGCTCGGCCTGCGCCTGATGGAGAAGGGCTACGGCGCCATGTACAGCCGCGAGCGCTTCGGCCATGGCCTGACGCCCGACCATTTCGCCGGCTACAAGAAGCAG
>JACPOB010000108.1 GCA_016185145.1 Rhodospirillales bacterium | reverse complement strand
TGGTGGCCGGGTTGCGGGGGTCATCTTCCGGGATGCCGGCTTCGACCTTGCCGACCATGTCGCCGCCGACGTCCGCACCCTTGGTGAAGATGCCGCCGCCGAGACGGGCGAAGATCGAGATCAGCGAGGCGCCGAAGCCCAGGGCCACCAGCGCGTCGATCATCTCGCGGCTGCCCGGGGCGACGCCCATCTTCATCAGGACGGCGAAGTAGCCGACGACGCCCAGCAGGGCGAGGCCCGCGACCAGCATGCCGGTGACCGCGCCCGCCTTGAAGGCGAGGTCGAGGCCCTGCCCCAGGCTCTTCTGTGCGGCGACCGCAGTGCGCAGGTTGGCGCGCACCGACACGTTCATGCCGATGAAGCCGGTCGCGCCCGACAGCACTGCGCCGATCAGGAAGCCGATGGCGGCGTGCTTGCCGAGCAGAATGGCGAGGATCACCAGGACGACGACGCCGACGATGGCGATGGTCGTGTACTGGCGGCGCAGGTAGGCGGCGGCGCCCTCCTGCACGGCCTGCGCGATCTCTTGCATGCGCGCAGTGCCGGAATCGGCGGCCATGACTCGCGACGCAGTGACCACGCCGTAGAGCACGGCGATGATACCGCAGGCGATGACAGCCCAGATGACGGTAGACATTGTTGGCTAACCTATTGTTTTGACGGCATTTCCAGCCTGGCGCGTGCCGAAGTTCCAAGCTCTCCCCGGCGCGAGGCGGGCGGAAAATGGCAGAACGCCACAATTCGCGCAACCCGTAGCCGGGAAAAGCCCCGCTGCGTCAAGGGCTTGGCTTCAAACCCGCGCGGGATGGCGCAGGCGGAAGACGCCGATGACCAGGAAGGCGATCAGCACAAGCCCCAATGCGAAATAGTTGAGCATCGCCCAGCCCTGCACTTCCAGCACCACGCTCGCCATCAGGCTGGCCGTCGCCGTGGTGCCGAACACCATGAAGTCATTGAAGGCCTGCGCCTTGCCGCGCTCGGCCTGGCGATAAGTCGTGGTGAGCAGCGTCGTGGCGCCGACGAACAGGAAGTTCCAGCCCACGCCGTTCAGGCCGAGCGCGATGCGGAAGTGCCATTCGGTCACGCCCGTCAGCGCCACGATCACACCAAGCACCAGCAGCGCGATGCCGACCATCATCATGTTGAACACGCCGTAACGGGCGATCAGGTTGCCGGTGAAGAAGGCCGGCAGGAACATACCCATGACGTGCACGAAGATGGTGACTGGCGCTTCGGTGGCCTTGAGGCCGCACTGGACGATGGCGAGCGGCGACGCGGCCATCACGAACGACATCACGCCGAAGGCGATCATCGCGCCTGCGCAGGCCACCATGTAGGCCGGCTGGGTCACGATCTCGAGCAGCGGCCGCTGGGGGCCCGACGTATCTTCGGCCTTGACCGGCGGGAATTCGATGAAGCCCAGCACGGTGAAGACGATGGCGTGGATGACGATGACGGAGCAGAAGCTCGCCTGGAACAGCGGCAGCCAGAGATCGGGCGTCAGGCGCGCTAGCGTAGGACCGACGATGCCGGCGATGACGCCGCCCGCCGTCACATAGGAGATCGCCTGGGCACGAAAGTGGCCGGGCGCCAGTTCGACGGCGGCGAAGCGATAGAGCTGCATGTTGGCGACAGCGTAGCCGAGACAGAGGCCGCCCAGGCACATCACCAGGAAGCTGCCCATGCCGAGCCCGATCGCCGCGCAGGTGGCGCCGACCATGCCCATCAGCGAGCCGGTGCGGAAGCCGAACTTGCGGCCGCGGCGCATCATCAGCAGCGAGGCGGGGAACACCGACAGCATGACGCCGAGATGCTGCATGGTGACGGGCAGGTTCGCCCACATGCGCATGTCGGGCGACACGATGGTCAGCACGGCAAGCGCCGAGGAGGCGAACATCAACGTGTTGCTGCTCTGGGTCAGCGCCTGGCAGGTAGCGAGGAGCCCGATGTTGCGCAGCGAACGGCGCGGAATGCCGCCGCCCGACACCGGTTGCGTCTGCTCGACGTTTATCGATCCATCCATTGGGCGCGCACTCTAGTCGGCCGGCTCCTCTGCCCCAAGCGAATAGGCGGCCGCGCAGTGCAGCTATGCCCTGCGATTTCTCATGGTCTCCTCATCGTCTTCGTCTTCCGGACCGCGCGCTGGGTCGCGTCAGACGCGACCTCCCTGCGCGCTCATGAATCATGAGCGAGCTGGAAGCTCGCGGTCCGGAAGAGCATGACACTAGAAGTGAACGTAGCCCTTGCGCGGCGCGCGGACCGGCTGGCCGGCAACCGTAAGCTCGACGCCCTTGCCTCGCGTGAACGTGCCGATGGCGGTCGCCTTCACTTTTGCCGAACGTGCTGCAGCGAGCAGCGCCGCTTCCTTGCGCGGCGATACGGCGATCACGAGTTCGTAATCGTCGCCGCCTCCCAGGACGTTCGCCCACAGCGCGAGCTCGATGGCGACGGCACGCCGGGCGGCGGCGGACAACGGCACCCGCTCGCGCTCGATGCGAACGGCAAGCCGCGATGCGTCGGCGATGTGGCCGGCATCGGCCAGCAGGCCGTCGGAGACATCGGCGACGGCGCTCGCGACGCCGACCAGTCGCGGCCCCAAAGCCGAGCGCGGCTGCGGCAAGCGATAGCGCTTCTCGAGCGCGGCGGAAGTGATCCGGCCGCGCGCGGCAAGCAGGCCGAGCGCGCCGTCGCCGATCGTGCCGGTGACGAAGAGCCGGTCGCCGGCGCGCGCGCCGCCGCGCGTCAGGCCGCGCCCCCGTGGCACCCGACCGAACGCGGTGACCGTCACCGTGAGCGGGCCCGGCGTCGTCACGGTGTCGCCGCCGCTCAGCACGATGCCATAGCGACGCTGATCGGCGGCAAGACCGCGCGCGAAGCGCGCGATCCAGCGTTCGCTCCACGACTTCGGCAACGACAGCGACAGCTGGTACGTGAAGGGCTCGCCGCCGCCCGCCGCGAGATCGGACAGGCAGACGCGCAGCGCCTTGGCCGCCACCAACTCGGGCTTCTCGTCGGCGAGGAAGTGCACGCCCTCGACCACCGTGTCGGTCTTGACGACGAGGTCGCGGCGCGCGTCGGACGGCAGGAAGGCGTTGTCGCTCAAAAGCCCACCGGCGCCGGGAAAGCTCTTGGCCAACGGCGCGAAGTAGCGGGCGATCAATTCGAATTCGCCGATGCGCCGGTGGCGCATGCGCTATCTCGCGAACTCGGCTGAACGCGACTGACGCGCAATGCGATCGAGCACCGAATTGACGAAGTTCTGCTCGCCCTGGTCATAGAACGCTTGGGCAATCTCGACATATTCGTTGATCGCCACCCGAGTCGGCACGTCCTTGCGATGGATCAGCTCATAGGAGCCGGCAAGCAGGATGGCGCGCACCAGACGGTCGACGCGCTCCCAGGTCCAGTCCTGCGCCAGCGCGCCGGTCAGGGTCTGCTCGAGTTCCGCCTTGTGCATGACGGTGCCTTCGACGACGTCCTTGAACAGCCGCTGATCGGCGTCGCGCCGCATGCCGCCCTCGCCTGCTTCGCCCCTGCGCACGCTCAGGAACTGGTCGATGATCTCGGCCGGCGCGTGCTCGCCCTCCTGCCATTGAAAGATCGCCTGCACCGCTGCCAGCCGCGCAGCCTGCCGGCGGCTGGCGCCGAAGCCTTGTATCGGTTGGGCGCTCACGCGTTCCGCCAGCGGCGGCCGAGCGCCACCATGGCGAGGCAGGCGTGCGCGGCATCGCCGCCCTTGTCTCCGCGATTGGTGAAGGCCCGCGCCTTCGCCTGTTCCATCGTGTCGACCGTGACGATGCCGTAGCCGATCGACAGCCGCTCGCGGACGGAAAGATCCATCAGACCGCGAGCGCTCTCGCCGCAGACATAGTCGTAGTGCGTGGTCTCGCCGCGAATGACGCAGCCCAGCGCCACGAAGCCGTCGTAGTGGTCGGCCGCCAGCGCAATGGCGCCCGGGATCTCGAAGGCGCCCGGCACGACGACGCGCTCGCTGACCGCCCCGTTCCTGCCGATCTCGCGCTCGGCGCCCTCGATCAGGGCATCGGCGATGTCGGCATAGTAGCGCGACTCCACGATCAGGATGCGCGCGCCTTTCACTCCGGCGACCGCCGGTCGGGCCGTCGGTGTTTCCGTTCGGGTCGACATGGCTAACGGACCGGTCTTCCGGGGACAGGCTTCTGCGCTACGATCTTCAGGCCGAAGCCCTCGAGGCCGACGACGGACTTCCGGCTGTGACTCAACAGCACCATCTCGCGCACGCCGAGATCGATCAGGATCTGAGCGCCGACGCCATAGTCGCGCAGCTCACCGCCCGCGGGCTCGATCGCCTCGCCGGCGCGGCGCCGCTGCTCGGCCAGCATGATGGTCGGCGGCTCGCGGATCAGCACGATGACGCCCCTGCCCTCCTTGGCGATCTCCTGCATGGAGGCCTCGATCTCGCCGCCGCGGCCGGTGTTCCTCTGGCCGAGAACGTCGGTGAAGATGTTGACGGCGTGCATGCGCACCATCACCGGTCCGCCCGCCGCCGGGTCGCCCTTCACCAGGGCGATGTGCTGGGCCATCGTCACCTTGTTCACGTAGATGACGCAGCGGAAGTCGCCGCCGTAGATGCTGGTGAAGGTCGTCTCGCTGAGACGCCGGACGATCGAATCGTAGCGCCGGCGATAGGCGATCAGGTCGGCGATGGTGCCGATCTTGAGCCCGTGGCGCTGGGCGAAGGTTATAAGGTCGTTGCGACGGGCCATGGTGCCGTCGTCGTTCATGATCTCGCAGACCACGCCGGCCGGCGTGAGCCCGGCCAGCCGCGCCAGGTCGACCGCGGCCTCGGTGTGGCCCGTCCGCTCCAGCGTGCCGCCGTCGCGCGCCACCAGCGGGAAGACGTGGCCCGGCGTGACGATGTCCTGCGGCCCGCACGACGGGTCGATCGCCACGGCGACGGTGCGGGCGCGGTCGGCGGCCGAGATGCCGGTGGTCACGCCCTCGCGCGCCTCGATCGACACGGTGAAGGCGGTCTGGTGCCGGGTGCCGTTGTTCTGCGCCATCAGCGGCAGGCCGAGCTGCTCGACGCGCTCGCGGGTCAGCGCCAGGCAGATCAGGCCGCGCGCGTGCTTGGCCATGAAGTTGATGGCATCGGGAGTCGCGCATTGGGCCGGGATCACGAGGTCGCCCTCGTTCTCGCGGTCCTCGTCGTCGACCAGGATGAACATCCGGCCGCGGCGGGCTTCCTCGATGATGTCCTCGGCTGCGGCCTTCACCTCGGAGAAGGTGATGCGCCAGGCGTCCTTTTCGAGCGCGCTCATGATCTTCCGTGCTCCAACAGTCGCTGAACGTAACGCGCGAGCATATCGACCTCAAGGTTGACCCGATGGCCCGGCTTGGCCTGTCCCAGGGTCGTAACCGCTTGAGTATGCGGGATAATGTTTACACCAAAGCGGTTGCCCTCGACCTCATTCACCGTAAGGGAAATGCCGTCGATGGCGACCGAGCCCTTGGAGGCTATGAAGCGCGCCAGCTCGGGCGGCGCCTCGAACACGAAGCGCACGCTGCCGCCTTCCGGCGTCATCGACACGATCGTGCCGACGCCGTCGACATGGCCGTAGACCAGATGGCCGCCCAGCTCGTCGCCGAGCCTGAGCGACAGTTCGAGGTTGACCCGGCTGCCGAGCTTCCAGTCGCCGAGGTGGGTCTTGGCCAGGCTCTCGCCCGAGACTTCGACCGCGAACCAGTCGGCCCCCTTCTCGACCACCGTCAGGCAGCAGCCCGAGCAGGCGATCGAGGCGCCGATGGCGATCGGCACCATGTCGTGCCGGGTACGCACCACGAAGCGGCGGTCGCCGCTGTTGCCGCCCGGGGTCACGGAGGTGATCTCGCCGATGTCGCTGACGATGCCGGTGAACATGACTCTTACCTATGCCCCTACCTAACCTTGGCGCGTCCAGCTTTCCACCGTGTCGCCCTCCAGTGGGCGGGCCGAAACCAGCCGGAACCGGGGCGCGAAATCCAGCCGGTTGAAGCCGAGCTCGCCGACCGCAGAGCGGCCGTCGGCGCCCAGCACAACCCCTGCTCGATAGCTGGTGATGCGGTCGACCAGGCCGGCCTTCAGGAAGGCCGCAGCCACCTGGCCGCCGCCTTCGATCAGCACGCGGGTCAAGCCGCGCAGGCCGAGCGCCTGGGCCGCGGCCGCGACATCGACCCGGCCGTCGCTTGCGGCGGCGACCTCAATGACCTCAACGCCGGCTTTGTGCAAGGCCTCGCGCTTGGCGGCCGGCGCGGCATTCGTGCACAGCAGCCACACCGGCACCTGCCGTGCCGTGCCGGCGAGCTTGGAGCTCTCCTGCAGCCCCGCCTTCGAATCGAGCACGATGCGCACCGGCGAATAGGCGCCGAGCCCCGGCAGGCGGCAGGTGAGGTCGGGATCGTCGGCCGCGACCGTGCCGGCACCGACCAGGATGGCGTCATGGATGGCGCGAAGGCGATGGCCGTCGGCCCGCGCGCCTTCGCCGGTGATCCATTTGCTCTCGCCCGACGCCGTGGCGATGCGCCCGTCGAGCGACGACGCGAGCTTGAGGTGGAACAAGGGACGGCCGGCGCGAACGCGCAGCAGGAAACCGGCATTGATCTCGGCGGCTTCGACAGCGCCCTCGCCCACCTCGACGACAATGCCCGCCTCGCGCAGCCGGGCATGGCCCTGGCCGTTCACGGCAGGATTGGGATCCTCCATCGCCGACACGACGCGCGACACGCCGGCGCGCACCAGCGCGTCGGCGCAGGGCGGCGACTTGCCGAAATGCGAACACGGCTCGAGCGTCACATAGACCGTGCCGCCGCGCGCCGCCTCGCCTGCCCGCTCGAGGGCATCGGCTTCGGCGTGCGGCCGGCCGCCGTCCTGCGTGCGGCCGCGCGCGAAGATGCGGCCGTCCTTGGCGATGACGCAGCCCACGGCCGGGTTCGGCCAGGTCCGCCCGAGCGACCGCCGCGCCAGCGCGAGCGCGGCGCGCATCATGGCGTCAATCCTTGAGGTTGGTCTCGGCGAGATCGGAGATGAACTCCTCGAAGTCGCGGGCCTCGCGGAAATTGCGATAGACCGAAGCGAACCGCACATAGGCCACCGGATCGAGCGCGCGCAGCGCGTCCATCACCAGCTCGCCGATCTGCGTCGAGGGGATCTCGCTCTCGCCGGAGCTTTCCAGGCGCCGAACGATGCCGTTCACCACGCGCTCGACGCGCTCGGGGTCGACCGGCCGCTTGCGGCAGGCCACCGAGATCGAGCGGGCGAGCTTGTCGCGGTCGAACGCCACGCGTTGGCCGTTCTTCTTGACCACGGTGAGCTCGCGCAGCTGCACGCGCTCGAAGGTGGTGAAGCGCGATCCACACGACGGGCAGTAGCGCCGCCGGCGGATCGCCGAATTGTCGTCAGTCGGTCGCGAGTCCTTAACCTGGGTGTCCTCGTGACCGCAAAATGGACAGCGCATTCTCTCCCCCTGTTGTCCTTTGCGCTCGCGTCAGTCTCGGTAAATTGGAAAGCGGGAACAAAGCGCGTGAACCTTGGCGCGGACCTGCGCCTCGACCTGGGCGTCGCCGTCCGGGCCGTTCTTGGCGATGCCGTCGAGCACGTCGGCAATCAGATGGCCGACCTGGCGGAACTCCGCCACGCCGAAGCCGCGAGTCGTGCCGGCAGGCGACCCCAATCGCACGCCGGACGTGATGGTGTACTTCTCCGGATCGCCCGGGATGCTGTTCTTGTTGACGGTGATGCCGGCGCGATCGAGCACCTTCTCGGCCGCAACACCCGTCGCCTTCTTCGGGCGCAGATCGACCAGCATGACGTGGCTGTCGGTGCCGCCCGAGACGATCTTCAGCCCACGCTCGGTCAGCGCCGAGGCGAGCGCGCGGGCATTGTCGATGACGTTCTGGGCGTAGACCTTGAACTCGGGCCGCAGCGCTTCACCGAGCGCCACGGCCTTGGCGGCGATGATGTGCATCAGCGGGCCGCCCTGCAGGCCGGGGAACACCGCCGAATTGATCTTCTTGCCGATGTCGGCACTGGTCGACAGCACCATGCCGCCGCGCGGGCCGCGCAACGTCTTGTGCGTCGTCGTGGTCACGACATGAGCGTGCGGCAACGGGCTGGGGTAGACGCCGGCCGCGACCAGGCCCGCATAGTGCGCCCGCCATGAACACGGCCTGGTTGGCCTGCGCGCCGGAGTGCGGCTGGACGTTGGCGAAGCTGCAGTCGAACAGCTTGCAGGCGCGGTCGATGGCGAGCTGCTCGGCCTTGTCGACCTCCTCGCAGCCGCCGTAGTAGCGCCGACCGGGATAGCCCTCGGCATATTTGTTGGTCAGCACCGAGCCCGCGGCCTCGAGCACGGCGCGCGACACGATGTTCTCGGAGGCGATCAGCTCGATCTGCTGGCGCTGGCGATGCAGTTCGCCCTTCACGGCCGCATCGACCGCCGGATCGGCCTCGGCCAGGCTGCGCGTGAACATCGGCAGCGGCGTATCGGTCGTCTTGGCAGCGGCTTCGCTCATTTCGTGCAACCCTTTGACAGCTTGGCTACGCGGCCGGCATGGCGGCCGCCTTCGAACGCGGTATCGAGAAACACCTTCAACGCCTCGCGCGCCACCTCCGTACCGATCATTCGCTGACCGAACGCCACGACATTGGCGTCGTTGTGCAAACGCGTCAGCCGCGCCGAGGTGACGTCATGGACCACGGCAGCCCTCACCTTCGGGTTGCGATTGGCTGCGATCGAGATGCCGATGCCGGTGCCGCAGACCAGGACGCCACGTCGGGCCTTTCCCGAGGCGACGGCATCGGCCACGGCAGCGCCGAAATCCGGGTAGTCGACCGACTGGGTGGCCGAGCTGGTGCCGAGGTCCAGCACATCGAGGCCCGCCTCCTGCAGGTCGCGCTTGAGAATCTCTTTCAGGTCGAAGCCGGCATGATCCGACGCGACCGCGATGGCGCCCCCCGGCATTTCGACCAACGATCCCCTCTAAGTGTTGAGCCCCCGGATACCATATCCGGGGCCGCGGTGTCACGGTTCCGCAAAATCGTGGAAACGGACCCACAAGACGTTGAATCGGCTCAGGAAAGCGCTGGTCCGGCAATGCGTCAGCGGCGAATGGGATCGTGTTCGCTGCGCATCTCGGGAAGCGCCTGCAAAACGTTGATGCCATTGGTCCTTCCGGCGCTGGGCACCGGCCGCGGGCGTGTCGAGGGCCAAATGCATACTCTGCCATCATTGCTGGCGGAGGTTTCCGGAGTTTTCGAGGTTTCCGACAGAGGTTCTAGCGGTGCCTCGAAAGCAGACCCACTATTCATGGGGTGTCGCGTCCAGACCCAAGTCGATCACGGAAAACCCAGTCGCCCGCCGACCTCTGGTCGGCGTGAATTTCGCTGGATTTAGCTAGTCCAGCAAACACCGGCCAAGCCATTGAATCTTCTTCCTTTTCGAATTTAGCTAGTTTCGCTGGCCGTTTTCACTCGCCCCGAGCGAACTGCCCTGAAAGCGGCTTAGCTCGGGGACGGCTCGCGCGAGGTTAATATAATCTAAGTTCTTAACAAGATCAACTGTGGTTTTAATTTTTGCGTGCCACGGAGTGCCAAAATTGTTCGGGGTCGAGCATCGGTGCCAGCCGTGCTGGCAACCTCGTCGGGCCCGCGCCAACTCATTAAAACCTCTGTGACGAGCGGCGGCCCAGGACAACGATGCCCGCGGCGGCGACTTGAAGCACCGCACCTGCCACGAATACCCCGATATAGGCGCCGGTGATCTCGCGCAATCCGCCGAAGATGGCGGGAGCGAAAGCGAACACCGCCTGGTATCGCCGTGACGAGGGCGACAACGGCGCCCGTGTCGGCCGGCCGGAATTCGCCCTGGGCGATCAGGGGTGGCAGCGACGTGAGATTGCCCGCCCCCAGGCCGAACAGCATGCAACCCAGAGCCAACGGCGCCATGCGATCGCTGAATGCCAGCAACAGCGTGCCGGCGGCCTGCATCAGGAAATTCGTGGCCGCCGCAAGCCGACGGTCATGTTCGCCCAGCAGCCATCCCATCAGAGTGCGACCCAGTACGGCGCAGAGCGTGGCGAGGCTGATCGCCAGCGCCGCGATCGTCGCGCCGAGGGCTGGTTCGAGCCTTGCGATCAGATGCGCGAACAGGCCGATCTGCACGAACAGGCCGAGCGCGAAGGCCGCCGACATCGTCACGAAGCGTGGCTGGCCGAGCAAGGCGCGACGAGGCGTCGGCGGCGTGGCCTTCGACGCCGTGACGGGAGGCGCGCGTCGCAGCACGGCCCAAGCCACCGGACAGATCACGCCGACTGTCGCGAGCGCAACCAGCGGGCCGGCCGCTGCAAGTCCGGCGTGGGCGATCAGCGCCGTCCATAGCGGTGCGAACAGCAGGCCGCCGATGCTGGCACCATTGAATGCCGTGCTGATGGCTTTCGGCCGGTCGCGCTCGAACCAGGGCGCGACGATGAGGTTGAGCGCCGCCCCGCTCATCGCCGACCAGCCCGCGCCGCTCAGCAGCAAGGCCGGCACGAGCTGCCAGATCTCCTGTGCGTTGGTCCACGCAACGGCGCCGGCCGCCGTACAGGCGGCGCCGACAGCGGTGATCGAGGCGGCGCCGAAACGGCGATAGGCGTCGGGCACGACGGTGATGAGGACCGCGCTCATCAGGAAATGCGCAGTGATCGCCAGCGAGATCGTGGCGATCGGCCAACCGTGGGAGCGATTCAGCGCGGCCAGGTAGACTCCCGGTCCGTAGAAGCCGACGCCCCAACCGAACACGGCGATGATGAACGCTGCCCAGACAACGCGCCGGCCGTGACTGCCGTCTAGATCGGCCGGCGCCACAGCACCACCAACTCGCGACGCGTCTCGAACCCCAGGCCCCGGTACAACGCCACGGCCGCCGCATTGTCCGGCCGGACATGCAGGAACGGCCGTTCGCCCTGGGCGAAGGCGCGTCGCATCAGCTCGCGCGTGAGCGTCGCGCCATAGCCCTTCCCGCGCGCCTCGGGATGCACACAGATGGCGCTGAGCTCGACATGGTCCGGAACGCGCAGCCGCTCGCCAGCCATCGCCACCAGCCGGTCGCCGTGGCGGATGCCGACATAGCGGCCGAGCAATGGCGTGCGCTTGCCGAACGGCCCCGGCTCGGTCGCCGCGACCAGATCCAGCATGGCCGCCGCATCGGCATGCGACAGTACCGTCACCGGAGACCCGCCCTGCTCCGGCTGCCGCGATGCCACCATCTGCAGCAAGGCGAAGCGATTGGTCTCCTCCCAGCCGTCCGGCAGCGGCTCGGTCTGCGGCCGGAACAGGCGTGCTTCCGTTCCCACAGGAAGGTCGGCCGCGAGATCGGCGTAGGCGGCGGCGCTGGGTTCGGCGATGGCGGAGAACGGCGCAATGTCGCGCGGATAGTGCCGTGCCAGGCCGCGGCCCAGCGCGTGCTGGCGATGCGGCCCCGCAAGCGCATGCCAGACCGGATTGTCGAGGACGTTGATCGTCATGGCACGCGGCGTGTCATGGTCGATGGAAATCGGCTCGCTGGCATCGGACTCTACCCGCATCTACTGCCGGCCGGTCTGTCCGGTGCCTTCTTCGAGCGCGCGATGTCGGCGACGCCGATCGAAACCTGGTCGAACATTGCCCCGTCCTTCGTTTGACTACATAACTGGTTATATGGTTATTCCTTATCGCCGAGCTCGTCAACCGGTCAACCGGTTATCAAGTCCAAGGCGATGAAGCCCGACCGCGGCCGATGACCTCGCGGCGCGGCTGGGCGGCAACGTCGCCAAGGAAGCGCGGCCGTTGCCCAGGCGCGAGTTCGAGCGGGCGATCGAGGCGCGCGAGACGCGCGCGGTCCGGAAGAAAAGAAAAAGGGCCCGTCGCCGGGCCCTTCTCCTCGAAGCAGATGCCTCGATTACTTCGTGGTCGGGTACGACTTGCCGTCCTTCCAGACGTAGATGTCGTAGACCGGGTTCTTGATGTCGCCCTTCTGGTCGAACTCGAGCACGCCCACGGCGCTGTCGTACTTGCCGCCGCGCAGAGCCGCCGCGACCGCGGTCGGATCGGTCGACTTGGCCTTGGCGGCCGCCTCGGCCCACGCCTTCACCGCGGCGTAGCTGAAGAGCGTGTAGCCCTCCGGGTTGTACTTGGCGTCGCGGAACTTCTTCACCAGGGCGGCGTTCTTCGGATCGTCCTCGGCCTTGGGCGGGAACGACATCAGCACGCCGTTGGTGGCCGCACCGCCGAGCTGGGCGAACTCCGCCGTCTCCAGCGAGTCGAAGCCCATCATCTGGGCGCCGAGGCCCTGCTCGCGCGACTGCTTGATGATCAGCGCGCCCGCGGTGTGGTAGCCGCCGAGCACGATGATGTCGATCTTCGCCTGCTTCATCTTGTTGATGAGCGCGGTGAAGTCCTTGTCGGTGTCGTTGTAGGCCTCGTACATGGCCTCGCGCAGGCCGCCCTTGTTGAGGGCCTTCTTGGTCTCGTCGGCCACGCCTTTGCCGTAGGGCGACTTGTCGTGAAGGATCGCGACCTTGGCGTTCTTGTGGTGCTTCAGGATGTAGCCGCCGACCGTGAGGCCCTGAATGTCGTCACGTCCGCAGGTGCGGAACACCGTGGTGTTGCCCTTGGCAGCGGCATCGTCCGTCAGCTTCGGATTGGTCGAGGCGGGCGTGATCTGCAGGATCTTGCCTTCCTTGTAGATGTCCGACGCCGGGATCGACGAGCCGGAGCAGAAGTGTCCGGCCACGAACACGACCTTGTCCGACACCATCTTGTTGGCGACCGCGGTCGCCTGCTTGGGATCGCAGGCATCGTCGCCGACCAGCAGCTCGAGCTTCTGGCCATTCACGCCGCCCGCCGCGTTGATCTCCTCGACCGCCATGGTGGCGCCGCGCTTCAGCTGCTCGCCGAAGGCCGCGTACTGGCCGGTCATCGGGCCGGCTGAGCCGATCTTGATCTGCGCGAATGCCGGCGTCGCCATCATGGCGATCGCTGCAACCGCCAGAGCGCCATACGTCCTCTTCATCAAAGCCTCCTTATTACCCCCGAGTCTCCACGGGTGTGGAGCATGCTTCCAGCTTAGTGCCGCTCCTCCCAGCCCAGCAAGCCTTTGCGCCGATAGAGCCAGGGATACTGGCGCACCATCAGGCGTACCTGCGTCAACCGATAGGCAAAGGCGGCGACCGCCAGCTGCACCGCCCAGCCGAGCAGGAAGCCGCCGATCGACCACAGCTCGCCGCCCGCCAGCGCATAGTCGAAAAAGCGCAAGGTCGCCGAAAGAAGCGCCGTGTAGAACACGATCTGCGCCCACGGGCGCCAGGTGATGGCGACGGCATGGCCGGCCGCGAACGAACCCGGAGCCACCAGGATCAGGTTGAACAGCAGCACGTTGCCGAGCGTGTCGCCGAACCAGTCGAACATGAAGGTGTCGAGCGGGCTCATGCGTGACCGCCTTCGAGGTAGGCGGCGCGGACCTCGGCATTGGCCAGGAGCTCGCGGCCGGACCCGCTGAGGCGGACCCGGCCGTTGGCCAGCACGTAGCCGCGATCGGCGAGTCTCAGCGCATGGAAGGCGTTCTGCTCGACCAGGAAGATCGTCACGCCCTCTTCCCGCGCGATGCGGCCGATCGCTTCGAAGATCTGGCGCACGATCAATGGAGCGAGGCCGAGCGACGGCTCGTCGAGCAGCAGCAGGCGCGGCCGGCTCATCAGCGCGCGGCCGATCGCCAGCATCTGCTGCTCGCCGCCCGAGAGCGTGCCGCCGCGCTGCTCGCGCCGCTCGGCCAGCCGCGGGAACATGGCGAAGACGCGCTCGAGGTCGTGCTGGAAGTGCGCCGGATCGGCGAGCGTGGCCCCCATCTGCAGGTTCTCGAACACGCTCATGCGCGGGAAGATGCGCCGGCCCTCCGGCACCTGGGCCACGCCGCGCCGCACGATCTCGTGCGTCGGCAGCTGGGTGATGTCCTGGCCCTCGAGCGCGATGGTGCCCGCACGGGCGCGCGGGCTGCCGCAGATCGTCATCAGCAACGTCGACTTGCCCGCGCCGTTGGCGCCGATCAGGGTCACGATCTCGCCCTTGCCGACTTCGAGGTCGACACCGTGCAGCGCCTGGATGGCGCCGTAGAAGGTCGCGACGCCGCGGACGGAGAGCATGGGGTCAGGCATGATCACCTCCTCCCCATCGTCATCGATGGGGAGGTGTCCGCGTGAGCGCCTTCACAGGCGCGTAAGCGGACGGAGGGGTCATGAGCAGCAGTACTGGTGCTCATGACCCCTCCGTCGCCGTATGACGGCGACACCTCCCCACGCGGAGCGTCTGTCGGATTCACACATCGTGACCAACCAGGGAGGCGCCATACCTTATAGCGCGGAACTCTGCGAGACCGATGCGCATGACCTTGGGGCCGGGCTTTCCGTAGTAGCCGGTCCATCCGCCG
>JACPOB010000107.1 GCA_016185145.1 Rhodospirillales bacterium | reverse complement strand
GGCCGTTGATCGTCGGGTTCGACGTGCCGTAGTAGCGGCCGTCCAGGTTCACGCGGAAGTTCGTGTCGACGTTCCAGCCCAGACCGATGATGCCCTGGTAGGCGAACACCGTGCTGCCCAGCGACGTGTTGCTGTCGACCAGGCCGAGACCCGCACCAGCGCCGATGTACGGCGTGATCACCGAAGCCGGCATGAAGTCGTAGTACAGGTTGGCCATGATGCCGAGCTGGCCGATCTGGTTGTTCAGGGCCGTACCGGGAAGGCCGACGTTCGTGCCGTTCCAGCGATAGATGCCTTCCAACTCAACGCGCGGGCCGACAAAGTCGTAGCCGATCACGCCGCCCGCCATCCAGCCCGTCGACGGCGTCACGCCGACAACCGGCGCGATCGGCAGATTGGTGTTCGCGTTGAAGTTCAGAAGCCAGTTGAGGCCGCCTTCCGCACCGATGTACACGCCCGGCGACGGAGACTGCGCCTGAGCCATGACCGGCAGCGCTACCAGCGCCGCAGCAGCCATCAAAGCCTTCTTCATCAAATTCTCCATGGTACGCTGACCGCCTCGCCGACATTGGCGAACGCTGGCCACAGCCGAAAACCGAGGCGGACTGTACCCGAGAGCACGGAACCCACGCCACCTGGGACAACGACTGCATACCGATTGTCCCGTCAGGTGTGGCACGCTGGACACAGCCGGCAGCAGTCCTTGTGCAGCTTCCGCGCCGCCGCTCCAGCGGTCGCTGTTCCGTGCCGACAGGCGGCTGGACGCTTGCTTCGTGGTCGTCCGTCGCCGGTCAATTGGACGTGGCGCGGAACGGTCGCTCGCGATCAAGCGTCCTAAAGAAAAAGATTCATCAGAGGCTACGGCCAGCTGATGCAATTAGACGATGCAAAATCATCCAGAAACAAGCCGCCAGGAAAGCATGGATGCGTCGAATCGCGATGCGCAATCCACAGTTGTCTTGAGCAAAACCGGATGAAGCTTCAGGCACAATCCGCGTCACAACTGCAGCCTATTCTCCTTGATCATGCATGAATCGACCGATATCGACATCGCCTCGGGATGTCCGAGCCGGCCTTGGGGGGCCAGCCGTCGGTGAACTGTCCATCAATTCCACGCGCAATATCTGCATTATTAAGTGCGGACGCGTCACTCGGGGTCATCGTGCGTGACCCACCCGGATGTTCGCCGCCACCCTGGCTGGCCGGCGCTCGGTACGCTGCGCGGCTTCACCCTCCAGCCGCAGGTCGACCTTCATCGCCTGTAAGCCCCTCATCGTGAACCGATGCTGAACCTCCTGCACCTCTTGACGGCTCTGGCGATGGCCGGCTGCCTCTACGCCCTTTGGCGGGAGGCGCGCGGCGTCTCGCAGTCGCGCGGCCATCTGATGGTGCCGCCGCCTCTCGCCTTCGGTTGCGCATTGCTGATGATCAGCCTGACCGAGCCCGACCTGCGGCAGCCCAACGTGCTGCGTATCGCCATTGCAGTTGGCATCCTGCTGGGCATGGCCCGCGGCTGGTTCATGGCCGTCGACATCGATCCGCTGTGGTCGACCGTGCGGCTACCGAGCGGAAGCGATGGCTTCTGGCTGGCGACGCTGCTGGCCTTCGTGATCGTGCTGGCCTCCGCGACCCAGTTGGTATCGACGCAGGGCCAGTCCTATGTGTCCTATGCCGCGGCCGCCATGGCGTTCGGCGCCGGCTTCCTGTCGGCCCGGGCCGTGATGGTCTACCTGCGCACCCGAAGCTGACGTTCCCGGTCTCGCCGCCTCTGCTACACTGATCCGTGTGGGAGGAAATCATGGTCGTGGCCAGGACTGCGCTGCTGTTGCTCGCGCTCGCCGGATCGGCCTCGGCGCAAGGCACCCGGCCTGTGCCAAGCCTGCCGCCCGCCGCGCCGCCGCCCGCGACACCAAGCACCGGCAGCCCTGGCCCTGGCAGCGGCTCTGGCAGCAGTTCTGGCAGCGGCGCTAGCGACGAACTCGCCGACCCCAACACCGGCTGCAAGATCGTGCGGGCCGACAACGAGCCCAATATCAACATCACCTGGTCGGGCGACTGCTATCATGGCCTCGCCCATGGCCAGGGCGTTCTGCAGTGGTACCAAGGCAGCAAGCCGGTCGCTCGTTACGAAGGCGAGATGAGGGACGGCATGGCCAACGGCTCGGGCAAGATCACCTATGCCGATGGCACCCGTTACGAGGGCGAATGGCAGAACGGCGAGCGATACGGGCGCGGCACCTTCACCTTCGCCAACGGCTCGCGTTACACCGGCGACTTCCGCGACAGCAAGCCCAACGGCCGCGGCGCCTATATCTGGAGCAACGGCAACCGCTACGTCGGCGACTTCCGCGACAACCAGCGCACCGGGCGTGGCACCCTGTACTATGTCAACGGCGACCGCTACGAGGGCGACTTCGTCGATGGCAAGGCGCAAGGCCGCGGCATACGCACCTATACCGCGGGCGGCCGCTACGACGGCGAATGGCGCAACGACCTGCCCAACGGATACGGCACCCGCTATGCCGCCGATGGCCAGAGCTACGCCGGCTACTGGCAGAACGGCTGTTTCCGCGACGGCCAGCGATGGGCCACCATCGGCGTCACCTCCCAGCAATGCGGCTTTCAATGACGCTTGTCTCCAACATCTATCTCACCCATTGCCTGATGCTCTCGTGCGCGCTTGCAGCGGCCTATTCCGCCTTGCCCGAAAGCACCGGCCGCGTGGTTCGAGACTGGCGGCCGGCTGTGACTGCCCTGCTTGCGGCGATGGCGGCACTTTCACTGATCGCCTATCCGACATGGGGCGAGCTCAAGAATCCCGGCCTCTGGATGTTCGCCATCCTCGCCGCCCTCGCCGGCGTGGCGCGCGGCTACTGGCTGCGGATCCATGTCGACCATAATTGGCGGTTGATACGACTGCGCAAGGCCCGCGATGGCCTCATCGCGACCGCCGCGCTCGCCGGTCTGGCCCTGATCGAGATCGCCCTGGCCGTGATCGGCCCCGCCGATCAGCCGACGATGGAACTCGGCCTGACCGTGATCGCTTCCTTTCTGGTCGGCCGGTCGGCGGCCGTGCTGCTGCGCTCCAGGCACGAGCCTCAGTCGGACCTGTCCGACCATGTCTCGCCGCCGGCCGAGGGATAGACGATCATGGGCTGCAAGTTCACTGTTCGCGGGCTATCTTGCCGGACGCGCCTGGACCACGGGCACGCGCGCGGCGCGTTCGCCGTACGTTGACTTGGAGCATCCGTGACATGCCGAGCCAGCCCAGCCTGATCATGATCCAATTCCTGCAATGGGTCGCCGATCGCCCGCGCAGCCGCGAGGACGTCATGGATGCCTGGCGCAGCTCCTGCCCGCGCTTTCCGGTGTGGGAGGATGCGCGCGCCGACCGGTTGATCCGCCAATGCGGCGGCGAGAGCGGCGAGCATCGCGTCGAGCTGACCGAGCGCGGCCGGGCGGCGCTGCGCCGCGCCGATCTGCGGCCGCGCTCGACCCGCGTTCAGGTTGCGGCCAGGGGATCGGGGCCGTAGTTGTTCGGACCGGCCGTGCCGCGCAGGAAGCCGCACTCGATCAGGTACCACAGGCCGCCGATGACGGGCACGAAGACGATCAGCACCCACCAGCCGCTCTTGTTGCGGTCGTGATAGCGCTTCACCGCCACGGCAATGGAAATCCAGGTCGCTGCGACGACGAAAACGAAGAGCACGATGCCGGCGAGCGGGCCTATCGCCGCTGCCATCTGCTCGGGATCGCCCGACGTGGCGGCGCCGCCGAAGATCGCGGCGAAGAGGATCAACTCCACGACGAGGATTCCGAGCGCGACCAGCCAGAACTTGGCGCGGTTCGCGCGTCCTTGAAAGTCGAACAGATTTGCCATTTGTCATCTCCCCCAAGCCCGGAGTGGGCCGGCTGGACCGCGCATCATTTCTTGGGCGGCGCGACCATACATCAGGGTACTATAGGCGCCCATGACCCTCCAGCGCGCCGCCCTCTGGGCCATCGTTGTTGCGGCCACGATGTATCTTCTCGTGGCGGGTCGCGGCCTGCTTCTGCCCTTCGTGCTGGGCATCGTGCTCTGGTACATGATCGACGCGCTGGCCGACGCCTTCGAGCATCCGCGCATCGGCCGCCTGCGCCTGCCCCGGCCGGTCGCCCTGGTGGCGGCGGTCTGCATCATGGGCGGCCTGCTGTGGGTCGTCGGCCGGACCATCGGGCGCAATGTCACCGCCGTGATCGACGCCGCGCCCAACTACGAGCGTCGCCTGCAGATCCTGATCAACGAAGCGGCACGGCTGGTCGGCATGGAGCAGGCGCCGACCATCGGCGAGCTGTTCGATCGCATCAGCCTCGCCGACACGCTGAGCAGCATCGCCACGGCCGCCGCCTCGGTGGTGAGCGTGGCCGGCATCGTCGTGATCTATGCCGGCTTCCTGTTCGTCGAGCAGGCGCGTTTTCGCCGCAAGCTCGTCATCGTGCTGGGCTCGGGTGAAAACCAGGAACGCGTCGAGGCCGTGCTCGACCAGATCGACCACGACATCCGCGTCTATATCCGCATCAAGACCACGCTCGCCGCGATCACTTCGGCATTGGCCTACAGCGTGATGGCTTCGGTCGGCGTCGACTTCGCCGCTTTCTGGGCGGTCATGGTGTTCTTCTTCTACTACATTCCCACCGTGGGCTCGATCCTCGCCATCGTCGCACCCGCCGTGCTGACGCTGGTGCAGTTCGACAACCTCACCCCCTTCCTGATCGTACTGCTGGTCTTCGGCACCATTCAGGTCGTGACGGCCAACGTCGTCGAGCCTGCGATCATGGGCAGCTCGCTCAACCTCTCGCCGCTGGTGGTGATCGTCTCGCTGATGGTATGGGGCACGATATGGGGCGTTGTCGGCATGTTCCTGTGCGTGCCGATCACGGTGGTCAGCCTGATCGTGCTGGCCCAGTTCGAAACGACGCGGCCGATTGCCGTGCTGCTGTCCTCCGACGGCAAGATTCCCGAGGCACGGAGATGAGGAGACTGGTCTTTCTCGCGATGCTCGCCGCCACGGCGGCGCAGGCGCAAACGCCGCCAGCCGAACCCGGCGCCCAGGCCCAGCCGCCGGGCCTGCAGGTGATGTACGCCTGCCCTGGCGGGACCGATTTCTCCGCGGTCTTTTCCAAGGAGGGCGACCTCGCGACGATCAGCGTGCCAGGCCAGCCGGAAGTCGAGTTGTCGCGTCAAACCTCGGGCTCGGGCTTCGCCTTCGGCGATTCCTACTACGAGCTGCGCGGCCGCGGTCGCGAAGCCACCCTGACCGCCGGCGGCCGCTCGATGCGCTGCCACGCCATCGGACGGCCGGGCGAGCCGCCGCGCACCTACCAGGGCGGCGGCCTCACCATCACCCTGTTCCCCGACGGCATCTTTCGCCTGCGCGATCGAAGCGGCGCCACCGAGACCGTCGATCTCGGCCAATGGGCGCAGGAGGTCGATGGCGGCGTGCGCATGGTGCTGCGCGGCGGCGTGGTTCCCCGACGCGTCTTCCGCGAGGCCAACGGCGACAAGCTGGTTGCCGAGAACGGCAGCGAGCTCGAGCGCGCCTCCACCCCCGATCCGATCGACGATCGTTTCCGGCTCTCCGGTCTCTACCGCGACACTCAGACCGGCGGCCTGTTCACCGAGTGCCTGACCGGCCGCACCTTCGAGCTGGCGCCGGGCGGCGCCGAGCCCGACCTCGAACGCGCCTGGACCGAAGCGACGCCGTCCAGGGAAGCGCAGCTCTATGTCGAGATCGTCGGCCGCTTCGTCTCCGGCGAGGTCAAGGCCGAGCGCTTCCTCAACCTCAAGCGCGACGGCGCTTGCCCGGCGCTGGCGCTGCGCAGCTCCGCCTTGCGCGATACCGAATGGCGGGTGATCGAGGTCGACGGCGAGAAACCAGTCTACGACGACTGGCGGCAACGGCCGCGTTTGCGACTCGACGACGACGGCAAGTTCAGCGGCTCGACCGGCTGCAATTCGCTGACCGGCAGCTACCAGCTCGATCCGGACGGGCTGCGCTTCGAGCCCGCGGCGACGACGCTGATGGCCTGTGCGCCAGCGCTGGCCACTGCCGAGAAGCACTTTCTCGATGCGCTGTCCGCAGTGCGCCAAGCGCAACTCGTCGGCACGACCCTCGACCTGACCGACGCCGCGGGCAAGCGCCGCCTCCGCCTCGAAGCGCGCGGGCGGTAAGCTGGCTTGCCGGACCGCGGGCTTCCGGGCCCACTCATGTTCTTCGTCTTCCGGACCGCGAGCTTCCAGTTCGCTCATGATCATGAGCGAGCTGGAAGCTCGCGGTCCGGAAGAACCTAAGGCCCATCCGTCGGATCGGCGCGCAGGACGAGCGTGTGGCCATCGTCGTCCAGGCCGACGCTCACGAAGGGCATGCTGACGCGCGGCAGGCCGGCATCGGCACTGCCTTCGAACTCCCGGTCGATGTCGTCGAACAGCCGCATGTAGAGCTTCCATTCGACCATTCCGGGATCGACCGGCACGCGCACGGCCTCGCGCCAGTCGAGGGCTCGGACGCCGCTCTTGACCACCGTCTCGCTCGGCCGGTCGCGCACCAGGGTCGCCTCGAAGCGGCCGATCGTTGCCGTTCGCGCGCTGCGCATGACCGGGCGGGCGATCACGGCGATGCAGACCTGCCCGGGTTCCTCGGCAGGGACGAACTCGACCGAGCCCGCGTTCAGCGTCGGATCGCTGACGTCCTCCTGCCAGCCCAGCCGTTCGACGATGACCACGCGCTGACGTTCCTTGTCGAAGCGCCAGCCCGACGGCGGATCGAAGCAACGACGTACCGTTCGGGTTTCGCCCGGGGGCGCGCGCGACAGGATCTCGGGTGAGACCAAGGTGTTGGACTCCAGCGTCTTCGTGACCGCCCGCTGGTCGAAAGCGAACGAGCCTGGACGGTCGGGCAGCACCGTGAACAGGAGCTGGAACAGCACTGTGCGCGAGCCGCGCCGGATGGACAGGGTGGCCGCCGCGAAGCTCGTGCGCCGCGAATCGGTCGGGAAGGCAGTGCGCGGCACCGAAAAGCGCAGCCGCTCCGGCGTCACCGTCGCGGGCCCTCGCCACGCGCCGATCGACAGCATCGGCGGCGGGCCGCCGGCGGATGCCAGGTGCGACCCGACGATCTCGATCCGCAGCGGCGGATCATCGTCGCCGGCCGCAGCGAAATCCGGCGCGTAACGCGGCACGGCCTGCATTGTCGGATTGGCCGACGGCGCCGCTGGCCGGTCGAGCTGCAATGCCCCGTGCGGTGCCGCCTCCGGCGTACCCGGGGCGAGAGTGAGCTCGCCGGTCGCTCGGCGCGGCGGCACGAAGCGCGGCGCATAGGACAGGATCAGCGGCATGGCGTCGGCAGCCAGCCGATCGAGCTGCACCGCCGCGCCGGCGGCGACCTTGTGCGCGGCGAGTCGCGCGCCCTCGCTCGGCCTGTCGAGCGCGTCCTTCAGGGCACCGTTCAGGACCTCGAGCTCGACGAACGTCTCGCGCCGGTAGGACGGGAGAAGGTCGAAGGCACGATCGCCGTCGGACTCCGACCGCACCGCCAGAGCGTCGAACAACAGGCTGGCCGTACGGAAGGCAGGCAGCAGGCCGATCCGCGCTTCGCTGTCGGCACGGGCCTGCAGGCCGGCGCGCTCGGTCCGCAGCACGGCAATCCTTTCGTCGACCGTCGGTTCGCTCGTCGGCATCTCCTCGCGCATCACGGTGAAAAGGACGACCACTGCGACGACGACGGCGAAAGCGATCACAATCGGCGCGCGGCGCACGCCTCGTGCATCGGCCGTCGAACGGGAAGCTTGCGCCATGGCGCGGGTTCTAAACGCTGAGGGCGCGGCACTCCAGTGCCGCGTCATAATTGCCAGCAGACCAATACAGCCTCACCCTGAGGAGCATCGCGAAGCGATGCGTCTCGAAGGGTGGGAACCAGTCTTGACGTCGCCCCCCCTTCGAGACGCGCCCTTCGGGCGCTCCTCAGGGTGAGGTGGTCGGGTTGCTACCCATTGGCCCCCTGTCAGTACGAGAACAGGACCGGCAGGGTCGAATTGAGGATGAGGTGGCGCGTCATGCCGCCGAAGATCATCTGGCGAAGACGGCTTTGCGTATAGGCGCCCTTCACGATCAGGTCGGCACCACCGGCGACCGCAGTGTCGACGATGGTCTGGCCGGCCGAGCGGCTACCCGGCTTGACGTGCTGGCTGGTGACGTTGAGGCCGTGGCTCCTGAGCGATTCGGCGATCTCGGCCGCGCTCGGCCCCGGCACCATGGCGCCTTCGACGCTCAGCACGTCGATCGATTCGGCGCCGCTCAGCACCGGCATGGCGAGCGAAATGGCGCGCGCGCTCTCCGTCGAGCCGTTCCAGGCGAACAGGATCCGCTTGCCCACCATGCCGCCGAAGCCCTGCGGCACCACCAGGACCGGACGACCGGAATCGAACAGGGCGGTCTCGAAGACGCTCTCGGGCATCTTGGGCAGGGCGCCGGGCTGCGGCATGACGATCAGATCGTAGGCGCGCCCGATGGTGCCGATGGCGGTCGGGCCGCTGTCATCGGCCGAGCGCCATTCCGAGTTGAGCCCGACTGCGCGCTGCTCGAAGGCCTGCTTCACCGCGGCTACGCGCTGGCGTTCCTCGGCGTCCTCGGCCAGCCCGCCGCCGATCGGCGCGCCCATGCCGGCGTCGGCCCAGGCCATGCTCATGACGCCATAGGACGGCGGTTCCAGGCCGACCAGCCTGGCGTCGAAGGCCCGCGCCAGCTTGGCGGCCAGATCGAATGCGGACGGATCTTCTGCCGTCCAGGCCATTGTCAGAATTGACTTCATGACATGCCTCCCCTGTCGGTGAACGATAGCATGTGCCTCGATCGCATTGAGCCTGCAAAAGTGCAAGCTGCCAAAGGTTCAGCGCCGATGACGAAGTTGATACAATTATAGCGTTGAGCACCCCTTCGTTATCAATATGTTAGTGTACAGACCTCACCCATTTAATGAGGTTTTGGGACGCAATAACCGTCCCCAGCGTTCGGGTCACTCGCATCATTGGTCCCCAGAACCGTGGAGCGACGGGCAAGAGCGCCGGTCAAAAGTCAGAAGAACGTTCTTTTCTTTGGAGATACCCAATGCTGTCCATTTTCCGTCGTTTGATGAAGAGCGAAAAGGGCGCCACTGCCATCGAGTATACCCTGATCGCTGCGCTGATTTCGGTCGCCGCTATCACCAGTTTGAAGTTGGTCGGCGGCTCGGTGACGAACTTGATGAGCAACGTCGCCGACGCGATGAAGTGATTCGAGCGGACATCGCTCAAGCAGCGGGCGGTCTGGCAACAGACCGCCCGTTTATTTGTCCGCCATGGCCCTGGAATGCGGCCGCGAGCGCCATGAACCGATGCAGCCGATGATCCTCTCCGCCGTCCGTGTGCTCACCTGCCGACGGGGTTCCACTCTGGTCGGTTACAGTTCACTCGCGTTGCTGGCCGCCATTGCAGCGATCACGCTGGTGACGAAAGCCGACGTCGATGCCGGCGCCGACTCGCATCGACGCGCCATCGGCACTATTTCTTCGGACTGAACCAGCCTCAGCGAATTTGTCCCGCCGAGGGAACGATCCAGGCGAAGCGATCGGACAGCGCCGCCAGGGTGATGCGGTTGATGGCGTCGGCTGTGACCGTGGCGCCGCCGGTCGCGTCCGGCAGGTCGCGCGTCGCCACCGTATCGGCGGCGATCGTGCTCATGAAGCCGTTGTCGGTCGCGCACCGCACCGTCGCCGACACGCACATGTGGGTCATGAAGCCACCAACGATCAGGTTCTTGCGGCCGGTCGCGGTCAGATGCTTGGCGAGCTCGGTCCCGGCAAAGGCGTTGGGCAGAGCCTTGTCGACGATCGTCTCGCCGGCACGCGGCGTGAGCGGCGCCACGATTTCGTAGCCGCTCGACGAAGGATTGAATGCCTTGCCCGCGGACTTGTGCCGCACATGCACGATCGGGGCGCCGGCCTTGCGCGCCTGCTCGAGCAGAACGGCCAACGCCTCGACCGCCGGCTGCACGCCCGGCAAGGGCAGCAGGCCATCGGTATACTCCCTTTGTGCATCGATGATCAGCAGAACTCCATCGGCCATCGTCGCCGGCGCCGGCGTCACTCCCGCCATCTGCAGCATCGTCATCGCCATGTTCGTTCCCTTCAACTACTCTACGGTTGTGTAAGCCTTGCCCCCATCAACGCCTAAGGCGGAACATTTTGCAAGACCCTCCGATGCATGCCACAGGCATGTGCGTCACGATCACGTCATCGAAGCCGACCGTCCGATGCACGCGCCGTCACGATGGCCCCCGGCGCGAGCCGGCTATCCGCAGCTTTGCCGTAAGAAATATAGGAAAATCCAGCACCTTCAATCGTACAATTCATCATAGACGTTTCCGATTGCGGCTGGCAGGATGGCGGCGACATGGACGCTCCCCGCAAGCTTCTGGTCGATACCCTGGCGCGGCGGCCCGACCTCGACCTCAAGAACCTGTCGCTGGCGGTCGGGCGCAATCACGCCTACCTGCAGCAGTATCTGATGCGCGGCTCGCCGCGTGAACTCCCCGAGTCGGTTCGCCATGGGCTGGCGCCGCTGCTCGGCGTGTCGCCGGACGACCTGCGCTCGGTGGCGCCGCCGACCGGCGCGGCAGGCGGCGACCGTGGCCTGGCGCTGCGCGCCGATCGCACGGACCTGCCGGTCTACGCTTCGGCGGAAGGCGGTGGCGGCGCGATTATCATCACCAACGAACCGATCGACTATGTGCGCCGGCCGGAGCCCTTGCTGTCGGTGCGCGACAGCTACGGCTGCTACGTTATCGGCGACAGCATGAGCCCGGCCTATGAACAGGGCGACCTGCTGCTCATCCATCCCACCCGGCCGGTGCGGTCGGGCGACGATTGCGTGTTCGTGCGCGATCCGGGCGATGGCTCCCAGCAGGCGCTGGTCAAGCGTCTGCTACGCATTGCGCCGGAGAAATGGCGGGTCCGCCAGTACAATCCTGCACGGGATTTCGACCTCGATCGCGGGCAATGGCAGAAGGCTCAGTTGATCGTCGGCAAGTACGCCCGCTAGTGCCCGTTAATAGGAGATTATCCTATCGCCCTGGCCGATCGATGCGGCCAGAATCGTCGCCATGAAGACCATCATCGTGGGCGGCGGCATCATGGGGCTGGCGACCGCATGGGGCCTGGCGCGCCAGGGCCATGCGGTCGAACTGTTCGAGCAGGGGCCGCTGCCCAATCCGCTGGCCTCGTCGGTGGACGAGCATCGTCTGATCCGCCATCCCTACGGCGACCATGCCGGATATGCGCGCATGATCGACCAGGCCTACGCCGCCTGGGAGCTGCTGTGGAACGACCTCGGCCAGCGCCTCTACGCCGCCACCGGCACGCTGGCGCTTACCGGCAATGGCGAGAGCTGGGCGGCGCGTTCGGCGGCCACATTGGCCCGCATCGGCAAAACGATGATGGAGCTGCCCATCGACGAACTGCCGCAGCGCTTCCCGCAGCTCGACGCGCGCGGCGTCGACCGCGCCTTCTGGATGGCGAGCGGCGGCGTGCTGTTCGCCCAGGACATCGTCGCGGCGTTGGTGCGGCACCTCGCCGGACGGCCGAACGTGGCGCTATATGCGCACACGCCTGTCCGCCTGGTGGAGCTCGAGCACGCACGCATCGTCACCGACGCCGGCACCCAACACGACGCCGACGTGGTCGTGGTCGCCGCGGGCGCATGGGTCGGACGGCTGCTGCCGACGGATCGCCGCCTGGTGCCCTCGCGCCAGGTCGTCATCTATTTCGACTTGCCCGCCGAGCAGCGGGCGATCTGGGCGAAGCATCCGATGGTCATCGACAAGACCGGCGATGTCGGTCTCTACCTCGTGCCGCCGGCCGAAGGCCGCGGCCTCAAGATCGGCGACCACGTCTTCAGCCGGACCGGCGATCCTTCGGCGGAGCGCCAGGCAAGCGAGGAAGAGATGAGGCCCCTGTTGCGGCGCTGCGGCGACCTGATCAAGGACTTCAGGCGCTGGCGCGTCGACCGGCTGAAGGTCTGCTTCTACACGGTGACCGAGGACGAACGGTTCGTCGTCGAGAAGCAGGGCGCCAAGGGCTGGCTGATGTCGCCCTGCTCGGGCCACGGCTTCAAGTTCGGCGCGGTGATGGGGCTCGAGCTCGCGCGCACCATCGCGTCGGGTCGCGATCCTGCGGCGCATGCGCGCTGGGCGGCCGGCCTGGAAGGCGATAAACCGTCCTGAGAAGATGACCTGACAGGTTAGGGAGAAGAAACGTCATGGCTTCCCGCAAGCGCCGCGCGGCCGGCACACCCAAAGCCACCGGACTGCGCCAGGGCCTCGCCACCTACGGCGACGCGGGTTTCTCGCTGTTCCTGCGCAAGGCCTTCATCAAGGCCGGCGGCTACTCCGACGACGCGCTCGACCGGCCGATCGTCGGCATCACCAACACGTTCAGCGATTATAACCCCTGCCACGGCAACGTGCCCGACCTGATCGAGGCGGTGAAGCGCGGCGTCATGCTGGCCGGCGCGCTGCCCATGGTCTTCCCGACCGTGTCGATCCACGAGAGCTTCTCCCATCCGACCAGCATGTTCCTGCGCAACCTCATGTCGATGGACACCGAGGAGATGATCCGCGCCCAGCCGATGGATTCGGTGGTGCTGATCGGCGGCTGCGACAAGACCCTGCCCGCCCAGCTCATGGCCGCGGCCAGCGCCGACCGGCCGGCCGTCGTGCTGCCGGTCGGGCCGATGCTGGTCGGCCATTTCAAAGGCGAGGTTTTAGGCGCCTGCACCGACTGCCGCCGCCTGTGGGGCCAGTATCGCGCCGGCACCTTCTCGGAGACCGACATCGAGCAGGTGAGCGAGCGGCTGGCGCCGACCAAGGGCACCTGCATGGTGATGGGCACCGCCAGCACCATGGGCTGCATCGTCGAGACGCTGGGCATGGGCCTGCCCGGCAGCGGCTCGATCCCGGCCACGCATTCCGACCGCCTGCGTGTCGCCGAGGCGACCGGCAAGCTCGCCGCCGAGATGGCCAAGAAGCAGGGCCCGCGCCCCAGCGAGATCATGACCCGCGCCGCGATCCGCAACGCGCTCACCGTGCTGCAGGCGATCGGCGGCTCGACCAACGCGCTGGTGCATCTGACGGCGGTGGCGCGCCGGCTCGGCATCGACATCGAGCTCGAGGAATTCGACGCGATCGGCCGCCAGGTGCCGGTGCTGGTCGACCTCAAGCCGTCGGGCGACCACTACATGGAGCACTTCCACTGGGCCGGCGGCAACTCGCGCCTGATGAAGGAGATCCGCAAGCACCTCGACGAGAAGTGCATCACCGTCTCGGGCCGCACGCTGAAGCAGGTGATCGACGCAGCCGAGATCGTCCCCAACCAGACGGTGATTCGCACCCCTGCGAATCCGATCAAGCCGACCGGCGGCATGGCGGTGCTGCGCGGCAACCTCGCGCCGCGCGGCGCGGTCATCAAGCATGCCGCCGCCTCGCCGGCGCTGATGGCCCATACCGGCCGCGCCGTGGTGTTCGATTCGCTCGAGGATCTCGCCGCGCGCGGCGATGATCCCGACCTCGACGTCAAGGCCGAGGACATCCTGGTGCTGCGCAACGCCGGGCCCAAGGGCGCGCCGGGCATGCCGGAAGCCGGCTCCTTCCCGATTCCCATGAAGCTCGCGCGCGCCGGCGTGAAGGACATGATCCGCATCTCCGACGCGCGCATGAGCGGCACGGCGTTCGGCACGATCGTGCTGCATGTGGCGCCGGAGTCGGCGGTCGGCGGGCCACTTGCCCTGGTCAAGACCGGCGACCGCATCACCCTCGACGTGCCGAAGCGCAAGCTCGAGCTGCATGTCGATGCCAAGGAGCTGGCGGCGCGGCGCAAGAAGTGGAAGGCGCCGACGCCGCCCAACGGCAGCGACCGCGGCTATACCGGCCTGTTCCACAAGGAAGTGCTGCAGGCCGACGAGGGCGTCGACTTCGGCTTCCTGGGCCCCGCCAAATCGTGACCGACGCGCCGCTCCCCGGCATCTCCGTCGTCGTCACCTGCTACAACTGCCGTGACTATATCGGCGATGCCATCCGGTCGGTGGCGCGCCAGACGCTGCGCGACTTCGAATGCGTGATCGTCGACGACGCCTCGACCGACGATTCGGCCGAGGTCGTACGCCGGACGCTCGATGAGCTGTCCGACCCGCGCTTCAAGCAGATCCGCCTGGCCAGGAACGTCGGCCAGACCGGCGCGACACGCGCGGGGCTGGCGGCGACACGGGCCACCTTCGTCTGCTTCCTCGATTCCGACGATCTGTGGAATCCCGACTTTCTCGAGCGCAACCTCGCCGCCCATCTGAACGAGTCCTATGCGGTGGGCTTCACCGCCTGCAACGCGCGGCTGATCGACGGCCAGGGCAAGCTGATCGCCGGCTGCGTCTACTGGTTCGGCAAGGAGCGCGCCAGCGCCGACCGCGACCGCGCCTTCGCGCCGATCGATCCGGCGCGCGTGCCCAAGGTCGACGTCGCGAACAACACCGCACACTGGCAGAAGCAGACGCCCTACCGGCTCTATACCAAGCGCGTCGTGCACTGGGTGTGGGTCAGCACCTCGTCGATGATGTTCCGTCGTTCGCTGATCGACCTCGTCTTCCCCGACGATGACGAGACCTTCCGCCTGCACATGGACTTCTACGTCGTGGTCATGGCCCAGATGGTGGCGGGCTCGCTGCTGATCGACGAGGCGCTCTACGCCTATCGCCTGCACGGCCGCAACGGAGCGGCCGACAATCCGGTGCTGGGCGGCCGGCTGCATTTGTCCAGCCGCAACTGGGGAAACACCTACACGGTGATGCTGGACCGCATGCTCACAGCGATGGAGCGCGATCGCGAACGATTCGTAACTTCACTGGGTGAGCGGCAGTACCGGCGCATGCTGCTGCGCATGCAGGCGGCGCGGGCCGCCTGGCCGATGTCCTGGCTGCAGGTCGTGCGAAGCTGGCTGGTGTGACTAAAGTCACACTGTCTTCATCGATCTTGCGGTATTCGACCCCAAGGCCCGCATATTTGATGTATGATATGCGGGGTAATTGAGCGGCTGTGGCAGGCTGCCTTTGGGGGAGAGTGGGCACCGTGCGTCGTTTGAAACAGCTCGTCTGCGCGCTCGCAATCCTGGCAAGTCTTTTCGGAACCGCCATGGCCCAGGGGCCGGTCAACGCGTCGGCCGAGCAGGAACGCGAGTATGACGCCGCGTTCCAGGAGATGCTGCGCAAGCCCGCCGATCTCGATGTCCTGTTCAAGTTCGCCACGATCGCGACCAGGACCGGCGATTACGAGGGCGCGATCTCGGCGCTGGAGCGCATGCTGCTCGTCAACCCCGACCTGCCGCGCGTGCGTCTGGAACTGGCCGTGCTGTATTTCCGTCTGGGCTCTTTCGAGGTGTCGCGCACCTATCTGGAAACCGTCCTGGCCTCGCCCAATCTTCCTCCCGAAGTGCGCAGCCGCGCCGAGCAGTATCTGGCCGAGGTCCAGAAGCGCAACAGCCCCTCGCGATTCGTGGGCGAAGTCTTCGCCGGCGTGCGCTACCAGTCGAACGCCAATCTCGGTCCGCCGACCTCGAGCGTCCGCCTGTTCGGGCAGACCGCCAACCTCAACCAATCGGCGCTCGGCACCGCCGACTGGGGCGTCGTGGGCTCCGGCTACGTGCGGCACATCTACGATCTCGGCGGCCAGGACAAGGGCGCCCTGGAGACGCAGCTCACCGGCTACGCCAACCGCCAGTTCCAGATTTCCCAGGCCAACGTGTCGATCCTGGACCTGACGTCGGGGCCGCGCTTCCAGGCCTTCCAGGGCATTTTCGAGGACGTGACCATCAAGCCGCTGATGTCGCTCGGCTACATCTGGGTGAACGACGTGCCGTACTACGGCAGCTACGGATCGGGCGTCGAGTTCGGCGCCCTGCTGAGCGACAAGCTGCGCAACACGTCCAACGCCACCTATCGCCGCCTGATGTACCAGGACAGCGGGTACCTGCCGTTCAACAGCCTCTATACCGGCAACGAGTACTCGGCCAACACGACCTTCCAGTACGCCCTGAACGAAATGGTGGCGATCTTCGCCAACGGCAACGTCCAGCGCTACATGACCGACAACTCGCCGCAGTACAGCTACGTGCTGCTGGGCGCCGGCGGTGGCATGCAGTTCCGCTTCGCCGACCCTCTGTTCAAGAGCCAGCTGCCGTGGAGCATCGCGCTCTCGGCGAACTTGCAGTGGTGGAACTACGACCAGCCGGATCCGGTTGTCGATCCCGCCATGAGCCGCCAACAGAACGACGTAATCCTGAACATTACGTTGTCCGTGCCCTTCGATGAGCGTACGAACATGATCGTTTCCGGAGGTCGCTTCGTCCGTAGCTCGAACATTCCGAACTACGACTTCACCAACAACAGCTTCCTCATGGGCGTGAGCTGGCGTTTCTAGTTTTGACCGTCGATGGTCGCGGAGAGGTTCATGACAAAGTCGGTACGTGGTCGGGTTGTGCGCGGCGCACTTCTCGGAGCGACGGCGTGTGGTCTGCTGGCTGCCCCGTTGGCAATTCGCGAGGCCGCCGCCAAGGTCGGTGTCACGTCAGCCACCGACGGCGATCCGCTCGGCAAGCCGCCGCAGGAGGCCGAGCGCGTGCTGCGCATCGGCGTCGACGTTCAGGCCAACGAGCTCATCACCACCAGCGCCAATGATCGCGCCCATCTCCTCTTCCTCGATGGTTCGTCGCTGACGGTCGGGCCCAATGCCCAGCTCACCATCGACAAGTTCGTGTTCGATCCCAACACCAAGACGGGCGAGCTCGCGATCAACGCCAGCAAGGGCGTGCTGCGCCTGGTCGGCGGCAAGATCAGCAAGAACGGGCCGATCACCATCACCACGCCGGCCAACACGGTCGGCATCCGCGGCGGCATCACGATCCTCGACGTCAAGGCCAGCCAGACCGATTCGATCTTCGTGTTCGGCAAGGACATGACCGTACGAGCCGCCGGCCAGACCCAGGTCGCAACGCGGCCAAGCTCGATCATCACCACCACCCTCGGCGGCCCGCCGGGCCTGCCGACCATCCTGGCGCAGGGCGCCCTCAATGCGCAGCTCGCCTCCCTCGAAGGTCGAGGCGGCTCCCAGGGCGGTGGCGGTGGTAGCGGCGGCAGCGGTGGCGGCGCACGCAGCCCGGACCAGGTCGCGCTGTCCTCCGGCCTGTCCGCCGTCAACTCCACCCAATCGGTGCGGATCGTGGCTCCGGGGGTGCCCGACAACTTCGGCTCAGGCCCAGGTCCGCGCAATCGCAATCCCAACGACACGATCTCGACGGCGTTGAGCAACGCCAACCAGGCGGTTCAGACCACCGCCGCAACCGAGTCGGAAAGGCAGCCTCAACGGCAACAGCAGCAGCCTGGGCCTCAGCCCCAACCCCAGCCCTCGGCATTCGACCAGTTCCTGAGCGGCGCATTCCCCTTTGGCGCGGCCGACTTCGCCAAGCTCGCTTTCCTGCCCAACAGCGTGGCAACGACGGTCAACGAGCTCAGCAACCTCAATCTGCAGCTTGCCACCGCCACGTACAACGGGCCTGTGGTTGCGCTCATCAATGGCAATCGTATCGACGGGACCTATCAAAACGCCTGGAGCTTCGGCAATCGCAACGGCATCGCCACCATCAAGATCGACAACACGACGTATGGTGGCGGAAGCGTGCCGAACACCTCGCTCATCAACAACACGACCGTGTTCCAGGGCAGCCTTCAGTCGACGAGTGGTCCAAGCGGGCGTACCGCCGACGTGATCGGGACCTTTCTCTCGGCGCCGAACAATCCCGCCAGCCAGCAGTTCGGCGTTGTCGGCTTCTCCGGCCCGAACAACTACCAGGGCGTCGGTCTGTTCACGGGAACAAAGTAGTACCGCGCAAGCATCTCAGGTCTGGCACTGCCGTCTCGGACACGGGTGGCAGTGGCAAAACTGCAACTATTGGTGCCAATCGACGGCCCGCGGCCGACCGCCAGCAAATCGACATTATCGCCGACGCATCATTGGTCGTACTTTCCAACGGAAGTACGATCAGGATGGCCGGGGTCGGGTGGGACTGCCCCGGTCAGGGTTTTGCCTCCAACGCGTTCGTGAAATGTAGCGTTTGGGCAGGGTGGATTGGTGTCGGGGTTGGCCGCTGGACGGCCACGGAGATGGATCCATGGCGAGATCAGTGCTGGTACGGGCATCGCTCGTGCGTACGGTATTGCTTGGCTCGACGGCCCTCGCAGTCTTCTACTCACCGTTCACCATCGGTGAAGCTGCGGCCAAGGTCGGCGTCACGTCGGCGGCCGACGGTGATCCCCTCGGCAAGCCGCCCAACGAGAACGAGCGCATCCTGCGCATCGGCATCGACATCCAGGCCAATGAGTTGGTCACCACGGGCGCCAACGACCGTGCTCATCTGGTCTTTCTCGACGGCAGCTCGCTGACGGTCGGCCCGGATGCCCGCCTCACCATCGACAAGTTCGTCTTCGATCCCAGCACCAAGACAGGTGCCCTCGCCGTCAGCGCCAGCAAGGGCGTGTTTCGCCTGGTCGGCGGCAAGATCAGCAAGACCAGCCCGATCACCATCACGACGCCCTCCGCCACGATCGGTATCCGCGGCGGCATCACGATCTTTTCCGTGACGCAGGTTCAGACGGCGGCCGACTTCGTGTTTGGCAACAGCATGAGCGTGACCGCGATGGGCCAAACCCAGACGGCCACTCGCGCGGGTTCCCAGATCGTGACCAATTACGGAAGTGGGCCTGGTGCGCCGATCATGATCAAGCAAGGCAGCCTCAATGCCGCGCTTGGCCAACTCGAAGGAAAAAAATCGTCTTCGTCGTCTTCGGGCGGGTCGGCAGGGAATGCGGATCAGACGGCCCAGAAGTCCGGCTTTTCGAGCGTCAATTCCGGTCAGTCATTCAACTCGCCGAACTTCAACCAAGTCTTGCCGCTCAATGCCAACAACAACATCGCGACGAACGCTTTAAGCAACGCCGACCAGCAAACGCAGACGGGCCAGAGTACGCCGACCAACCAGCCGATACAGACGACGTTGGCGCCCGCGCCGAATCCCGGCCCGAATCCCAATCCCGGTCCGAATCCGAATCCCGGCCCGAATCCCAATCCAAACCCCGGTCCCGGCCCGGCCCCGCAGGTCATCGTCACTCAGGGCCGTTTCCTGGCTGAGTTGCCCTACAAGCCAAGCACCTTCAATCCCAAGACGCTTCGCGCCGAGCGGAATGACGAGAACAACAGGCCATTGGCGCCGACCGGCACGGTCCTCAACGACGTCGCCACAATCACAGTGCAGGGTGGTCACACGCTGCAGGTTCCGTGGCTGCCGGGGCAAATATTCAGTTTCAGCGGCATCACACCGTTCGGTCCGGCGACTGCCACAGGCTTCGTCAGCCCGAACGGCCAAGCCTTTGCCTACTCGTTTGTCGATTCCAACAACAAGACCTTCGTGCTGTTCGGTGGAACACCGACGGCGGTCGCCAACTTCCCCAAGAACGCCGTGGGAGCGCATGACCTCGTCAACCTGACGAAGCCTGGGGACCTGCCGTTTGCCCCGGCCTCCATCGGCGGCGACCCGCAACTGAAGGCGAGTGCGAAAACTTCGCCGCTCTACACCATCTACGGAACGGATCCGTCCAAGAGCAAGAGCCTGCAGGTCTCTCTCTCGATCGCCGGCACGGGCACCGCACAGAAGTCGTACATGGGAGTGTTCATCGGCGACTATGGCGTCGATTCGTCCAACAATACGCTTTACAGCACAGGCACCTATGCCGGGTCGGCGCGGATGGGCGGCGACCAGAAGATCACCCGCGTCGCCTCCAACATGGCAACGGCGGATACCGGCCAAGGCACCGCGATCTACGGAGATACAGGGCAGTACATGGGGTACACGCCCGATCGGATCGCCAGAACCGGTTCGGGAGTCAATCGGGTCAACGGGGCGGCGCTCGAACAGCCATATGGCAACACGCCGAGCAGTTCGTACTATCCCGTCACCGTCGCATCGCCGGCATCCTCGAACGTCTCGCCGACTATCGGCCAGACCCGTACCGCCCAGACACTGAGCGGCTATGTCGGTGGTTTGTTGGACACCAGGAGCGGCAATTCGTACGCGACCAAGGTGCCGATTGCGCTGTTCGCGCGGCTCGGCGATGTCACGATCAGCACCGATCCCTCGACCAACCAGGCGGCCGGCAAGATCGTGCTGCGCGGTTACGACGGCTCCCTCGTGTCGTTCTCCGCGCTCACGTTGCAGCTGGGCGGCGGCAGCGGCCGGCAGGGTCCGACCAGCGCGTTCATCGACAACAACACCTACGCAATGACGACGCAGGACGCCGACCATCACAGGCGATCGAGCCTCGAAAGGAACGGGCATACCTACAGGGTGAAGGACCACACCGTGCTGGCGAGCGCGCAGGCGGCACCGGTGACGCTGCCCGGCAATCCTACCCTCTGCACCTGCGAGTATCTGACCTGGGGTTGGTGGAGCACGGACACCACCACCAGGAGCGGGCCGAATGCCGGCGATCAGATGCGCGTCAATATGGGGACGTACGTCGCGGGCCAGCCCACGACCGCCGTCCAGATGCCGCAGACCGGCACCGCGACCTATAACGGCTTCATGGTCGGCAACGTGAACAACCGAGGCAACTCCTACATCGCTTCCGGCAATTACCAGATGAACTATAACTACGGAGCGCGGCTGGGCGTAACGTCCGTGAACTTCGACAATCGCGGCTACGGCGGCGTGGTGGCCGGGACCAATTCCAGCGGAACGAACTTCGCAGGCGCCTTCGCCGGCGGAGGCCGCATCGGCTCGATGAACGGGTCGTTTTATGGTCCGGGCGCGGCGAACCAGGGCGGAGCTTTCTCGATCGGAACGAACGGCTCGAACTACCAGGCCTCGGGTATCTTCGCCGGCCAGAAGTGACCGCCGCCAGGCGGCTCACCGCGACAAGGTGGCGATGACGAAGTCGGCGATGCCGGCGATGTCGTCGCGCCGGAACCAGGGCAGCGTGGCGTCGAGCGGCCGCTCATCAGCCGCAATGGCCACAATGTTGGGATCGTCGGGCGCCATCGGCTTGCCGGTCCCGGCTCGCACCTCGATCTTGAGGTGCGGCTCGCGCTTGAAACCCTCGATCAACACCAGGTCGGCCGGCGCCAGGCGAACCAGCACTTCCGCCAGGGTGGCTTCCTCCTGCTCGCGCATGATGGCGTAGCGCTGCCCGCCGACGACCGCGACTTCGGTAGCGCCCGCGGCCCGATGCCGCCAGGAATCCCGGCCCGGCTGATCGACGTCGATATCGTGATGGCCATGCTTGATCGTGTTGACCGTGAGCCCGCGGCGCACGAACTCGGCGACCAGCCGCTCCACCAAGGTCGTCTTGCCGGCGTTCTTCCAGCCGGTGACGCCGAAGATGCGCTGCTCGCTCACGGCGCGATCCGCTGGGCGTTGGCGTAGACGGTGAGCCGTCCGTCGCGCACGAAAGCGGCCAGAGCGATGCCCGCCTGCTCGGCGGTCTCGATGGCGAGCGACGTCGGCGCCGAGACCGCGGCGATCGCCGCCGCGCCCAGGGCTGCCGCCTTGTGCACCATCTCGTAGGAACAGCGGCTGGTCACGACGACGAAGCCGCCGGGCTGGGAGGAGGCGCCGGACTTCGCCAAGGCGCCGCCCAGCTTGTCGAGCGCATTGTGCCGGCCGACATCCTCACGCACCGCGACCAGCGTGCCATCCGGCCGCGCCCAGCCGGCGGCATGGGTGGCGCCGTTCACGCGATTGATGCGCTGCTCGAGCGGCAGGGCCGCCATTGCCCGCTCGATGGCGCCGCGAGACACCAGCGGAGTGGCGCCGACGACGTTCACCGGCCGCATCGCCGCCTCGATGCTGTCGACGCCGCACAGACCGCAGCCGGTGCGGCCGGCGAGGCTGCGCCGGCGCTCCTGCAGCCGCACCATGCGCTGGGCGGCGATGTCGAGGCGCACTTCGATGCCGCCCTCGACCGGCTCGACCTCGATGTCGTAGATCTCCGACGGCTTCTCGACGATGCGCTCGGTCAACGAGAAGCCGCGGGCGAAATCCTCGAGATCGCAGGGTGTGGCCATCATCACGGCGTGGCTGATGCCGTTGTACACCAGGGCGACGGCAACCTCCTCGGCGACGATCTCGTCGAGCGCCTCGCCGCCTGCCGCGGTCAGGCGCTGGGCCATTCGATGGACCGAACCATCGCTCACCGCGCGACCTCGTCGACGCGCAGATGCCGGCCCTTGCGGTCGAAGAAGCGACCCTGGTTGAGAGCCAGCGGATCGGCCTTCACGTCGGCCTCGACCTCCCGGAGCTTGTGCGCCGCCGCGGCGTCGGGGAGCGGCCCGCCGGCGTGGCCGAGGCCGACGAAGAACGCGACGCCGTCCCACTTCACGCCGGCACGATCGAGCAGGCCCTGCATCTCGCGCCAAGCCATGTCGTCGCCGATCAGATGGGCATAGCTCGACTTCAGAGGGATGACGTCGTCGCCGGCGATACGTACCAGCACGATGAACAGCGTGAACGGGCCGGTCTCGCCGAACTGAGCAGAGAGCCACTGCTCGAAGTCGGTCTTCATCCTAGAACTCGACCAGTGGGGTCGGCGGCATGTAGCGCTCGAACACCTGCAGGAAGGGCTGGCCGCGGTCGGCTTCGTACCACGCCTCGAAAGCCCGGAATGCCGCGATCGGGTCGGCGATGACGGGCTCTTCCGGCTCGCCGTCGGCCTCGACGGGGTACGCCGCCGCGTGCAGCGCCTCGGCGATCGGCCGCAGCCAGTCGAGCAGCGGACGGGCGCCTTCTCCCAGCTCGTCCAGGCCGCCATCGATCCAGCCGATGTCGCGGAACAGCGCCACGAGCTGGCGATCGACCGCGATCTCGCGGTCGGGCTCGAGGGCGGCGATGCGCGCCATGTCGCCAAGCGCGCTCAGACGCCGCCAAGCGAAGGCGCGAGCGCGCTCGGCTTCCTTGAGCTGGGCCTCGACCTCGGCTCGGACGGCGCGCTCGGCGGCCTCGGCGGCCGTACAATCGGCCTGCAGGCGGGCGATCAGGGTGTCGGGGGCGGACGGCATTGCCTCCCAAGGTGGCCCGGCCGGCGGCCCATCGCAAGCGCCCCTACTTGGCCTTGCGGAGCTCGACCTCGCCGACACCGGCGGCAATGTTCAGACCGACGCTCCCCTCGACGCTGACCGGCTGCAGCGCGACCTGGCCGCTGCCGCCGCCCACCAGGACATTGGCGCCGGCGCCCACGCCGACGGTGGCCGATGCGGTCCCTCCGACGTAGTTGCCGGCGAGCGCTCCCGGACCGATGTTGCCCGGTGCAAAGACCAGCCACACCATCTGGGCCTCCTTGGTGAAGCCGAGGTCGACGCCGTACTTCTTGATGCTGCCCGTATAGCGCTCGGCGACGCCGTCGGTGCGGGTGAACAGGCAGTTCATGTCCTTGGACGAGCCGAACACGAAGCCGACGCCGCCGGCGACGTTGCACGTCAGCGAGCCGACATTGGCGCCCGACCGGCCGGCCGCCTGCGGCGTGCCGGGCGTCGCGGGGGTTTGGGCCTGCGCGGCAATCCCAACGAGCAGCGATGCGGCACCTGCCGCCGTCACTATCGATCGCAGCATGGAAAAGTCTCCTATTGTGGCTGAGCGCGCACCAGCAAATGCCGGCAGGCAAATGCGAGCACGTCGCAACAACGGCTTTGCAGGCACAAGGCTGCACGCCGAACCGGCTGGGCGCCCTGTGGGTTAATTTGCAGTAGGCGGTAAGGTGTCCGTAAGCCGCCGCAGCGAGAGTCGTCGGATGGACCGGGGAGCCCTCTTCTCCCGGTTCGACCGCCCTCCTCCCTGAAGCAACCTGAGGCGGTCGTGGACGGCGCGGGATTTCGATCCCGCGCCGTTTACGTTTGGCGCGGGAGGCAGAGAGCCGACTACTCGCCCGACTGGCCGCGGGCCTTCAGCACATAGCCCATGGCGCGGAACTCCGAATCCTGGCGGATGCGGTTGGCGACCACCGGATCGCCGTCGCGATTGGTGACCTCGATCAGCCTGTCGGTTTCGGGGCTGCAGGCGAGCGCCGCGGCCTGCGCAACCGAGGCCGCATCGAGGCTCATGGTACCGTCCGCGGCGGCGTTCTTGGCAAGGCAAGCGTCTCGCGCCTTGTACGAATCATTGATCCGCGTCTGCAACCTGCCGTCACTGGGGGTATGATAGGCACCCGAGCAACCACCGAGCAGCAACACAGCCAGAACAAGAGCGATTCGCATGAAACAAGGCCTCGATTCACACCGGCAGGCGCCAGCTGAACCATTGATACAACGCCGTCATCCGTCCGTCAGCCCGTGACGTACATCTTGACGTCGTTGTGCATGTATTGAATTTAGAGCCGGGGCCAGGGTGAGCTCGGGATGGGCTGGATGCGATACGTTCTCGTTGTTGGCATTTTGTTGCTTGCAGCCTGCGAAGGAAGCTTCGTCCGATCGGGCGATCTGGGGCGCAAGGTGAATATCGAAAAGAGCTACGAGGCGCGCGATGCCTGCCTCTCGCGGAACGCCGCGGCCGACGGCACCAGCACGACCGATCCCGCCACGCTTGCCCATGCCGCGGCGTTGGCCTGCAGCGCCGAAACCGACAAGCTGATTTCCGCCTCCGACCTCAGCGGCGACACCAGGGTCGCCGCCAAGATTCGCAAGGACAGCGAGTTCAGGGCGCTCGGCTTCGTCATGAAGGCGCGCGGCCAGGCGATCTTCTAGGAGTGGCGGAAGAGAGTGGGAGTCGAACCCACTAAGAACCGGCTAACGGCCCTCTCTGGCTTTGAAGGCCAGCCGCCCCACCGGGAGCGCTTCCCCTCCGTTATCGATCATTCCCCAGAAAGCGGATTCTGTCATCTGCCGGCAGCGGGCGTCGATGCCGCACCGGCAGGCCCGAACTGTTCGAGCTTCTGCGGCACCGTACGGCGCAGGTCGCCGCGGCGGATGGTGATGCCGTGGCGATCGAAGAATTCGAGGATCAGGATCGCCACCTTGCGGCCGTTGTCGAGCTTGTCGCGGAACTCGGCGGCGGTGAACTCGCGGCCGAAGGCGTGGGCGATGGCGATCATCTCGGCGACCACGGGCCGCAGGAAGTACTGGTCGGGCGCCACTTCGACGACACGGCCGACCTTGGCCAGCCGCTGCAGGAGCTTGCGCATCTCCGGTTCGGGCACCGAATAGGCGTTGGCGAAATCGCGCACGCGTGGCGGCTTGTAGCGCTCGCGGATCAGCTCGGCGGAGATCTTGCGCCACAGCGCCTCGTCTCGCGCGCCCAAGGTCAGCGAATGGCCGGGCAGGCGCAGGAAGGCGCCGTCCACCATCGCCGCCCTCGCCTTGACCTCCCGGTCGAGCAGCGCCTTGAACACCGCAGGCGGCCAGCGCTTTTTGAGCGCGAGCCGCAGCCGCTCGGGCTGCAGGCCTGGTGCGTCGGGCTTGGCCTCGTGATGGGCCTTGAGCGTGTCGACGATGTCCTTGCGCGCCGCCTCGAGCGTCTCGGCCAGGAAGCCGAAGCCCTCGAGCTTGGCGCCGCCTGCTTCCTGCAGGAGCGTGTCGACGTCAACCGGCCGCAGGTTGCGTGCCAGGCCGAAACGGGCGGTCTCGACGAAGCCCGCTTCCAGCCGCAGCAGCTTGGGCAGCACCTGTGAATTGGGCTCGGCCAAGGCCGCGAGTTCGGCCAACCGGCGCTCCGAGCGGCGATTGCGTGGCGGACCGAAGGGGTCGATCACGGCGGCGCCCGCCATGGTGCGGATGGCCGAGGGATCGCGCAGGATGACGCGATCGCCCGCTAGCGCGCCGACCTTCTCGTCGAGCACGATCTGGGCCAGCGCCGTGTCGCCGGGCGCGAGCTTCTCGCCCTCCAGCAGGGCGACGCGGCCCATGACGTGCGCCGCGCCGAGATGGATGTGCGCCGGCGACCAGTGCTTCATCGGCTGGCCTTCCGACGACAGCAGGCTCAACCGCACGTCGAGCCGGTCGGTCGGCGCATGCAGCTCGGGGCTTACCACCCAGTCACCGCGGCGGATGGCGTCCTTCGATAGACGAGGACCGGTGAGGTTGAGGGCGCAGCGCTCGCCCGCGCGGCCGATCGCGGCCGGCCGGTTCTGCGCATGCAGCGAGCGCACGCGGGCCTCCAGGCCCGACGGCGTCAGCAGCAAGCGGTCGTCGACTCGGATCTCGCCGGCATGCACGGTGCCCGTCACCACGACGCCCGCGCCCGACAGCACGAAGCTGCGGTCGACCGCGAGCCGGGCGAAGCCCGTGACGCCCTTGCCGCTTTCGCCCATCGTCAGCAGCTTCGCCTTCAGCTCGTCGACGCCGCGGCCGCTGAGCGCCGACACCGGCACGATCTCGGCCCCCTTGAGCGAGGTCGTGGCGAGCAGCGTCTCGACCTCGGCCATGCGCTCGAGCAGCTGGTCGTCGTCTGCGAGGTCGGCCTTGGTCAGCGCCACGATGCCGCGATCGAGGCCCAAAAGGTCGATGATCTGCAGATGCTCGACGGTCTGCGGCTTGATGCCTTCGGCCGCCGAGACGATCAGCAGGGCGGCATCGATGCCGGTGGCGCCGGCCAGCATGTTGTGCACGAAGCGCTCGTGGCCCGGCACGTCGACGAAGCCGAGCTGGCGACCGTCGCCCAAGTCCGAATAGGCGTAACCGAGATCGATGGTGATGCCGCGCGCCTTCTCCTCCTTGAGGCGATCGGCATCGACGCCGGTCAGCGCCTTCACCAGCGCCGTCTTGCCGTGATCGATGTGGCCCGCGGTGCCGACGATCATCGCTCCGCCCTCGCCTGCTCGAGGAAACCCGCCGCAAGCTCACCCGCGCCGCCCGCTTCGGCCTGCTCCAGCCAGTGCAATGCCTGTCGCCGATCGCGCGCCACGCCCTTGCCAGCGAGATAGGCCGCACCCAGCATCGCCTGGGCCTCGGCATGGCCGAGCGTGGCCGCTTGCTCCCACCACTCGGCCGCCAGCGCCGGATCGCGCGGCACGCCGAGCGCGTTGTGATGCATGTCGCCCAGCCTCGCCATCGCTGCCGTGCGGCCCTGCGCCGCCGCCTTCTCCGCCCACCGGCGCGCTGCGACATAGTCCTGCGCGCACCCGCCGCCCAGAAGCTTCATCCAGGAAAGCATATCCTGGGCGTCGGCATCGCCCTGCTCGGCCGCCTTCTCGTACCAGAGCGCCGCCTGCTCGTGATCCTGCTCGACGCCCCAGCCTTCGTAATAGCAAAGGGCGAGATTGCGCTGGCCGCCGACATCGCCCTGCTCGGCGGCGCGGCGCAGCCAATCGACTGCCTTGGCCGGATCGCGCTCGACCCCGCGGCCTTCCAGGAAAGCCGCCCCCATGTTGCTCTGCGCCCGGGCGTGCCCGCGATGGGCGAGCGGCGCCCACAGGTCCAGCGCGACGCCGTAGTTGCCGTCCTTCCAGGCGGCCAGCGCCTGGTCCAATCGGCGCTCGGCGCCGAACATCTTACCCAGCCACGACACGGAGCTTGTCCAGTTGGGCGGCGAACGCCGCCTCGTCGTCGAGCGTGCGCAGGTCGAAGTAGAGCGCGCCGTCGCTGATGCGGCCGATCACCGGGATCGGCAGTCCACGGAAGGCGGCGGCCAGGCGATCGAGGCCCTTGCCGCGCACGGCGATCGCGAACGACGGCAGCAGCTCGACCGGCAGGGCGCCCGAGCCGATCTGGCCGCGCACCGGCTCGATGCCGACCGTGGCATCGCCGCCGATCGCCCGGGCGACGACGGCCAGCAGGCGCTCGGCAAGCGCCTTGATCTCGCCCGCCGGACGGGCAAGCGCCCGCACCGTCGGCAGGCGCTCGGCGAGCCGCGCCGGATCGGCGTAGAGTCGCAGCGTCGCCTCCAGCGCCGCCAGCCGCACCTTGTCGAGGCGCAGCGCACGCTTCATCGGATTGCGCGCGACGCGCTCGACCAGGGAGCGGCGGCCGACGATCAGCCCGGCCTGCGGGCCGCCCAGAAGCTTGTCGCCGGAGAAGGTCACGACGTCGATGCCGGCGGCGATCGCCTCGCGCGCCGTGGGTTCGTGCGGCAGGCCCCAGGTCTCCAGATCGACCAGCGTGCCGCTGCCGAGATCCTCGATCACCGGCAGGCCATTTTCGCGGGCGAGCGGCACGAGCTCAGCAGCCGACACCGTCTTGGTGAAGCCGGTGACGGCGTAGTTCGAGGGATGGACCTTCATGATCGCCGCGGTGTCGGGGCCGATCGCAGCGGCGTAGTCCTTGAGATGGGTGCGGTTGGTGGTGCCGACCTCGACCAGCCGGCAGCCGGCGCGGGCCATGATGTCGGGGATGCGGAAGGCGCCGCCGATCTCTATGAGCTCGCCGCGCGAGACGATGACCTCGCGGCCGGCAGCCAGCGTCGCCAGCACCAGCAGCACGGCGGCGGCGTTGTTGTTGACCGCGGTCGCGGCTTCCGCGCCGGTCAGTCGATGCAGCCAGGGCGCGATGTGATCGTCGCGCTCACCACGGCCGGCGCCCGAGAGATCGTATTCCAGGGTGGTCGGCGAGCGCATCGCCGCGACCGCCGCCTCGATCGCCTCCTCGGCGAGAAGCGCGCGGCCGAGATTGGTATGCAGGACCGTGCCGGTGAGGTTGAACACCCGGCGCTGCGAGGGCTGCACCAGCCCGGCCAGCCGCTGCTCGCACCAGCGCGCGCAAGCGGCCTCGTCAGCGACCTCCTCGTTGCCGCGCTTGGCGTCGGCCCAGGCGCGCAGGGCCTCGATCACCAGCGGCCGACCGGCGCGAGCGATCAGCGGCGCCAGCGAGGGCCAGTTGGCCATGCGATCGATGGATGGCGGACGCCGCGATGGGCTTGCTTCGGCAGGGTCGGCACGCGACACGGGTCGTTTCCCCAAGACGTCTCAGCCGGGCCGTTCGCCCGGCAGGGAGCAGATTGGCCTTATTGGCCGGCGGCGGCAACGCCTATGCGAACCAGCACGAGAATGGCCGACGAAGACAGGCCGATCATCAGCGCCATCCTGGTCGACGAAACGCCAGCTTTGTCCTTGAGCAGCGAAATAACGGTCTGCATGTCGAGTCCCCAAGTTTCCCGGTGCCGGCCGGGCGAACCCCTTCGCCCTGGCGACCAGCCCCCTTCCCATGGCGCCCGGGACCCCTCCCGTGCGCCGCGCCGGTCTTATATCCGCCCCGCACGTATCGTGCGTTTCCGTACCGCCGAACATTGGTATCAATTGTTTCCGTCGGGCGCGGCCATGACCCCCAGCACGAAGGGATTGGCGACCCGGGAGAAGCCTTCCTCACCGACCAGCACGTCGAGCCCCAGCGAGCCGAGATCGTCGGCCAGCGGCTCCAGGGTGCGTGCGCTCTCGACATAGAACACCTTCGAATAGCCCTTGCAGGCCTCGCAGCACTCGGCCCGCAGATACGACGTGCCGGCGAACTGGCGGAACGAGATCTTGTCGGTGCTGCCGCAATGCACGCAGCGCGTCCGCACGTAGCGCCACGAGGTGGCGCAGAGCGAGCAGTGCAGATGGCGATGGCCGAACTTGGTGCCGCCCGGTGCGATCATGCCGGCGACCGGCGGCGAGCCGCAGGCCGGGCACTGGCCGGCATCGGCGGGATCGAGCGCGGCCGCATCGAGGAGCGCCGCCATGCGCGTCCAGGCGACTTGCAGGGCGGCCGCCACGAACACCATCTCCGCGGCCTGGTCGGCCTTCACGTCGCCGCCCAGAAAGCGATCGGCCATCGCTTCGAGATCATCCGCCGATGCAGCAGCAAGCGCGGCGCGGGCCTGTTGGGCAGGCTCGGGCAGGCCGGCAACGTCGATGCGCTCTAGAATGCGCGCCAGCGCCACGCGCCAGGTGGCATCCCGTTTCAGCGTCGCGGGATCGAGCGGCGCCCCCTTCGTTGAGCCGGGCAACGTGCCGACTGGCAGACCGGCCAGCGCTTCGTGCTGGGCGGCCACGAGCGTCGCGATCATCCTCAGGAAGCCTTCGAGCTCATGGCCCGGAGCGAGCGCCTTCAGCCGCTCCGCGCGCTTGGCGAAGACCGTCGAAAGATCGGGTAGCTTGACCGGGTCGCTCTCGGCGAACGACCCGATGGTGTTGTCGGACGGAATGCTCAGGACTTGCTACTCAGGATTTGCGGACTTCCTGGCGGAACCACTTGCGATGATGCTTCCAACTCCATCCGCGCGTGACCGAGCCGCGGGTCATGGCGCGCAGGGTGCCCTTGACCCAGATGGCGGCGTAGACGTGCACGATCCAGATCAGGATGGCGCCGATCGCACACAGCGCATGAACGACCGCCGCCAGCCGCTTCTGGTCGATGGTGGTGAAGGCCTCGAAGTAGACGTCCCACAGCACGAGCCCGCTGCAGAACAGCAGCAGGATCAGGATCGACTGGCCCCAGAAGACGAGCTTCTGGCCGGCATTGTACTTGCCGAGCTCGGGCAGCCCCTCCTCCTCGTTGTTGATCACCTTGCCGAGGTTCTTCATCCACACCGTGTCGTCGCGGTTCCACAGGTTGAGCGTGAAGAACCGGAAGAACAGGCCGAGGAAGGAGATCGCCAGCACCACGCCGATCCACGGATGGATCGCGCGCGTGGCCTGCCCGCCGCCGAACAGGTTGGTGAGGAAGTAGAGCGAGGGGTGGAACAGCGCCATGCCGCTCAGCGCCAGCAGGATCAGCGAGATGGCGGTGATCCAGTGGTTGATGCGGGCGGCCGTCGTGTAGCGCGAGACGGCGTTGCTGTGCTCGCTCATGTACGCTTCCCTTCGGCGACCTCGTCAGCCTTGCGCTCGTCGCTCTCGCTGACCTCGTTGGGACCCTTGGTGATGTAGTGCAGGAAGCCGAACACGCCGGCGAAGGCGATCGCCGCCAGCGAGATCGGCTTCATGACGCCCTTCCACAATCCGACCATCGGACTGATCCTGGGATCGTCCGGCAGGCCGGCATAGAGCGAGGGCCTGTCGGCATGGTGCAGCACGTACATGACGTGCGTGCCGCCGACGCCCGGCGGATTGTACAGCCCGGCGTTCTTGAAGCCGCGCGACTTCAGGTCGGTGATGCGATGCTCGGCATGGACGATCATGTCCTGCTTGGAGCCGAAGTAGATCGCCTGGGTCGGGCAGGCCTTGGCGCAGGCCGGGGCCTGGCCGACAGCGACTCGGTCGGAGCACAGCGAGCACTTGTAGGCCTTGCGGTCTACCTTGGAGATGCGCGGGATGTTGAAGGGGCAGCCCTTCACGCAGTAGCCGCAGCCGATGCAGTTCTCCGACACGAAATCGACGATGCCGTTGGTGTACTGCACGATCGCGCCCGGCGCCGGGCAGGCCTTCAGGCAGCCCGGGTCGTCGCAGTGCATGCAGCCGTCCTTGCGGATCAGCCATTCGAGATCGTCGCCGTGCTCGTATTCCGTGAAGCGCATCACGGTCCACGAGGCCGGCGTCAGGTCGGTCGGGTTGTTGTAGGTACCGTCGGTGTAGCCGATCTCCTGCTTGAGATCGTTCCACTCCAGGCAGGCCGCCTGGCAGGCCTTGCAGCCGATGCACTTGGAGACATCGATCAGCTTGGCGACTTCCAGACCCTGCTGGCGGATCTGCGGCGGCGCCTCGGTCGAGGCGGAGCGGCGGCGGATGTCGAGCGATTGCAGTGTAGCCATGGTGCCCTCCTCCGCCTATGCGACCGCCGGCTGGGCCGGTGGCGTGGTTTTCTTCACGTCGACCAGGAACGCCTTGTACTCGGGCGTATTCACATTGGCGTCGCCGACCGAAGGGGTCAGCACGTTCATCGGATGCGTTGGCCTTGGCCAGCCGCTCGCCCATCTCGACGAACAGCTCGGGCTGCAGCACGGCGTTGTCGTGCACGTTCTTGGTCCAGTAGTGGAAGTGCTCGGCCAGCCGATAGCTGGTCGCCACGATCGGGAACTTGTCGGGCGTGCCGAACGACTTGGCGTCGGCCGCGAACACGCGCACCACCGGATTGCTGCTGACCTTGGGGTGCAGCGGGTTGGCGATGTAGGCGTCCATCGGCTCGTAATGCTCGGGGAACGGCCCGTCGGACATCGCCGTGCGGGCGAACAGCCGGGCGGTGCCCTCCTGGTTCATGATGAACGGGCCGACCGCCTTGTCGGGCGCGATCGTCGGCGCGTAATCGGGCACGTCGCCGCCGGTCCAGCGGCTGCCGCTCCACCAGATGTATTTCTTGCGTTCGCTCCACGGCTTGCCGGCGGGGTCGGCCGAGGCGCGGTTGTAGAGCACGCGCCGGTTGGCCGGCCACGAGAAGCCCCAGTTGGGATAGATGCCGAGCCCCGTCGGATCGCCGGCATCGCGGCGCATCGACATGTTGCCGGCCTCGGTATAGACGCCGGTGTAGATCCACATGCCGCCCGCCGTCTTGCCGTCGGCACGCATGACGCCGAAGGTCGGCAGGAGCTGGCCGGCACGCAGCATGATCTTGTTGGGATCGGCCGGATCCGGCAGGTCCTCCAGCGCGTAGCCGTTGATCTCCTTCAGCACTTCCTGCGGATCGGGATTGTGCGGCCGCGTGTAATTCCACGTCAGCTTCACGATCGGATCGGGGAAGGCGCCGCCGTCCTTCGCGTAGAGCGCCCGCAGCCGGAGATGCAGCTCCGAGACGATCTCCATGTCGCTCTTGGATTCGCCCGGGCCGTCCGCCGCCTTCCAGTGCCACATCACGACGCGGCTCGAGTTGGTGGCGCTGCCCTCTTCCTCGGCATAGGCCGACGCCGGCAGCTGGATGACCTCGGTCTGGATCGACTTGGTGTCGACGTTGTTGAACTCGCCGTGGTTCTCCCAGAACCGCGCGGTCTCGGTCTCGAGCGGATCGATGGTCACCATCCACTTGAGCTTGCCGAGGCCCGCCACGACCTTGGTCTTGTCGGGCGAGGCCAGCATGATGTTGAGGCCCTGGCAGAACAGGCCGTTCATCTGGCCCGCCGCCATCATGTCGACCATCTTCAGCACGTCGTAGGACGTGTCGAACTTGGGCAGATAGTCGAAGGCCCAGTCGTTGTCCTTGGTCGCCGCCGCGCCAAAGAAGCTCTTCTGCTGGCTGACGAAGAACTTCTCGTAGTTCTGCCAGAAGCTGGTCTGGCCCGGCCGGATCGGCTTGAAGGCGCGCGACTTCATGTAGTCGGCGTAGGTCGTCTCGCGGTCGGTCGGCAGGACGAGATAGCCCGGCGTCGAGGTCGAGAGCAGCGCCAGGTCGGTGATGCCCTGCACGTTGGAATGGCCGCGCAAGGCGTTCACGCCGCCGCCCGGCATGCCCATGTTGCCCAGCAGCAGCTGGATCATGGCCATCGAGCGGATGTTCTGCGCGCCCGTCGTGTGCTGGGTCCAGCCCAGCGCATACATCGACGTCATGGTGCGATCGGGCACCGACGTCGTCGCGATCATCTCGCAGACCTGCAGGAACTTGGGCCTAGGCGTGCCGCAGATGCGCTCGACCATCTCGGGCGTGTAGCGCTCGATATGGGCCTTCAGCAGGTTGATGGCGCAGCGCGGGTTCTGCAGGGTCTCGTCGACCTTGGCCATGCCCTGCTCGTCGAACTCGTAGTCCCAGCTCGAGCGGTCGGTATAGGCCTTGCGGTTGGCGTCGAAGCCGGTGAACAGGCCGTCGTTGAAGGCGAAGCCTTCCTTCACGATGTAGGAGGCGTTGGTGTACGCCTTCACGTACTCCTGGTGGATCTTGTTGTTGGCCAGCAGGTAACGCATCACGCCCGACAGGAACGCAACGTCGGTACCCGGCCGGATCGGCGCGTACACATCGGCCACCGCGGCCGAGCGCGTGAAGCGCGGATCGACCACGATCAGCTTGGCGCCGTTGTTGGCCTTGGCTTCGGTCACCCACTTGAAGCCGCAGGGATGGGCCTCGGCGGCATTGCCGCCCATGATCAGAACGAGATCAGTGTTCTTGATGTCGTTCCACGAGTTCGTCATCGCGCCGCGTCCGAAGGTCGGGCCAAGACTGGCCACGGTCGGACCGTGTCAAATTCTAGCTTGGTCTTCGAAGCCTAGTATCCCGGTCGCACGCACGAACTTGTAGGTGAGGTATCCCGCCTCGTTGCTGAGCGAGGAGCCGCCGAAGAAGCCGGTCGTCAGCCAGCGATTGACCGTGACGCCGTCGCGGTTCTTGGCGATGAAGTTCTTGTCGCGGTCTTCCTTCATCAGCCTGGCGATGCGGTCGAGCGCGAAGTCCCAGCTCACCCGCTCGAACTTGTCCGAGCCCGGCTTGCGGTGCATCGGATACTTCAGGCGATTGGCGCTGTGGATGTAGCCCAGCGATGCCGCGCCGCGCGCGCAGAGCGTGCCGCGGTTGACCGGATGATCGGGATCGCCCTCGACATGGATGATCGAGGACTTGGCGTTCTTCGACTTGTCGCCCAGCGAGTAGATCAAGACGCCGCAGGCGACGGCGCAGTAAGGGCAGGCGTTGCGCGTCTCGGTGGCGCGCTCGAGCTTGAAGGGTCTCACACCGGCTGCAAGCGCATCGCCCGCACCAGTGAATCCCAAGGCGCCAACCGAGGAAGCAGCGAGCCCGGCAGCGCTCACCTTCATGAATTGCCGACGTGTGACGGCCATGTTGGTCTCCATCCCTTCGACGCTTTTCGTCCGGCCTTTTGGCTCATGACTTTTTTATGATGCGTCTCGGCTAGTGAAACGCCGCTAAGTGCCTGAATCAACAGAAATCGGCGCACATTTTAGTGAATCCTAGGCTACCGATGGTTGCCGCTCGGAAACCATCGGGAACCCACCCGGCCAGCCTCTTCGCGGGCCGCATCGAGGGCAGCGACCCAGCGCAGTTCCCGCAGTCTCCGCTACCCTCTCCAATCCCCCTCGACCGAGTCGGCCCTGGGAACCCCTCCCGTTTCGGCCGATGCAGCCGGACGGGGCGACCGGCTCCAGGGTGGGAACGGTTCGGTCTCGGGTCGGATGAACGCTGTATCAAGCAACGGACATTCGCACACTAACAAAAACCGCCGTGCTTTTCAATAACTACAATTCTGATCGGCGTCGCGGCGTCGCCGACGCTACCGGGTTCTTTTGTTGCGACTTTTGAGGCTCCAGGACGGGGCCATATCTGGGCATCCCCGCCGCCATCGTACCACTGCTTGCGTCGCTCGATCGACGTGCAGGCAATGCTGTCACTCAAGCTCAGCCTACCATTGCAGGCGCAGTCCGACGTTGAGCGCGTGGTTGTCGGTACCCGATCCGATGTCGCCGTCGTATCGGAAGTAGATCTGTGTCGCCGTGGCGACGTTGGTGCTGGCCTGGAAACCGATCGCCGCCGCGTCGCGCTGGGGCGCCGCGCCATAGACGGTGAAGGCGTTGGCCGGCGCGCCGGCGAAGGCGGCCGTGATCGGCCGGCCGGTGTAGCTGTAGTCGTGCAGCCAGCCGAGCCGAAGCGCCAAGTCCAAGGTCCGCGTGTCGCCGAGCCCGATCGCGCCGTTCAGCTGCGCTCCCAAGGTCGACCGCATCGAGTTCGTCGTCTGCTGCTGCACGTTCAGGCTCAAGGAGTCCGCGCCCCACTCATTGAACGCCGCCTGGTTGACGCTCATCACCTGCAGGCGCGCGAACGGCGTGATGGTCGCGGCCGCCGGCGCATAGACCGGCACCTGGTAGCCAAGCTCTACTTGGCCCAGGAACTGGTTGGCACCCGTCGAGCCGTTGGCGGTGCGCGGCTGCAGGCCGGGGATCGATATCTGCCGCTGCAGCTGGTTGTTGGAGTAGGCGTAACCCGCCAGCAGGTCGGCATAGAAGCCGGATTGCGTGAAGCTGGCATACGCCGCAACGCTGACGGCATTGGTCCAGCCCTTGCCCTGGAATGTATCGGCCCATTGTGTGCCGCTGGTGTAGCCCGCGCCGATGCCGAGCAGCAGGCTCGGCAGCACGCGGTAGTCGATGCCGGCCGCCGCACCGCCGAGATTGTAGGTGAAGGTGTTCGAGCTGCCGTCACCCTGCACCGAGCCGAAGCCGCCGAGCGCACTGCCCCACACGCTGAAGGGACTGGCACCATCGCAGGCCTCGACCTCGCAGGCCTGGGCCAGCGCCTGGCGCTGGCCAGTGCCGGCGCTGCCGCGCGCCATCGCCATCTGCTGGCCGAGCGCGTTCATGAACAGCGTGTTGGAGGCAAGGTTCGCCGTGCCGAAGTCGGCATACGGCTGGCCGCTGATCTGGTTCAGCGCGTACGGGGCTTGCTGCGTGTTCAGTCCGGCCAGGGCGCCGATCACCGTCGCGAAGTCGCCGGTGGCAGTGGCGTAGGACTGGTCGAGAGCAGAGCCGACGCCGCGCTGGTTCCCCGTGTTGCCGCTGAAGCCCGAGAAAGCCGCACCCTGCAGCGCGAGCGTCAGGAATACGTTGTTGGCGTTGTAGGAGAGCGACGGCGTCAGGAAGGCGAAGTTGCTGGTGACGCCGGAGTAGGTGCCGCTGACGCCGCCGGCGGCGTTGAGGATGGTGTAGGTCGTGCTGTTGGCGTAGTTGCCGGACGCTGCCGCCACCTGCACGGTGGCGCCATTGATCGTTGCCGCGCCCGTGACGTTCACGCGGTCGCTCTGGCCGGCGGCGTTGGCCTCGACGACGTAGCTGCCGCCGCTCTGGCTGAAGTTGCCGGTGATGTTCAAGGTGCCGATCGAGTTGCCGGGCGCGATGGTGGCACCGCTGGAGACCAGACCGCCGATCGTGCCGTTGCCGCCGATCGTGCTGCCGTTGTTCAAGGTCACCGTGCTGGCGAGCGAGCCGTTCACGACCAGCGTGCTGGCATTGACCGTGGTCGGGCCGGTGTAGGTGTTGTTGCCGGTCATGGCGAGCACGCCGCCACCCTGCAGGGTCATGCTGCCGGTGCCGCTCATGTTGCCGGCATAGGTGCCGCTGCCGGTCTGGTTGAACACGACCGAGGCGTTGTTGAGAATGCCGCCCTGCAGGCTCGCCGAGTTGCCCTGCAGCACACCGCCCGACACGGTCGTGCCGCCGGTGTAGCCGTTGGTGCCGCTCAGGATCACGGTGCCCGTGCCGTTGGTCAGCAGGCTGCCGGTGCCGAACATGTCGCCGGCGTAGGTGCCGGTCGTCGACTGATTGAACGCCACCGACGCGTTGTTGAGGATGATGCCCTGGATGCTGCTCGTCGTGCCCTGCAGCAGGCCGCCCGACACCAGCGTGCCGCCGGTGTAGCTGTTGCTGCCGCCCAGGATCAGCGTGCCGGCACCCGACTTGGTGAGCATGCCCGTGCCCGACATGTTGCCGGCATAGGTGCCGTTTGCCGCCTGGTCGAAAACGACCGACGAATTGTTGAGGATGTTGCCCTGCAGGCTTGTCGTCGTGCCCTGCAGGATGCCGCCCGACACCGTCGTGCCGCCCGAGTAGGTGTTGGTGCCAGTGAGCGTCACCGTGCCGCCGAGCAAGGTCAGCGAGCCCGTGCCCGACATGCTGCCGGCATAGCTGCCGCTGCCGCTCTGGCCGAACACGACCGAGGCGTTGTTGAGGATGTTGCCCTGCAGGCTGGTCGTGGTGCCCTGCAGGACGCCGCTCAACACCGAGGTGCCGCCGCTATAGCTGTTGGTGCCCAGGAACGTCACCGTCCCTGCGCCGTTCAGCACCACGCCACCTGTGCCGCTCATGTTGCCGGCATAGGTGCCGTTGGCGGCTTGGCTGAACACCACCGAGGCGTTGTTGTCGATGGCGCCCTGCAGGCTCGAGGTCGTGCCGATCAGGGTGCCGGCCAGCACCGACGTGCCGCCCGAGTAGCTGTTGGTGCCGCTGAGCGTGACCGTGCCTCCGCCCTGGATCGTGAGGCTGCCGGTGCCCGACATGTTGCCGGCGTAGGTGCCGGCGGTCGCCTGGTCGAGCGTGACGTTGGCATTGTTGAGGATGTCGCCCTGCACGCTGGCCGTGGTGCCTTGGAGCACGCCGCCCGACACCGTCGTGCCGCCGGTGTAGCCGTTGATGCCGCTCAGGATCAGCGTGCCGGTGCCCGTCTTGGTGAGCCCGCCGGCACCCGTGAGGTTGCCGGTGACCGTGAGCGAGTTGCCGGCCGTGTCGATCGTGCCGCCGCCGGTGATGAGATTGACCGGCCGGTCGACCGAGAAGCTCGCCGTCGCCTGCAGGGTGCCGCCGGCGAAGGTCAGCGTCGCCCCGGCCGCGCCCAGCGCCGAGTTCGACCCGGCCTCCACCGTGCCGCCGGCCAGCACCGTGCCGCCGGTGTTGGTGATGGTGCCGGTGAGCGTCACCGTGCCCGGCCCCATGTAGGCGATCGCGCCCGAGCCGTCGATGTTGCCGCCGAACACGATATCGTCCGAACGGTTGAAGGCGAGGATCCCGTTGTTCAGCACGTTGCCCGCGATCGAGCCGGTCGTGCCGCCGTTGCCGAGCTGCAGCGTGCCGGCGGCGATCGTGGTGACGCCCGAATAGGTGTTGTCGGCGGTCAGGATCAGGGTGCCGTTGCCGAGCTTGTCGAGGGCGCCGCTGCCCGAGATCGTGCCGCCGAAGGTGATCGCGTCGGAGCGGTTGAAGGCGAGCGTGCCGTTGTTCAGCACGTTGCCGGCGATCGAGCCGGTGGTGCCGCCATTGCCGATCTGGAGGATGCCGCCGGAGATCGTCGTACCGCCACCGTAGGTGTTGGCGCCGGTCAGGGTCACCGTGCCGGTGCCCGACTTGGTCAGGCTGCCGGTGCCCGACATGGTGCCGGCGTACGTGCCGTTGGTGCTCTGGTCGAAGGTTACGTTGGCGTTGTTGACGATGTTGCCTTGCAGGCTCGAGGTCGTGCCGGCCAGCGTGCCGCCCGACACCGTCGTGCCGCCCCTGTAGCTGTTGGTTCCGGTGAAGGTGACGGTGCCGCCGCCCTGCACGGTGACGTCGCCGCTGCCCGACATGCCGCCGCCATAGGTGCCGTTGGCGCCCTGGTCGAACGTCACGGCGGCGTTGTTGAGGATGTTGCCTTGAAGGCTGGTCGTGGTGCCCTGCAGGATGCCGCCCGACACCGTCGTGCCGCCGATGTAGCTGTTGGCGCCGGTCAGGATCAGCGTGCCGGCGCCGGTCTTGATCAGGCTGCCGACGCCGCCGACGTCGCCGCCGACCGCGAAGGTGGTGCCGGCATCGGTGTTGAAGGTGCCGCCACCGCTGGCCAGCAGCACATTGCCGCTGCGGGTGAAGCTCGCCGTCGTCTGCAGCGTGCCGCCGTTGAGCACGACCCCGCCGGCGCCGAGATTGTTGTCGGCCGAGACCTGCAGCGTGCCGCCGCTCACCGCGGCAGACGCAAAGGTGTTGGCGCCGCCGAGGACCATCGTGCCGCCGCCGCTCTTGATGAACCCGCTGCCGCCGATGGTGCCGTTGTGGGTCAGCGTGGTGCCGGCTGCCGTGTTGAAGGCGCCGCCACTCAGTGTCGTGGTGCGCGACGTCGTGAAGCTCGCCGTCGTCTGCAGCGCGCCGTTGCTGAGGGCGAGGCCGCCCGCGGCATCGCCGAGATTGGCGTCGCTCGACACCGACAGCGCGCCGCCGACGACGGTGGTACCGCCGGTATAGCTGTTGGTGCCCGAGAACGTCACCGTGCCGCCGCCCTGTACCGCGACGGCGCCCGTGCCCGACATGTTGCCGGCATAGGTGCTGGTGCCGGCCTGATCGAAGCGCACGCTGGCATTGTTGGTGATGGCGCCTTGCAGGCTCGTCGTCGTGCCGACCAATGTGGTGCCGACGCCCGACACCGTCGTGCCGCCGCCGTAAGAGTTGGTGCCGCTGAACGTCACGGTGCCGCCGCCGGTCACCGTCACCGCGCCGGTACCCGACATGTTGCCGGCATAGGTGCCGGTCGTGGCCTGGTTGAAGGTGACGTTGGCATTGTTGGCGATGTCGCCCTGCAGGCTCGACGTCGTGCCCTGCAGAGTGCCCAACAAGACGGTCGTGCCGCCCCCATAGGAGTTGGTGCCCGAGAACGTCACCGTGCCGGTGCCGTTCAGCACCACGCCACCGCTGCCGCTCATGGTGCCGGCATAGGTGCCGGTGCCGGCCTGGCTGAACACCACCTGGGCGTTGTTGACGATGGCGCCCTGCAGGCTGCCCGTCGTGCCCACCAGCGTGCTGCCGCCCGACACCGTCGTGCCGCCGCCGTAGCTGTTGGTGCCCGAGAAGGTCACGATGCCGCCGCCGGTCACCGTCACCGCGCCGCTACCCGACATGGTGCCGGCGTAGGTGCCGTTGCCGGCCTGGCTGAAGACGACGTTGGCGTTGTTGGTGATGGCGCCCTGCAGGCTCGTCGTCGTGCCCTGCAGGGTGATGCCGGCCGACACCGTCGTGCCGCCGCCGTAGCTGTTGGTGCCCAAGAACGTCACCGTGCCCGCGCCGGTCACCGCCACGGCGCCACTGCCGGACATGTTGCCGGCATAGATGCCGTTGCCGACCTGGCTGAATCTGACGTTGGCATTGTTGATGATGGCGCCCTGCAGGCTCGTCGTCGTGCCGACCAGCGTGCCGCTCGACACCGTCGTGCCGCCGCCGTAGCTGTTGGTGCCCGAGAAGGTCACGATGCCGCCGCCGGTCACCGTCACCGCACCGCTTCCGCTGATGTCGTTGGCGACCGTGAGGACGTCGAAGCGATTGAAAGTGAGCTGAGCGTTGTTGATCACCGCACCGCTGCCCAGCGTGCCGGTATTGCCGCCGTTGCCCACCTGGAGCGTCCCGCCCGACACCGTCGTCGTGCCGGTGTAGGTGTTTTCGGCCGTGAGCGTCAGCGTGCCGCTGCCGGTCTTGGTCAGCGCGCCGCCGCTGATGACGCTGGCCAGGGTCACGTTGTTGCCGTTGGTGTCGAACGTGCCACCGCCGGCGCCCAGCGCGGCGAGCCGGCTGGATATGTCGGTCGTGTTGCCGCTCGCCCATTGCAGCCCGCCGCCGTTCAGCGTGATCGACCCCGTGCCGAGGTTGTTGCCCGCCGAGAAGTTGACCAGGCCGCCGGTCACTGTCGTGCCGCCGGTGTAGGTGTTGACGCCCGTGAGCGTCAGCGTGCCGCTGCCCTTCTTCGTCAGCACGCCGCCGCTGAGGACGCTGGCCAGGGTCACGTTGTTGCCGTTGGTGTCGAACGTGCCGCCGCCGGCGCCGAGCGCGGCGAGCCGGCTGGAGATGTCGGTCGTGTTGCCGGTCGCCCATTGCAGGCCGCCGCCGTTCAGCGTGATCGAGCCCGTCCCGAGGTTGGTGCCCGCCGAGAAGTTGATCAGGCCGCCGGTCACCGTCGTGCCGCCGGTGTAGGTGTTGACGCCGGTGAGCGTCAGCGTGCCGGCGCCGGTCTTGACGAAGCCGGTCGGCGTGCCGCCGATCGTGCCGTTGTGGGTGAGCGTGGTGCTGGAGGCGGTGTCGAAGGTGGCCGTGCCGGCAAGCGTCGTGGTGCGCGAGGTGGCGAAGCTCGCCGTCGTCCGCAGCGTGCCGCTGTCGAGGGTGAGGCCGCCGGCCGCATTGCCGAGGTTGGCGTTGCTCGATATCGACAGCGCGCCGCCGCTGATGGTGGTGCCGCCGCTGTAGGTGTTGATGCCGCTGAGCGTGAGCGTGCCGGTGCCTTCCTTCACCAGCGATCCGCCGCTGCCCTGGATCGCACCGGAATGCGCGGTCGTCTGGTTGTTGCCGCCGACCGTCAGCGTCTTGCTTCCCAGCTGGACGCTGGCCGAGCCCGCGATCGAACCCAAGGTCGTACCCGCCGTCGTCAGAAGGGTGATGTCGATCACGCCTCCTGTCGACGTCACGGCGGCGGTGCCGCCACTGCCAGTCGTCTGAAGAAGCAGCGTGCTGGCGCCGGTCATGGATACCGTCGAGTTGCCAAGATTCGACGTCTCGGCGTAGCGCAGGACGCCGTTGTTGAGGCTGAAGTTGACGTTGTTGGTCGTCCCTCCGAGCACGGCGAAGTTGGCGACGTTCGTGAGCGTGAAGTTCTGGGCGTTGGACGAGGCGTTGGTGATGCCGCTCGCGCCGAAGGACGTGCCGCTGCCGTTGAGATTCACGTCGAAGGAGTAGCTGGGCGCCGCGGCGGTGAACGCGATGCCGCCATACGCCTGGAGGCCGGTGGTCATGGTGACCGTGGTGTTGCTGCTGGCGCCGAACGTGCCGGTCTGGAAATCGGTCGGCGCGGTGCCGGTGCTCCAGTTGGCGCCGGTCGCGAAGTCGGTCCCCGTGCCGCCTATCCAGGTCTGGGCCGCTGCCCCGATCGGCGACAGGCAGGTGCCGGCCAACAAAAGAGCGACAAGCCGGCGCGGCCGTCGCCTCACGCTGATGTACGCCATGCCCCCTAACGCTCTCCCCAAGCACGCCACGCGGCGCCGTAGACGGTGAAGGCATTGGCCGGCGCGCCGGCGAAGTCCGCCGTCATCGGCTGGCCGGTATAGGCATACTCGTGCAGCCAGCCGAGCCGCAGCGCCATGTCCAGGGTGCACGCGTCGCTGAGCCCGCTCGCTCCGTAGCAGCGTTTCGCGACAAACAGATGGTCAACGGCGGCTGATTGGCGAAGGCGACGAACCCTGTCACGACCGAATCTCCCCTGAGGAGATCAGAACCGAGGACCCGTTCCGCATGCAACGATCCAGGATTGCGCGCAAGCGCCCGATCGTTAGGAGCAAATGCAGCCCCGCCTCCGGCAACATGGCCGACCGGAGCGGCGCCGACGGTTACGGCCGCCCTTTTACGCCCGGGAACTCCGTCTTTTTTCCAAGGCGTCGAGACCAATCGCCATTCCGGTATGCAATAATTCTGACTTGCATACGGAGCCAATCGTTGGGCGTAACGAACAGGCAGGGGGACGTAGTGGCGGGGCGGGGCGTGTCGAACTTCGAATGGTTGCTCAAGGAAGCGATGGTGGATGCGGCAGTGCCCGCCACGCCGATGTTCGTGGTGGATGACGAAAACTGGCGCGGGACCATCGAGCAGGTCGTGCTGGCGCCCAGCCTGCGTGTGTTCCTGAACGATCTGGAGATTCATCGCGACTTGCGCATAGAACCGACGTCGCAGCCCCAGAAGCAGTACATCGTGAGCCAGGTGGCCATCGAAGGCGACGTCGACCTGGATTTCTCCGGCGGGCTGCGCCTGCAGGGGTCGACCGACAGCGCCGTTCTCTATCGGCCGGTCGGACCGCCACCCACTTATGTCTTCAAGCCGGCCAGCTACTACCGTGCAGCGGGCTATACCGTGCAGTTCGACAGGATCGAGCGCCTGTTCGACGGAGAGGTGCCGGCCGCCCTGCGGCCGCTCATCGACCGGGAGGCACGGCAAGACCGCGGCCTCACCATGCGCAGCGGCAGCACGATGCGGCAGCTTGCCAGTCGCCTGTTTGCCCGAGAATTCAACGGAGCATTGCGCCGGCTGACCATGGAGGGCGTGGTACTGCAGCTTCTCGCCGCGCAGGCAATGGCCGCGGACAGCGCGGCCAGGCCGTCGCGCGGGCGGCGGCCAAGCCTGTCTTCCGGCGAGCAGGCCGCGGTGCGACAGGCGCGCGAGCGGCTGCTGAGCGATATGCGCCGCCCGCCCTCGCTCGCCGAGCTTGCCGACGCCGTGGGCCTCACCGAACGGCGCCTCAACGCCGGCTTCCGCCAGCTCTATGGCGCGACGGTGTTCGATGTCCTGCGCGATCAGCGGCTGGAACATGCGCGGCAGGCCCTCAAGGCGGACGCGGTGTCGCTGAAAGAGGTTTCCTTTCGCGTCGGCTACAGTCACGTAAGCAGCTTCGTCAACGCCTTCCATGCGCGCTTCGGAGCGCCGCCCCGGCAGTATCTGAGGGGCGATGGCTGAACGGCCGTCACAACTCCAGGAGCAAGCGGCGCCAGGCGGCGATCTCCCGGCGGGAGGAGAACAAGGGGGCGCGGGCGCGAACGGTGCGCGCCAGTCCACGAACGAAGTGCGGATCGCGTTCGATTCGCTGCATCAAGGTCGCCAGGAGGCGCGTGTCGCCGACGGAAAGGGGGGTGGCGGCGAATTCAGATAGTTACGATAATTTCGATGTTGGCTTTCGAAGAAAGGAAAGGCTGACGGCCTTGCCGGCTTCTGTCCGGCCAGACAGGCGGAGAGGCTGGCCCGGCCTGTGCCGCGCGCGATGATGTCGGATGAACGATACATAAAGCAGAGCCGTCGGGAAGCGAACGCGGTCCGATATAACTTGGATTATCACACGAGTCAACTATGGTTCTATTTTGGCGGACCGTAGAGCGCCAAAAATGCTCTTGATCGAGCACTGGTGCCAGCAGTGCTGGCAATCCCGTCGGCCCCACGCCGCACTTATCTCAAATGCAGCCAGGGCAACCGCTCGTTGCGAAAGAAGTGCCTCGAGGGCTCGAACCTGCCGGGCTCGTCGAGCGCGCCGACGTGAAAATGCGTCTCGGTCGGCAGCTGGTCCACTTCGCAGGTCAGCGTCGAGCCGCAGGTCCGGCAGAAGCCGCGCGTCGTTCCGGGAGAAGACTTGAACTTCGTGATCTCTCCCTTCGTCACCGTATAGGCCTCGCGATCGAAGCCGACGAAGACCGATACGGGTGCGCCGCTGTGCCTTCGACAACTCTGGCAATGACACCAGAAAACCGACTTCGGCGGACCGCTGGCAGCGAACCGCACCGCGCCGCAGAGGCAGCCGCCCTCAATCCTGTCCATGCGCGAGCTCGGGAAAATATTGTCCTCGCATGCGCTCGGCATAGGCCAGGCACTGCGGCTCTGCCCGCAGGAAGTCGCGAATGGGCGATTCGATGGGCGTCAGCACCGTGGACGCGAGCGTGCCGAACACGACGGCATCGAGCCCGCAGGGCTTGTCGCCGAAGAAGAAGGGACCCGCCGACATGAACGGCAGCACGGCACGCCAGTCGCGCAACGCGGCTTCGACGATCTCCTCGTCGGAATGACGCAGGATGCCTTGCGTCCACAGCAAACCCCGGATCTGGCGCTGCACCATGGCGGCGACCAGCGGGCGCATGATCGCGGGCACCGAGTCGAAACGCGTTCTCGTGTGCCGGAAACCTTCGTCGCGCAGCAGATGCGTGTACGCCAGGACGAAAGAGTAGTGCTCTTCGAGCGTTCGTTGCACGAGCAGGGCAATGGCACGCTGGCTGCCGTCGAGATGAGCGTCGGGGTCGATCCCGCGCGTTCGCTTGAGGTGGTCGATGATGCGCGACGAATCGGCGATCGGCACGCCGCCATCCTCGATGAAGGGGAGCTTGCCCTTCGGCCCCTTGCGCGGATCGGGCGTATCGACGACCTCGTAGGGAATCCGGGTGATGCGCAGCCACGTCTCGAGCTTGCAACAGAAGGGACTGAGGTTCGGGATGGCGAACATGCGCGGAAACTGGAAGAGCTTCAGCGGAGTGCGAGCAGCATCTGTCATGTATCCTCTCCGTCTACCGCGAGTCAGTGCCAACCAAATCTTATGGTAGGTCAGCGAGCAGGCGTCGCCAGGCGGCGACCTCGCGCGCCGGCCGGAATAATGCTTTGCGCCGCGCCAGCGCCTCTTCCAGCTCCGTGACAAAACGCGCTTCGCACTCGAGCCGTTGCAAAAGGCGGCCGAGCGCCCTGGTGTCGCCGACCGGGAAGTAGCCGCGATAGCCGGAACCGAGCAGGCCGACATTGCCGTCTATGCGCGAGGCAAGCACGGGCACGCCCGCAACGACCGCTTCGGAAATCACGTTGGCGCCGCCCTCGCTCAGCGAGGAGATGACCATGGCGTGGCTGCGCGCCAGCAGGCGGCGCACGGCAGCGGCCGGAACATCGTCGCGCCACTTGTAGCGCGCGTTGACGGCCATCTCGGCGCGGGCGCGTTCGGCCCATTCCGGCGTATAGGCCCGACCGACCTGCTCGATCAGGATCCGGCTGTCGGCCGGCAGCAGACGCGCCGCTTCGGCCGCGCGCAAGGGATCCTTCACGTCGCGCAGGTGACCGATCACCGAGACCACGACAGCCCGGCGGCTCGGTCGGCGCGGCTGTCCCAACGGCGGAGCCGACTGATGGATCACGCTGAGCCGCGCCCGAAGTGGCTTGGGCACCACCTTCCAGGCGAGATCGTTCAGGGCAATGAGCCGGTCCGCCTGCTCCATCGATCTCAGGGTCGGACCGGGGTCGGTGTCGATGTACTGATAGATATCGGTGCCGCTCAGCTGCAGGATGACCGGGCGCGTCGGGAATGCCGCCTTGAAGCGCTCGATCGCCGCGGCGCTGCGCCAGGCATGCACCGCCACCATCAGGTCGGCAGGGCTGCCGTCGTAGTCGGCGGCTATGCGCACATGATGGTCGAGCTGTCGCAGGATGCCGGCCCACCGTGAAGCGGCAATGCGATTGCCGGTGCGTGCCGTCGGACCGGCGGGTGTGATAAGGACGATCTTCATGGACCAGGCCACGCAAGACCGTCGTCCGACCAGCGGATCATCCGCCGGCGAACTATTGGCGCAACTGCGCGAGGCCCGTCATCGCACCGAGCGCTTGACGGAAGATCTGTCATCTCGGGAATTGATGGGGCCGTACCTCGGCATCGTCAATCCCGTGCTGTGGGAGATCGGCCACGTCGCGTGGTTCCACGAATATTGGACGTTGCGCCACGCGGCCGGCCGCACGCCGCTGATCGAGCGCTGCGACGGGCTCTGGGATTCGAGCGCGGTGGCGCATGCCACGCGCTGGCATCTCGACCTCCCCGACCGCGCCGGGACCTACGGCTACATGGCCGACGTGCTGGCGCGCCAGGAAGACCTGTTGAGTGGCGGCGTCGGCGACGAAGCACGCTACTTCTACGACCTCTCCATCCGGCACGAGGACATGCATGTCGAGGCGCTGACCTACATGCGCCAGACCCTGAGCTATTCGCCGCCCAGCGACCTCGGAACCGCCGGGCGGCCGCACGCCGGAGCCTTGCCGGGCGATGTCGCGGTTCCGGGCGGCCGCTGGCGGCTGGGCTCGACCTCGGACGACGGCTTCATCTTCGACAACGAGAAGTGGGCGCACGAGGCGGTGCTGAAACCGTTCCGCATCGCCCGCGCGCCGGTGACCAATGCCGAGTTCGCCGCCTTCGTCGACGCGGGCGGCTACCGGACGCGCGAATTCTGGAGCGACGCCGGCTGGACATGGCGCGAGCAGCACGGGGCCGAGCAGCCCGTCTACTGGCAGGGCAAGCGCGATGGCGTCTGGACGGTGCGCCGTTATCGCGCCGTCGAGGAGCTGGCGCCGCACGCGCCCGTCGTGTTCGTGAACTGGTTCGAGGCCGACGCCTGGTGCCGCTGGGCCGGGCGCCGCCTGCCGAGCGAGGCCGAATGGGAGGCCGCTGCGATCGGCCTGCCCACCGCAGACGGTGCCCGTCTCGCGGACCGGCGCCGCCGCTGGCCGTGGGGCGACGCGCCGCCGACATCGGCACGCGCCAATCTCGATTTCGCCTTCGACGGCACGATCGACGTCGCGGCCCTCGGCGAAGGGGACAGCGCCTTCGGCTGCCGGCAGATGATCGGCAATGTCTGGGAGTGGACGGCGTCGGATTTCCTGCCCTTCGCGGGTTTCACCGCCGATCCCTATAAAGACTACTCGCAGCCCTGGTTCGGCAGCCGCAAGGTGCTGCGCGGCGGCGGCTGGGCGACCAGCGCGCGCATCGCCCGACCGGCCTACCGCAACTTCTTCACGCCCGACCGCAGCGACGTATTCGCCGGCTTCCGGACCTGCGCGATCTGAACGCAATGGATTCTCTTACCGTTTTCGGCCTGTTTGCCGTAACCACCATGGTGGCCTGCTACGCCTTCGAGGATCGCAGCCACTGGTTCATCCTGGGCTTTGCCGCTTCCTGCGCCCTTGCGTCGATCTACGGCTTCCTCCAAGGCGCATGGCCGTTCGGACTGGTGGAGGGCGTATGGACTTTCATCGCCCTCCGCCGCTGGCGAGTACGCAGAGCCGGGACGATCTAACGGTCGCCCTGGGCCAGACCTATTCGCGGTAAACAGTCAGCATGCGGTCGGCGCTGACAGCAGCAGCCGAGCGTGCCTTCAGGTGACGTTGGTCGGCTGCTTGAAAGTAAGGCACATAAGCCTTACATCTTGCCTCGAGAGGCATTCCATGGGCACACTTACCGTCACCGCCAAAGGGCAGGTCACGCTGCGTAAGGACCTGCTGGAGCATCTGGGCGTCCAGCCTGGCGACAAGATCACCGTCGACAAGCTTCCCGACGGCCGGATCGAGGTAAAGGCAGCGCGGCCCGCCGGCGCCATATCCGACGTCTTCAACTTCCTGAAAAGGAAGAAGGGTGTCTCGCTGTCGATTGAGGAGATCAACAGGATCGCGGCCCGCGGCTGGGCTCGCAAACGATGAAGATCACCGCCGACACCAATGTGCTGGTACGCGCCATAACGGGTGACGACGAGCGGCAAAGCAGAGCGGCGCAAGCGCAGTTGGCGAACTCCGACATGATCGCCGTCGCAATCCCGGTACTCTGCGAGTTGGTTTGGGTACTGTCCCAGGGATACAAACACTCGGCAGACGAGATCGCGGCTGCGGTTCGCCGTTTGGTCGATGGCGCCAACGTCGTGGTGAATCGTCAGGCCGTGGAGGCCGGGCTCGATCTGCTCGAGGCCGGAGGCGACTTCGCGGACGGTGTGATCGCCTACGAGGGAAGCTGGCTGGGAGCCGACACTTTCGTTTCCTTCGACCGGAAGGCCGTGAAATTGATGACCGCCCAGGGCAAGCCTGCTCGGCTGCTGTCGTAAGGCACAGGCCCACGACAGCAGCCCTGCGCAATCACTGCTTCTTCTGCAGCCCCCACGTCTCGGCGAGCTGGGCGGCGATGCGGGCGGCCATCAGGCGGTTGCCGGGGCTCTCGGCGTTGTCGTCGCGCCAGTAGTGGACGTGGTCGGCGTAGATCGTACCCTTCTCATTGGCGAAGATGTCGCCCAGGTCGTAGATCGCGAGCCCCCGTTCGCGCAAAGTCAGCAAGCCTGCCACCATCTTGCGGTAGATGTCGCGGTAGGAGAGGTCGCCGACGACGCGCTTTTCTTCGTCCGTCAGCACCTTGCCGTAGGCCGGCGCGGGCTGGATGAAGAACGCCGATTTCAGATTGTATTCGCGCGCCAGCACCTCGGTGGCGCGCAGGTACTTCTGGTAAAGGCCGAGCTGGACCGCGAACTCGCGGTCGGCGTCGCGCCGGATCTCGTCGGGCATGTGGAAGATGCTGTTGAGAGTGGTCTTCTTGGCCGAATTGAAGACGTCCTGCCCCTTGGCCGCCTGCTCGATGCCGCGCACGATCATGTAGGCGGCGTGCGAATGGCCGAGGATGGGATTGGCCGCCAGCGAGCCGGCGAGCCGGCCCATCACCCAGCCGATGGCGGCGTCGCCGAAATTCTCGTCGGCGACGAAGGGATTGACCTCGATGAAGTTGCTGAGCGGCCGCTCCAGCCGCTCCTCGGCGCCCGGCCAGAAGAAGTAGTGCTCGTTGAACCCGCCGAGATTGACCACGGCGTCGACCGAGGTCGCATACATCGCGAACAGGATGAAGGGCTGCGGCTCCTTCCAGGCGCCGTCGCCGCCGTTCAGCACCAGCCACGGCTTGCCGTTGGGGCTGACGTATTTCTTGTTCAGCTCCTCCTCGAGATAGCGCGGCGCGGGCGGCTTGGCGTTCTGGGCGAGCTGCGAGGCGACCGAACCGCCGCTCAGGATGACGGTGTAGCGCTCGGGATTGCGGACGGTCGGATAGTCCGGCCCGTACAGGCCGATATTGTTGACCCACGGCTGGCCGCACGGCGGGTTGGCGTGGTGCACGAAGCCGACATAGGGGTGCGGATAGAGCGTGTCGACATAGCGGCACGTCGTGCCCTTGGTGGCGTCGCGCAGATAGGTGTTCTGCGTGCGCTCGAAGAGCTGCGCCGCGGGCGTGTAGCGGCCGTCCTCGATGAACAGCCAGGCGATGGCCGCGAGTTCGATCGCCGCCAGTGCCAGCACGATGCCGAAGAGAGCCGAGATCCAGCCGAAAATACGCTGCTTCATCAGATAAAAGTCCGCCCGAACGAGTCGGGCGGACTATACCGGCGGAGGGCCAGCCGACAAGGCGGCGCGATGCCCTACTTGCATGCGTCATGCTCCTCTCCCCCGCTAGGCCCGCTAGGGGAGAAGTTGGGAGAAGGGGTCATGCACGTCGATTCCCCATCTCCTAGCCTCTCCCCCTCGCGGGGGAGAGGAATATGAGGCGTTTTACTTCGCGGCCGCCGCCCCGGCCATGGCGACCTCGGCATCCTGGTTGGCCATCACGCCGGAAGCACCGATGGCGCCAATGATCTTGCCATCGACCACGATCGGCACGCCGCCTTCCAGCGGAGTAGCCCCCTTGACGGCGAGCAGGCGCAGGTTGGCGCCGCCCTGGGCGATGGCATCCTGCAGGGCCTTGGTCGGCCGCTTGAAATTGTTGGCCGTCACCGCCTTGCCAATGGCGATGTCGACGCTTGCATGCTGTGTGTTGTCCATCTTGGAGAAGGCAGCGAGATTGCCCGAGCTGTCGACGATGGCGATGGCCACCGCCCAGTTGTTCTTCTTGGCCTCCGCCTCCGCAGCGGCCATCGCCTTCTTGGCAGCATCGAAAGTGATGGGCGGACCATAGGGCGGCGGTGCCTGAGCGAAAAGCGGTGACGCGACGAAGCTGGCCGCAACGGCGGCCGTGATCATGAGCCTGGTCATGGCTGTTTTCTCCCTGGTTTCCGTCTCTGCGAACGGCCCGGGGACTATGAACGAGGTGGCGCTGTCGGATAATTCAACCAGCGGTCACATTCAGGTGACCCTTCCACCTCCGCAATCAGGCTCCTCTCCCCGATCGGGGGAGAGGTTGGGAGAGGGGGTTACGCTTCGTCGTTTCCCCCTCTCCTAGCCTCTCCCCCTAGCGGGGGAGAGGAATTTGAAGATGCATAAGACGGGGGAGGAGAAGAAGCGGTCAGCCCGGATTGTCGAGGCTGAAGACGCCCGTCTCCTCGTCGTAGGCGAAGGCCTCGGCGTAGCGGCCCCAGCCGGTGACGGCGCGCAGCGTCTGGTCGGCGAACTGCTCGGACATGTGGTCCTCGAGCTCGTCGCGGAAGCGGCTGGCGGGTGCGCGATGGTTGCCGCGCTCGTCGAGAATCCGGCGGATGTGGCCGGCGAGCGGCACATTCGCCAGGAGCTGCTGGGCGAAGAGGTGCTTGCGGTCGTCGGGGCCGAGATCGACGAAGTGCCGGCCCGCGTCGGTCAGGCGGATGTCGCCCTCGGCCAGCTCGGCGAAGCGCATCAGTTGCAGGCTCTCGGCCACCGGGAAGAGATCGTCGATCTCCATCTGCAGGGTCGCGGCGAGATCGGGCAGGTCGGCGCGGCCGCGATACGGTTCGGCCGCGATCGCCTCCAGCAGGCCCGCCAGCAGGTTGGTGGAGACGCGCGGCAGCAACAGCGAGATGCCGCTGCCCGGGAGCGCGTGCGCCGGCGGCTGGGTGGCGGGCCTGGAGGTCATCAAGGCGTAGATGTCGTCGACCAGCCGGCGGAACGCCGGGTCGAGCCGGTTGCGCGGCTGCGGCAGGTTGACGGGAATCTCGGCAGCGACCCGGCCGGGATTGGAGGCCAGCACCAGGATGCGGTCGCTCATCAGCACCGCCTCCTCGATGTTGTGCGTCACCAGAAGGATGGACGAGATCGGCAATCGTCCCTCGTGCCAGAGGTCGAGCAGGTCGGTGCGCAAGGTCTCGGCGGTCAGCACGTCGAGCGCGGAGAAGGCCTCGTCCATCAGCAGCAGCCTGGGGTGAACGACCAGCGCCCGGGCAATGCCGACGCGTTGGCGCATGCCGCCCGACAGCTCCTTGGGATAGGCGCTTTCGTAGCCGTCGAGCCCGATCAGGTCGATCGCCTCGAGCGCACGGCGGCGGCGTTCCGCCGGCGCGATGCCCAGCGCCTCGAGGCCGATCTCGACGTTCTCCTGCACGGTCAGCCAGGGAAACAGCGCGAAGGTCTGGAACACCATGGCGACTTCGCTCGCGGGACCGGCGACCGGACGGCCGTCGATGACGACACTGCCTTCGCTTGCCGGCATCAGGCCCGCGATGATGCGCAGCAACGAGGACTTGCCGCAGCCGGAACGGCCGAGCAGGGAGACGATCTCGCGGTTGGCGAGCTTGAGGCTGACGCCATCCAGCACCAGCAGGCGCTCGCCACTGCCCTTGGGATAGGACTGGCGCACGTGGTCTACCTCGACCAAGGGCGTATTCATGCCATCCATGTCGTTCTCCTCATGTCAGGCGATAGCGCCGTTCGGCGAGTCGATAGAGCGGCCGCCAGACCACGCGGTTGCAGGCCACCACCATCACCGACATCACGGCGATGCCCAGCACGACGCGCGCATAGTCGCCGTCGGCCGAGGCCCGGGCGATATAGGCGCCGAGGCCGGCCGCCTCCAGCCTGGTGGTGCCCCAGCTTGCGACCTCGGCCACGATGCTGGCGTTCCATGAGCCGCCGGTCGCCGTCAGCGCGCCCGTCACGTAGTAAGGCAGGATCCCGGGCAGGATGACCTTGCGCCACCACTGCCACGACCGCAGGCGGAAAAGCGCGGCGGCTTCGCGCAGGTCGGTCGGGAAGGCGCTGGCGCCGGCGATGACGTTGAACAGGATGTACCACTGCGTGCCCAGCACCATCAGTGGGCTGAGCCAGATGTCGGGATCGAGGCGCCAGTGCACGATCGCCACGACGGCGATGGGGAAGAGCACATTGGCCGGGAAGGCGGCGAGGAACTGCGCGACCGGCTGGACGCGGGTGGCGACATTGGGCCTGAGCCCGATCCAGACGCCGATCGGCACCCACACGAGACTCGCCAGCGCGATCAGGATCACGACTCGCAGCAGCGTGAGCAGGCCGAGCCCGAACGCCTGACCGACGTCGTGCCAGCCCAGCGAGACGTCGACGAACTGCACGATGCGCCACAGCGCCCAGGCGCAGCCCAGCAGCACAACGACCAGCCACAGGCGATCGACCAGCCGCGTCAGGTTCGGCCGCTCCGTCGCGGCGACGGGCGACGTGCGGCGCGGCAGCTGAGCGCCGAGCCAGCCGGTGAGTGTCGACGCCATCACCGTCAGCCGGCGCAGCAGGCGCGCGTGGCGCCAGATGTCGTAGACCCAGGAGCGCGGCCGGCGCTGGCTGGCCGTCTGCTCGAAGCGGAACTTGTCGGCCCAGGCGACGATCGGGCGGAACAGCAGCTGGTCGTAGGCCAGGATCACCAGCGCCATCGTGCCGACGGCCATCAGCACGGCGGGCACGTCCTTCCGGTCGATGGCGACGGCGAGCCAGGAGCCGATGCCCGGCAGCTTGATCGTGGTGTCGCCGACGGTGATTGCCTCTGACGCCACGACGAAGAACCAGCCGCCCGACATCGACATCATGGTGTTCCAGATCAGGCCGGGCGCGGCGAACGGCGCCTCCAGCCGCCAGAAGCGCAGCCAGGCGGAGAGGCGGAAATGCCGGGCCGCCTCCTCGAGGTCGGGCGGCAGCGTGCGCAGCGACTGGTAGAAGCTGAAGGCCATGTTCCAGGCCTGGCTGGTGAAGATGGCGAAGATCGCCGCGCATTCCGCGCCGAGCTGATTGCCGGGAAAGAGGTTTATGAAATAGACGACCGTGAAGGTGAGGAAGCCCAGCACGGGCACCGACTGCAGGATGTCGAGTGCCGGGACGATCACCAGCTCGGCGCGCTTGCTCCTGGCGGCCAGCGTGCCGACCACGAAGGTGAAGACGAGCGAGGCGATGATGGCCGCGAACATGCGCAGCACGGTGCGGAGCGCGTATTCGGGCAGGTTGGCGGGATCGAGCGTGACCGGCTCGCCGGCGAGCTGGCCGATCGGCTGCGCCATCTCGCGCGCGCCGTGCGCCAGCACGACGAAGGCCGCCCCGACCACGATGAAGATCGCGAGATCGTAGGGATTGGGCCGCAAGCCCGCGCTGCGCAGCGGCAGCGGCGGGCGCTGGTCAATACGGGGCTGAGACAGTCGTGCCATGGCAAGCCTTTCGCCGGAGAGCCATGGCAAGGCGAGATGACGTGGACATGACGGTGCCCCTCGTCATCCCGACCGGAGCCGAGCGCAGCGAGGCGTAGCGGAGGGACCTGTTCCGTTGCTGCGCCGACAAGAGGAGGTCCCTCGGCTTCGCTTCGCTCCGCTCGGGATGACGGGCAATCAGTGCTTCAAATTCGGCATTTCGGTCAGGGGCACGATGCGAATACCCGCGGCCTCGAGGCCATCGCGCACCGCCTTCGACACCGTGACCGCCGTGGGCCCATCGCCGTGCACGCAGATCGAATCGACCTGGCAGGGGATGCGCTTGCCCGAGGTCGAGTAGATCGCCTGCTCGTCGACCATGCGGCGGACATGCGCCACGGCCTGGGCAGGATCCTTGATCATCGAGCCCGCTTCCTTGCGCGGCGTCAGGAAGCCCTTGTCGGTGTAGGTGCGGTCGGCGAACACCTCCTCGGCCACGCGCAGGCCCGCGCGGCGCGCCGCCTTGCCCTGCTCGGTGTTGGCCTGGGCGAGGAAGATCAGGTCACGGTCGGCCGCCTTGGTGGCGCGGCAGATCGCGTCGCACATCTCCGCGCTCTCGGCCGACATGTTGGCCATCATGCCGTGCGGCTTCATGTGCGTGACCTTGGCGCCGTGCAGCGCCGCGATCGCCTGCAGCGCGCCGATCTGGTAGGCGATGTTGGCCTCGAGCTCCTTGATCGTGAGGTTGATCACGCGCCGGCCGAAGCCCTGCAGGTCGGCGAAGCCGGGATGGGCGCCGATCGACACGCCGTTCTCCTGGCAGAGCTTCACGGTGTCGACCATCACCGTGGGATCGCTGGCATGGAAGCCGCAGGCGACGTTGGCCGACTTCACGATCTTCAGCACCTCGGTATCATTGCCCATCACCCACGGGCCGAAGCTCTCGCCCAGGTCGGAATTGATGTTGACGAAACCGGCGTTGGTCGCAGCCATGAGAAAACTCCCTTCAACGAGTGGCCTCCCTCCTCCCCCGCTTGCGGGGGAGGATACAGGAGGGGGAAGGCCACCGTGACGACCTCCGCCAATCAATGATCTGAAATTGGCAGGCGTCGCGACAGTAGCTCACCCCCTCCTGTATCCTCCCCCGCAAGCGGGGGAGGAGAATGAGTCGCCCGAGTCAAAACAGCGCGCTATCCTAGCAGATGTGAGCGTACGGTACCTATCCTGCGGCGACACCGCCTTCAGCGTCGAATTCGGCAACGAAATCTCCCCCGATATCAACGGCCGGGTGATGGCCCTGCACGCGGCCATCGGCCAGGCCGGGATCGCCGGCGTCGTCGAGACCGTGCCCTCCATGCGCGCGCTGATGGTCTGCTATGACCCGCTGGCGACGTCGCGCGCCAAGCTCGAGCCCGAGATCGAGGGCCTGATCGCGCGCGGCCTGCCGACCGACATGAAGAGCCGGCAGGTCACCATCCCCTGCTGCTACGACGATCCCGAGTTCGCCCCCGATCTCGGCGAGGTCGCGGAGCGCACCAAGAAGAAGCCGGAAGACGTCATCACGGGCCACCTCGCTTCCCGCTTCAAGGTCTATGTGCTGGGCTTCATGCCGGGCCTGGCCTACATCGCCGGCCTGGAGAAGTCGCTCTACCTGCCGCGACGCGCCGAGCCGCGCGTGCGCGTGCCGCGCTCCACGGTCGCCATCGCCATGGACATGACGACCATCTACCCCTTCGAGAGCCCGGGAGGCTGGCACCTGATCGGCCGCACGCCGCTCTGGATGTTCGACCAGCGCCGCGAGCAGCCGGTGTTCCTGGCGCCGGGCGACTCCCTCTCCTTCCAGCGCATCGACCGCAAGAGCTACGACCGCATCGCCCGCGAGGTCGAGGCCGGCACGTTCGACTGGGCCAAGCTGGTGAAGAGCGCATGACGGCCCAATTGAAAGTCGTGCGCGCCGGCCTGTTCGACACGCTGCAGGATCTCGGGCGCATCGGTTTCATGGCGCTCGGCATGCCGACCGCCGGCGCCATGGATCGCATCGCCCTTCGCCTGGCCAATGCGCTGTGCGGGAATCCCCCTGGCACCGCCGGCCTGGAGATCGGCGTGATGGGTCCCGATCTCCAGGTCGAGGCCGAGAGCGTGCGCGTCGCCCTGGTCGGTCCGCTGTCGCCGACGCTGATCGAAAAGCCCGATGCGCCGCCCAAGCCGCTGGAGTCCGACCGCACGCACCTCCTCAAGCGTGGCCAGGTCCTGCGCGTCGGCATGATCGAAGGATCGAGCACCGCCTATCTCGCGATCGCCGGCGGCTTCGCCCTGCCATCTTTCATGGGCAGCCTGTCGACCTATGCGCGCGCCGGCGTCGGCGGCTTCGAAGGCCGCAAGCTCGCGGCCGGCGACGTGCTGCCGCTCGCCCGCGAGCAGGCGCCGCCGGGCGACGAGAAGAGGCTGGCGCAGCCGTTCGACTACGGCAGCGGACCCATACGCGTCGTCTGGGGCCCGCAGGACGACTATTTCAGCGACAGGGGCCGGCGCACCTTCGTAGAGTCAGACTATCGCGTCTCCAAGGAAGCTGATCGCATGGGCATCCGCTTCGAGGGACCGACCATCGAGCATTCAAAGGGGGCCGACATCATCTCCGACGGCATCGGCCCCGGCGCCATCCAAGTGCCCGGCGCCGGCCTGCCGATCGTGCTCCTGGCCGACCGCCAGACCGTGGGCGGCTACTCAAAGATCGCGACCGTGGCCTCGGTCGACCTGCCGCGCCTCAGTCGCCTGCTGCCGGGCCAGGTCGTGCGCTTCACGCCGGTGACTGTCGAAGAAGCCGAGAAGCTGCGACGCGACCAGGAGGCGCGGCTGCAGCGCGCCGTCGCCGAGTTCAAGACGGCGCGCCCGCCGGGCGGCATCGACCTCGTGCGCCTCTACGAAGAGAACCTGATCGACGGGGTCGTCTATTAGACCTGGTGCTGCCGAGATGAATCGCCGAACCTTCGTCGTCGCCGGCCTCTTGGGCAGCTCGCTCCCTTTGTCGGCGCGGGCCGCGCCCGATCTGAAAGTGATCTACATCGGCGGCTTGGACTGCCAGCCCTGCACGGCATGGAAGAACAAGTACAAGGCGGGTTGGCTCGCTTCGCCCGAACACAAGCAGGTCACGTGGATCGAGGTCGAAGCCCCCAAGCTCAAGGAGGCCTACAAGGAGCGCTACTGGCCGGGCGAACTCGCGCCGATCCTCGATCAGCTTCCGCGCAAGAGCGGCACGCCGCGATTCCTGATCGTGAAGGACGACAAGCTCGTCGCCAACGAGTTCGGCGTCAGCCATTGGCCGAAGATCATGGCCGAGCTCAGGAAGCAGCTCACTTAGGGCTTATTCCTCCCCAGCGAAGCTGGGGAGGTGTCGCCGTCATACGGCGACGGAGGGGTCATGGGCATCTTCACTGGTGCCCATGACCCCTCCGGCCCTGCGGGCCACCTCCCCATCGCCGGAGGCGATGGGGAGGAATTACTTTACGTTTCGTCCATCGGCCCTGCCATGGGCCGGCACCGCTTTCGCTGTGGCCGCTGCCGCCGGGCGTTGGTACGAACGAGATCGACCGAACACCCGAGGAATCGCGATGACCTGGCAACCGGAGATGGACGAGCTGCGCCGCCGTCAGGAGATGACCAAGCGCATGGGCGGCGCCGACAAGGTCAAGCGCCAGCACGACGGCGGCCGCCTCACCGTGCGCGAGCGCATCGACCGGCTGGTCGACAAGGACAGTTTCCGCGAGGTCGGCAGCGTCGCCGGCAAGGCCGAGTATGACGGCCGCAACGAGCTGGTCGATCTCATGCCCGCCAACGCCGTGATGGGGCGCGCCAAGATCGACGGCCGGCACGTCGCCGTCACCGGCGACGACTTCACCGTGCGCGGCGGGTCGGCCGACGCCACGATCAAGGAAAAGGACATCTTCATCGAGCGCTACGCCAACCAGTATCGCGTGCCGCTGATCCGCATGATCGAGGGCTCGGGCGGCGGCGGCTCGGTCAAGACCATCGAGACCACGGGCCGCGCCAACGTGCCGGGCGTGCGGGGCTGGGAATGGGTGGTGCGCAACATGGGCGAGGTGCCGACGGTCGGGCTGGGCCTGGGCTCGGTCGCGGGCCTGGGCGCGGCAAGACTCGCCGCCACGCACTACTCGGTGATGGTGAAGGAGACCTCGGCGATGTTCGTGGCGGGCCCGCCGGTGGTGAACAGGCTGAGCCCCAAGCAATACGACAAGCAGGAGCTGGGCGGCTGGGAGATCCAGCTGCGCGCCGGCGCCATCGACGAGGCGGTCGACAGCGAGGATGAGGCGTTCGCCGCCGCCCGGCGCTTCCTCTCCTACCTGCCGTCCTCGGTCCACGAGGCGCCGCCGCGCGGGCCGGTGACCGACGATCCGGCGCGCCGCGAGGAGCAGCTGTTCGATGCCATCCCGCGCGACATCCGCAAGGTCTATCGCATCCGGCCGATCATCGAGAAGATCGTCGACAAGGGCAGCTTCTTCGAGATGGGCAAGCTCTACGGCCGCTCGGTGGTGACCGGGTTCGCGCGCATCGACGGCTGGCCGGTGGCGCTGATGGCCTCCGACCCGATGTTCTACGGCGGCGGCTGGACGGCCGATACCTGCCAGAAGGTGGCGCGCTTCGTCGACATGGCCGAGACCTTCCATCTGCCGGCAGTCTATTTGTGCGACTGCCCGGGCTTCCTCATCGGACTCGAGGCCGAGAAGAGCGGCGTCATCCGGCAGGGCGTGCGCGCCATGTCGGCGATGTTCCAGACGACGATCCCGTGGTGCACCTTCATCATCCGCAACGCCTTCGGCGTCGCCGGGGCGGCGCACCAGAACGGCGGCCGGCTCAACTGGCGTTATGCCTGGCCGTCGGGCCGCTGGGGGTCACTGCCGCTCGAGGGCGGCATCGAAGCGGCGTACCGCGCCGACATCGAAGGCGCCGCCGACCCGAAGGCCAAGATGGCCGAGATCGAGGACCGCCTGAACAAGCTGCGCTCACCCTTCCGCAGCGCCGAGACCTTCTGGATCGAGGAGATCATCGACCCGCGCGACACGCGAAGGATCCTGTGCGAGTTCGTCGAGGCGGCGGCGCCGGTGCGCGGCAGCGGGCCGAGCAGCCACTGGATGCGGCCTTAATCGGAGCGCGGACCTCCAGGTCCGCTCATGCTCTTCCGGACCGCGCGCATCCGGCTCGCTCATGATTCATGTGCGCGCAGGGAGGTCGCGTCAGACGCGACCCAGCGCACGGTCCGGAAGACGAAGACGATGAGCGGACCTGGAGGTCCGCGCTCCGCTCACTTCCCCCAGCCATACCCCCGCAAGTGCGGCAGCGTCCCGCAGGCCGGATCGAACGGCGGGTTGCTGAGGTAGTCCTTGTCGGCCAGCACGTAGGCATGGCCCGGGGTGCGGCTGACCAGCGCGCTCATGGCCGGCAGCGACCAGTCCTGGGCGAAGAGCTTGTCGGGCCAATCGAGCAGCGGCAGGTCGCGCGCGCGGATGGCGCCTTCGCGGGTGTCGACCAGGGTGCGCATGCGCGCGAGATAGTCCGACCACAGGCCGGTCAGCACCACGTCGGGCACGGCGGCAGCCAGCAGCAGCGCCGTCATGGCCAGCACCAGGCGGCGCGACACCGCGGGCAGGCGCAGGATGGTGAAGACCTCGGGCGGCCGTCGCTGCCAGGCGACGTGCAGCCACATGCAGGCCAGCAACACCGCCAGCACCACGCCCGCCGCCTGGCGCGCTAGATAGTGCGCAGGCGGATAGAGGATCGAATGCTCGTGCACCAGCCGGTACCACGGCGACAGCGCGAGGGCGGTGGCGGCAACGGCGATGATCAGCGGCGGGCCGCTGCCGTGCAGCCACTTCGGCCGCAGCAGGGCGATCGCCGCGGAGAGCGCAAGCCCGATCAGCGGGATGACGCACTGCAGGTTCTGCCAGAAGTCGAACGTCATCGCCCGCACCTTCTGGAAGTGCGGATGGTTCCAGTAGTCGACGATGGCGACGAGACCGACGACGGCGGACGCAATGAACGCCACCGCGGCGACGACCACGAGACCACGCGCCCACGGGTCGTCGTCCTTGCGCATCGACCAGACGAGAGCGGCGGCCAGGAGCGGGCCGAGATAGACCATCGTCTCGTAGGACCGCACGCATAAAAGGCCGAGCACGCAGAGCAGCACCGCATCACTGAGACGCCGCGGCCCGGGGGTCAGCGTCACCGCCATGGCGAGGGCCACGGCGGCGTAGGTGGTGTTGTACTCGCCGATGATGAAGAAGCAGGTCGGCAGATAGACCACGGCGACCACGGCGACGACGATGCCGAGCAGCACGGCATCGTGCCTCACGCGCGCGAGCGCCGCATGATAGAGGCCGGCCGGCAGGCCGAACAGCGCCGCCGAATAGACCATCGCCAGCAGTCTCGTGTCGCGCACGCCGAGCTCGCTCAGCAGCAGCAGCGGCAGCTGCGTCACCCAGTCGACATGGGCACGGGCGGTGTAGAAGTCGTGGACCTGTCCGAGGTCGAGGATGTTCGCCATGAAGGGCGAGCCGTCCCAGAACAGGCCGCGGCTGGCGATCGTGGCATTGATCGCCAGCGCCCACAGCAACAGGACCACGCTGCGGTAGGCGGCCGGCGGCGGCGCGGCGGGCGCGCTAGTCACGCCACGTGTACTTGCCGAGCGGGTAGGGATCCGTCGGCGGGAACGGTTGCCAGGCCTTGAAATCCTTGGGTGGCGCGATGATGCCGTCGCCGCGCTTGGCCCGGAGCGCGAGGCTCTGGCTGGGCAGGATCCAGGCCTCGACCAGCAGGTCGTAGGGATGGCGCGCGAGCGGCGAATCCTCGAAGGCGATGACGCCGTCCTTGGCGACCACCTCGGCTCGAATGACGTCGAGGTACGACGACCAGTTCCGCGTCAGGTAGATGTCGGACGGCAGGATCGCCACCACGACCACGACGGCGAAGGCGAGGAAGCGGCGCGCCGCCTCGGGCGTGCGCAACGTGGCGAAGACCGCGAGCTTGTCGCCGAGCAGGGAGCCGTAGAACCAGATGAACAGCACGATGGCGACGATGACCAGGCCGGCGGCCTGGCGCGCCACGTACTGCGACTTGGCGAGCGGCCGGACCAGCGTGTCGCTGAGCGCCAGCAGGGGCGACAGCGCCAGGATCACCAGCAGGACGCCGGCCCAGCGATAGGGCTTGCCGCCCAGGAGGTCGCGCGGCCGGATGAGGCCCCAGACGACGACCACCAGCGCGGCGGCCAGCGCCAGATCGAACTGCAGGTTCTGCCAGAAGTTGGTGGCGGTCTCGATCGTCTCGTCGAGATGCTCGACCGACCACGGTTTCAACAGGGAGCGGATGGCGACGGCCATGCCGGCGATGAAGCCGACCGTGGAGATGAGGTAGAGCGTGGTCGGCAGCCAACGGCGCTGCGGCATGCGCCACAAGGTGTGCAGGACCATCACCGACAGCAGCGGCCCGAGATAGATCATCGCCTCGTAGGTCCGCGCCGCGAGCATGCTGATCACGGCGAGGAACAGGCCGTCGAGCACGGTGAGCCGCTCGGCCGTCACCAGCCGGACGGCAACGACGATGGCGATCGCATAGGCGGTGTTGTATTCGCCGACGATGAAGAAGGAGGTGGTCATGAACACCACGCCGATGGCGCCGATCACCGCCGCGAGCAGCACCGGATCGTGCTTCACCCGCACCAGGGCGAGCGTGTAGAGCGCGGTCGGCAGGGCGAACAGGCCGATCGACAGCAGGCGTGCAAGCAGATGCAGGTCGGTGATGCCGAGGAAGATGGCGGTCATGATCGGCGCCTGGCCGACGACCATGGCGTAGAGGCGCGGCGCGTAGAAGTCGAAGAACCACTCCCGCCGCGCGATCTGGACGAGGAAGGCGGAGCCGTCGACGAAAAGGCCGCGGCTTTCCCAGCTATGCCACAGAGCCAGGCCCCAGATCAGGCCGATCGTCGTGCGGTAAGCGACTGTTGCTGTTGGCATTTGCACGCGTTCGGCGTCTACCCGAGGCCCGCCGCCGGTGCAAGCGCTCCCGGCTTGCAGCGTCGAAAGAGCGCTGTTAGCAAGACCTTCAATGCAAGGATCCACGATGCTCAGTTGGGAAAAGATCGACGCCATTCCGGGCTGGTTCATGTTCCAGTCCTACTGCGTCTGGCGCGCCCTGCTCGACCAGCAGGCCCGCATCACGGGCGACCTGTTCGAGATCGGCGTGTGGCGCGGCCGCTCGGCGTCGGTGCTCGCCTCCTATCGCAAGGGTGGCGAGAAGCTCTATTTGTGCGACCTCCGACTCGACCAGCCGGCGGTCGAGCGCGCCATTCGTTCGGTCGGCGCCGAACCGGTCAACATCGTGCCATTGTCGGGACCGTCGGCCGACCTGCCGGCCAAGCTCGACCTGCAGGCCATGCACCAGACCGTGCGCTGGTTCCACATCGACGGCGAGCACACCGGCACCGCCGTCTATCGCGAGCGCGCGCTCGCCAACCGCATCGTCAACAACGACGGCATCGTGGTGATCGACGACTTCTTCTCGCCGCGCTACCCGGCCAACACGACCGAGGTGATCCGCTACCTCGAGAAGAACCCGTTCCATTTCCGCCTGCTCGCGGTCGGCTTCAACAAGGGCTATCTCTGCCGGCCGGAGAGCCTGCCGCGCTACATGGACTTCATGGCGTCGGGCATGAGCCGATCGCTCACCGGCTACGGCGCCAAGACGACGATCTTCAAGACCACCGGGCCGTGGGACACCGATGCCGTCGGCATCACCGACTTCGTCGACGACGCCGGCCCGATCGCCGGCCCCGACAACGAGCCGCAACGCTGGCACATGATGCGCACGCGCCATGTCTGGGGGCCGGTGCGCCACCTGCAGAACGGCTGGCGGATGTTGCGGGGGCGTTAGTGCTGGGGGCGCGCCACTCCAGTGGCGCGTCATGAGTCAGTTGATCCAACACGACCTCACCCTGAGGGGCATCGCGAAGCGATGAGTCTCGAAGGGTGGGCCGCGATCTCGGTGTTGCCCACCCTTCGAGACGCGCCCTCCGGGCGCTCCTCAGGGTGAGGTCACTGGATTGCTCGGCTGAGCATGACGCGCCACTGGAGTGGCGCGCCCCAGCTAAGCCGCTTTCGCGATCTTCAATTGATCGTCGAGATCGTCGGCGATGAAGTTGCGGACGACCTCGTCGAGGTCCTTGTCGGTCTCGAAGCCGAGAGACCTGGCGCGGCGAGAATCGATGCCCTGGGGCCAGCCGTCGCAGATCTTCTGGATCGCCGGGTCGTGCTGCCACGTCACCTTGCCGACCTTGCGGTTGCCGGCGTGGCGGCCGACGGCCTGCTCGAGTTCCCTGGCGGTGACGTTGATGCCGTTCAGCAGCAGCGTACGTCCCGGGCCGAAGGCGTCGGACGAAAGGTCGTGCAGACGCACGAAGGCATCGACCGTCTTGCGCGGGCTCAGCACCACCATGATGGTTTCGGGCGTCACCGGGCAGACGACGTCGATTCCGGTCAGCGGCTCGCGCACCACCGAGGAGGCCCAGGTCGAGGCCGCCTTGTTGGGCAACCCGGTGCGCACGCAGATCGTCGGCAGCCGCACCGCGGTGCCGCGCAAGAAGCCCTTGCGGGTATAATCGCGGACCAGGAACTCGCCGATCGACTTCTGCGCGCCGTAGGAGGTCTGCGGCGTCAAAGCCGTATCGTCGGTCACCGCCGGCGGCAGGTCGCCGCCGAACGCCGCCAGCGAGCTGGTGAAGACGACGCGCGGGTTGGTGCCGAGCGCGCGACACGCCTCCAGCACGTTGCGTGTGCCGTCGAGGTTGACGCGATAGCCGAGATCGAAATCCGCTTCCGCACCGGCGCTGACTACTGCGGCGAAATGGAACACCGTGGCGGCGCCCTGCACGATCGACTGCACGGTTGCGAAATTGGCGATATCGCCCGCAACGGCCTTGACCCGCGGGTCGTCGAGACCGGGGCCGCTCGCCTTGCCGACGTCGAACAGCACGAGCTCGCTCACCCGCTCGGGCTTGCCCGAGGGTCCGGCAATGCCGCCGTCCTGCAGTAGGCGCCGTGCCAGCTTCTTGCCCAAGAATCCCGCACCGCCGGTGATCACCACCTTCATGTCGTTTCCACCCTCATGCCCGATGACCCTCTGGAAACGAAAGTGTGCACAGATCGGCCGGCGCAGTCTATGTTGGCCGCAATGGCGGGAAGCAGCGATATCTTCGTCTTCAAGGATGCCCTCATCATCCTGGGCACCGCCGCCGTCGTGGCCCCCGTGGTCCACCGCCTCAAAATAAGTCCCGTCCTGGGTTTTTTCGCGGTCGGGGCCGCGCTCGGCCCGCATGGCCTCGGCCGGCTGGCCGACTATTCGCGGGCGATCGACTGGCTCACCGTCACCGGCGAAAAACAGATCGCCTTCATCGCCGACCTGGGCATCGTCTTCCTGCTGTTCTTCATCGGCCTCGAACTGTCGATGCGGCGCCTGCTCACGATGCGCCGCCTGGTCTTCGGGCTGGGCGGCCTGCAGGCCCTGCTGACGACCATTGCGATCAGCTTCGGCGCGCTGTGGTACGGCCAGCCGCCGGCCGCCGCCCTGATCATCGGCGCCTGCGTGGCGCTCTCCTCGACCGCCCTGGTCATGGAAGTGCTGTCGGGCCAGCGCCGCATGATGTCCACCACCGGCCGCACCAGCTTCGCCATCCTGCTCGCCCAGGACCTCGCCGTGGTCCCCCTGTTGTTCCTGATCGGAGCGCTCGGCAGCGCAGCCGATTCGACCTCGGTGGCCCAGGGCGTGATCATCGCCCTGGTCGAGGCCGCGATCGCCATCGCCGTGATCGCCGTGGTCGGCCGGCTGGTGCTGAAGCCGCTGTTCAAACTGGCCGCCGGCACCGACAATCCCGAGTTCTTCATGGCCGCTACCCTACTGATCGCCTTCGGCTCAGGGGTGGTCGCGGCCTATGCCGGCCTGTCGATGGCGCTGGGCGCGTTCATCGCCGGCCTGCTGCTGGCCGAGACCGAGTACCGCCGCGCCGTCGAGGCCATGATCGATCCCTTTCGCGGCCTGCTGCTGGGCGTGTTCTTCTTCTCGGTCGGCATGCACATCGACCTGGGCTTCATCTGGCGCGAGCCGCTCTTGGTGCTGGGCGGATTCCTGGCGATGATGGTGGTGAAGTCGGTGCTGCTGGCGCCGCTCTGCCGCGTCTTCGGCGTGCCGTGGGGCGCCAGCGTCGAGACAGGCCTGCTTCTGGCGCCGGGCGGCGAGTTCGCCTTCATCGGGATCGGGCTTGCCGTGCACTTCAGCCTGGTCGCCGCCGACGTGTCGGCAGGCATCCTCGCGGTGGTGTCGCTCAGCATGGCGACGGTGCCCTTCATCGCCCTGCTGGCCCGGCGGGTCGGCCGCTATTTTGCCCGCGAAGCGTCATCCGATCCCCTGTTCACCGTGCTACCGCCGGACGATCATGCCAAGCGCGTCATCGTCGTCGGCCACGGCCGGGTCGGCCAGCTCGTCTGCGGCCTGCTCGAGGAGCACGACATCCCCTACATCGCCGCCGACCGCGACAGTGCGATGGTCTCGCGCTGGCGCCAGCTCGGCCGGCCGATCTACTACGGCGACGCCTCCAATCCGCTGTTCCTGCAGCGCTGCGGCATCGACGAGGCGACGGGCGTGATCGTCACCCTCGACACCTCGGCGGTCGACGATGTGGTGCGCGCCGTGCGCGCACGCCGGCCCGATGTGATGATCGTGGCGCGCGCGCACGATGCGCAGCACGCGCGCCATCTCTACACGCTCAAGGTCACCGACACCGTGCCGGAGACCATCGAGGCGAGCCTGCAGCTCGCCGAATCGGCGCTGGTCGGCCTCGGCGTGCCGATGGGGCTTGTGATCGCCTCGATCCACGAACGGCGCGAGACCGTGCGGCGCGAGCTGCAGACGGCCGCAGGCACCACCTCGTCGATCACCGACCAGATCCGCCAGGCCCGACGCGACCGGGCGTCGAAGTCGCAAGGCAAGCCATGAGGACTCCTTGAAGATCATCAGCTGGAACCTGCTCAGGCTCACCGGTGCAGCCGTCGACGATGTCGTGGCGCTCGCCCGACACGAGAAGCCCGACGTGCTCCTGATGCAGGAAGCGACCAGGGAGATGGAGGAGCTGCCGTCGCTGCTCGGCGGACATTTCCATCGCCTGTCGTGGCTCGGCCGCATCCACGGCCTCGCGGTATGGAGCCCGCATCGTTTCGCCGTGCCGCGCGCCCTGTCGCTTCCGGCCTCGCGCCTGCCCGGCCGCCTGCCGCGGCGGCGCGCGCAGATCGTCCAGGTCGGCGACATGACCTTCGCCAACGTCCATCTCAGCCACGGCCAGCTGCTCAACCGCCGCCAGCTCGCGCGCATCGCCGCCGCCCTGCGCGGCAAGCCGTCGGCCATCATCGGCGACTACAACATCGTCGGGCCGGTAATCCTGCCGGGCTTCACCGACGTCGGCCCGCGCGAGCCGACGCACTATGCCAGCAACGTCGTGCCGTTCCGCCTCGACCGCTGCCTGGTGCATGGGCTGACCTGCCGCGTCGCCGACGCGCTGGCCTTCGGCCCGTCCGATCACCGGCCGATCCGCCTGGAGCTCGGGCTCGTCGAAGGCTGGGGCCTGGAAAGCGGCCTGCGCGCCCGCCCCGAGCACCGCTGGATCAGGCGCGACCGGCTGGGAAGGTTGTATCGGTAGAAACGCCAAGGACCACCTCCCCCGTCATACGGGGGAGGCCGGGAGGGGGAAAGCAATGCCGGTGACCTCTCCTGCGAAAAGATCATGAAATCGGTCAGATCGCGTGTGCCGCTCTCCCCCACCCTACCCTCCCCCGTATGACGGGGAGGAATGGGAGAGGTCATAGATACGGCTGCAGCAACCTCGCCGCGCTGTTGCGCAGGCGGATGGGCAACGGGTCGCCGTCGAGCTCGGCGAGCGTCAGCCGTCGCGCATTGGGGCCGACCTCGGCGATCCTGGCGGCGAAGTCGGTGTCGTGCAGCTCGACATTGAGCTCGAAGTTCAGGCGGAAGCTGCGCGTGTCCCAGTTGGCGCTGCCGATCAGCGACCACATGCCGTCGATCACCATCAGCTTGGAATGGTCGAAGGGCGCGGCGGTGAGCCAGACCCGGCAGCCGGCCTCGATCAGGGGCCTGAGCGGAATGCGCCGCGCCCAATCCAGAACGGCGTGGTTGGAATGGTCCGGCAGCACGATCTCGACCTTGACGCCGCGCAGCGCCGCCAGGCCGAGCGCCATGGTCAGCGGCTCGGGCGGCAGGAAGTACGGCGTGACGACGCGGACCGACTTGTGGGCGCAGGAGATCGCGTGCAGCGCCACGTACTCGATCTGCTCCATATCCTCGTCGGGACCGGAGGTGACGACGCGCGCCGTGACCGGGCCTGCCTTGCGGAGCGGCGGGAACCACTTCTCCGTCAACAGCGTCTCGCCGGTGGTATAGAGCCAGTCGTCGGCGAAGGCGTCGGTGAGCTGCTCGACGATCGGGCCCTCGAGCTCGAAGTGCGTGTCGTGCACGACGAAGGGCGGGTTGTCTGCGCCGATGTTCTCGGCGCCGATATTGATGCCGCCGGTGAAGCCGATGCGGCCGTCGACCACGAGCACCTTGCGATGGTTGCGCAGGTTCACGAACGGCATGCGCCAGGGGAAATACGAATGCAGGAACCGCGCGACGGGCACGCCCGCCTTGTGCAGATGGTTGTAGGTGCCCGACCAGAAATAGCCGCTGCCGACGCCGTCGATCAGCACCCGCACCTCGACGCCGCGACGCTGTGCCTGGATCAGTGCCTGGTGGAAGGCCGCACCCGCCTTGTCGGCGCGGAAGATGTAGCTCGCGAGGCCCACGCTCTTCTCCGCCGCAGCGATCGCCGCCAGCATGCGCGGATAGGCCTCGTCGCCGCTGTGCAGGACCTTTACGCTGTTGCCGGGCTCGCAGGGCAGGCCGGTCAGGCGGCCGATCGCGAACTCGAGCGGCGTCAGCGGATCGTCGGCCACGGCATCAGCCAGGGTCTCCTCGGCGATGGCCATCGGCAGGCGCTGACGGCGCAGCCGCTGGGCGCGGCGCTTGACGCGGTTGATGCCCATGGTGACGTAGAGCAACGCCCCCAGGAACGGCGACAGCCAGGCGATGCCGATCCACGACACCGAGGCCGCGACGTTGCGCTTGTAGAGCAGGACATGGACGGTCACGAGGGCCGCAATGGCGACATGCGCCATCACGGCAAGCGGACCGATCAATGTGGGCAAGCCAAGGTCGAGGAACACGCCGTGGGTATAGCAGGAAAAAGACTTCCTCCCCATGAAGTGGGGAGGCGTCGGCGTCGTACGCCGACGGAGGGGTCATGAGCATCATCACCGTTGCTCATGACCCCTCCGCCCGCTACGCGGGCACCTCCCCTTCGCGGACTCCGCGAAGGGGAGGGAGCGACCTCGCTACGCCGTCGCCTTGATGGCCTTGCCGGCGAGATCGATGATCTCGTCGATCTGGGGCTTCTCGATCACCAGCGGCGGCGACATGGCAATCGTGTCGCCCGCCTGGCGCACCATCAGGCCGAGCTCGAAGGCCTTCACGAAGGTGTCGTAGCCGCGCGCGCCGGGCGCATCCTTGCGGCCCTCCATGTCGATACCGCCGGCCAAGCCGAGGTTGCGGATGTCGGTGACGCCCGGCAGGCCCTTCAGCGAATGCACGCCGTCCTCCCAGTACTTTGAGAGCTCGGCCGAGCGCTGGAACAGGCCCTCGTCCTTGTAGATGTCGAGCACGGCAGACGCCGCGGCACAGGCCAGCGGGTGCGCCGAGTAGGTGTAGCCGTGGAACAGCTCGACGACATTCTCCGGCCCGTTCATCAGGCCGTCGTAGATGTGCTTGCGCACGAACACGCCGCCCATCGGCACCGTGGCGTTGGAGATGCCCTTGGCCACCGTCATGAGGTCGGGGATGACGTTGAAGAACTCGGCGGCGAAGCCGGTGCCGAGACGGCCGAAGCCCGTGATGACCTCGTCGAAGATCAGCAGGATGCCGTGCTTGTCGCAGATCTGGCGCAGGCGCTCCAGGTAGCCCTTGGGCGGCGGCAGGTAGCCGGTCGACCCGGCGCACGGCTCGACGATCACGGCGGCGATGGTCGAGGCGTCGTGCAGCGCCACGATGCGCTCCAGCTCATCGGCCAGCTCGACGCCGCCATGCTCGGGAAGCCCGCGCGAAAAGGCGTTCCTGGCCGGCAGATGGGTGTGCGGCATGTGGTCGACGCCCGGCAGCAGGGCGCCCCACTGCTTGCGGTTGTTGACCATGCCACCGACCGAGATGCCGCCGAAACCGACGCCGTGATAGCCGCGCTCGCGGCCGATCAGGCGGGTGCGCGTGCCCTGCCCGCGCGCGCGCTGCCAGGCGAGCGCGATCTTGAGCGCGGAGTCGACCGCCTCGGAGCCCGAGTTGCAGTAGAAGGCGTGGTCGAGGTCGCCCGGCAGCATGGCGGCATGGCGGGCAGCGAGCTCGAACGACTTCGGGTGCCCCATCTGGAAGGAGGGCGCGTAGTCCATCTCCTCGAGCTGCTGGGCGATCGCCTGCTTGATCTCCTCGCGGCCGTGGCCGGCATTGACGCACCACAGGCCGGCCGTGCCGTCGATCACCTTGCGGCCTTCCGGCGTCCAGTAGTGCACGCCCTTGGCCCGGGCCAGCAGCCGCGGGTTCTTCTTGAACTGCCGGTTCGCGGTGAACGGCATGAAGAAGGCTTCGAGGTTGTTGGCGGTAGGCGCGGTGGCGGGAGGCGTCATGGCGAAATTCTCATTGAACAGTGGAATGAAAGCGAGGCGGCGACCCTATCATTTGCTCACATCGACGACCACGCGGCCCCGTATTTCTCCTTTGAGGATTTTTGGGGCCAGGGTCATCAGGTCGGAAAGACCCGCCTCGCTCACCGTGCCGTCGAGCTTGTCGAGCGGCAGGTCGGTGCCGAGGCGCCGCCATGCCTCCTCGCGCGGCGCCTTGGGCAGCATCACCGAATCGATGCCGTAGACGCTCACGCCGCGCAGGATGAAAGGCAGGATCGAGCCGGGGAACGATGGCCCGCCGGCCAGGCCGCACACCGCAGCCGCGCCGCCGTACTTCAGCTGGGCGAGCGCTCTGGCGAACATCACGCCGGACACGGTGTCGACGACGCCGGCGAAGCGCTCCGACAGCAGCGGCCGGTCAGGCGCTTCGGTCAGCTCCTTGCGGTCCATGATGGTGGTCGCCCCGAGCGCTTTCAGGTACTCGCCCTCCTGCGGCCGCCCGGTGGCGGCGACCACGGTGAAGCCGAGTTTGGCCAGGATCGCGACCGCGACCGAGCCGACGCCGCCCGCTGCTCCCGTCACCAGGATCTCGCCCGCCGACGGCTTGATGCCGTGCTTCTCCAGCGCCATGACGCAGAGCATGGAGGTGTAGCCCGCCGTGCCGATCGCCATGGCGCGCTTGGTCGAGATCGCGGCCGGCAGCTTGACCAGCCAGTCGCCCTTGACCCGCGCCTTGGTGGCATAGCCACCCCAGTGCAGCTCGCCGACCCGCCAGCCATTCAGCACGACCTTGTCGCCGGGCTTGAAGGCCGGCGTATCGGACATCTCGACAGTGCCGCTGAAGTCGATGCCACCGACATGCGGCCAGGTCTTCACCAGCCCGCCGCCGGTGGTGAGGACCAGCCCGTCCTTGTAGTTCAGCGTCGAATAGTCGACCGCGACCGTGACGTCGCCGGCCGGCAGCCTGTCCACAGGAAGGGTCTCGATGGCGCCGCTCACCTTGCGGTCGGCACCTTGGCTCAGGACGAGCGCGCGTAATGACATGAAAACCCCCGGCAACTGGATGTGCCGGCATTTCTAGCAAGCCTGCCTGGTTCTCGCGACCGAGTGCAATCTGTCTATTCCGCAAGAGGTAGGCCAATCATCCTCGCGCAGGGTTGCATAGCTGCCGCGTAACTCCATTGATGACTATCAACAAAAAACTGCCGCACTTTGACAATGAAATGACGAATGCACGGGGACGACAGAGGGTTCCCGCAACGTAGTAGGGACTATGTTCCGCGTCTCCAGCCCGCCCATCCTGGCCACAGTTCCTCGCTCGGGGACCTGGTTCTTGCGCTATGCCATCTCGTTCATGTGCCATCTCGACCGCGGCGGCCACATCGCCGACCGTCTGACGGGGCGGGTCTTTGGCGATCCGTCCGGACCGGCCTTCGATTTACAGAGCTTCCGTGGCGGCCCCCTGTTCCGCGTCCGCGGCACCCTGCCGGACGATCATCTGTTCATCGGCCACACGGTGTGTCCCGGCTTCACCGCCTCCGACGTCGATTGGTGGCAGGCGACAGCATTCCATGTGCCGGGCTACGACTATTTCCATGAGGGGATGAACTATCGCTACACGCCGATCGACCTTGCGAAATATCGCTACACGCCGGTCCGCGTGCAGGCGATGGAGCGTTCCGCTCGTCGAGGCCGCGGCCGGCCGATCGTCCTCGTCTACCGCAATCCACTCGACTAGGCGGTGTCGTACTTCCGCTACAGCCAAAACCACAAAGATGCGACGTACAATTCAGCCAGTGGCCGGCCGTTGGCTGCCATTGCGTTGCGCGACTACCTGTTCGACAGCGCTCTTCCGTCCTACGCCAAGCAGTTCATCTCGTTTCAGACGCTGTCCGAACGGTATCCCGCGCAGGTCCGGCTGGTCCCCTACGAGCGGTTGATGGCCCAGCCGGTCGATGTCCTGGCCTGCATTCTCGACCACCTCTCGGGAATGCCGAGCATGTGGCCGGCACTTGCCGACGCCGTGTGGTTGGCGCGGCGCGAGCACATGAAGGTGATCGAAAAGGAGCTCGGCCGGTCGCTCGATGGCACGCGTACCGATCGCGGCAGCCATATCAGCCAGGTCAGCCCGGGCCGCGCCGACGCGCGCATCGACGAGCGGACGCGTGCCGACGCTGTGGCGTTCCTGGACCGCCTGGGAGTCGATACCGGCCTGTTCGACTGGCCGCTTGCCGAGCCGACAGCCACCGCGGCCGCCTAGTCGAACGTTCCCCTCGCTCAAACTGGAAGAGCAGCCCACTTGCCAGTCTTCGACTCCCACCTGCGCGAACTCGAGGCGGAAGCCATCCACGCGCTACGCGAGGCAGCCGCGGTGTTCGCCAAGCCGGTCATCCTCTATTCGGTCGGCAAGGACTCCTCGGTCCTGCTTCATCTCGCGATCAAGGCCTTCCATCCGGCCCCTCCCCCTTTCATGCTGCTGCACGTCGATACGACCTGGAAGTTCCGCGAGATGATCGCCTTCCGCGATCGGCGGGTGAAGGAGCTTGGCCTGTCGCTGCTCGTGCACGTCAACCACGAGGGCCTGACGCGCGGCATCGGTCCCCTCAGCCATGGTGCCGCCATCCACACGGACATCATGAAGACCGAGGCGCTGAAGCAGGCGCTCGACCTTCATGGCTTCGATGCCGCGATCGGCGGGGCCCGCCGCGACGAAGAGCCGTCGCGCGCCAAGGAGCGGATATTCTCACTGCGTAGCGCCAACCATCGCTGGGATCCGCGCAGCCAGCGGCCCGAGCTCTGGCACCTCTACAACGGCCGCCTCAATCCCGGCGAGAGCGTCCGGGTCTTTCCCTTGTCGAACTGGACCGAGCTCGACATCTGGACCTACATCGCACGCGAGAACATTCCCGTCGTGCCGCTCTACTTCGCCGCCGGCCGCATGGTCGTCCGCCGCAACGGCCTGTTGATCCTGTGCGACGACGAGCGGCTTGCGCTGCGGGGTCAGGAGACCCCGGAGCTGCGCTGGGTGCGGTTCCGCACGCTCGGCTGCTATCCGCTGACCGGCGCCATCGAATCGCGGGCCGACACCGTGCCGGCCATCATCGACGAGCTCAGCCGCTCGCGCACTTCCGAGCGCCAGGGTCGCGCCATCGACCATGGCGAGGCCTCGATGGAGCGCAAGAAAGTCGAAGGCTACTTCTGATGGACGCGGCTTTCGATGGAAGCCTGCTGCGCTTCATCACCTGCGGCAGCGTCGACGACGGCAAGAGCACACTGATCGGTCGGCTCCTGGTCGACGCCGACGTCGTGCCGGACGATCGCCGCGCAACCGTCTCCGATCTCGCGGGGCTGGTCGACGGCCTGCAGGCGGAACGCGAGCAGGGCATCACCATCGACGTCGGGTACCGCTACTTCTCGACGCCAAGGCGGCGTTTCATCGTCGCCGACACGCCGGGTCACGAGCAGTACACGCGCAACATGGCGACGGGGGCGTCGACCGCCGACCTGGCGGTCATCCTGGTCGACGCCACCAAGGGCCTGCTGCCGCAGACTCTCAGGCATAGTGCCATCGTGGCGCTGATGGGCATCCGCCGCATCGTCCTTGCCGTCAACAAGATGGACCTTGTCGGCTACCGCGAAGACTGCTTCGCCGCGATCGTCGAAGGCTACGCGGCGATGGCCGGCCAACTCGGCCTGAGGGACGTGACGGCCATTCCCGTCTGCGCGCTGCATGGCGACAGCGTCATACGGCCGAGCGCGGCAATGCCGTGGTACAGCGGCCCGACGCTGCTCGGCCATCTCGAGGCCGCCCACACCGCACCGGTCGGGGACCAGCCATTCCGGCTGGCGGTGCAGTGGATCAACCGCGCCGACGGATTTCGTGGCTATGCCGGGACCGTATTGGGCGGCAGCGTGCGCCCCGGCGACGATGTCGCCATCCTGCCGTCGGGCATCCAGGCCCACGTGGCCCGCATCGTCACCTACGAGGGCGACCTCGACGGCGCGACGGCCGGCCAGGCGGTCACGCTGACCCTCGATCCGGCGGTCGATGTCGGCCGCGGCGACGTCATTGCCGCTTCCGGCGCCCCGCCCCATCTCAGCGACCAGTTCGCTGCGCACATCGTGTGGCTTGGCGATGCACCGATGCTGCCGGGACGGCCCTATCTGCTGCGGCTCGGTACGGCGACGACGACGGCGACAGTGAGCGAGCTGAAGCACCGGCTCGACGTCACCAGCGGATCGCACTGCCCCGCCAAGCAGCTCGGACCGAACGACATCGGTTTCGCCAATGTCTCGCTCGACCGCGCCCTCCCCTTCGACACCTACGACGACAACCGTGAGACCGGCGGCTTCATCCTGATCGACCGGCTGAGCAACGCCACTGTCGGCGCCGGCATGATCCGCTTCCCGTTGCGGCGCGCCGCCAATCTCGCCTGGCAGGACTTCACCGTCGACAAGGCGAAACGCACGGCGATCAAGGGCCATCGTCCGGCGATCCTGTGGTTCACCGGCCTGTCGGGCTCGGGCAAGTCCACGATCGCCGACGGCGTCGAGCGGCGCTTGACCGTCCTCGGCCGCCACACCTACCTGCTCGATGGCGACAACGTGCGCCATGGCCTCAACCGCGACCTGGGCTTCACCGACGCCGACCGGGTCGAGAACGTGCGGCGCGTCATCGAGATCGCCCGCCTGATGGCCGATGCCGGCCTGATCGTGCTCGTGTCGTTCATCTCGCCGTTCCGCGCCGAGCGCCGACTGGCGCGCGAGCGGCTGGCCGACGATGCGTTCCTGGAGATCTTCGTCGACACGCCGATCGCCGAATGCGAGCGCCGCGATCCCAAGGGCCTCTACCACAAAGCCCGGGTCGGCGAGCTCAGGAATTTCACGGGCGTCGACTCGGTCTACGAGTCGCCCGAGACGCCCGACCTCCATCTGCACACTCTCGAGATGACGATCGACGAGGAAGTCGATCGGGTCATCGATGCGCTGCAGCGGCGCGGCGTGTTCGACTGAACCACTAAAGCTGGTTCTGCGCCTCACGCGTCCTGGCTTCACGGCGCTTGGCGCGCTCGGCCGACACCTTCATGGCCTGCGCCACATCCTGCAGCTCGGTCAGCATGCTGGTCGGCAGCGGCACGGCATAGCCGCTGGCGAACGCAGCCGAGGCGACGCCGAGCTGCTGCACGGCGCGCGAGATGCGGCCGGCGACCAATGAGCCCAGCAGCAGGCTCACCAGGGTGAGGGCGAGGCCGATGGCCGCCATGGTGAGCGCCGTACGATGCAGCGGCGCGTCGACGACGGATGCGGCGACCGCCACCGCGGCGGTCCAGCCGGACAACGCCGACCGCACGAAGGAATTCTTCACCTCCACCCCGTCACGCGACACGACGTCGAACAGGCCGGCCGACTGGTTGCCGCGTGCGACCTCGATCATGGGATTCTGCGCATAGGCGCCGACATAGAGGTCGGGCCGGTCGCGGCGCGCCAGGATGATGCCCCTGCGATCGACGATCGCCGCCCGCCAGCCGCTATCCAGGCCGGCTTCGGCCAGCAGCGGCTGCAGACGCTGCGGCGGCAGCCCGCCGCTCAGCACCAGCGCGACCTGACCGTCGACCAGCACGGGCACCGACACGAAGAACAGGCCGGGCTTGAGCTCACCCGCATCGACCACGAGATCCGACACGACGGGCTTGCCGCCGGCGACCACCTCGGCGACCCCGAGTTCATGGGCCGCGGTCAGACCGGCAGCAACGGTTGTCGGCGCGACGAAGAGCTGGCGGCCGGTGCGATCGTGCACCACGAGCGCGGCGAAGCCGTGGGACCGGGCGGCGGCGATGGCATTCTCGGCGATGCGGGGATCGGCTGGATGGTGTGCGAGCGACGTGGCGAGCCCGTTGAGGAAGCCCGCCGTTGCCTGGATTTCTCCGTCCATCAGGTGCTTGAGGTTGTTGGCGGCGTCCAGCCGCTGGGCTTCGATCGTACGCCGCCCGGCCGTGCCGTAGTCCCAGGCAAGTATGGCGACCAGCACCATCATCGGCACGATGACGGCGGCGATCAGCAGCAGAAGGTAGGACCGGATGGTGAACAGGCCGGCGGTGAACTTGCCGACTGGTAACGGTTCTGGGCTGAAGAGGCTCATCGGCGGCTTCCGGTAGCAGCGGTGCGCCACGCTACTATGCCCTCCGACGACGCGGCAAGATCGCGCCGGCACGCCGCGGCACTGCCCGGCGGCTGCCCTGGCGCGGTCTCCTCGGCTTCACCCGTTTGTGGGATTTGCCACAAACAGGAATGCGGCAAAGTGGGCGTTATCCGTAGTCTCGCGAGGTCGTCCTTGGGGGAGGGCACCATGAAGCAATTCCGCGACGGATTGGCCTGGCTCTGGTGGCACGTCATGGCCGCAGTCCGCATGCTCTGGGTCTGTCGGGCGGCGGTGCTGCCGGTGCTCGTCGGTGTGGCGCTGATCGGCTTGACCGACCAGGCGCGGGACATCGTCATCGCCGATGCCGCGCCGTCGCGGAAGGGTTGGCCTGCCCTGCTGACCACCCTGATCGCAGTCACGATCTGGGCGACGATCGCCTGGTACTGGGCGCGCGTGACGGTGCAGTTCACCTGGATCAATCCGCCGCCGCCGCTTCCGCACCGGCGCTGGCACGGCTGGCTGACGGTCGAAGTGCCGCGGTTGATCGGCACGGCGGCCATGCTGTCGGTCGCGCTGGCCTTCTGGAAAGCGCGCACGCTCTACGACTATGCCGGAGACGACAAGCACGCCACCCGCTTCCTCGTCCTGGCGATCGCCTATGTCGCCATCGCCGGAATCTTCTACATGGTGGTGCGCGAGCGCGAGCGCATCGCGCGCTGGCTGAAGAACAAGGGCATCGTCGGTTCGAGCTGGCTGCCCGACCGCGACCTCACGACCGAGATTTTCGACCCGAAGCATCCCTTCGCGCGCAGGTTCCTCGTCGCGACCGTGGTCGCCGCACCCGTCTTCTCCATCCTGGTGCTGCTCCTGCCGGTGTGGATGAGCGACAACATCTTCCGCGGCGCAGTCCCGGCGGCCCTGCTCGGCTTTGCCCTGATGGTGCCGGTCGGCTGCTACCTCGTGATGCTTTCGGCGAAGTACGAGCTGCCGCTGTTCGGCGCGGCCGTCGCAGCGCTGGTCGTGTCGCCGATCGTGTTCGGCGACTTTCACGATGTCCGTACGCTGCGCGTCGCCAAATCCGCCGACGGCTCGCCGTTGACCTGCGAGCAGCAGGATCAGGCGTGGATGGGCGCGGACAAGCGGATGATGCTGAAGGACGCCTACTTCAAATGGTGGGACGTCAACAAGGATCTCGCGCCAAAGGCGGTCGACGGCGACCTCAAGGCGCCGCCGCTGATCATGGTGGCGACGGCGGGCGGCGCCAGCCGCGCGGCCTTCTGGACAACGCAGGTGCTGGGCGAGATCGCCGCGCGCGAACCGCATTTCACGGACCGCCTGTTCATGATCAGCGGCGTCTCGGGCGGTTCGTTGGGGGCGGTGACCTTCCGTTCGCTGCTGCAAGCCCATCGCCTCGCGAAGAAGGCCTCGCCCGTGCTCGACAAGCCGGCCGAGAAAGCACGCGAGATCATCGAGAACGACTTTCTCGGGCCGACCTTCGCGGCCGGCCTCTATGTCGACCTGCCGTTCAACGGCCTCACGCTCATGCGCAGGATCGTGCCGTCGGCCGTGCCGCCCGACCGCGGCGTCGCCATCGAAAAGGCGTGGGAGGCGGCCTGGGAAAAGAGCGGCGCCGCCGGCAAGGCCGACCTCACCTGGGACAAGGGCTTTGTCGCCACCTTCGGCAGCGACGATCGACCGTGGCCGGCGCTGGTGCTGAACGGCACGTCGGTCGAAAAAGGCAAGCGCATCATCACGTCGAACATCCGCCTCTCGAGCTTGTCGAGCGGCATCAACCGATATGACACGTTCGACATGATCAAGGCCGACATCCCGATCAGCACGTCCGTCACCATGAGCGCCCGTTTCCCGGTGATCTCGCCGACCGGAGCGCTGCGCGACTGCAAGGGCAACGTCCAGGCGCGCGTCACCGATGGCGGTCTGTTCGAAAATTTCGGCGCCTACACGCTGGACGAGGTCCTGCGGTTCCTGACCATGCGCGTCGCCGAGGTGCAGAACGGCACGCATCAGGCCGCGCCGATCGCCATCCTGATCAGCAGCGACCCGTCGCTCGACCGGCTGCACCTGCGCAGCGACGGCTCGCGATCGGAGGCCACGCCCGACTGTTCGCCGGTGCCCACCGACAACTACCCGACGCCGACGGTGCATTCCGGCAACCGCTGGGAGGAATGTCCGGCGGCCGTAAAGGACCATGCCGAGCTGTTGGTCGATCCTGTCCTGGCGCTGTACGACGGCCGGGTATCGCGTGGCGAAGCCGCCGCAACGGCACTCCACGATCGCATAAGGGACGCCGAGATCGTCGTCCGCGACCGATTGGCGAAGGAGATCAACGAGCGCAAGCGGGAGAATAGCCTCAAGCCGATGGAGGCGAAGGAGCTCAAGGAGCAGGAGGAAGCGACGCTGGAGATGCTGCGAAAGCGCCTCGCCTGGGACAACAACATCGACTTCTTCCACTTCCGCCAATGCCGCATCCGCGACCACAAGAGCCCGACCATGAGCTGGCACGATTCGGCGGAGGCGTGGAGCGTGCTGCATACGATGCTGGGCCTGGACAAGGGCTCCCAGGACGAGTGCGGCAACCGCGACGAGTTCATCCGCCTCTGCATCCGTCTCGCCCGGCTGACCGAGGACATCGATGCCACGGAAGCCTGCCGGAAGAAATGGCAGGCGCCGTGACCGGCGCGGGGCGCTTGCCAAGGCGCCCGCGGCGTCCCACATCTTGAGGCGATGACCGCCCGCCAGTTCAGTCTCAGCCCGCATCGCAGCGTGATCGCCATCGGCGGTCCGGATCGCGTCGAGTTCCTGCAGGGCCTGATCTCCAACGACACCACCAAGGTGGCGCCGGACCGCGCCATCTGGGCGGCGCTGCTGACGCCACAGGGCCGCTTCCTCAACGACATGTTCGTGGCCGACGGCGGCGACGGCACCCTGCTGCTTGAGACCGAGCGCGAGCGTGCCGCGGCGCTCGCCAGGAAGCTCGCGCTGTACAAGCTGCGCTCCAAGGTGACCGTCGAGGATCGCGGCGAGAGGCTGGAGGTCGCCGTGGCCTACGGCCCCGACGCGGCGACGACCATGCCGATCGACGGCGCCATCGCCTTCGTCGATCCACGGCTTGCCGAACTCGGCATCCGCGTGATCGCCCCCACCGGCACGGCGGCCACCGTTCTGCAGGCGCGCGGCTTCTCGGCCGCACCGCTGCAATCCTACGACGAGCTGCGCATCGGCCTGGGCGTACCCGACGGCAGCCGCGACCTCATCGTCGAGAAGGCGCTTTTGCTGGAGAACGGCTTCGACGAGCTGAACGGCGTCGACTGGCAGAAGGGCTGTTACATGGGCCAGGAGCTGACGGCCCGCACCAAGTATCGCGCGCTGATCAGGAAGCGCCTGTTCCCGGTCAGGATCGAGGGCGCCCTGCCCGAGCCCGGCGCTCCGGTACATCTTGGCGATCAGGAAGTGGGTGAACTGCGTTCCGGCGTCGGCGACCGCGCGCTCGCCATGCTGCGCGTTGACGCCGCGCGCAGCGGACAGGCGCTTTCGGCGGGCGATACGCGCCTGGTGCCTGAAATCCCCGGCTGGATGCAGCTGCCCGAGGCAACCGACCCCTAGCCGGACCGATCCGCCGGGCTTAAGGTCTCCGGCTTCCAGCGTCCTTGGAGGCCGGCCCGTGAAACTCATCAATCCAAATCCGTTCACCACCCGTCCCGAGATCGTCGGCACGTTCGGCGTGGTCGCGTCCACGCACTGGATCGCCACGGCGGTCGGCATGGGGATCCTGGAGCGCGGCGGCAATGCCTTCGATGCCGCGGTCGGCACGGCCTTCGCCCTGCAGGTGGTGGAGCCGCACCTCAACGGTCCGGGCGGCGACGTGCCGCTGATCTTCCACGCGGTGAAGAAGGGCAAGACCGAGGTGATGTGCGGCCAGGGCGTGATGCCGGCCAAGGCCGACATCGCCCATTTCAAGGGCCTGGGCCTCGACCTCATTCCCGGCACCGGGCTCCTGCCCGCCGCCGTCCCTGGCACCTTCGACGCCTACATGCTGATGCTGCGCGACTACGGCACGATGTCGTTGAGCGAGGTGCTGGCGCCGGCCATTGGCTACTACATGGGCGGCTACCCGATGCTGGAGCGCGCCTCGGCCACCATCGCGACGGTACAGGAGAATTTCCGCGACAACTGGCCTTCTTCGGCGGCAGTCTACCTGCCGGGCAACAAGGTGCCGAAACCCGCCGAGCTGTTCCGCAACCAGGCCGCCGGCAACACCTATCTCCGCATCATCAGGGAAGCCGAGGCCGGCGGCGGCGGCCGCGAGACGGTGATCGAGCGCGCCCGCAAGGTGTGGAGCCAGGGCTTCGTCGCCGAGGCGATCGACCGCTTCTACACCCACGAAGAGCTGATGGACGTCTCGGGCCAGCGCAACAAGGGACTGCTGCGCGGCGACGACATGGCGAAGTGGCAAGCCACCGTCGAGGAGCCGCTGACCTACGACTACGGCCGCTACACGGTGTGCAAGGCGGGCCCGTGGGCGCAGAGCCCGGTGACCCTGCAGAAGCTGGCGCTCCTGAAAGGCTTCGACCTCGACGGCGCCGACCCGACCTCGGCCGACTTCATCCATACCGTGGTCGAGGCGAGCAAGCTCGCCTTCGCCGACCGCGAGGCATTCTACGGCGACCCCAAGTTCGTCGACGTGCCCATGCAGACGCTGCTGTCCGACGCCTATAACGCCGATCGGCGCAAACTCGTCGATCCGGCGAAGGCCTCGCACGACCAGCGGCCGGGCAAGGTCGAGGGCTATGGCGGCGTCATCCGGCTGCGCAAGGCCGATGGCGCGCGCACGGCCGTGGCGGCAAGCGGCGCCGGCGAGCCGACCGTCGGACGCATGGGCCAGATGAGCGGCGACACGGTGCATTTCGACATCGTCGACAAGGACGGCAACATGGTCTCGGCGACGCCCTCGGGCGGCTGGCTGCAAGGCTCGCCGGTCGTGCCCGAACTCGGCTTTCCGGTCGGCACGCGCGGCCAGATCATGTGGCTCGAGGAAGGCCAGCCATCGTCGCTGGCGCCGGGCAAGCGGCCGCGCACCACGCTGACGCCCACGCTCGCCCATCGCGACGGCGAGCCGTACATGGTCTGGGGCTCGCCGGGCGGCGACCAGCAGGAGCAGTGGATCACCCAGATGTTCCTGCGCCACGTCCATTGCGGCATGAACCTGCAGGAGGCGATCGACGCGCCGGCCTGGCACAGCGAGCACTTCCCCTCCTCCTTCTGGCCGCGCACCGCCCGGCCGGGCGTGCTGGTGCTGGAAGGCCGCATCCCGGCCGAAACGGTCCAGGAATTGCGTAAGCGCGGCCATGAGGTCGAGATGAACGACGACTGGTCGGAAGGTCGCCTGACCGCCGCCAGCCGCCAGGACCCGTGGCGCAAGGCCGCCGCCAACCCGCGCGGCATGCAGGGCTACGCGGCGGGGCGGTAGGATGAATGATCAGCACCACCTCACCCTGAGGAGCGGCCGCAGGCCGCGTCTCGAAGGGTGGGAGCCAGTCATGCTGCTGCCCACCCTTCGAGACGCGTCGCTTCGCGACGCTCCTCAGGGTGAGGAGTGCGTTTTGCACCCATGACCTGGTCGATCATCTTCCACGAGAAGAGCAGCGGTCGCATCGCCATCGCCGTCGCCACCAAGTTCTTCGCCGTCGGCGCGCGGGTGCCCTACATCGAGCCCAAGAAGGGCGCCGTATGCACGCAGGCGCTCATGAACCCGCTCTACGGCCCGCACGGACTGCGGCTGATCCGTGAAAATGTCGGCGCCGCCGACCTGGTGCGCATCCTGACCACACCCGACGCCGGCCGCGAGCACCGCCAGGTCCATGTCATGGGCGCCGACGGCAAGTTCGCCGCCCATACCGGAGCCGAGTGCGTGCCGTGGTGCGGCCACTGGATCGGTGAGGACATGTCGGTCGCGGGCAACATGCTGGCCGGCCCCCAGGTCGTTTCCGAGACCGTGCGCTACTTCCGCGAGAACGCCGCCATGCCCCTGCCGAGGCGCCTGATCGGCGCCATGAAGGCGGGCGAGAAGGTCGGCGGCGACAGGCGCGGCAAGCAGTCGGCGGCGCTGGTGATCTACGGCAACCAGGACTATTCCGAGCTCGACCTGCGCGTCGACGACCATATCGAGCCCCTGCTCGAGCTGGCGCGGCTGGAAACCGTCAGCCGTGAGCGCTGGACGCATTTTCGCGATTTCATCCCGACGCGCGAGAATCCGGCCGGCATCTTCGATCGTGCCGCAATCGACGCCGGCATCGAAAGGAGCCTGGCGGCGGAGCCTCAATGAGCGTTCTGCTGGAACTGCGCCAGCTCGCCGTGTCCTTCGCCACCGACGACGGTACGGTGCGCGCCGTCGACGGCATCGACCTCAGCCTCGAGCGCGGCCGCACCCTGGGGCTGGTGGGCGAATCGGGCTGCGGCAAGAGCGTGACGTCGCTCGCCGTCATGGGCCTGCTGCCGCCTGAGAATTCCACGGTGAAGGGCGAAGTCCGCTTCGAGGGCCGCGATCTCCTGACCCTCGATGCCAACGCCATCCGCGACATGCGCGGCGCGCGCCTCGCCATGATCTTCCAGGAGCCGATGACCTCGCTCAATCCCGCCTACACGGTGGGTGACCAGATCATCGAGGCGATCCAGCGCCACCAGGGCCTGTCGGCCGCCGACGCCCGGGCGCGCGCGATAGAAATGCTGCGCACGGTCCGCATCCCCTCGCCGGAGAAGCGCATCGACGACTATCCGCACAAGCTGTCAGGCGGCATGCGCCAGCGCGCCATGATCGCCATGGCGCTGGCCTGCGGGCCAGAACTGCTGATCGCCGACGAGCCGACCACCGCGCTCGACGTCACCATCCAGGCGCAGATCCTCGACCTGATGCGCGGGCTGCGCCGCGATACAGGCACCGCCATCATCCTGATCACCCACGATCTCGGCGTCGTGGCCGAGATGGCCGACGATGTCGCGGTCATGTACGCCGGCCAGATCGTCGAGCGCGCGCCGGTGCGCGAACTCTTCGCCCGCCCCGAGCACCCTTACACGGTCGGTCTCCTGGGCTCGATCCCGCGACTCGATGAGAAACGTGAGCGCCTGCCCTCGATCGAGGGTCGCGTGCCCGACATGAGCCGGCCGCCCGACGGCTGCCGCTTCGCCGCGCGCTGCCCGTTCGTCGAACCGGCCTGCCGGGTCGAGACGCCGCCGCTCGTGGAAGTGGCGCCCGGGCATCTGACACGCTGCCGCCGCGCGCCGCTGGCGCAGGTGATCCAATGAGCGCGCTGCTCGAAGTCGCGGGCCTGGCCAAGCACTTCCCGGTGCGGCGCGGCGCCTTCGGCCTCGTATCGGGCCATGTCCGCGCCGTCGACGGCGTCGACTTCGAGCTTCGCACGGGCGAAACGCTCGCCATTGTCGGCGAATCGGGCTGCGGCAAGTCGACGGTCGGCCGCCTGGTGCTGCGCCTGATCGAGCCGTCGGCCGGCCAGGTGCGTTTCGAGGGCGAGGACCTGCTGGCGCTCTCCGATGGCGCCATGCGCGCACGCCGCCAGCGCATGCAGGTGATCTTCCAGGACCCCTACGCATCGCTCAATCCACGCATGACTGTGGGCGCCATGCTGGGCGAGCCGCTGATGCTGCATGGGCTGGCGAAGAATGATGGGGCGCGCAAGGCGCGCGTCGGCGAACTGCTGGACCTGGTCGGCTTGCGTCCCGACCACGTGCGGCGTTATCCGCACGAATTCTCCGGCGGCCAGCGCCAGCGGCTGGCGATCGCCCGCGCGCTGGCCGTCGAGCCGAAGCTGATCGTGGCCGACGAGCCGGTGTCGGCGCTCGACGTGTCGATCCAGGCACAGGTCATCAACCTGATGCGTTCGCTGCAGCAGCGCTTCGGGCTCGCCTACATCTTCATCAGCCACGATCTCGCGGTTGTGAAACACATCGCCGATCGCATCGCCGTAATGTACCTGGGCAAGATCGTGGAGACGGCGACGACCGACGAGCTCTTCCGCAATCCGCGCCATCCCTACACACGCGCCCTGCTGGCCGCCGTGCCGCTGCCCGATCCGACGGCTGCGCGCGAGCGCACGCTGCTGGAGGGCGATATTCCAAGCGCGATGAACCCGCCGTCGGGCTGCCGCTTCCATACGCGCTGCACCTTCGCGCGCGACGCCTGCAGGCGTGACGAGCCGGCGCTGGCCGACGACGGCGCAAGCCATGCCACGGCCTGCCCCTACTGGCCCGAGTTTCCGCCGCCCGCGGTCCTCGCCGAGGCGGCGGACCACGATGCCGATCGCATCCGACTGACCCGCCTGCAGGCGGCATTCGTCAGCAATCAACAAAGGGAGGCTTCATGAGGAACACGTTCAAGCGCGCGGTGCTTTCGCTGGCGTTCGCCGCCGTCGCCGGCGGCAGCGCCATGGCCCAGTCGAACCTGCGCATCGGGCTCGCCGAGGATCCCGACGTGCTCGACCCGACGCTGGCGCGTACCTATGTCGGCCGCATCGTCTTCTCGTCGATCTGCGACAAGCTGTTCGACATCGACGAGAAGCTGAACGTCGTGCCGCAGCTCGCCACCAGCCACGAGACCTCCCCGGACGGCCTGACGGTGACCATCAAGCTGCGGCAGGGCGTGAAGTTCCATGACGGCGAGCCGTTCAACGCCGAGGCCGCCAAGTACAGCCTCGAGCGGCACCTCAGCATGAAGGGCTCGTTCCGCAAGCCCGAGATCGCGTCGATCGATTCCATCGAAGTGGTCGATCCTTCGACGATCAAGCTGAAGCTCAAGGCGCCGTTCTCGCCGCTGCTGGCCCAGCTCACCGACCGCGCCGGCATGATGGTCTCGCCCAAGGCGGCCGAGGCGGCGGGCGACAAGTTCGGCCTGAAGCCGGTCTGCGCCGGCCCCTACAAGTTCGTCGAGCGCGTGCAGCAGGACCGCATCGTCGTCGAGAAATTCGCCGACTACTGGAACAAGGACCAGGTGTTCATCGACAAGATCACCTACCTGCCGATCGTCGATTCGACGGTGCGGCTCGCCAACCTGCGCTCGGGCGGCCTCGACATGATCGAGCGCGTGCTCGCCACCGACATCAAGACGGTGCGCGAGAACCCCAAGCTCAAGCTGATCAGCGCCGTCGAACTCGGCTACCAGGGCATCACCATCAACCTGTCGAACGGCCCCAAGGCCACGTCGCCGCTCGCCAAGGACGCGCGCGTGCGCCAGGCCTTCGAGCTCTCGATCGACCGTGACGCGCTGAACCAGGTCGTGTTCAACGGCGAGTTCGTGCCGGGCAACCAGTGGATCAACCCGACCAACCCCTACTACCAGCAGTCCCTGCCGGTGCCCAAGCGCGACGTCGCCAAGGCCAAGGCGCTGCTCAAGGAAGCGGGCGTCACGGGCAAGATCTCGCTCGACTTCATGGTGCCCAACAATCCCGAGACCCGACAGGTCGCCGAGGTGCTGCAGTCGATGGTGGCCGAGACCGGCTTCGACCTGAAGATCCGGGTCACCGAGTTCGCGACCTCGCTGAAGCAGGCCGAGGACGGCAATTACGAGCTGTACCTGATCGGCTGGTCGGGCCGCAGCGATCCCGACGGCAACTCCTTCTCCTTCCAGACCTGCGGCTCACCGCAGAACAACTCGGGCTACTGCGACAAAGACGTCGACGAGTGGCACAAGCAGGCACGCATCAAGAGCGATCCCGCCGAGCGCAAGAAGATCTATGAGAACATCGCCAAGCGCTACCTGGCCGACGGCTCGATCAAGTACATCTATCATCGCCGCGTCCTGGTCGCGCTCAGCGACAAGGTCGACGGCTACAAGCAGATGCCCGACGGCCTGATCCGCGTCGTCGGCGTCAAGCTGAAGTAACTCTGCGCGCTCATGAGCGCGCTGGAAGCGCGCGATCCGGAAGACGATGACATAGGACTCTAATGCTCGCCTTCCTCACCCAGCGGCTGCTGCAGATCATCCCGACACTGATCCTGGTGTCGATGCTGATCTTCGGCCTGCAGCAGTTGCTGCCGGGCGATCCGGCGCTGATCATGGCGGGCGAGGAGCGCGATCCCGCGGTGCTGGAGGAGATCCGCCAGCAGTACCGACTGAACGAGCCGATCCCCATCCAGTACTTCTATTGGATCAAGGGCGTGCTCTCCGGGAACCTGGGCGAATCGATGCGGCTCAAGGCATCGGTCGGCTCGTTGGTCGGCGAAAAGCTGCCGGTGACCCTGCAGCTCGCCGCCATGGCGATCGTGGTGGCGCTCGGCATCGGCATCCCGGCCGGCATCATCTCGGCAGTGAAGAAGGACACCGCCTGGGACTACGGCGCCAACATCTTCGCCCTGTGGGGCATCAGCACGCCCAATTTCTGGCTGGGCATCCTGATGATCTTCCTGTTCTCGGTGACACTGGGCTGGCTGCCGGCCTCGGGCTACGTCCGGCTCGGCGAAGACTGGCGGGCCAGCCTCGCTACCACGGTGATGCCGGCCTTCGTGCTGGGCAACGCCATCGCCGCCATCCTGATGCGCCACACCCGCAGCGCCATGCTGCAGGCGATGGGGGCGGACTATGTACGCACCGCCCGCGCCAAGGGCCTCTACGAGCGCCGGGTGGTCCTGAAGCATGCGCTGCGCAACGCCATGACGCCGGTGATCACGCTGGGCGCGCTGGAGTTCGGCACCTTGCTCTCGGGCGCGGTGCTGACCGAGCAGATCTTCACCATCCCGGGCTTCGGCAAGCTGATCGTCGATGCCGTATTCAATCGCGACTATGCCGTGGTGCAGGGCGTCGTGCTGGTGACGGCCACGACCTACATCGTGCTCAATCTGCTGGCCGACGTGGCTTACGTGCTGGTCAATCCGAGGCTGCGCGGATGACGACCACCGCCCTTCCCGACGTCGCCGTCGCCGATGCCAGCGAGGAGAACCCGTGGGCCCGTGCTTGGCGGCGTCTGAAGCGCCGCAAAGGCGCCATGGTGGGTCTGGCGGTCGTGGCGCTGTTCGTCCTGGTGGCGATCCTTGCCCCCTGGGTCGCGCCCTACGATCCGACCGCGACGAGCTGGAGCCTGGTGCGCAAGGCGCCCTCGTGGGCCCACTGGATGGGCACCGACGAGGTCGGCCGCGACGTGCTGAGCCGGGTGATCTGGGGGGCCCGCGCCTCGCTCAGCGCCGGCCTGGTGTCGGTCGGCATTGCGCTCGGCGTCGGCGTGCCGCTCGGCCTGCTGGCCGGCTATGCCGGCGGCTGGGTCGACTCCGTGCTGTCGCGCATCGTCGATGCCATGCTCGCCGTGCCGTTCCTGATCCTGGCGATCGCCCTGGCCGCCTTCCTCGGCCCCAGCCTGACCAACGCCATGATCGCGATCGGCGTCACCGCCACGCCGATCTTCGTGCGCCTGACGCGCGGCCAGACGCTGGCCGCCAAGGTCGAGGACTATGTCGAGGCCGCGCGCGCCGTCGGCAATCCGCACTGGCGCATCGCGCTGCGCCATGTCCTGCCCAACATCGTGCCGCCGCTCCTGGTGCAGGCCTCGCTGGCCATCGCCGGCGCCATCATCGCCGAGGCGGCGCTCTCGTTCCTCGGGCTCGGCCAGCAGCCGCCGGCGCCGTCCTGGGGCAGCATGCTGAACTCGGCGCAGCGCTTCATCGCCCAGGCGCCGTGGATGGCCTTCTGGCCGGGCTTCGCGATCTTCTTCGCCGTGCTGTCATTCAATCTCTTGGGCGACGGCCTGCGCGACGCACTGGATCCGCGGCACAAGTAGTCATACGCGGACCGCGGGCCTCCGGCCCGCTCACGATTCATGAGGCGGGCGAGACGCCCGCGGTCCGAATCATGAGGTCACCGCCTAGTTCGGCAGGCTGGTATCGACGTCGTCGAACGCCGCGACGCCCGATGTGAGCGTCGTCGCCCGTTCCTCGACGAGGAGCTGGGTCACGGCGAGGAAATGCACCAGTTCGCTGTCGTCCAGCCGCTCGGCCTGCTCGATCAGCTCGCGCACGCCGTGCCACACGCGGAACAGCGCCGCTGCCTTCTTCTTCCCGGACAATGGCTGGCGGCCACGACGCCGCCGAACATTGGGTTCAAGGACGATCTCGACCAACTCACCCCCCTGTTTTTACGCCGCCGCACCCGTCCGCCGACCTTCACCGGCGAACGGGTGGGCGCGAAAGGTGTCGTGCCACCCCAACTGGACCGCCGGCCGGCCGTTTCTCCCCCGAGTAACGGCATGACAGTCCGGCAATCCTACACGACACGCAGAGGAAGTGTACCGAAAGCATATGCCGTCCGGCCGATAGCCGGCCGGACGGAAAGCCCTCATTTTTCAGTTGGACGCGGTGCCCAGCGGCAGGCCCGAGGCATCGAGCTGGCCCTCGCGCCGCAACACCACCGTTTCCGGTGCTTCGACCTCGGGCAGCGGCTTGCTGGGATCGACCGCCCGAACGACCGCCACGATGCGCTTGTCGCCCGAGCTCGCATCCTCGGCCACCAGCCGGCGCCAGCCCTGCTTCTCCCAGTACTTGACGTTGGCCGGCAGGACCTGGGCGTAAAGCATGTTGCAGCCGCGGCTCTCGGCCAGCTTGCGGGCCCGCTCGAGCAGGAGCTGCCCGATATTGTGGCCGCGGAAGCGCTGGACGACGGCCAGCCGCTCGGGCATGGCGAACGACTGGAACCAGCGTACCCTGAGCGCGCCCACCGGCTCGTCGCCGACAGAGGCGATGATGTGGGTGGCGCCGAAATCGTGGCCGTCGAACTCCTCGGAATACGGTACGTCCAACTCACCGATGAAGCAGGCGGCGCGCACCGCGAAGGCCTGCAACGAATCTTCCATGCGGATAGCGAGCTTGGTGGTGACCGTTTCGCCACCAATGGATTGCGTAATGCTCATTGTCTGTGTCCCCCTCAATTCGCGCGACGTTCGGTCCATTCTGCATGTGGATTGGAAGCCCCCCGATCCATCGACTGCTCCAGGATGCCCGGCATGTCGAGCTGGTCTTCAGGACGGTTCAGCACCATCGGATCGGTGACAACGGTCGGCCGCGTCTTTTCGTCGACCTCGATGTCGCAAGCGTAGGCTCCGTATTCGTGATCGGAGAAGTGGAAGGGCTTCACATCGACCTTGTAGAAGCCTCCGCGCTCGAATATCGGCCACAGCCGGCGCTGACCATGCAGATATGCCTTGGTGTAGCCCTTCTTACGACCGAGCTCGATGGCCCAGCGCAGGAGCGGCAGGAAGAGGCCCATCGAGCGGTAGCGCTTGAGAACGACGGCGCGTTCGAGCTTGATGAAGGTCGCGAACCAGCGCACGCGCAGCGACGCCGCAGGCTCGCCGTCGACGTACACGATGATGTGGCTCGCGGTGTAGTCGTTGCCGTCGTACTCTTCGTGATATGGGCAGTGCTGTTCGCCCATATAGACGGCAGCGCGCAACATGTAGCACTGCATCAATTCATCGGATGTCGATGCCAGCTTCATGGTCACGACAGGATGGTTCGACATGGCCATCCTGACGGTCTGAGATTCTATCATGCTAAGCCCCCTCGGTCAGTACTCCGTTGTCGTTCCGAAAGCGGCGGCCCCCAGCCGTCACAACCGGACGATTTTCTGTCAGTTGCTCGAGAACGTCGGTCACCACCCCCGACGTCATGCCCTTCGCACCCTTGCGGATCGCCGTCGCCGAAACGCCGTCGCGGCGCAGGATGCGCCACGGATAGATCCATCCACTCTCGTCGCAGATCTGCCGTATCCACATGCCGCCGAAGTCGGTGCCGTGCAGGCAATGCAATCGCACGCCGGGATTGCGCCGCTTGATCTCGGCAACCACGCCGTGGAAGCCCTTGGTGTCGTAGATCTCGCGATAGAAGGCGAGCTCGACCTTGTCGCCCAGCCCTGCCTCGGCGACCGCGAGCTCGATCAGCGCCTGCCGCGTGTCGGGCGGAAGGAACATGTTGCCGGTCGGCAGGTAGTCGACGTTGACGTCGGCCTTGTCCGTGGTCTCGTAGATCTGGAAGCCGTTCTCCAGCCGGCCGACCCGGAGCTGGCCCTTGCGAAACGCATCGGCATGCAGGCGCGGGATCAGAGTCGGATGGATGATCACCTTGTCCAGCCCGCGCTCGGCGATGGCACGCCGCACGATCGTGAGATGGGTGTTGTGGAAGGGGTTGAACGTGCCGAAAAACATGCCGACGCCGCCCTTCGGCGCCGCCACCGACCGGATGTCCGACAGGAGCCCCACGCCGAACAGCACCGCCCCGAGGCCGAAGCCGAGCACGAGGAATGCCTCGCGCACGAAGGGCAGGCCCGCCGTGCCGAGCGCAGTCAGCACGATGACGAACGACAGGCCGATCTGGACATTGCGATTGGCATCACCCACGCCGCGCGCGAACAGGTAGAGCGCAAGATACTGGATACCCTGGGAAGCCAGCGACGTGACGAGCGCGGCAGACGCAAAACCGCCCACCGACGCGATGCCGCCGCGGTCCAGAGCCCCACCCCACGTCATGATCCCGAATGCCGCCAAGTTGAATGCGTACTGGGGGATGAACCTCCCCAGCCGGCCAGCGGTAACGAAGCCGAACCTATTGTTGGCCCACAGTTCGGCCTTGTTGCTGAGCTTGGCGTAGCTCGGGATGAAGATCCCGATGAAGACTGACACGCCGATCAGCGCCGCGTTAGTCCCGCTGCTATGCGCGTACGCATAGCTCAAATAGAAAAGCAGACCCGTAAACGCCGCCATGCGCGTCGACGGGCTGCGCACGTAACGGGCGAACTTGCCGGCAAACGCCGACAATGTCGTCGATTTCCTGTCCGAGTCGATGGCGGCCACCCGAGCACCCTAGCCCCGTTACTACGCGTCAATCGGCCCACAATCATGGGCGAATCACGGATTGATTGACTAACGAATGCGAGAGCTGGATACGCAGTAGTCGTCTATGGCGAGCTGGCGAAAAAACTGCCTAATGCCCTATAATCGAGACAGAAACCGACATTTCCTCAATAATGGTGTTAAGATAAACCACGCGGTTTCTTTCAAGTAAACTTCAGTCCGGCACCCATATTGTATCGATTGTTACGATGGTCACGACCCCCCCGCAAAAGAGCAAGGTCCCGAACATTCTCGGGGACTGGGACGATGTACGTTTTTTCTTAGCGGTTGCAAAAACTGGCAGTTTTAGCGCTGCTGCAACGCAACTTAACACCAAACAGACCACAGTCGGCCGGCGCATTCAGGCGCTCGAGCGCCGGCTGGGCGCCAAGCTGTTCGATCGTCACCGCCACGGCATGGAAGTAACGCCGGCGGCCCGTGGCGTCCTGGTGCAGGCCGAGTCGATGATGACGAACGCCACGTCGATCGAGCGTCATCTCGCCGGCTTGGACCGCGAAATGGCCGGCATCGTGCGAATAGCGGCCACGGAAGGCATAGCTGCGAATTGGCTGGTGGCGCGGCTCGGCCAGCTGCGCCGCACCCATCCCGACATCGTCGTCCAGGTGATCGCAAGCGATCAGGTGCTCGACCTTGCCACGCGCCAGGCCGATCTCGCCATCCGCTTCTTCCGCCCGACGTCCAACCAGCTCGTTGCCGCACGCGTCGGCCAAGTCAACTTCTCGATCTTCGCCGCGCCGTCCTACATCGAGCGCTATGGCCTGCCGCAGGACACGGACGATCTGCGGAACCATCACATCGTCGACCACACGACGCTGCACAGTCTGGCGGCGATGAAGCCGTGGAGCGAGATGGTCGAGCGCAGCACGTCGGTCGTACTGCGCACCAACTCGTCCTACGCCGCCGTCGAAGCAGTCAAAGTCGGCTACGGCGTCTCCGTGTTTCCCGACTACGTCACCAAGTCGTCGAACCTCGTCGCCGCCCCGATCGATCTCAAGATCGTGCGCGACATCTGGCTGGTGAGCCACGAGGAAACCAACAAGGGCGCCCGCATCCGCACGGTGATCGACTACGTGCGCGAGCAGTTCCGCCAGGACGAGCGCGAGTGGTTCTCGAGCACGGTGCGCGGCACGCCGCTGGCGGCGGCCTGACCGCTGGGGGCGCGCCACTCCAGTGGCGCGTCATTGCAGGATAGCAACCCCATCACCTCACCCTGAGGAGCGCCCGAAGGGCGCGTCTCGAAGGGCGGGCGACATCAAGCTGGTGCCCACCCTTCGAGACGCATCGCTCCGCGATGCTCCTCAGGGTGAGGTGTTGTTGGATCGATTGCCTCATGACGCGCCACTGGAGTGGCGCGCGCCCAGCAGACTACAGAACCGCCTTCAGCCGCTTGTAGATCGCCTCGATCTCGGCCTTGTCGCCGGGCTTGTATTCCCAGTTCAGCGCGACGCCGTCGTTGGGCCGGCGCGGCATGATGTGGATGTGCAGGTGCGGCACGCTCTGCCCGGCGCCGGGGCCGTTGGCCTGCAACAGGTTCACGCCGTTGGGCTTCAGTTCGCTGATCACTGCCTTGGCGACCTTCTGCGCGGTCGCGGCCACGGCGCCCAGCACGTCGGTCGGGATGACGTCGACCGTGGGCCAATGCCCCTTGGCGACGGAAAGCGAGTGACCCGGGTTCACCGGGTTGATGTCCATGAAGGCGATGGTCTTGTCGTCTTCCACGAGCTTGTAGCTCGGGATCTGGCCCGCAACGATCTTGCAGAAGATGCAGTTGGCGTCGGTCGGATGGCTCATCGTTTCTCTCCCAGCATGGCGCCGAGCTCGCGCAGTCGCAGAAAGGGCTGAGCGCCGGCAGGCAGGCTGAAATCGAAGCCGAGACGGCCGAGCCTGGCAATGCCTTCGCGGCCAAAACGGTCGCGCAGCGATTCGGCGATCCAGCCCTCGCTCTGGCGATGGCGGGCGACGACGAGGCGATTGCCGACCGACAGGTGCTCGCGATGGGCTTCGAGGGCCGCGACGAGCTTGTCGATGCCTTCGCCGTTGCGCGAGGAGGCCGCGAGCGTCCTGACCGGCCACTCGTCCCCGGCCGTGGCCAGCGACAGCGCACCGGCCACGTCGGCGCGCGCCCGTTCGGCCGCCCCTCTCAGGTCGGCCTTGGTGACGACGATCAGATGCGGGATCTCGACGATGCCTGCTTTCATGAACTGCAGGGAATCGCCCGAGCCCGGCTGGACGCAGAACACGACGGTGTCGGCGACGCCCGCCACGTCGGTCTCCGACTGGCCGACGCCCACGGTCTCGATCAGCACGCGATCGAACATGGCGCGCATCAGCACCATGGAAGCGAGCGTCTGGTCGGCGAGCCCGCCCAGCCGGTCTCGCGCCGCCATGGAGCGGACGAAGCTGCCCTCGTCGGCGCTGTCATGGACGATGCGCACGCGATCGCCCAGCAAGGCGCCGCCACTCGACTTGGAGGAAGGATCGACCGCGATCACGCCCACGGTCTTGCCAGCCTTGCGCCAGGCGGCGACCAGCGCCGCGCACAGCGAGGACTTGCCGACGCCCGGCGGTCCGGTGATGCCCACGACATGCGCCTTGGGTTCGCGCCAGGCGGCATCGAGCAGCGCCTGCGCCTTTTCGCCCTCGGGATTGCGCTCCAAGTCGGCAAGCGCGGCCGCCAGGGCCCGCTTGCCGCCGCCACGAAGCGCCGAAAGCGTCATTCCGTCTTGAGCGGGCCGCCGAGGGCCGCCTGGGCCGCCGCCAACCGGGCGATCGGCACACGGAACGGCGAGCACGAGACGTAGTCGAGGCCCGCCTGGTGACAGAAGAACACCGAGGCCGGGTCGCCGCCGTGCTCGCCGCAGATGCCGAGCTTCAGGCTGTTGCGCACCTTGCGGCCGCGCTCGCGGGCGATCTCGATCAGTTCGCCCACGCCCTCGACGTCGAGCGAGGAGAAGGGATCGTGCTCGAGGATACCGCGCTGCTGGTACTTCTCGAGGAACGAGGCCGAATCGTCACGGCTGAGGCCGAACGTGGTCTGGGTCAGGTCGTTGGTGCCGAAGCTGAAGAAGTCGGCCGATTCGGCGATCTCGCCGGCGCGCAGCGCGGCGCGCGGCAACTCGATCATGGTGCCGACCAGATAGTCGAGCTTCTCGCCCGAGAGCTGGCTCACCTCGGCCGCGACCTGATCGACCACGGCCTTCATCAGGTCGAGCTCCTTGCGGGTGGCGACCAGCGGAATCATGATCTCCGGCGTCACCGACTTGCCGTTCTTCTTCTGCACCTCGGCGACGGCCTCGAAGATGGCGCGGGCCTGCATCTCGTAGATCTCCGGATAGGAGATGCCGAGCCGCACGCCGCGATGGCCGAGCATGGGATTGAACTCGTGCAGCTTGTGGGCGCGCGCCTCGATCTCGGCGACGTCGACGCCGAGATCCTTGGCGACGACCTCCATGTCGGCGTCGGTCTTGGGCAGGAACTCGTGCAGCGGCGGATCGAGCAGGCGGATCGTGACCGGCAGGCCCGCCATGATCTCGAACAGCTCGACGAAGTCCTCGCGCTGCATCGGCTGGATCTTGGCGAGCGCGGCTCGCCGCGTCTTCTCGTCGTCGGCCAGGATCATCTGGCGCACCGCGACGATGCGGTCGCCCTCGAAGAACATGTGCTCGGTGCGGCAGAGGCCGATGCCCTCGGCGCCGAACTTGCGCGCCGTAGCGGCGTCGGCTGGTGTCTCGGCATTGGCGCGCACGCCCAGCCGCCGGACCTCGTCGGCCCAGACCATCAGCTCGGCGAAGTCGCCCGACAGTTCGGGCTGCACGGTCGGCACGACGCCCAGCATGATCTCGCCGGTACCGCCATCGAGGGTGATGAACTCGCCGGCTTTCACCGTCGTGCCGCGCACCGAAAGCGTGCCGGCGCGGCCGTCGATGCGCACGTCGCCGGCGCCGGCGACGCAGGGCTTGCCCATGCCGCGCGCCACCACGGCGGCGTGGCTGGTCATGCCGCCGGTCGAGGTCAGGATGCCCTCGGCGGCATGCATGCCGTGGATGTCCTCGGGACTGGTCTCGCGCCGCACCAGGATCACCTTCTCGCCGGCGCGCGCCTGCTTCTCGGCGTCGTCGGCGGTGAACACGACCTTGCCCGAGGCCGCACCGGGCGAGGCCGGCAGGCCCTTGGCGATCACCTTGCGCTCGGCCTTGGGATCGAGCGTCGGATGCAGGAGCTGGTCGAGCGAGGACGGCACGATGCGCGCCACGGCCTCCTTCTTGTCGATGAGGCCCTCGCGCACCATGTCGACGGCGATCTTGAGCGCGGCCTTGGCGGTGCGCTTGCCGTTGCGTGTCTGCAGCATGTAGAGCTTGCCGCGCTGCACGGTGAACTCGATGTCCTGCATGTCGCTGTAGTGGGTCTCGAGCTTGCGACGCACTTCGGCGAGCTGCTTGAAGACCTCGGGCATCACCTCTTCCATGGCGGGCGCATCGGACTTCTGCGCCTCCTTGCCCTGGACCGTGAGATGCTGCGGCGTGCGGATGCCCGCGACCACGTCCTCGCCCTGGGCGTTCACCAGGTACTCGCCGTAGAAGAGATTGGTGCCGGTCGAGGGATCGCGCGTGAAGGCGACGCCGGTCGCGCAATCCTCGCCCATGTTGCCGAACACCATGGCCTGCACGTTGACGGCGGTGCCCCAGCTCTCGGGGATCGAATGCAGGCGGCGGTAGGTGATGGCGCGCTGGTTCATCCACGAGCCGAACACCGCGCCGATGGCACCCCACAGCTGCTCGCGCGGCTCCTGAGGGAACGGCTTGCCGGTGCGCTTCTCGACGATCTTCTTGTAGTCGCCGACCACCGAGCGCCAGTCGTCGGCCTTGAGGTCGGTGTCCATGTGGACGCCGAGATCCTCCTTCTTGAGCTCCAGCGCCTCCTCGAAATAGTGGTGCCCGACATCGAGCACGACGTTGGAGTACATCTGGATGAAGCGGCGGTAGCTGTCCCAGGCGAAACGCTCGTCGCCCGACGACTTGCCGAGCCCGAGCACGGTGCGGTCGTTGAGGCCGAGGTTGAGGACCGTGTCCATCATGCCCGGCATCGAGGCGCGCGCGCCGGAGCGCACGGAGACCAGCAACGGATTGTTGGGGTCGCCGAACTTGGTGCCGACCACGGCTTCGACATTCGCCAGCGCCTTCTCGACCTCGTCCTTCAGCTCGTCGGGATAGGCGTTGCCGTTGGCGTAATACCAGGTGCAGACCTCGGTGGTGATGGTGAAGCCCGGCGGCACCGGCAAGCCGAGGCTCGACATTTCCGCGAGGTTGGCGCCCTTGCCACCCAAGAGATTGCGCATGTCGGCGCGGCCCTCGGCCTTGCCGTCGCCAAAACTGTAGACCCACTTGGCCATTCTCAGCCCTCGATCCTGGAGAAATCCGCCACCGAATCCATGGTGACGCGTATCTGGTTGAGCAATTTCAGTCGGTTCAGCCGCAAATCGGGTTTCTCAGCAACATTGACTGTGACCTTTTCGAAGAAAGAGTCGATGGGTCCGCGCAAATCGGCAAAGGCATTCATCGCGTCGGCGAAACCCTCGCGCTGCAACGCAGATTTCACAAGACGCTCAACCTCGGCCAAGGCAGAAGCAACGGCTTTCTCTTCGGCTTGTTCCATCAACCCGGCATCGGGCGCACCGGCGATCTTCGCGCCGAGGGTCTTGTCCTTCCTCTCCTCGGCCCGCACGATGTTTGCCGCACGGCCGTAGGCGGTCAGCAAATTCCTTCCCGCCTCCGTGCCGAGGAACGACTGCACCGCTTCGACCCGCGCCAGCAGGCGCACCAGATCGTCCTCGCCGCCCAGGGCGAACACCGCGTCGACGACGTCGTGGCGCACGCCCTTCTCGCGCATCTGCACCTTCAGGCGGTCGGCGAAGAAGGCCATGAGGTCGTCGGCGTCGAAGAATTTCCTGAGCGGCAAGCGGATGCCGTTCTCGACGACGATGCGGATGACGCCGAGTGCGGCGCGGCGCAGCGCAAACGGATCGCGCGAACCGGTCGGCTTCTCGCCGATCGACCAGAAGCTGGTGAGCGTATCGAGCTTGTCGGCCAGCGCGACGACGATGGAGACCGGCGCGCTCGGGCAACGGTCGTTGGGACCGGCAGGCGCATAGTGATCGCCGATGGCATCGGCAATGGCGGCCGGAAGCTTCTCTTCCAGCGCGTAGTAGCGGCCCATGATGCCCTGCAGCTCGGGGAACTCGCCGACCATGCCGCTCCGCAGGTCGGCCTTGCAGAGGTGCGCCGCCAGGATCGCATGGGCAAGGTCGGCGCCCGCAACGTGGGGGGCGATCTTGTCGGCCATGATCTCGATGCGCGCGACGCGATCGGCCTGGGTGCCGAGCTTGGCATGGAAGACCATGTCCTTGAGCGCCGGGAGCCGCTCCTCCAGCCGGACCTTGCGGTCCTGATCCCAGAAGAACTTGGCATCGGACAGGCGCGAGCGCAGCACGCGCTCGTTGCCGTCCACGATCGTCTTGCCGCCATCCCGAGCGACGTTGTTGGCCACGACGACGAAGCGATTGGCGAGCACGCCGGCCTTGGTGTTGGTCGTGAAGTAGCGCTGATGCGTCTTCATCGACACGATCAGGACCTCGGGCGGAACATCCATGAACCGGGAATCGATGGTGCCCAGCAACGGCACCGGCCATTCGACCAGTCCCGCCACCTCTTCGAGCAGGCCGTCATCCTGCCGGAGCGCGACCTGCGCCTCGGCGCAGAGCTTCTCTGCGCCCTCCAGCACGATCTTCTTGCGCTCGGCCGGGTCCAGCACCACGTGCGCCGCCCTGAGCTTGGCGACGTAGTCTTCGAAGCCCGAGACCTTGATGGTGCCCTTGCTGAGAAAACGATGGCCACGCGTGGTGTCGCCGAACCCGATCGGCGCCATCTCGCCGCCCGGCGCCACCTCTCCGGCCAGCACCTTGCCGTCGAACAGGGCGACGATCGACTGCAACGGCCGCACCCAGGTCATGGTCCCGCTCCCCCACTTCATCGACTTGGGCCACGGCAATGCCTTCATGGCGGCGTCGATGACGGCAGGCAGCGCTTCAGCCGTCGGACCACCCTTCTTGCGGATCACGGCGAACCAGAACTCACCCTTGCCGGTGTCGCGCTTCTCGGCCTGGTCGAGCGAGGCGAGACCCGCGGCCCTGAGGAAGCCCTGGACGGCCTGCTCGGGCGCCCCGACGCGCGGCCCGCGGCGCTCCTCGCTGACATCGGCGCGCGCCGTTGGCAGGCCGTCGACCACCAGCGTCAGCCGTCGCGGCGTCGCGAAGGCGCGGGCGTCCTTGAATTCCAGGCCGGCGGCCTTCAGGCCGTCGCTCACCAGCCGTTTGAGATCATCCGCGGCCCGCGCCTGCATGCGTGCAGGGATCTCTTCGCTCAGAAGCTCGAGAAGCAGCTCAGCCATAGTTCAAGCCGCTTCCTTCTTCTGGGTGACGAGCCAAGCCTCGCAGCACGCCTTGGCGAGATCCCGCACGCGCAGGATATAGCTCTGCCGCTCGGTGACGCTGATCACGCCGCGCGCGTCCAGGAGGTTGAAGCAGTGCGAGGCCTTGATGCATTGCTCGTACGCGGGCAGCGGCAGCTTGCGCTCGATCAGCCGGCCGCATTCCTTCTCGGCGTCGGCGAAATGGCGGAACAGCATGTCGGTATCGGCATGCTCGAAATTGTAGGCCGACTGCTCACGTTCGTTCTGCAGGAACACATCGCCGTAGGTGAGCGGCACTTCCGAGTCCGTGCGATTGAACGGCAGGTCGTAGATCGACTTCTTGTCGAACAGGTACATGGCCAGCCGTTCCAGGCCGTAAGTGATCTCGCCCGAGACCAGGTCGACATCGATGCCGCCGACCTGCTGGAAGTAGGTGAACTGGCTGATCTCCGAGCCGTCGCACCATACTTCCCAGCCCAACCCCCAGGCGCCGAGCGTCGGGCTTTCCCAGTCGTCCTCGACGAAACGGATGTCGTGCAGGGAAGTGTCGATGCCAATCGCCTCCAGCGAGCCGAGATAGCGCTCGAGGATGTCGGACGGCGACGGCTTCAGGATAGCCTGGAACTGGTAGTAATGCTGAAGGCGCATAGGATTGTCGCCGTAGCGCCCATCCGTCGGCCGGCGTGATGGCTGCACGTAGGCGGCGTACCAGGCCTTCGGCCCCAGCGCGCGCAGGGTCGTTGCCGTATGGAAGGTCCCCGCCCCCATCTCCATGTCGAACGGCTGCAGGATCAGGCAGCCCTGGCGCGCCCAATAATCCTGCAGGGTCAGAATGAGTTCCTGGAAGCACGTCGGCTTGAGGCGTGCTGAGGGTTCGGACACCGGTATACCCCGAAGCTCAGAAGGCCTTTTGTTTCTACGACTTAAGGCCGTTGTTGCGGTGCGGCAAAATAGGTGCCACCCCCAGGCCGGTCAACTCTGCCGACCGGGTCAATTCGGACTGCGGCCCTATGACTGTGGATGCGACTGGGGACGGCCGCATTGGCCGCATTTTTCAGCATCGGCAGGATTATAGGCACCGCAGCCGGCGCACTGGACGGTCTCCTGGATGGCGACCTTGCGGGTCGCCAGGGGCTCCGCCGGTGGCCGGGGCGGCGGCGGCGCGGGCCGTGCAGGTTCGTCAGGCTTGCCGACGAACTTGTCCCACAGGCCTTTCCAGCGGGAAAAAGTCTTCCACGCGGCGTAAACCGCGACGCCGAACAGGATGATCTTGAGCAGAAATCCCATGCGGCCATTTGAGGTCCCTGCAACTTTCGGTCAAGCGCGCTATACCCTGCGGTCATGAATGGAAGTGGAGAGACGCCGCTCGACCTGTTCGTAGTGGGCGGCGGGATCAATGGCGCGGGCATCGCCTGCGACGCGGTGGGGCGGGCACTCAAGGTCGGGCTGTGCGAGATGCACGACTTCGCCAGTCACACCTCCTCGGCCTCGACCAAGCTGATCCATGGCGGCCTGCGCTATCTGGAGCACTACGAGTTCCGGCTGGTGCGCGAGGCCCTGCAGGAGCGCGAGGTGCTTCTGGCCAAGGCGCCGCACCTCTCCTTCCCGCTCCGCTTCGTGCTGCCGCACGAGCCGCATCTTCGGCCGCGCTGGATGCTGCGGCTCGGCCTGTTCCTCTACGACCATCTCGACTGGCACATGACCCTGCCCAAGTCGATCGCGGTCGACCTGCCGAGCTCGAAGTTCGGCGCCGGGCTGAAAGCATATTTCAAGAACGGCTTCGTCTATTCCGACGCCTGGGTCGACGACGCCCGGCTAGTGATCGCCAACCTCATGTCGGCGCGCGGGATGGGCGCGCGCATCTTCTCCCGCCATCGCTGCACATCGGCACGGCGCAGCGACGACGGCAAGCTGTGGAACATCGAGCTCAGCGCGCCCGACGGCGCCACGGTGAAGCTGCAAGCGCGCGGCCTGGTCAATGCGACCGGACCCTGGGTGAAGCACTTCCTCGACGAGCAGACGCCGATCAGGACCAACAAGCGCGTGCGCCTGATCAAGGGCAGCCATATCATCGTGCCGCGACTCTACGACGGCGATCACGCCTTCATCCTGCAGAACAAGGACGGGCGCATCGTCTTCATCATCCCCTACGAGCGCTCCTTCTCCGTGATCGGCACCACCGACATCCCCGTCGAATCGAGCGACAAGAAGCCCGTCTGCACCCAGGAAGAGATCGACTATCTCTGCGAGATCGCGAGCTACTACATGGCAAAGCCGGTGCGGCCGGCCGACGTTGTGTGGACCTATTCCGGCGTGCGCCCATTGTTCGACGACGGCGACGACAATCCCTCGGCGGTGACGCGCGACTATCACCTCGAAATCGATGGCGCGGTGGGGACGGCGCCGCTGCTGTCGGTGTTCGGCGGCAAGATCACGACCTACCGGCGGCTGGCCGAGCACGCCTTGCGCGATCTGGCGCCATACTATCCGCACATGGGCGTGGAATGGACGGCCGGCCGGGCGCTGGCTGGCGGCGAGCTCGCCGATGCGCCGACCTTCGAGCAGGCCTTCGACAACTTCGTGAACTCGGCGGCCGTGGTGAAGCCCGGCCTGCCCAAGGAGCTGCTGCGCGTGCTGACGCGGCGGCACGGGGTGGCCATCGACGATCTGCTGGAAGAGGTCAAGACCGTGGCCGATCTCGGCCAGCATTTCGGCGGCCATCTCTACGAGCTCGAGGTACGTTACCTGGTACGCGACGAATGGGCGGTCGAGGCCGAGGACGTGCTGTGGCGGCGGACCAAGGAAGGCCTGCACATGACCCAGGCCGAGCGCGAGCGTTTCGCGCGCTGGTTTGCCGAGCTTCGGCCCAACTCTGCATAGCTGTACGATACCGGGAGATGAGGGGAGCCGGGCCGAATGAATATCTCTACTTTGCAAATGGTGGCCCTGATGGCGGGCGGCCTGGCGATCATCGTCGGCCTTACGATTGCAACGACCAGCAGGTCACGCCTGGTCAAGACCGGTGGCTACGCGCTGACTGCCGCATTGATCGTCGCTGTCGCCGTAGCCGTGTTCACGACGCCAACCGAGGACCCGGAAACTGCCCGAGCCGAGAGCATCGTCAGCCTCCTGCTTCTCGCCGCCGCCGGCTGGGTGGGACTGAACGCCGTCCGCGCCTATCGACGCAAATGACGGTCCCAAACTTTACATAACTTAACACATCAACCGGGCACGCCGGCCGCGGAGCGCGCGTATCATCGTTGCATCCCGCGTAATCCGGTGAGGTCCAACGATGTCGTTCCGCCGCCCCCTCCTTCTGGCCGCCGCCCCTTCTGCTCCGATTGTCGCGCTGATGGCCGGCCTTGTCCTGGCGATGCCTGCTTCGGCGGCCGTCGGCAGCGTTTTGGACGACGATCTGCTCGAGTTGGCCCAGGCCACGCCGCCGGCACCCCCCGCCGCCGGCCCCGACCGGCGCGACCGCGCGGCCTTCAATCCCAAGGCATTTTGCCTCGACCGCGTTGCCCGCCGCGCCGGCAACCGCACCTATCTCAAGATCAAGCTCGACCTGAAGCCCGACCAGATGGCGGCCTGGGATGCCTTCGCCAAGGCGTCGGACGCCGCCGACGTCAAGGACACGGCGCGCTGCAATGCGCTGCCGTCGGAGATGAAGGAGCGACCGAACTACGTCGATCGGCTGGGCATGGAAGAGGCCTACATGAAGGCGCGCGTCGAGCGCATCGAGGCGGTGAAGCCCAGCCTCGTGGCGCTCTACGACACCCTGTCGCCCGAGCAGAAGGCGGCGCTCGACCGGCCGCGCCCAATGGGCGGCATGATGGGCCATCGCCACGGCGGACCGCGTTAACGTGCCCGCGGTCCCTTGAGGGACTAATCCTCGAAATCCTGGGCCCGATCGCCCAGCAGGAAACGCGGTCCGGCTCCGGCTCGGGCCGCGCGGTCGTTCGGGTTGTAGAGGCGGCACTTGTCGAGCGAGAGGCAGCCGCAGCCGATGCAGCCGTCGAGCAGGTCGCGCGTCTTTTCCAGCATGGCGATCCGCGCCTGCAGGGCGCCGCGGATGCGCTCGCTGATCGCCAGCCAGTCCTGGCGGTTGGGCGCACGCCCCTGCGGCAGCAGCGACAGCTCGGCTTCGATCTCCGCCAGGGTCAGGCCGAGCTGCTGGGCGATCAGGGCGAATGACAGGCGCCGGATGTCCGAGCGCATGAACCGGCGCTGATTGCCTGCCGTGCGCACCGCCCGCACCAGGCCGCGCGCTTCATAGAAGCGGATCGCCGACACCGACATGCCGGTGCGCCGGGCCAGCTCGCCGATGGTCAGATGCGCGGATTGGGGCAGGAAAATCTCCGTCCAATTCTTGACCTAAAGTTAACTTTAGGTCGTAGCCTTGGCAAGCTAAAGGAGGTTGCCGACATGTCCACACCCCGCATCGAGCATGTGAACGTCACCGTCTCGAACCCCGAACGCGCCGCCCGGCTGATGGAGGAGCTGTTCGACTGGCAGGTCCGCTGGCAGGGCCCGGCGCGCGACGGCGGCCGCACAATCCATATCGGATCGCAGGAGCACTACATCGCGCTCTATACCGGCCACGATGTTGCGTACACCGCCGAGGACTTCGCCAAGGGCCGGCCCCTCAACCATATCGGCATCGAGGTCGACGATCTCGCCGCCACCGAAGCCCGCGTCGTCGCCGCCGGCCTGAAGCCGTTCAACCACGGCAGCTATGACCCGGGCCGCCGCTTCTACTTCCTGGATCCCGACGGCATCGAATACGAGATCATCAGCTACCGCTGACGATCACCAGTCGCTGGCGCGGACGATCTTCATCAGGTCGTCGGCCATGGTGAGCGCGGTCAGCACGCCGGTCTTGGGATTGTCGGGCATGGCGAGGCCCAGCCGCTCCATCTTGAGCTCGCCCGAATCGCTCACGACTTCCAGGCGGCTGGCATTGGTGCCGGCCGGCAAGGTGGGATCGGCTACCAGCTCGATGTCGGTGTGCTGCAGGCCCGCGCCGCACAGCGCCACGGTGACCGCGAGATTGGCGTTCTTGGGATAGAGTCGGCCGGCGTCGGCGGGCTTGCCGCGGAAGATCACGGTCGGCTCCCTGATCGACGGCAGGTCGAACTCGGTTTCGGCCGGCGTGCCGTTCCAGGCATGCGGCGGCTTGATCGACACGTACTTCACCCGCTCGAGCTTGCCCAGCCGCATGGCCAGGAGCCCGTCGAGGCCGGCGATGGCGCCCGACGGCAGGCGCAACCTGGCGCCGCTCTTCTCGGCAGCCTTGATGTGCTTCTTGTAGAGCTTGGGATCGCCGTAGGCGCCGGTGGCGATCACCATGAAGTCGATCCCCTTCTTCAGGATGGCCTCGCCCCAGTCGCGCACCGCCTGCTGGCTCGCCGCCTCGACGACGACGCCGGGCTTGAGCTTGAGCAGCTCCTTCAACGTCTCGACGACCACGACCTTGCGGCCGACCTTCTTCTGCGCCTCCTTGGCGCGGCCCGGGCGGACCAGCACGCCGACGACGTCGATGGGCGGCTTCTTCTCGCGGAACAGATCGAGCAGCGTCTGGCTGATGGCGCCATAGCCGATCAGGGCGATCTTGAGCCGCTTCTTCCTCGCCATGCAGGTCCCCCGCGAAATCCCGAAAAACGCCGCACTATAGCGAGGCTCCGCGGGCCTTGCGACCATGAGGGGGCACGGTTATAACCCCGCCTCCCGAGCGGGATGCCTCCGTTTCTGACGGAGTGTAGCTCAGCCTGGTAGAGCACTAGCTTCGGGAGCTAGGGGCCGGAGGTTCGAATCCTCTCACTCCGACCAATCGGGACAAACGGCGCGCAGCGATGCGCGCCGTTTTGCTTTGCAGTGCAGGCTAGAACGCCGGGGCGCCGCCCGGACGGGGAAGCTGCCGACCAGCCGGATCGCCCGGGTGGATGACGTACGCCGGCGTACCCGACGGATTCGCATTCATCGTCGACGGCGGCATGGCGCCCACGATCGGGCCCGGCGGAAGCCCTGGCGGGTCCTGCAGTGAAGTGGCGGCATCGGCGGGCTGCACGCCGGTCGCTGCCGGAGCAGCCGCTGCCGGAGCCGTTGCCGGCGGAGCGGGCGGCGGTGGATTGGGCTCTGCGCAGGCCGCAGCCAGGGCGCCGATGGCGATAACGCTGAACCAAGTGCGTGTCACATCTGTCTCCCCGGCGTTCGAGTGAGGCGTGCCTCGTAGGATACTAGAGCCGGCCGGAAACTGCAAAATCGTCGGACCTTTCCCTCCCCGTCGTTCGGCGACGCGTTGACCTTCACCAGGAATGACGGCACGCTGTTTTGCACCGCGTACCAGTAGGTTTGTCCCGTTGGCGACCGAAGTCCTACGCGTGAACCGTTGAGGAGTCTGCCGATCGAGTAAGCGTTTCATCCACATATAGCCAACTTCGGCCCAAACAAACCGATCTGGGAGGCGGCGTCATGAGCGACGAAGCGAACAAGAAGGGTCCCGAAAGTACAAGGCGTGAGTTCCTTACCGCGACGACGGCGCTGGCAGGTGCCGCACTCGCGGGTGGTCTGCCCGGCCATGCCCGGGCCGAACGCAAGCGCAGTCCAAAGCGCGGCGGCACGGTGCGTTTCGGCACCAGAGACGACTCGGTCGGTCTCGATACCCATCGCAACTTCATCTATTTCGTCTCCCAGCCGCTCGCCGGCACGACCGGCGGACTGCTCGACTTCGATGCGGGCATGAACATCGTTCCCGCCATCGCCACCGAATGGGAGCCCTCGCAGGACCTCAGGACCTGGACCTTCAAGCTCCGCCGCGGCGCGGAGTTCCACAACGGCGAGACGATCGACGCCAACGCCGTGAAGTGGAACCTCGAGCGCATCCTCGACCCCAAGATCGGCCATTCCTTCAACCGCTCGGCCCTGATCGACGTCGAGCGCGTCACGGTGGACGACAAGTGGATCGTCCAGGTCCACCTGAAGGAGCCGAGTGCCGCCTTCGATTCCAACCTCGTCTACTACCCGGTGAACCTGATCGCGCCCGGCGCCGTCGACAAGGCCGACACCGCGCCGGCGGGCTGCGGGCCGTTCAAGTTCAAATCATGGAAGCGCTTCGACATCTGCGAGCTGGTGCGCTTCGAGAACTTCTGGGAGACCGATGCCGAAGGCAACACCTTGCCTTATCTCGACGGGCTGATCGGCCGGCCCAAGAAGGAGGACCGCGTGCGCCTGACGGCGCTGCGCGCCGGCGAGCTCGACCTGATCGACAACGTCGCCTACGCCGATGCGCCCTCCTTCATCAAGGACTACGGCAGGACCTACGACACCTATCCGGTGCCCCAGGTCGGCACGGCCATGGTCACCTTCAACCTCAGGAGCGGGCCGTTCTCGGCCAAGGACAATCCCGACGCGCACCTGCTGCGCACGGCGGCGGCGCATGCCATCGATCATGAGGGCATCCACGAGGCGGTGTTCAACAAGCAGGGCGAGGTCGCCAAGGGCTTCTACAGCAAGTCGAGCCCGTGGTACGGCAAGGACATCAAGCCGTGGCCGGCCTACGACCCCGACAAGGCCAAGGCGCTGCGCAAGAAGGCCAAGGACGGCGACGCCAAGCTCCTGATCATCGCCAACGATTCCTTCCCCTACATGCAGCAGTCGGGCGAGCTGGTGCACGCCATGCTGAAAGACGCGGGCTTCAACGTGACCTTCGAGATCCACCCGACGCCCGTGGTGCAGGACAAGTACAACAAGGCGGCCTTCGACATCGACTCGACGGCCAACAGCTACCGCATAGACCCGGACGGCTGGTACTCGCGCAACATCCTGTCGACGGCGCCGGAGACCAAGCGGCGCATCGGCTACGTCAACGAGAAGGTCGACCAGCTGATCATTGCTGCCGCGCGGGAGCGCGACAAGGACAAGCGCCGGCAGATGTATGCCGACGTCGATTCGATCGTGAACCAGGACCTGCCACTGGTCTACACGCACTTCGTCTCGCTGATGCAGGCCGGCACGAAGAAGCTGAAGGGCTACAAGCCCGCCTTCACGGGACCGTTCCAGTATGCCGGCGGCGGCATGCGGACGGCATGGATGGAAAGCTAGGCGTTCTTCTGGACCGCGAGCCTCCGGCTCGCTCTTGCTCATGAGCGGGCCGGAGGCTCGCGGTCCGGGAGACCATGAAAGGTCCCTCCGATGCTCGCCTACATCATCCGTCGCGTCGCCTACCTCGTGCCCGTGCTGTTCGTACTGACGCTCGTCGTCTTCACCTTCGTCGAAATGCTGCCCGGCAACATCATCGACACGCTGGTCGGCAACGAAGGCGTCAACGACCCCGCGGTACGCAAGATCCTCGAGAGGGAGTACGGGCTCGATCAGCCGGTCTACATCCGCTACGCCAAGTGGCTGTTCCGCGCCGTCCAGGGCGATTTCGGCATTTCGCTGGTGACGCGCCGGCCCGTCGCGGTCGAGCTGATGACGGGCATACCGGCCACCGTCTATCTCGCGGTCGTCGGCATATCGCTGTCGATGCTGATCGCCGTGCCGCTCGGCACGATCGCCGCCGTCAAGCGCAACACGCCGATCGACTACACCGCGCAGGTCACCTCGCTGATCGGCATCTCGATCCCCGAGTTCTGGTTCGCGATCCTCTGCGTGCTGTTCTTCTCGCTCTATCTCGGCTGGCTGCCCTCCTCCGGCTTCGCCAATCCGTTCGAGGATCCGTGGGCCAGCCTGAAGTTCCTGATCCTGCCGGCGGCCGCGGTCGGCTTCCGCCAGGCCGCCTACACCACCCGGCTCACGCGCTCCTCCATGCTCGACGAGATGAACAAGGAGTACGTCGACACCGCGCGCTCGGTCGGCCTGAGCGAACGCAAGGTCATCTTCAAGTACACGCTGCGCAACGCCATGATCCCGACCATCACCATCAGCGGCCTGCAGCTCACCAACCTCCTGGGTGGCACGGTGGTGCTGGAATCGATCTTCGCCTGGCCCGGCATCGGGCGGGCGATCTTCGAGGCCATCCTGCAGCGCGACTATCCGCTGGTCCAGGCGGGCGTGCTGGTGCTGGGCTGCATCGTCGTCGTCATGAACCTGCTGGTCGACCTCACCTACCGGCTGCTCAATCCGCGCGTGAAGCTGGGCTAGGGGGCGTATCATGACCGAGCTCGAAGCCCGCAAGTTCGCCGACCTCGAGGCGATCCGCGCACCGACCTTCGGCGGCCGCCTCGCGCGCTGGCGCGCGGCGCTGGGCAATGCCTGGCACGAGCTGCGCAAGAGCCGCACCGCCTCGATCGGCGCGGTCATGCTGGTGCTGCTGTTCGGCGCCTGCATCGCCACGCCCTGGATCACCACCTACGACCCGATCAAGCAGAACTACCGCGAGCGCCTGCAGCCGCCCTCCGAGAAGCACCTGCTGGGCACCGACCGCATGGGCCGCGACATCTACTCGCGCCTGCTGTGGGGCGGCCGGCGGCTGGTGACCATCGCCATCCTCGCGGTCACCTTCGGCCTCTGCCTCGGCATCCCCTATGGCGTGCTGTCAGGTTATTTCGGCGGCAAGGTCGACACCGTGGCCATGCGCTTCGTCGACGGGCTTTTAGCCTTTCCCGGCCTCCTCCTCTACCTGCTGATCGTCACCCTCGCCCGGGAATGGAAGATGGAGGGCATCTACAACGACATGGTGCTGATCTTCGCCCTGGGCTTTGCCTTCATGCCGGAGGTGGCGCGCCTGTCGCGCAGCTCGGTGCTGGTCGAGAAGCAGAAGGAATACGTCGAAGCGTCGCGCGCCGTGGGCGACGGCAGCCTTGCCATCGCGCTGCGCCAGATCCTGCCCAACATCGTCTCGCCGCTGATCGTCAACGCGACGGTGAGGCTGGGCTACGTCATCCTGATCGTGGCGGCGCTGTCGTTCCTGGGGCTGGGCACGCCGCCGCCGACCCCCGACTGGGGTTCCGACCTCGCCGCCGCCCGCGACTACATGGAGACGGCGCCCCTGATCGCCGCCTTCCCGGGCCTTGCCATCTGCTACACGGTGCTCGCCTTCAACCTGTTCGGCGACGGGCTGCGCGACATCCTCGATCCACGACTGGCGGAGCGTTGAGATGGCCGAGACCGTCCTCCAGCTCGACGATCTCACGGTGCGCTTCCACTTGAGGCGCGGCGATCTCACCGCGGTCGACGGCGTATCCTTCGCGATCGAGCGCGGCCAGACCTTCGGCCTGGTGGGCGAATCGGGATCGGGCAAGTCGGTGACCGCCAAGGCGATCATGCGTCTGATCCCCGACCCGCCGGGCGAGATCCCGCGCGGCCGCATCCTGTTCGAGGGCGCCGACATCCTGGACAAGACCGACGCCGAGATGCGCGCGCTGCGCGGCCGGCGCATCGCCATGGTCTTCCAGGAACCGATGAGCGCGCTGAACCCGGTGTTCACCGTGTGCGACCAGATCTCCGATGCGCTACGCACCAACCTCGGCCTCTCCAGGGCCGAGGCGCGCGAGCGGGTCGTCGAGCTGCTGTCACTGGTCGGCATCCCCTCGCCGCAGAAGCGGCTCGACTCCTACGTCCACGAATTCTCCGGCGGCATGCGCCAGCGCGTCATGCTGGCGATGGCGCTGAGCTGCAGTCCATCCTTCCTGATCGCCGACGAGCCGACGACGGCGCTCGACGTCACCATCCAGGCCACCATCCTCGAGCTGATCACCGGCATGATCGAGCGCCTGGGCATGTCGCTGCTGTTCATCACCCACAATCTCGGCGTCGTCGCCCATGCCTGCGACCGCGTCGGCGTGATGTACGCCTCCCACATCGTCGAGCTCGGCGACAAGCGCGAGATCTTCGCGCGCCCGCAGCATCCCTACACCGTGGGCTTGCTGAATTCGATCCCGCGGCTCGACGGCCAGGCCAGGTACCTGACGCCGATCGCCGGCTCGGTGTGCAACATGATGGAGCCGCCGTCGGGCTGTAAGTTCCATCCGCGCTGCGCCCACGCCATGGACGTCTGCCGCCGCGAGATCCCGCGGCTCAAGGAGATCGCGCCGGGCCATCTCGCGGCCTGCCATCTGCATGATCGGGGAATGGCATGACCGCCGGCGACGCGCTGCTGCAGGTAAAGGGCCTGACCAAGCACTTCACGCTGCACGGCGACATCTACTCCAAGCTCGCCGGCGAGAAGAGCCAGGTCCTGAAGGCGGTCGACGGCATCGACTTCCACATCCGGCGCGGCGAGACGCTGGGCCTGGTGGGCGAAAGCGGTTGCGGCAAGTCGACGACGGCGCGACTGGTGACGCGGCTGATCGAGCCCACCGCCGGAGAAGTGACGCTGAAGGGCGAGGACCTGCTGGCCTTTTCGCGCACGCGCATGAAGGAGGCGCGCAAGGAGGTCCAGCTGGTCTTCCAGGACCCCTACAGCTCTCTCAATCCGCGCAAGACGATCATGCACATCCTGAGCCGCCCGATGGAGATCCATGGGCTCGCGCGCTCATGGGCCGAGAAGCGCGAGAAGGTGCTGGAGCTGCTGCGCCGCGTTGGGCTCGGCATCGAGCACATCGACCGCTACCCGCACGAATTCTCCGGCGGCCAGCGCCAGCGCATCGCCATCGCCCGCGCCCTGTCGGTCGATCCCGAGCTGGTGATCGGCGACGAGCCGGTATCGGCGCTCGACGTCTCGATCCAGGCGCAGATCCTGAACCTGTTCCGCGAGCTGCAGAAGGAATTCGGGCTGACCTACCTCTTCATCGCCCACGATCTCAGCGTCATCCGCCACATCAGCGACCGCGTGGCCGTGATGTATGTCGGCAAGATCGTCGAGACGGGACCGGCGGCGGCACTGTTCGACACTCCCCTGCATCCCTACACCAAGGCCCTCCTGGCGGCGGTTCCCGAGGCCGATCCGGCCAGGCCCCCGCCCAGGCTCACCCTGCAGGGCGAGGTGTCGACGCCGATCGATCCGCCGCCGGGCTGCCGGCTGTGCGGCCGCTGCCCGCGCGAGAGCGCGGTGTGCGCCGAGATCTCGCCACCGCTGGTCGATGTCGGCGACGGCCGGCAGGTCGCCTGCCACAATCTCTGATCGTCAGCTCGGGTGCGGGCATATCGTTCACGCGCCTCTCCCCTTTCGCCGGCGGTTTTGCCTCGGGATGCCCGCCGACGGGGAGGACGATGTGGCGCGCGGCAGGACCGCGTCGCCGGCCGGGCGCGCACCAAGGTGTCGGATGAACGATGCATAGAACGGACGACGCGCTGGGGGCGGCGGCAAAACCCAACATAACTGAGGTGCTTCTTCTTGTCAACAACTGCGGTGCAGTCGGACAATTTGCACTGAGTTTTTTCGCACCGTAGAGGACCCGGAAAAGGCGAGGGAGTTGCACGAGCTGTCGAAGCCCCCTCTCCTAGCCTCCCCCCTAGCGGGGGAGAGGAACAAGAGGCGGATGGTCAGGGGTTGCAGTTGGCCTGGGCGATGACCACGGCATCCAGGCCCTGCATCTGCTCCTGGGTGAGATTGGAGGGATCGAGCAGGTTGCCGCCGGGCGCCACGGCGGCGTTGGACTTCTGCAGGCCTTCGATGGCGGCCTGGCGCTTGTCGGCCGGGAGCTTGGAGGAAATGCACTCGCACATCTGCTGCGGCGTGGTCTTCATGCAGGCCTGCAGGAACGCATCCTGCGCCTGGGCGCCGGTTGCGAGCGCCGGGACCAGGGCCAAGCCGAAAACGCAGGTGACGAAACGCATGGAAACTCCTCCTCCAGGGCAGGCCGATGATATCAGAACAGCCAGCCGCGCAGCAGGCCGAACAGGCCGGTGGCGAACAGGATGGCGAGCGCCACGTTGCGATAGAGCCGCTCGCTCGCCAGGCCATGGAAGGCCCGCCCGCCCACCCATGCGCCCACCACCATGACCGGGAACAGGACCACGGCGCGGGCCAGCGCATCGACGCCCGCGACCCCCGTCGCCAGCACGATCACGATCAGCAGGAACTGCGTCAGGAAATAGTAGGTGACGATGTTGGCCCGGTTGACCTGCGGCGGATCGTTGCCCGACAGCAGGTAGAGCAGCACCGGCGGCCCGCCGACGCTGGTGGTGGCCATCATGGCGCCCGACACCGCGCCGACCGCGACGGTGGCCGCCGTCGAACGGCGGCCGGTGTATTTCCAGCCGGTCCACATCAGCACGACGAAGGCCACGATGACGGCCGACACTGCCGTCACGATGGTGTTCTTGTCGACGCTCGCCAGCAGCCAGACGCCGAGCGGCATCGCGGCACAGGCGGCAATGCTCATGGGCGTCAGCACCTTCCAGTCGGCGTGCCGGCGGACCTGCGGGAAGAGCTGCAGGGAAACCACCAGCTCGATCGCCACCACGGTCACCACCATCTCGGCCGAGCCGAACAGGATGGCGAAGATCGGCGCCATCAGCATGGCCGAGCCGAAACCGGCGAAGCCGCGCATCAGGCCGGCGATCAGGGTGACGCCGATTGCAGTCCACAGACCGACACCGGCGAACAAGGACGTTATGTAGGGGATCATTGAAGCGACTTCTCGAGACGAACCGGACACGACGACAGGCGATCCGCGGTCCGGGAGGGCCGGAGCGGGATCAGCGCTTAAGTCGAAGGGTCTGTCGCTTCATGAGGCGCGAACCTTGGTCGATCCTCGCCAGTCCGTCAATCAAAGAGAGCCTGCAGGGCCAGGAACATCGAGTCGGCCCTCTCGCCTGATCAGGCGCCGAGCTTGGCGCGCACGAAGTCGATGCGGTCCTGACCCCAGAACAGCTCGCCGTCGACGACGAAGGTCGGCACGGCGAACACGCCCTGCTGCTCGGCTTCCTGCTGATGACGCTTCAGCTCTGCCGGGCCCTCGCCCTCGGCAAAGGCGTCGAAGCCCGCGGTATCGACGCCGGCATCGGTCAGCAGGCCCATGACCGCGGCGCGGTCTTCGTAGTCGAGCTTGCGCTTGAAGAAGCGCGGATAGGCGAGGTCGATCACCGAACGGCCGTGGCCGCTCTTGTCGGCATAGAGCCAGGCGAGATGGACCAGCGTCTGGTCGAAGATCTTCTTCGGGCCCAGCAGGGTGATGCCGCGCGGGTTGGCGAAGCGGCGGGCATCGGCATAGAGATATTTTATCCGGCGCATGCCGCGCGCCACGGCCTCGGGATCGTTGAGGTCGACCGTGCCCATGATGTCGAGGCCGAACGGCCGCAGCTGAAGCTCGGCCTCGAACTCGCGCTCGAGCTCGTACGCAGGGTCCTTCGCGAGGAAGGAATATGGGCTACGCAGGTCGAGCCAGAGATCGACCTTCTTCCTCATGCGCGGCGGCCCCTACCCCGATCCTGGCCTTCGCCGGTCTTGTCGCGCAGGCGGCGCATGCCGCGCAGCCAGCGGTCGCGATCGAGCTTGCGCGCCATGTACTCCTTCACCTCGGGGTGCGGCAGGATGAGGAAGCGCTCCTCGTCCATCGCCTCGATCACGGTCTGGGCGACGGCATCGGTGTTAAGCACGCCGTCGACCGAGGCCGCGCCTGCGCCCGCCATGCGCAGCATGTTGGTGTCGACGGCCTGCGGGCAGAGCACCGAGACCGAGACGCCGCGATCGCCGTACTGGATGGAAAGATGCTCGGCCAGCGCCACGGCCGCGTGCTTGGTGACGCCGTAGGGCGCCGACCCCATCGAGGCCAGCAGGCCCGCCGCGCTGGCGGTGTTCAGGAGATAGCCCGACTTGCGCTCGAGCATGGCCGGCACCAGGGCGCGCGCAGCGTAGACGTGGCTCATGACATGGATGGCCCAGCTGTCGGCCCAGTCCTTGTCGGTCGCGTCCTCATGGCCGCCGCGGCCGATGCCGGCGTTGGAGAAGAAGATGTCGACCGGGCCGTAGTGCCGCTGCGCTTCCGCGATCAGCCTCTTTATGTCGCTCTCCTTGGCGACGTCGCAGGCGACGGCGATGCCCTTGATGGCGTCGGCCACCGCCTTCAGCCGATCGGCATCGCGGTCGGCAACGACCACGCCCTTGGCGCCTTCCTTGGCGTAGCGCCGCGCAATCGCCTCGCCGATGCCGCCAGCGGCGCCAGTGACGACGCAGACCTTGTCCTTCACTTTCATTCGGACCGCGCGCCTCCGCCGCGCTCATGATCTGGCGCGCGCTGGAGGCGCGCGGTCCGGAAGACTCAACCCCAGCTCTCCTCGATCAGCTGCACGTACTCAGCCTTGGACGGCTGGCGCGGTGTCGACTGGTGGCAGTGATCGCCGAGGGCGCCGTCGGCGATCTTCTCGACGGTGTCCTGCGCCAGCCCCATCGCGCCGAGACCCTTGGGAATACCGAGTCGCGCATTGAGCGCGGCGACGGCGTTGGCCACGCCTGCCGCGTTGGCTTCGCTCGCCGGCAGGCCCATGACCTGCGCGACCTTCCGATATTTCTCGCCGACCGCCGGCTCGTTGAAGCGCAGGACCGCCGGCAGATAGACCGCGTTCAGCGTGCCGTGATGCAGGCGATAGCCCTTGAGGCCGCCGGTCGGATGGCTGAGCGCGTGCACCGCGCCCAGGCCCTTCTGGAACACCATCGCACCCTCCATGGCGGCCATCGCCATGTTGTAGCGCGCCTCGCGGTCCGAGCCGTCCTTGGTCGCCCGCTCGACATAGGTCCAGGCCTTCTCCAATCCATCGAGCGCGATCGAATCGGCCGGCGGATTCACGGCGTTCGACAGGAAGCATTCGATGTTGTGGGTGAAGGCGTCCATGCCGGTGCCGGCCGTCAGATGCGGCGGCAGGCCGATGGTGAGCTCGGGATCGATCAGCGCCAGCCGAGGGATCAGGTGCGGGCTACCGATGGCGAGCTTGCGGCCGGAATCCATGATGATGACGCCGCCGCGGCTGACCTCGCTGCCGGTGCCCGACGTCGTGGGAATGGCGACGATCGGCGCCACTGCCGCGGTGATCTTGCCGGCGCCGCCCTCGACGAAGGAATAGGGCTGCAGCGAGGGACCGGGATGGGTCGCCATCAGGCCGACCGCCTTGGCGAGGTCCATGGGCGATCCGCCGCCGATGGCGACGATGCCGTCGCAGCCTTCTTCCTTGTAGATCTTCAACGCATCGCGCATCGCGGCTTCCGTCGGATTCTCCGGCGTGCCGTCATAGATCGTGATCGGCATGTTGCCCGGAAGCTGCTCCTTGACCTTGGCCCACAGCCCCGCCGCGATCACGCCCTTGTCGGTCACGATCAGTGGCCGGCGGATGCCGAGAAGCCGCAGCTCGGCTTCCAGAAGCTTCAGCGCCCCGAAATCGAACTGGATGCGCGTAAGATATGTGATGAGCGCCATGTCTTTCCCTATGCGCGATAAAACGGCTTGTCGCCTTTGACAGTCACGCGGTAGCCCAGCCGCTTGTGCGGGAAGTAGTCCCACATCGCGTGATGCATGGCGGCTCGATTGTCCCAGAAGGCGATCGAGTTGGGTTGCCAGGCGAAGCGGCACTGAAACTCCGGCGTCTCGCTGTGGCGATAGAGCATCTCCAGCAGCGCATCGCTTTCGCTCTTGCGCAGGCCGACGATGTGCGTCGTGAAGTTGCGGTTGACGTACAGCGCCTTGCGGCCGGTCACCGGATGCGTGCGCACCACCGGATGCTCGTTCCTCGGGAAGCCGCCCTCCTTCGGCTTCTGGCCGAAGCGTCCGCCATAGACCTGCGCGCCGTCATGGACGGCGATCAGCCCCTCGCACAGGCGCTGGATCGGGGCCGAGAGCGTGTCGTAGGCGCGGTACATGTTGGCGAACAGCGTGTTGCCGCCGCCGTCCGGCGGCAGCTGCTTCATGTAGAGGATGCTGCCCATCGGCGGCTCGGGATCGCACGAGACGTCGGAGTGCCATTCCTCGCCGGCCACGAACTTGGAATGCTCGTCGGCCTTGATGACCAGGATCTCGGGATGCTCCTGCTCGGTGCGGATCGACGTCGGATGGATATGCAGCTCGCCGAAGCGGCGGCCGAACGCCTTGTGCTGCTCGTGCGTCAGCTCCTGGTCGCGGAAAAAGATCACCAGATTGTCCATCAATGCGTCATGGATCTCCTGGAAGACCTGATTGCCGAGCGGCCGGGCGAGATCGACGCCGAAGATCTCAGCGCCGATCGCGGGTGTGAGCTTTCGCACCTCGATGGTCTGGTAACCCATTGGCTTTTCCCCACCTAATACGGCGAGCAAGCCTACGCGAGAACGACCATGAGCAACACCCTTGTCCTGCGCGCCGCGACGGCCGCCGACGCAGCGGCCATCGCCGCCACCATCGCCGCCTCCTTCGAGCAGTATCGCGGCAAGCTCGAACCCGAGTCCGGCGCCTTCCGCGAGACCGCCGAGGGCATCGCCGCCGAGCTGGCGCGCGAGTCCGGCGCCATCGTCGCGGAGCGGAACGGTCGCATGATCGGCTGTGTCATGGTGAAGCTGGAGGAGGACGATCTCTATTTCGGCCGCCTCTCGGTCGTGCCCGCGGCGCGCGGCGAAGGCATCGCCCGCCGCCTGGTCGAGGCGGTCGAGGACGAGGCGCGGCGCCGCGAGCTCGCCGGCGTCCGGCTGGGCGTTCGCGTCGTGCTGGTCGAGAACCAGCAGCTGTTCTCGTCGATGGGTTATGTCGAGACCTCGCGCGAGGCGCACGAGGGCTTCGACCATCCGACCTCGATCAACATGCGCAAGGCGTTGCGCTGATGTCTCGTCACGCGTGCAGCACCTCTCGGGGTCTTGCCGAGCGGCGCATGCACTGCAGTCGCCTCGCTCGTGAATTTCTGCATTTTTTGCATATTTTTGGCAGGTCGGCCGATGTCCGCCAAACCATTGAATTCATGCCGCTTTTGGATTTTCTGCATTTTATGCATTTTCTGCAGGCCCTCCGCTGGACTGCACCCCTTTCGGAAGATCATCGCTCCCGTCCGGCTGAATGCAGGACGGGATGACCGGCTCCCGGGCAGGAGCGGTCTGGCACACGATCGGATCAACGATGAATAGAGCGGGAACGCGGGTAAGCAACGCAACGGGACCCGACAATATAACTTAAGTGCCAATCAGGCAAGAACTATGGTCAATATCGCCAATTTTCGTTTTCGCGAATTTTTGCGTGCCATAGCAGGCCCCTATCTGGCGGGTCGAACCGGCGAGCATGCCATTCGTTGTGTCGCTGGACCCGGATGCCAGCACTGCTTTCAACGGCCAAAGGCCGCTCCCTTCGGCTTCGCTCAGGCCAGGCGCTCCGCCCGGGGTGACAAGCCGTGACTCACCGCGGCGCGAACCGGTAGCGGAAGGTGCAGCTTGGCGCGCCTTGCATGATCGTCTGGGCGCGATCGAGGTCCACCGCACCGTCGCCGACCGCCGCGATGTCGAAATCGGCGGCGCAGATCAGCAGCGCGCCGAGCTCGGGCTCGCCCAACGCGCGGAAGAATTCGGCGAAGCGGCAGCGCGTGACGTCGATGTCGAGCGCCTCCTCGTCGCGGCGCCCGATCTCGAATTCGACCTCGCGGCCGGAGACCTCGCCGAAGACCTTTTGAAGGGCCGCCCATCTGCGCCGCGGGCCGCCCTCGATGCCGTCGGCGATCGCGGCGAAGAGCTGCCTGGACCAGTCGCGTAACGCCTGCTTCACGACGGCATCGGCACGCTCCCTGCCCAGCTCGGTCCGCAAGGCGCGCAACACCGGCACCAGAACCTGGGCCTGCATGCGCGTCTTGTCGAGGAGAGAGACCTCGGGATCGACCAGATAGTCATCGAGCAGGCCGCTCATGCCTTCCTCCGGAAGCGGAAGTCGCAGCAGCTGGCGCCGGCCATGATCGTCTGGCTGCGCGCGAGCTCGAGCCCGTCGTTGAAGCCTTCGACCATCGCATGGTCCCGGCTGCAATGGATCAGGGAGCCGAGTTCGGCGAGGCCGAGCTCCTTGTAGAATTCGGCGTAACGGCAACGCGTCACGTTGAAGTCGAGGCGATCGGCCGACTGGTCGATGACCTCGACATCCATGCCGCCGCCGCCCGCCCACAATTCCTCGGCGACACGCCGCAGGCCCTCGATGTCGGCGCCGAACATCCCGGCCCAGTGCGCGCCATCGGCCGTGGCGTGAGACCGGATCGCGGCGACGACCAGCTCGCGAGTCGGCCCCTCGCCGAATTTCTCGCGGCAGGCGTCAATGAAGGGAATGAGCACGCGGCCCTCGATCTTGCGCCGCTGCAGATGGCTGATCGCGATCTCGTCGGTCATGGCGGTCTCCTGGGACGGCATCGTCGCCGCGACAATCGCGCCGGCCATGGCGGCGGACAAATCAGCTGATCTGCTGCTCGAGGCATAGAAATCCTGATGCTCGCGCCGCCATCCCGGCTTCTAATCTGGGGTGCGAGGAGGACCGCGATGACCTATCGACTCCCACCCCTCAACGGATTGCGCGCCTTCGAAGCGGCGGCGCGGCACAGGAGTTTCCGCGGCGCCGCCGATGAACTCTGCGTAACGCCGAGCGCCGTCAGCCAGCTCGTGAAGACCCTGGAGACCGCGCTCGACACTCGGCTCTTCCACCGCTCGGCGCGGTCGATCGCGCTCACGGCCGAGGGCAAGAAGTACCTGCCGGCGATCCGCCGCGCCTTCGAGGAGATCGCTGAGGCGACCGAGGCAACGGCCCCGGGCTTGCGAGGACGAAAGTTGCGGCTGGGCATCGCACCGGCCCTCGACCAGGCCGAATGCCCGGTCCTGCGCCGGCTCATCTCGCGAAAGGAGACGCCCGAAATCGTCGCCTTGCGCGTCGAGGACGATCCGGATCTTCTTGCCAGGGACGGCGGCCTCGACGCCCTGCTGCGGCTCTCCGACAAAGCCTGCGGCAGCCTGCATATCGACCGCGTGGTCGTGACCGGCACCGACCGCAGCCGGCTACCCGCGGTGCTGGTCACCCGGCCGGGCATCGCTGGGTGCCACCAGCACAAGACCCTGGTGATGCTGCTTGCGCGCGCCGCCCGGGAGGCTCATTAGTCCGGCCATGACCAACCGCACCCCGCTCACCGGTCCCTGCGTGTGGACCGGCGAAGAGATCAAGAATTCCAAGCGCTGGATCCGCGACTTCCCGGCTTCCGGCACCGCCGCGCTCGACGCCGCGCTCGCTGCCGTGAACAAGGCCGGCCTCGAATGGTCGCAGATCACGCGCAAGGATTTCCCGCTGACGGGCCTCGACGGGCTGCTGGCCGACATCGCCGACGAGCTGGAAAACGGCGTCGGCATCATGAAGCTGCGCGGCTTCCCGGTCGATCGCTACGATGAGAACGACCTGCGCAAGATCTACTTCGGGCTGGGCACGCATCTCGGCACGCCGGTGTTCCAGAACCGCAGCGGCGAGCTGATGCGCGCCATCCGCGACGAGGGCGCCCATGTCGGCCGCACCTACGGCCAGACCCAGGACCAGAAGGGCGGCACCTTCCTCTCCTCCTACGCCCGCACGCTGACCAACGGCGGCCTGCGCTTCCACACCGACCGCACCGACGTGGTGGGACTGTTGTGCGTGCGCCAGGCGATGAAGGGCGGCGTCAGCACGCTCGCCTCGACGCCCGCGATCCACAACGCGATCCTCGCCAAGCGTCCCGACCTGCTCGACGCGCTGTTCACCGACTACTGGCGCAGCCGCTTCGGCGAGGAAGGCACCGGCAAGGACGGCTCCAGCACG
>JACPOB010000106.1 GCA_016185145.1 Rhodospirillales bacterium | reverse complement strand
ATCGGAGGGGGTCTCGTTCTTGCTCACGATGTATGTATGCCACAAAACGCACATACAGATCAACAGACAACACGCCACAAGGCCTCATAAAACCCCGATAATCTCCGGCTTTCTTGCCTTTCGAGACAGAAACTAGTCTAAATCTAGGGGACGGTGGCGCCGTGCTGGCCCAGGCGCAGCCTCGACGCCGGAACCCGCTCGTCCTCGGCGGGCTGATAAACCACGCTGAACAGCGTGCGCGCCCTGGCCAGGGCCTCGCCAAAGCCTTTCTGGTCGCTCTCGAAGGAATCGAAGCCGCAACGCAGCATGAACGGCAGCTGGTCCTGCAGCACACCGCCGGTGGCGCGCAGTTCGCCGGTGTAGCCCATGCGGCCGCGCAGCAGGCGGGCCTGGCTGTAGGCCCGGCCGTCGCTGAACTTGGGAAAGTTGAGCACGATCAGGCGCAGCCGGCCGACATGCGGCGCCAGATCCTCGACCGGATCGGTGTTGCTGAGCGACACCGCGGGCCAGGCCGGCCGCTGCTGCCAGTCGGCGAAGGCCAGCGGCTCGAGGATGGTGGTGTTCCCCGTCTCGCTAAACAGCGGCATAGACTCTCTCCTTGAAGGGCTGGGCGCCGATGCGCCGATAGGTGTCGACGAAGCGCTCGCCCTCGCCGCGGCTGTCGAGATAGGTGTGGACCAGGGCATCGACGGCCTCGACCACCTTGTCGGCGGTCACGGCGGGACCCAGGATCGCGCCGATTGCCGTCTTGCCGAAATCGACGTCGCCGCCCAGGCTGATCTGGTAGAGCTCGACGCCGTTCTTGTCGACGCCGAGGATGCCTATGTGGCCGACATGGTGATGGCCGCAGGCGTTGATGCAGCCCGATATCTTGATCTTCAGGTCGCCGATGTCGTGCTGCCGCGCAAGCTCGGCGAAGTGGCTGGAGATGCGCTGCGCCACCGGGATCGAGCGCGCATTGGCGAGCGCGCAATAGTCCAGCCCCGGGCAGGCGATGATGTCGGTGATCTTGCCGACATTGGCTTCGGCAAAGCCCAGCCGGCCCAGCGCGCGCCAGACCGCGGGCAGGTCCTCGACCGCGACATGCGGCAGGACCAGGTTCTGCTCGTGGCTGACGCGGATCTCGCCCTGGCTGTAGGCGTCGGCGATGTCGGCCACGCCCTCCATCTGCACGGCGCTGGCGTCGCCCGGCGGCGCGCCGGCAGGCTTCAGCGACGCGGTGACGATGCGGTAGCCGGCCATGCGATGCGGAGCCACGTTGGATTTCAGCCACAGGGCGAAGTCGCGGTCTTCCAGCTTCAGCGTCTCGACCTCGGCCACGACGGCCGGCCGATGCGGCAGGGGCGGCGGCGCGAACTGGCGAGCGATCGCCTCGATGGTCTCGATCGGCAGCTTCAGCACGCCGTCCCTCATCGCGGCGTACTCGGCCTCGACCTCCTCGCGCATCCTCTCGGCGCCGATCTCGTGCACCAGGATCTTTATGCGCGCCTTGTAGAGGTTGTCGCGCCGACCGTAGCGGTTGTAGACGCGCAGCGTCGCCTCGAGATAGGCCAACAGCTCGTCGCGCGGCAGGAACTCGCGCAGCGTCTTGCCGATCATCGGCGTGCGGCCGAGGCCGCCGCCCACGATCACCTCGAAGCCGACCTCTCCCGCTTCGTTGGCCCATAGGCGCAGGCCGATGTCGTGCACGCGCACCGCGGCGCGGTCGTTGGGCGAGCCGGTGATGGCGATCTTGAACTTCCTGGGCAGGAAGCTGAATTCGGGATGCAGCGTCGACCACTGGCGCACGATCTCGCACCAGACGCGCGGATCCTCGATCTCGTCGACGGCGGCGCCGGCGTAGTGGTCGGCGGTGACATTGCGGATGCAGTTGCCCGATGTCTGGATGGCGTGCATGTCGACCTCGGCCAAAGCGGCCAGGGCGTCGGGGGCGTCCTCGAGCTTGATCCAGTTGAGCTGCAGGTTCTGGCGCGTCGTGAAGTGGCCGTAGCCGCGATCGTACTTGCGCGAGATGTCGGCGAGCTTGCGCAATTGCCGCGACGACAGCGTGCCGTACGGGATGGCGATGCGCAGCATGTAGGCGTGGAGCTGCAGGTAGAGTCCGTTGGTGAGGCGCAGCGGCTTGAACTGCTCCTCGGTGAGCTCGCCGGCGATGCGCCGACGCACCTGGTCGCGGAACTGCTCTACGCGCTCGGCGACCAGCGCCCGATCGTAGTCGTCGTACTGGTAGAAGTGCTTCGGCTGGTAGAAATGGGTATCAGGCATAACGCACCGCGTCGGCGGCTATGGCGTCGAAGGTGAGGCCCGAGGCGCGGATCTTCTCACGCAGGCTGATCGGCTCGATGCGGCCGTCGTCGTCCTCGGTCACCGCCACCAGGAAGGGATCGACCACCCCGAAAGCTTCGGCGCGGGCGCGCTCCAGCAGGATCTCGCCGGCGCGCTTGTCGCGCGCCACGGCGGCGCGCTCGAACCGCGTCGTCCATTGGCCGGCATCGTCGAGGAACACCACGACGCCGTCGACCAGGCGGTTGGCGGAAGCGACCGCGAGGTCGCCGCTGAGATTCTTGGCCATCAGGACACCTTTGCCAAAGACGGTTGCTCGGCAGCGGCCAGGGCGGCCACTTCGCCGACGATGAGGAGACTGGGACCGGCGTCGCCGCGGGTATGGGAGGCTGCGAGCCGCGTCAGGTCGGCGAGACGACCGGTCGAAACGCGCTCGTCGGGCCGCGTGCCGTTCTCGACGATGGCGACCGGCGTGCCGGGATGAGCGCCGGCATTGAGCAGGCGATCGCGCACCGAAGCTGCCTCCGACGCGCCCATGTAGATGGCGAGCGTATGGCCCTGCGCCGCCAGCGCCGGCCACGTCGCTTCCCGGCTGCCTTCAGCGCTGTGGCCCGAGACGAAAGTGACGGCCGAAGCGAGCTTGCGATGGGTAAGCGGAATGCCGACCGACGCGGCGCAGCCCAGGGCGGCGGTGACACCCGGCACGATCGCGACGGGCAGGCCCGCCTCGCGCAAGGCTTCCAGCTCTTCACCACCGCGGCCGAAGACAAACGGATCGCCCGCCTTCAGGCGCACCACCGTCTGCCCGGCGCGCACGCGGCGGACCAGCTCGGCGTTGATCTTGTTCTGCGTCCAACGCGCAAAACCCTTGCGCTTGCCGACGGCCAGGAACTCGGCGTCGCGACGGGCGCGGGCAAGCACCGCCGGCGGCACGAGGTCGTCGTGCAGGATGGCGTCGGCCTCGCGCAGGAGCTGCGCGGCTTTCAGGGTCAGGAGATCGGGGTCGCCAGGGCCAGCGCCGACGATATGGGCGATACCCACCGATGCCGGCCGATGGCGGGCGTCGTCGAGTTCGCCGAGTGCGGCGCGACGGGCGGCAACGTCGTCGCCGGCCAGCGCCAGGCGCGCCGCCGGGCCCTCGACCAGTCGACGCCAGAAGGTGCGGCGGCGAGCGGGATCGACGATCAGCGTGTTGACCTGGGCGCGGAAGGTGGCCGCGAGCCTGGCCAAGCTGCCGATGCGCTCGGGCAGCACCGCCTCGATGCGGCCGCGCAAGCTGGCGGCGAGCGTCGGCGAGGCGCCGCCGGTGGAGATCGCCACCACGACGTCGTCGCGATCGACGATCGCCGGCAGGATGAAATCGCAGAGCGCCGGACGGTCGGCGACGTTCACCGGAACGCCAAGCGACTTGGCCACCCGCTGGGCCACCGTGTCGTGCTCGAGATCGCCGGTGGCGATGAAGGCAGCGGCGGCGTCGCGCAGGTCGTCGACCCGGATGTCCGCAAGCTGCTGCACCTCGGCGCCGGCCGAGCGCGCCAAGGCCGCACGACGGTCGGCGGCAGGCCCCTCGCCCACCACCACGACCTTGCGGCCCGAAAGATCGAAGAACAACGGCAAGTGCTTCACAGCACGGCGACCCGCAGCAGGACGTGGAAACCCAGCAGGGCCGCCGCCTGGCTGGCGGCGAACACCCAGGGCCTGGCCCCCGGGAAGCGGTCGAAAAACTGGGACATACGCAGGACTCCGGCCTGATCCTTTCGATCTGGCGTGTCTTCGCACATTCGCCATGACTTGAATTACCGAAGGTCTCCGCCGGGAGAGCATTTCTTGCCGCCGGCCGGACCCGGGAAGAAATTTTTCCTCCCCTTGACGGTCAGCGGACCCTACCTAAATCAACGTCGTTCCCCGTGCCCATCCCGGGGCGGGGACGTCAAACACATCGCTCATTGGAGGATGATGATCATGCGAACCTTTGACTATTCCCCGTTCTATCGCGCCACCGTCGGCTTCGACCGGGTCTTCGACCTGCTCGATTCGGTGGCCAGCCAGTCCGGCTCCAACGGCTATCCGCCGTACAACATCGAAAAGTCGGGCGACAACGCCTACAAGATCGTGATGGCGGTGGCGGGCTTCGCCGAGGCCGAGCTGAACGTGACCCAGAAGGAGAACGAGCTCCTGGTCACCGGGCAGGCGGCGCAGAACGGCCAGGACGAGAAGCAGTATCTCTATCGCGGCATCGCCGGCCGCAACTTCGAGCGCCGCTTCCAGCTCGCCGACCACGTCAAGGTCGTGGGCGCGAAGCTTGCCAACGGCCTGCTGACGATCGAGCTGCAGCGTGAGATCCCGGAGGAGAAGAAGCCCCGTGCGATCCCCGTCGAGGCTGCCAAGCCGGCCCTGACCCACTAACTGTCAAGCTCCTGTGTGGAGAAGGCGCTGCGGGTGACCGCGGCGCCTTTTTCGCGTCTTGCCGGAGCGCGGACCACCAGGTCCGCTCATATCTTCGGTTTCCGGACCGCGCGCGTCTCGCGCGCCCATGAGCATGAGCGAGCCGGAGGCTCGCGGTCCGGAAGAGCATGAGAGGTCCGCGCTCCGGCGAAGACTATTTCGCGTACTTGCCGCCGGTTTGCGGCGTGTGCGGGCCCTCGCCGCCCTTGTCCTTGTGCTGCGAGCGCGTGGTGCGGGCCCAGGTGCGCCTCAGCTCGTCCCTCACGTCGAACTTGAGCGTGCCGACCTTCTCGATGGTGAGCTCGATCTTGTCGCCGTCCATGAAGGAGTTGAGGCCGCGATGGTTGGTTCCGGTGGCCAAGATGTCGCCGGGATTGAGCGTATGGATCGAGCTCGCCCATTCGATGCAGCGCGGGATCTGGTGCGCCATGTCGTTGGTGTTGAACTTCTGCATCACCTGGCCGTTGTTGGTGAGGGTGATGTTGAGGTTCTGCGGGTCGGCGATCTCGTCGGCGGTGACGATCCACGGGCCGATCGGCGCGAAGGTGTCGCGCGACTTCATCTGGAAGAAGACGTTGCCCGGCGGCGGCAGGCCGCGGGCCGAGCCGTCGATGAAGCAGGTATAGCCGAAGATGTGGCTCATGGCGTCGGCCTGGCTGGCGCGCGTCGCCGGCTTGCCGATGATGAGCGCGAGCTCGGCCTCGCCTTCGAAGATGCTGGCCGGCACGTCGGGCAGCACCATGGTGTCGCCCTCGCCGATCACCGCCGAGGCCGCCTTGTGGAAGGCGTTGATCTGCGGCTTCTCCTTGAGGGTGCCGTCCTCCATGTAGTTCACCGCCATGCAGACGATGTTGCCGGGCTTCGGCACCGGCGGGCGGAGCCGCACGTCCTTCAAGGGCACGCCCTTGCCGTCGGCCGCGGCCTTCTCGACCTTGGCCTTGTGGCTGTCCCACTTGGCGATCAGGCCGATGATGAGGTCGCGCGTGTCGATATGCGGGATGTCCTTCACCGCGTCGGTGACGTCGACGACGGTGTCGCCCTTGATGACGCCGAGCCGGTAGTCGTTGAAATAGCAGAGCTTCACTTCTGTTCTCCCCCTTCGAACACTTTCTTGGCGACGTTGGCCGCCGACATGGCAACGGGCCATCCGCCGTAGAAGGCGAGATGGGTGATGAGCTCGAGCAGCTCCTCCTTCTTCACGCCGTTGTTGATGGCGCGCTGGAAGTGGCCGACCTGCTGCTCGGTGCGGTTCAGCGCCACCAGGGCGGCGCAGGTGATCAGGCTGCGATCGCGCTTGGAGAGGCCGGGCCTCTCCCAGACGTCGGCGAACAGCACGTTGTCGGTCAGGTCGACGAGCTTGGGCGCAAATGCACGCAGCGCGTCGCGTGCGGCCGACGAATCGGCGGGTCGTTTGGACATGGTTCTTACTCCTCCTCTACTGGAAACTCTTTTGATCAGGGGCTGGCGTGGCCGATGAAGCGCTCGGGCGGCCGCTCGCCCCATTGCGACTGGAAGCCCTCCTCCACGCTCAACAGATGGCCGCCATTGGCGGCGTTGAGGCGATCGGTATCGGCCCAGCGCTCGTGCACGCGGCCCCAGGGATCCGACCAGTAGTCGTAGACCTGGCTGCCCAGCAGATGCCGGCCGATGCCCCACATGTGCTCGTACTTGCCGACCCCCTTGATGTGCTCGTGATCCTGGAAGACGGCGTCGATGTCTTGCGCCTCGTAGGAGACGTGGTTGAGACCGGTCTTCTCGTTGTGCACGCAGAACAGCACGTGGTGATCGACATACTCGTCGCCGCGGTCCAATCGGCTGAAGGCGCCGATCACGTTCTCCTTGTCGCCGGCATAGACGTCGTCCGAGCGGATCATGCCCAGGGTCTCGCGGAACCAGGCCACGGTCTCCTTGACCTTGGGCGTCGCCAGCACGCCGTGGCCGATGCGCTGGATCATGGTTGGCGACTTGCCGAGGCGCATGAGGCGACCCTTGCGGCGCAGCGGATCGCTGCCGGTATTGACCGGATCGCGCTCGACCTTGGTCGGCGGCACGGCCGACATGCCGTGGATGACCTCGATCTGGTAGCCGTTGGGCTCCTTCAGGCGCACGCGCTTGCCGCCGCCGGGCTCGTTCAGCGTCTCGACGCCCGAGGCGCCCGGCAGCTTGGCGAGCCGCCCGAGGTCGTCCTCGCTCGCCGCGTGATAGGCGAAGCCGATGAACTTGGTGCCGCCCTTGTGCACGGCGTGCAGATGGTGATGACCGTCCGCGCCGCGCATGTAGAGCGCGTCGGGCGTGCGTTCGGCGCGCACCAGGCCGAAATGGGTTAAAAACTCCTCCATCGCGTCGAGGTCGGGCGCCTCCATGCGCGGGAAGGCGAATTCGGCAGCTTTGATTGCGACCATGGTTTCCTCCAGTCTCAAGCCGGCGTCTTGAACTTGTCGGGCAGGCGCTCCTCGTTGCCGAGTGCCACGCGGCGCACGCCGTCGCTGTCGGGGCTGGCCGGAAAGCCGACCGCGGCGCGCGGCGCCGGCACCTCGACCACCTTGTTCGACAGTCGGCCGACGCCGGTCACCTCGACGTCGATCGTATCGCCTGCCTCGAGCGGGCGCGAGTTGGCTGGCGTGCCGGTGAGCAAAATGTCACCGGGCAGGAAGGTCATGTGCCGCGCCAGATCGGCGATCAGGTAGCCGCAGTCGAAGATCTGCTCGCTGATCGCGCCTTCCTGCACCATCTTGCCGTTCTTGTAGGAGCGCAGCGTCGACTGGCGGACGTCGACGCCGGAGACCAGCCCCGGCCCGATCGGACAGAAGCCGTCCATGCCCTTTACCCGCAGCATCGAGCCCGCATCGGTGTCGCGGAAGTCGTGGCAGCCGAAGTCGTTGGAAGGTGCGAAGCCCGCGATGCAGTCCCACGCTTCCTCGCGCGACACGTTGCGCGTGACCTTGCCGAACACGACGGCCATCTCACCCTCGTAGTTCACGTACTTGTAGCCCTTGGGCTTGATCAGCTCGCCCTTGTGGGCGTTGAGCGCGGTCAGCGGCTTCTGGAAATAGGTCGGCGACTTGGGCGGCGTGCGGGTGTTGTTGAACTCGTAGTAGCGCGAGATGTAGTTCACGTGCACGCAGACGATCTTGGTCGGCGTGCAGGGCGGCAGGTGCACGACCTCGTCCTCGCCGCAGGTGCGGCCGTCCGAGAACACGATACGGCCGTCCTTGAACTCGACCCAGTACTCGCTGCCGTCCTTCACAACATGCCGCACTTCCTTGCGCGGGCCTTCCAGAACGCTCATTCCTTCACTCCCTTCTTGCCGGAGCGCGGACCTCCAGGTCCGCTCATGATCTTGATGCGGACCTGGAGGTCCGCGCTCCGGATGACACTTCCCTCTCCTAACGACGCATGTTGGCGCGCAACCACTGGACGGTGGCCGCCGCCGCTTGATCGTCGATGCCGTAGAAACCGTGATAATGCGACGCGCCACAGGCGTCGGCCGTGCTGCTGCGCGGGCCGCCACCGTCCAGGGTGACGATGTCGACCTTGGGCGCGCCGGCCAGCAGCGCCTTGAAGCGGTCCGCGTCGGCCGGCGGTGTCACCCGGCAGGCATCGAGCCGATGGCGCAGGAGCAGCACCGGCACGTAGACGCGGCTCAGGTCGCCCATGGTGCTGGCGCTCCCCGCCCCGCCGTCGTTGCCCATCAGCACGCCGGAGGAAATCACCGCCGCATCGGGCCGTACCGCGGACTGCCTGGTGAACACCGCCGCCACCGCCAGCGCGCTGCGGCTGGTACCAATGATGGCGACCGGCGTGGCCACCTTTCGAGCCTCGGCGATCACGGCAGCGACGTCATTGGGGTAGTCGGTACCGAAGCGGTAGCCGCGTGTGCCGCGCTGATCGCTCGCTATGTCGGGAACGAACACCGCGTAGCCCGCCTTCACATAGTCGGCGCGCGTGCGCACCAGGTGGTTGCCGCGCAAGGCGCTGCCGATATTGCCCTTGGCATCGAGATCGAGCACACCGTCGCCCCCGGCCATCAGCACAACGCTGCCGACCGGCGACGCCGGCCGATCGACGAGCACACGCAGCGTGACGTCGGGGCGCGGCATCAGCGTCAGCACGGACTCTGCGGCCCACGCCGGCAGAGCCGTCGCCGCCACGAGCAGCGTCAGCAGGACGGCGAGCAACGTCATCCTGCCTTCGCTTCCTGGATGGCCCGCCACACGTTCTGCGACGTGGCGGGCATCGCCACGTCCTTGACGCCGAGCGGCGCCAACGCATCCATGATGGCGTTCATCACCACCGGCATGGCGCCGACCGTGCCCGCCTCGCCCGCGCCCTTGGCGCCCAGCGGATTGTACTGGGTGGGCACCGGGTTGCTCTTGATTTCCATGCTGCACATCGAATCGGCGCGCGGCATGGCGTAGTCGAGGAAGCTCGCCGTCAGGAGCTGGCCGCTTTCGCGATCCCACACGACCTGCTCGCTCAGGATCTGGCCGACACCCTGGGCCACGCCGCCATGGATCTGGCCCTTCAACCCGATCGGGTTCATCACCGTGCCGACATCGTCGACCACCGAATAGCGGTCGAGCTTCACCTCGCCGGTGTCGGGATCGACCTCGACCTCGCAGATGTGACAGCCGTTGGGAAAGGTGTCCTTCTGGCCGAGGAAGGTGGCGTTCTCGTACAGCCCGCCCTCGAATCCCTTCGGCCACTTGGTGGGGTTGAAGGCCGCCATTGCCACCTGCTTCAGGGGCACGGACTTGTCGGTGCCCTTGACCGTGAAGGTGCCTTCCTTGAACTCGATATCCTGCTCGCCCGCCTCCAGGAGATGGCCCGCGATCCGCTTGCCCTTCTCGATCACCTTGCCGGCAGCGACGTAAAGGGCCGAGCCGCCCAGTACCGTCGAGCGCGAGCCGTTGGTGCCCATGCCGAAGGCGACGCGGTCGGTATCGCCGTCGATGAACTGCACATCCTTGGGGTCGATGCCCAGCCGCTCGTTCAGGATCTGCTTGAACATCGTCTCGTGGCCCTGCCCCTGGGCCTTGGTACCCATCAGCAATGCCGCGGTGCCGCTGGGATTGAAGCGGATCTCGGCGTACTCGGGTTGCGCCGTGCCCGCCGCCTGCTCGATGGCGTTGACGATGCCGAGGCCGCGTAGCTTGCCGCGCTTCTTCGCTTCGGCCTGGCGCGCCGCGAAGCCCGCAACGTCGGCAAGCTTCAGCGCCATGTCGAGATTCTCCTCGAACTTGCCGCAGTCGTAGAACGGCCCGACCGGGCTCTGATACGGCAACGACGTTTCGGGCAGCATGTTCTTGCGCCGGAGTTCTATGCGATCGACGCCGAGTTCGCGCGCGGCGTCGTCGAGCAGCCGCTCGATCAGGTAGATCGCCTCCGGCCGCCCTGCGCCGCGATAGGGCGCCGTCGGGTTGGTGTTGGAGAGCACGCCCACGACGTTGATGTAGGCCTTGGGGATCAGATAGACGCCGAGCACCGTGCCGATCATGCCGAACGGCGAGAGCAGATTGCGGTCGGAGCCGACATAGGCGCCGATATTGGCCAGCATGTTGAGCCGCAGCGCGACGAACTTGTTGTCCTTGTCGAGCGCCAACTCGATCTCGCCGATATTGTCGCGACCATGCTCGTCGGCCATCACGGCCTCGCTGCGCTCACAGGTCCATTTCACCGGACGCAAGAGCTTGCGCGCCGCCCACAGGGTCAGGCGATGCTCGACATACTGCCAACCCTTGGTGCCGAAGCCGCCGCCGACGTCCTGGGCGATCACCCGCATCTTGCTCTCGGGTACCTTGAAGACGTTCTGCGCCAGCATGTTGCGCACGCGATGGGGATACTGGACGTCGGCGTAGAGGATCATGCGATCCTCGCCCTGGTCGTAGGTCGCGAGCGTGCCGCGCGGCTCCATGTACTGGGCATGCACGCGCGTGATGACGTAGCGCCGCTTGACGACCTTGGCCGCGCCCTTGATCGCCTCGTCGGTGGCGGCCTTGTTGCCGCGCTCGACGTTGTTGGAGATGTTGTCAGGGCAGTCGTCCCACACGACAGGCGCACCGGGCTTCACCGTGTCTTCCGTCGAGGTCACGGACGGCAACGGGTCGTACTCGATGACGATCCGCTCGGCCGCGTCCTTGGCTTCGGCGAGCGTGTCGGCAATCACCATCACTACCGGATCGCCGACATAGCGGACACGGTCAGTCACCAGCGGCGGACGCTGCGGCGCGAACATCGGCTTACCGTCGGGACGCTTGCGCGGCATGTTGGCCTTGGGCATGCCGAGCCCGTCCGCCGCGACGTCGTGCCCGGTCAGCACCGCGACGACGCCGGGCGCCTGCTTCGCCGCCTCGGTGTCGATCGACAGGATCTTCGCGTGGGCATGCGGAGAACGCACGAACACGGCGTGCGCCTGCCCATGCAGGTTGACGTCGTTGATGAAGCGGCCCTGGCCGCGCAGCAGGCGCGGATCCTCGAAGCGCAGGACAGGCTGACCGATACCGTATTTGCTCATGATTTTCCTCGTACTGCGCGCACTTTACGACTGGTTGACGACATGGGCGAGCGGCCGCCAGCGGGCCAGGTCCTGCTCGACGCGGGCGCGGAATTCACTCGGTGTGCTGACCCGAGTATCGTTGCCGAGTTCCTCGAGTTTGCCCTTGATCTCCGGCTTCGCCATCGCCTGGCGAAGCGCATCGTTCAGGCGATCGCGCAACGCCGGCGGCAAGCCGGCGGGTGACGCGAAGCCAAGCCACGATACGACGTCGTAGTCGGGCACCAGCGTCTCGGCGACCGTCGGCACGTTAGGGAAGCCTGGATGGCGCTCCTTCGACGTGACCGCGAGCGCGCGCAGCTTGTCGGTCTTCAGCATGGGCTGGGCGTTGGAGAAGGTGATGACCTGCATGTCGAGCCGGCCGCCTAAAAGGTCGTTGTAGGGAGCCTGCAGGCCGCCTCGGTACGGCACGTGGGTCATCCTGGCGCCGGTCTGCGACAGCAGCAGCTCCATCGCCATGTGCAGGGTCGAGCCGATACCCGAGGTCCCGTAGGTGATCTCGTTCGGCCGACGCTTGGCCTCGTCGAGATAGGCCTGGATGGTCTTGAAGCGCGAATCGGGCGCCACGGTGAAGACGAAGGGGAAGCGCGTGACAATGCCGATGAAGTCGAAATCGCGCAGCAGGTCGTAGGACAGCGTCTTGTCCGTCGCCGAGACCACGGCCTGGCCGCCGGTCATCAGGTAGAGCACGCCGCCGTCCGGCTTCATGCGGGCGATCTGGGTCGCGGCCAGCCGCTCGGCGGCGCCCGGCTTGGGCTCGACCATGATCTGCACGCCGAGGATCTCGGTCAGCGGCACCGACAGATGCCGCGCGATGGTGTCGGGATTGGAGCCGGCGTCGTAGCCGTGGATCACGCGGATGGGATTGACGGGCCAGGCCTGCGCTCGGACGATCGATGGGGCGGCAAGGGTGGCTGCAGTGGCGAGGACAAGGGTCCTGCGACTCATGGGAGCGCGGGCCTCTGGCCCGCTTATGATTCTCGGAGCGCGGACCTCCAGGTCCGCATCATGATCAAGAGCGGACCTGGAGGTCCGCGCTCCCATGAGCGGGCCGGAGGCCCGCGGTCCGGAAGACCATGAGTTCATAATGTCTCCCCCCTCAGCCCAGCGGGCCCATGAAGGCCGGGTCGGCATAGGTGTCCGACATCGGGTCCAGGCTCTCCGGCCACTCCTTGGCGACCTTGCGGCGCTCCGACGCCGGCCGGGGCCGGCCGTCCCAGCCGACGCGCTCCATGTAGTAGTAGAGCATCAGGCAGTGCCCGGCCGGATCGACGACGTGCGCCGCATAGTCGACACCGGGATAGAGCTCGGCCGGCACGGCATCGGTGAACTGTGCGCCATTCTTCTTCAGGAAGGCGACGGCGTCCTTGAGCTGGCGGTAGCTGCCGACCTGCATGCCCATCGTCGCCACCGACGTCCCGGCATTGAGGCCGAGTTCGCCGCGCAACGCCTTGGGGAACAGCGCCAGGCTGTGATGCTCGCCGCCATTGCGCAGGAACGAGCAGCGATGGCCCTTGTAGGTCACGGCCTCGGTGCGCACGAAGCCCATCGTCTCGGCATAGAAGGCCTCCGAGGCGCCAACATCACTGACGAACAACGCCATCGGCCCGATGTTCACGATCTTGAACGGCCGTGGCAGACGGACCCCGGCGACGACGTATTCCTCCACGCTGCGATCGCTGATGGTGTTGCCGGCATTGATGTCTATGCCCTTGGCGACCGCCTCGCGGACCTCCTGCTCCTCCGAGATCTGCGGCAGGTCGGGGCGCTGTCGGAAGGCGCGGTAGTACATCGACTCGGGCTTGCTGCGGCCGTCCCAGCCGATCTGCTCCATGCCGTAATAGAGCTCGACGGTATGGCCGTCGGGATCGCGGATGTAGGTGTGCCAGTTGCTGCCTGGCATGTCGCGGCCGACGCGGCGGATCTCGACCTGCTTCTCGCTGAAATAGTCTGCAGCGGCGAACACCTCTTCCATGGTGCCGACCTGCCAGGTGATCTGGTTCACCGTCACGTCCTTGGAAACGGCGTCGTCGCCGAAGATCGCGCCCATCGACTTGTGCGCCAGCAGGAAGGCGTGATGGTCGCTGTTGTGGCTCATGAAGACGATGCGCGGATCCTGCATGCGGGCCGCCATCTCCTCGCGGCCGGCGATTTTGCTGAAGTCGCGGGTGTCGGTGATGCGAAAGCCCAGCAGCCGGGCATAGAAGTCGATGCCGGCCTCGAGATCGGGCACGTTGAAGCCGAAATGACCGAGCCGGCGGATCTTGAACGGCTGCGGATAGCGCACGCCGCCAATGTCGTAGCCTGTCTGACGCTGTACTGTGTCCATGATGCCCTCCGTTAGCTCTTGCGCCGCTTGGCGACGCGTACGGTGTTCATCGAGAGACCCGGCACTTCCGACGCCACCTGCTGGACGGTGGTGCGGATGTGCTTCTCGATCAGTGCGCAGGAAAGATCGACGTCGCGCGCCAACACCGCGTCGCGCAGCTCGAGGTGCTCGTTGTGGCGGCGCGAGCGGGCGTGAATCACCTTCAGCCAATGGTAGCGCCGCGCCTGGTCGAACAGCTCGCTACGGAAATGCAGCGACCACGGCGAGGTGCAGGTCGCCACCAGGGAATCGTGGAAGCGCTTGTGCCGCTTGTCCCACTCGCGCTTGACGCTGACCGGATCGTTCACCTTGGGCGGCGCAAGCTTGTTCAGCAGGAAGTAGGAGCTGACGATCTCGGCCTCCCAGGCGTCGGTGCCGTGGCGGATCGCGTCGGCAAGAGTCCGCGTCTCGAGATAGACGCGCAGCTCCGAGAGATCGAGGAAGTCGGCCAGCGAGATCGGCGCCACGCTGAAGCCGCGGCCGGCCTCGGTTCGCGCCAGGCCCTCCGACACCAGATGCGACAGCGCCTCGCGCAAGGTGCCGACCGAGGTGTCGTAGCGCTGGCGCAGTTCGCCGAAGCGCAGGCGCTGATCGGGCTTCAGCAAGCAGCACAGGATGTCCTCACGCATGCGGCGCAGCACGTCGAAGGTCGCGGCATCCTCGGCCCGCACATCCTGCGGCGCGGTCGTGGCGGCGGCGCGGTCGACGATGTCGAGAGGCATCTTCAGGATCTTGGCCATGGTGGTCCTCAAACGCCGAGATAGGCTTCGCGGATGTGGGGCTGCTTCAGAAGGTCGGCCGGCAGGCCGGCGCTGACGATGCGGCCCTGCTCCAGCACATAGGCGCGGTCGGCGACGTCGAGCGCCTTCAGGACGTTCTGCTCGACCAGCAGCACGGCGGCGCCGTCCTGACGCACGCGGGCGATGATGTCGAACATGTCGTCGACGATGGTCGGCGCCAGGCCGAGCGACGGCTCGTCGAACAGCACGATGCGCGGCCGCGCCATCAACGCCCGGCCGATCGCCACCATCTGCTGCTGGCCGCCCGACAGTTCGCCGGCCGGCTGGCGGCGCTTGTCGCGCAGGATGGGGAACAGCCCATAGACGCGCTCGAGCGAGTCCTGGCGATGGCCGCGCGCTGCCGGCAGGTAGCAGCCGAGCTCCAGGTTCTCCTCGACCGACATCTTGACGAACAGGCGCCTGCCCTCCGGGACCAGCGCGATGCCGTGGCCGCAATAGTCGTGGGCACGGACCCGGGTCATGTCGGCGCCGTCGAAGCGCAATTCGCCCCTGCGGCACCTCAGCAGACCCGCCATGGCGTTGATCAGCGTGGTCTTGCCGGCGCCGTTGGGGCCGATCACCGACACGATCTCGCCGGCATCGACATCGAGCGAGACGTCCCAGATCGCCGTGGCGTCGCCGTAGCCGACATGGAGGTTGCGGGCTTCAAGCAGCATAGGCCTTGCCCAGGTAGATGCTGACGACGCGCGGATCGCGCATGACCTCGCGCGGCGCACCCAACGCGAACAGCTTGCCCTCGTTCAGCACGGCGACGCGGTCGGACAGTTCGACGACGGCGCGCATCAGGTGCTCGACGAAGATGATGGTGGAGCCTTGTGCGCGGATGGCGCGCACCAGGCGGATGGCATTGTCGATCTCGGCGGGGTTGAGGCCCGACAGCACCTCGTCGAGCAGCAGGAGCTTGGGCCGCGCGGCGAGCGCCCTCGCCAGCTCGAGGAACTTGCGCTCGTGCAGGTTCAGGCCGGCCGGCAGCACCTCTTCCTTGCCGCCAAGACCGGTGAAGCCGATCCAGTGCATGGCCTCGTCGCGGATCTCGGCCTTGGAGCGCAGGGGGCCGCCGAAGGTGGCGCACAGCGCCACATTGTCGAGGACGGTCATGTTCACGAACGGCCGCGGGATCTGGTAGGTGCGCGCCACGCCGCGGCGGGCGATCTCGTGCGCGGGATCGCGGCCGATCTCGGCGCCGTCGAGGGTGATGGTGCCGCTGGTGAGCGGATAGAAGCCCGAGATGACGTTGATCAGCGTGGTCTTGCCCGAGCCGTTGGGTCCGACCAGGCCGAAGATCTCGCCTTCGCGCACGTCGAGATCGACTCCGGCCAGTGCCTGCAGGCCGCCGAAGCGCTTCGTGACGCCCCTCACCTGCAGGATGGCGCGTTCGCCGATCTGCGGCTCGGCCGCGGGCACGACCGGGACCACTTCGGCCCGTGCCGCCGCTGGTGCGGGGCGGCGGCGCTTCAGCCACGCCTGGACGGCGGGAATGACGCCGTCGGGCAACCACAGGATGGCGACGATCAGGATCAGGCCGACGATGGCGCGGCCCATGATCGCCTCGCCGCCACTGATGAAAGCGTAGAGCAAGGCGGTGATGAAGGTGGCGCCGATCGCCGGCCCCAGCCAGTGGCGCGAGCCGCCCAGGACGCTCATCAGGACCACATAGAGCGGCACGGTGAGCTCGAACGTGCCCGCCACGGTGATGAAGCCGACATACATGGCATGCACGCCGCCGACGGCGCCGGCGATGGCGGCCGACAACGAGAAGGCCATGATCTTGTAGCGGAAGGTCGGCACGCCCTTGGCTTCGGCCACGTCCTCGTCGTCGTGGATGGCGAACAGGCCCATGCCCAGCCGCGCGTGAGCGACCCACCAGGCGGTGACGAGCGTGAGGACGCACAGGACGAAGCCCAGGATGTAGATGGTGCCGGTCGGCGTCGGCATGAGGTTCGGCAACGGTACCGCGCTCATGAACACGCCGCCGCCGCCGTCGATCGGCGTGTTGAGGATGATGGTGGCGATCACGAAGGTGACGGCGAGCGTCAGCAGCGCGAACAACTCGCCGCGCAGCCGGCGCAGGCGGAACACCACGGCGCCGATGCCTGCAGCCAGCAACGCCGCCAACGCCGCCGCGATCGGCACCGTCACCAGGAACGGTACGTCGAACTTGGTCGTCAGCGCGGCCGTCGTGTAGACACCGACACCGAAGAAGGCGGCGTGGCCCAGGCTGAAGTACCCGGCGAAGCCGCTCAGCAGCGCCCAGCTGGTCGACAGCGAGACCCAGAAGAAGATGAGATAGATGAAGGACTCGTAGAAGGCCGGCATCTTCGCCATGGGCAGGAACGCCAGGGCGACGATGGCGAGAGCGGCAACGACCTTGGGCAGATCACGGGCGTGCATGTCGCCGCCTCCGCCGCCGCCGCCACCCCACCACCACCTCACCCTGAGGAGCGGCTGCAGGCCGCGTCTCGAAGGGTGGGCCACAGACCTCGACCCTTGCCCACCCTTCGAGACGCGCACTACGTGCGCTCCTCAGGGTGAGGCGGTCAGGTTGCCCCATCACAGCCATTCCGGGTCCCACAGCAGGATGGCGATCAGCACCGAGAAGGACACGACGGGTGCCCAGGCCGGCGCGAACACCGCCATGGCGATCGATTCCGAGGCGCCGATCAGCATGCCCGCCAGCAAGGCGCCGAGCGGATTGCCCAGGCGGCCGATGATGACGACGGCGAACACCACGCCCAGCCAGGCCCAGATCTGCGCCGGCGCAAGCGTGGCGATCAGGGCGATGAAGGTGCCGGCGATGCCGGCATAGGCGGCCCCCATGCCCGACAGGAGATAGGCGAGCTTCTTGTGGTCGACGCCGTAGGCCGCGGCGATGTCGGCATCCTCGGCGGCGGCGCGCAGCGCCTTGCCGACATAGGTCTTGCGCAGCCACAGCCAGGTGCCCCAGGCCAGCACGCCCGCCACCAGGCAGAGCGTCAGTTCCAGCACGGGGATGTAGAACGCGCCGACCTTGATCGACATGGTCGAGTAGTGGGTCTCGAAGCGCCGATAGTCGGCGGTCCAGTAGAGCTGGATCGCGACTTCGAGGATGACGGCGAAGCTGAAGGTGATGAGCAGCGAGGCGAGCTCGTTGACCTTGAACTTGTCGAACAGCCAGTGCTGGGCGAGGCCGATCAGGAACATCACCGGCACGACCATCATTGCCGCCCACCACGGGTCCACGTGATAGGTCGTGCCGAGCTCGTAGGTCAGGTAGGCCGCGAGAAAGGCGAGCGCGAAGTGGCTGAGATTGACCAGCCGCAACAAGCCCCAGCTCAGGCTGAGGCCCAGCGCCAGCAGGCCGTACATGCCGCCTGCCAGGACACCCGAGATCAGCGCCTGGCCGAGAAGAGTCGCTGACGGCATTCCTACTTCCTCCCCGGCGAAGCTGGGGAGGTGTCGCCGTCATACGGCGACGGAGGGGTCATGAGCCGCGGCACTGACGCCCATGACCCCTCCGCCCGCTGCGCGGGCACCTCCCCATCGCGGACTCCGCGATGGGGAGGAAGGAGATCTTCACGTCGCAATGAGCTTCACTCCCGGCGCGGCAAACTGCTTCGGCCAGACGACCTTCCACTGCTTGTCCTGCACCTGGCGGATCAGCTGCGCCGGATCGCCGTGGTTGTAGGGCCCGTCGAACTTGGTCGGACCGTAAACCGTGTTCACGACGTTCTTCTTCAGCCAGGCGGCGACCTGCTTGTCCTCCAGGCTCTTGGCGCCGTTGACGCCGGCCTCGAGGATCTGCCAGGCGGCGACCATACCGGCGGCCTGCGCGTCGATGATGGGATACGGCAGGTTCGCCTTGGTGGCGCGCTCCTTGTAGAGCTCGGCGATCTTCTTCATGCTCGGCCGGCTCATGAACGGCTCGTCGGGCTCGAGGAAGGTCGAGCACCAGACGAGATTGCCGTCGGGTGACAAGGCGAGCGGCCCCGGCGCCGGATAGAGGTGGAAGCTGGTCTTGGGCTTGTAGTCGAGCTTGCGCAGCGCCTCGAGGAGCTGGTTACTCTCCAGACCGAGCGAACCCACCCACAGGAAGTCGGCATTGGCCTCTTTTACGCGCGCAGCGATCGCACCGAAATCGCGGTTGCCGGCTTCGTATTCGAGATAGAGCGGCACCTTCACGCCGCGCTTCTCGGCTTCGGCGCGCATGCCGTGGGCCATGAATTGCGCCGAGGGGAATTTGCTGGTGACGATCACCATGCTCTTGGGCGGCGTCGGCAGGCTCGCCATCGCATCGAGGATGACGTTGGGATAGGTCTTGTCCGGTTCCGGTCCGAAGGGAGTCGCCGGGAAGGCCATGTCGTAGGTCTGCAGCTTGGGAATGCCCATGCTGCTCTGGATCATCACCTTGCCGTAGCGCTGGGCCACGCCCATCGCCGCCAGGATCGGCGCGGTGGCGTACGGACCCATGATCAGGTCGACCTTGTCGACGGTTATCAGCTTCTCGTAGAGGCTGCGCGCCACGTCGGGCTTGGATTGGTCGTCGAGCATCACGTACTCGACCGGCCGGCCCAAAAAGCCGTTCCGGCTGTTGATGTCCTCGATCATGATCTCGGCGGCGATCTTGTGGATCACCGCGGTCTGGGCGAGGAAGCCCGTGAGCGACAGTGTCCCACCGACCTTCACCGGCGTGCCGGATGGCGCCGCCCGCAGGATCGACGGCGCCGCAAGCGCCGTTGTCGAAGCCAACAGTCCACCCAACACGTGGCGACGGCGCCACGCACCCGTGCGATCGAGCATTGTTCCCTCCACACCCGGCGCGTTTGTCGTGATGCGCCGTTTGCCGGATGTTGGGACAGGCGTTGCACCATGTAAAACGTTTTTTCGAAAGTTTCGAAACTTTCGAAGATCGTTACCGACCGGTGACTCCGAGGAACCGTTCGAGCGGCGCCGGATCGGCGAGCAGCGCCGCGCTGTCGCCCTGATGAACGATGCGGCCGCGCTCCAGGATCAGCGCGCGATCGGTGATGGGCAGGATCTTCTGCGCATGCTGCTCGACGATGATGGCGGCGAGCTTCTCCTCCCGGAACAGCCGCGTCAGCGCCGCCAGCAGCTCCTGCACGATGATCGGCGCCAGCCCTTCGGTCGGCTCGTCGAGCAGCAGCAGGCGCGGATTGGTCGAGAGCGCGCGGCCGATCGCCAGCATCTGCTGCTCGCCACCCGACAACGAACCGCCGGATTGGCGTCGCCGCTCCCCGAGGCGCGGGAAGAGTCCGAACACGCGATCGACGGTCCACGGTCCGGGCTGGGCCACGGCCGTGAGATTCTCCTGGACGCTGAGCGAGCGGAAGATGTTGCGCTCCTGCGGCACCCAGCCGACGCCCAGTCCCGCGCGCGTCTCCGGCGGCAGCGTGCCGAGCTCGCGTCCGCCAAGCGCGATCGAGCCGGTGAAGCGGCGCGTCACGCCGACCAGAGTATCGAGAAGGGTCGTCTTGCCGACGCCGTTGCGGCCCAGCACCGCCAGCGCCTCGCCCTCGCCCAGGCGGAACGCCACGTCGGCCAGCACGACGGCGCGGCCGTAGCCGGCGGACAGGTTCTCGACGGAAAGAAGCTCAGCCATCGCGGCTCTCGCCGAGATAGACGGAGCGCACGCGTGGATCGGCGGCGATCGCCGCCGGCTCGCCCTCGACCAGCAGGGCGCCGTCGACCAGCACCGAGATGCGCCGCGCGAAGCTGAACACCAGGTCCATGTCGTGCTCGATCAGCAGGACGGAGACGTCGTCGGGCAGCGCGGCGATCGCGTTCAGGATGTCGCGCCGCTCGGCCTCGGGCACGCCGGCCGCCGGCTCGTCGAGCAGCAGCACCTTGGGCGCGCAGGCGAAGGCCGCGGCGATCTCGAGCAGGCGCTGCTTGCCGTAGGGCAAGGTGTCGGTGCGCCGTTCGAGCGCATCGACGAGATCGAAACGCTCGGCGACCTGCATGATCTCCGCGCTCACCGCGTCGTCCGCGCCGACCCGTCGGCGCCAGTCACGGCCGAGCCGTCGGCGCTCGCCCACGGCCAAGGCCAGGGTCTCGAGCGGCGTGAGATCGCCGAAGAGCTGGTTGATCTGGAAGGTCCGCACGAGGCCGCGACGAACGCGTGCCTCGGGCTTCAGCCGCGTGATGTCCTCGCCCTCCATCACGACGCGACCGGCCGACGGCGCCAGCACGCCGGTCAGCAGGTTGACGAAGGTGGTCTTGCCGGCGCCGTTGGGGCCGATCAGGGCGTGACGCGCGCCCTGCTCCAGTCGGAAGGTCACGTCCTTGGTGGGCACGATGCCGCCGAAGCGTTTCATCAGGCCGTGGGTTTCGAGCACGGCAGCCATCATCGCCTCACGCGCGCCAACAGCCCGCGCACGCCGCCGCCCAGCCTTTCCCGGCCGACCAGGGCGAGCACGACAAGGAACAGGCCCATCCAGAACATCCAGAACTGCGGCGCACTCGACGACAGCGTGTCCTGCAGGATCCTGAAGATGACGGCGCCGGCGATGCCGCCATAGAGCCAGCCCACGCCGCCGATGATCAGCGCCAGCAGCACGTCGGCCGAGCGCTGGAACTCCAGCACTTCCAGCGAGACATAGGCCGTGGTCTGCGCCAGCAAGGCTCCCGCCGCGCCGGCATAGGCGGCCGCCAGGGTGTAGACGGCGACCAGCCGGCGATTGACCGGCACGCCGAGTGCCGAGGCCCGCAGCGTGTTGCAGCGGATCGCCATCAGCGACAGGCCAAACGGCGAATTGACGACGAGCCGCGCCAGCAGGAACAGCACGAACAATGTCGTGACGCTGTAGGCGTAGGCGGTGCGGCCGTAGAGGTCGAAATCAAAGCGGCCCAGCAGCGGACCGACCGACATGCCTTGCAGGCCGTCAGCGCCGCCGGTCCATTGCGGCAGGGCGTTGGCGACCTCGTGCAGGACCAGGGCGGCTCCCAGCGTCACCATGAGACGTGTGAGATCGCTGCCGCGCAGCACCAGGAAGCTGGTGACGAAGCCTGCGATCGCGGCGGCGGCGATGGCGACCGCCATGCCAGCCAACGGATCGGGCGTAACGAGCTTGCACAGGATGCCGGCGGCGTAGGCGCCGGTGCCGAAGAAGGCTGCGTGGCCCAGCGAGACGATGCCGGCATAGCCCAGGATCAGGTCGAGCGAGAGCGCGAACAGAGCGAGGATGGCGACCTCGTTCAGTAGCAGATGCTTGCCCGATGGCAGGAAGATCGCGGCGAAGGCGAGCAGCCAGAAGGCGATCTCGATCGGCCGCCAGCGGGCGCGTCGCGCCAGGCCGTCCACGGCACTCATCGCGCTCTCGCGAACAGGCCGTTGGGCCTGAGCACCAGCACGACGATCAGGACGACATAAATGACAAAGCCGCCCAGCGCCGAGGAGAGGTAGTACTTGCCCGCCACGTCGGCGACGCCCAGCACCATCGAGGCGACGAACGGCCCCATGATCCCCGACGTGCCGCCGACCGTCACCACGATCAAGAAGTAGATCATGAACTTCAGCGGGAAATACGGATCGAGGCCCAACAGCTCGACGCCGAGCGCGCCGCCGAGGCCTGCGAGCCCCGAGCCGACGGCGAAGGTCGCAGCGAAGACGAGGCTGACCGGGATGCCGAGCCCGCGCGCCACGCGCGCGTCGTCGACGGCGGCGCGCAGCCGGCTGCCGAAGCGCGTGCGCATCAGGCCGGCCTGCAGGACGACGGCCAGCGCGCCGCACACCACGATCAGGAACGAGCGATAGATGCCGACATTGACGCCCAGGATCTCGCGACGGCCCTGCAGCCATTCGGGCAGCCTGATGTTGCGCTGGCTGGAGCCCATCAGGAAATCGGTGAGGGCGACCGCCATGAATACCAGGCCGATCGAGAACAGCACCTGGTCGAGGTGCGAGCGGCCGTACATGTGGCGATAGAGCGTGCGCTCGAGCAGCAGCCCGATCGCCGCGGCGACGAAGAAAGCGGCCGGCAGGCAAGCCAGGAACGGCCAGCCGGCGCGGTCCATCAGCAGCACGGTGACGTAGCCGCCGGCCATCGCGAACGCGCCGTGCGCCAGGTTGACGAAGTTCATCAGCCCCATAGTCACGGCCAGCCCGCAGGCGAGCACGAACAGCAACATGCCGTAGGCCACGCCGTCGAAGAGGATGGTTGCCATGGCCTTAAGTGCCTCGCCTCATGCTGAGGAGCGAGCGAAGCGAGCGTCTCGAAGCATGGGAACCTGCACCTTGCCTGTTACCCACCCTTCGAGACGCGGCCTGCGGCCGCTCCTCAGGGTGAGGTGTACCTACTTCTTCTTCGCCGCCTTCACCGGATCCTTGACGTTCGGGATCGTCGCGAACTCGACGTTGTAGAGTTCGCCGCCGACCTTATCGACCTTGCGGATGTAGATGTTCTGGATGATGTCGCGCGTGTCGGGATCGATCGAGATCGGGCCGCGCGGGCTCTCCCAGGCCATGCCCTTCATGGCGGCTAGAAGCTTCTCGCCGTCGGTCGCGCCGTTGGTCTTCTTCAGCGCGCCGTAGATCAGCGCCATGCCGTCATAGCCGCCGACCGACATGAAGTTCGGCCTGAGGCCGCTGTTGGCCTTCTTGAAGGCCTCGACATAGGTCTTGTTCAGCGCGCTGTCGTGATTGGCCGAGTAGTTGTGTGCGTTGATCACCCCCACCACCACGTCGCCCATGCCGTTCAGCTGGTCGTCGTCGGTGACGTCGCCGGTGGCGATCAGCTTCATGCCCGACTTGTCGAGGCCGCGCTCGACGAACTGTTTGACGAACTGCGCGCCCGAGCCCGACGGCACGAAGACGAACAGCGCGTCGGCCTTGGCGTCGGCCGCCTTCTGCAGGACGGGCGCGAAGTCGGGGCTGCGCAGCGGCACGCGCAGGTTCTCGACGATGGTGCCGCCGTCGGCCTTGAACTTGTCGCTGAACGACTTCTCGGCATCGATGCCGGGACCGTAGTCGCTGACCATGGTCACGACCTTCTTGATGCCGTTCTTGACCGCCCACTCCGCCATCGGCACGGCGGACTGCGCCAAGGTGAAGCTGGTGCGCACGATGAAGGGCGATGCCTCGGTGATCGACGAGGTGCCGGCCGCCATCACGACCTCGGGCACCTTGGCCTGCGTGGCGATCGGCGCGGTCGCCATGGCCGACGGCGTGATGCCGAAGCCCGCGAGGATCGCGACCTTGTCGTTGACCACAAGTTCCTGCGCCAGCCGCTTGGTGACGTCGGGCACGCTGGTGTCGTCCTTGAGGATGACCTCGATCTTCTTGCCGGCGACGGTGTTGCCGTGCTGCGCCATGTAGAGCTTCACTGCGGCGTCGATCTGCTTGCCGGTCGAAGCCTGCTGGCCGGTCATCGGCAGGATCAGGCCGATCTTCACGGTGTCCTGTGCGAAAGCGCCAGGGGAAACCACGGACAATGCCGCCGCGATCAGGAGTGCGCGTTTCAACATTTGTTTTCCTCCCAAACAATCCCAAAGCAGCAACCCGGTATTTATGGGGTTTGTCCCCCCTTGGAAAGGCCCGCGGGCAATTTCGTTTTGGCTCCCAACAAATTGGCCCCTAGGATGGACGCGGAAGGTTGAGGCAAGTGTCGAAGCGCCAGCGCACCCAGGTGGGCATCATCGGAGCCGGGCCGGCCGGGCTTCTGCTCGCCCGCCTGCTGCAGGTCCAGGGCATCGAGAGCGTCGTTCTGGAAGCGCGGACGCGCGACTACGTCGAGGCCCGCATTCGTGCCGGCGTGCTGGAGCAAGGAACGGTGGCGCTGCTGGAAGAGGCGGGCGTCACCGAGCGCCTGCGCCGCGAAGGGCTGGTGCACGACGGCGCCGAGATTGCGGTTGGCGGCCGGCGCGTCCGCATCGATTTCCGCGCGCTCACCGGCAAGACCGTCACCGTGTACGGTCAGACCGAGATAACGAGAGACTTGATCGCGGCTCGCCTCGCCGGCGACGGCGCGATCATCTGGCAAGCGGCGGATGTCGCCATTCACGACATCGAGACCGCCCGGCCGAGGCTCACCTACAAGCACGCCGGTACCGCGCACGAATTGGTCTGCGACTTCATCGCGGGCTGCGACGGCTTCCATGGGGTCAGCCGCTCGGCATTGCCGGACTCGAGCCGTCAGACGTTCGAACGCGTCTACCCTTTCGGCTGGCTGGGCATACTGGCCGACGTGGCGCCGTGCTCGGACGAGCTCATCTACGCCCACCACGACCGAGGCTTCGCGCTTGCCTCCATGCGTTCGCCGACCCGCAGTCGCTACTACGTCCAGTGCGGCCTCGACGAGAAGCTCGAGGAATGGCCCGACGAGCGGATATGGCGGGAACTCGAGATCCGTCTGGACTGTGACCCGCCTCCGAACATCACGACGGGGCCATCGATCGAGAAGAGCATCGCGCCGCTGCGCAGCTTCGTGTCGACGCCCATGCAGCACGGCCGGCTGTTCCTGGCCGGCGACGCGGCCCATATCGTGCCGCCGACCGGCGCCAAGGGTCTCAATCTTGCTGCGTCGGACGTGCACTACCTGAGCCGCGCGCTTCTTGCACACTACAAGAAGCAGGACGACGGCTTGCTCGGCGCCTACGGCGAAACCGCGCTCGCACGCGTGTGGAAGGCCGAGCGTTTTTCCTGGTGGATGACCACGCTCCTTCACAAGCTGCACGACAAGACGAGTTTCGAAGCGCAGATGCAGCGCGCCGAACTCGACTATCTCGCATCGTCCCGTGCCGCGCAGACGGTGCTCGCCGAAAACTATGTGGGCCTGCCATTCTGACAGCCCATGCTCTATGCTCCCGCGGCAAAATCCGGGAGCAAGTCCATGAAGAGCTACAAGGTCGTCCAGTTCGGCCAGCCGCTGCAGAAGGTCGAGGAGGCCAATCCGGCCCCACAGGGCACCGAGGTGCTGGTGCGCATCACGGCGGCCGGCGTCTGCCACAGCGACGTCCACCTGTGGGAAGGCTACTTCGACATGGGCGGCGGCAACAAATATTCGACGGAGAAGACCATGGCGCCGCCGCGCACCATGGGCCACGAGATCGTCGGCGAGGTCGTCGCCGTGGGTCCCGATTCCAAGGGCGCAAAGGCCGGCGACAAGGCCGTGGTCTATCCCTGGATCGGCTGCGGCAAGTGCTGGTACTGCACCAGCGGTAGCGAGCACCTCTGCCCGACGCCTCGGGCACTGGGCGTCAACAAGGACGGCGGCTACGCCGATCATGTCCTCGTGCCGCATGCGAAATACCTCTACCCCTACGGCAACCTGCCGGTCGAGCTCGCCTGCCTCTATGCCTGCTCGGGCATCACTGCCTTCGGCGCGGTCAAGAAGGCGGTCGGCCATGATGCCGGCAAGCCGATCCTGGTGATCGGCGCGGGCGGCGTCGGCCTGATGGGCGTGCGCTTCGCCAAGTCGGTGCTGGGCCACGAGCCGATCGTGGCCGACATCGACGAAAGCAAGCGCAAGCTCGCGCTCGAGAACGGCGCCTGCGCGGCCCTCGATCCGCGCGACAAGGAAGCGCGCAAGCAGATCATGGAACTGACCGGCGGCACCGGCGTGGGCGCGGCGATCGACTTCGTCGGCGCCGAAGCCTCCAGCCAGTTCGGCGTGCGCGCGCTCGGGCGCGGCGGGCGGCTGATCGTGGTCGGCCTGTTCGGCGGCACCTTCTCCATGCCGTTGCCGATGTTCGCCTTCACCGGCTGCCAGATCATGGGCTCGGTGACCGGCAGCCCGGCCGAGATGAAGGAGATGATGGACCTCGTCACCGGAGGCAAGGTGACGCCGGTGCCGATCATCAAGCGCAAGCTCGACGAAGCCGACGCCACGCTGCAGGAGCTGCGCAAGGGCCTGATCATGGGGCGGGCCGTCCTGGTTCCGTGAGCCAGGCCGGCCGCGCCCTCGTCCACGCTTTCGAAACCGGAGCGCTCGCACTCGAGCGGGCGTTCTTCCTGCGTGCCGAGCTCAGTCCCTTTCGCGACGTCGACGCCGAGCAGTCCTTCCGGCCGGAATATCTGCGCCTGAAGAAAGCCGGCTGGTCGGTCGTACCGCGCATCGAGAGCGGCGCCTACCGGCTCGGCCAGCTCCTGCTGACCAAGCACAAGGAGGAGAACTTCGCCAACATCGCCCGCGGCTGGTCCTTGCTCGCCGAGGGCGGCATTCTCGTCTGCTCGGGCTCCAATGACGATGGCGCGGCAAGCCTGGAGAAGCAGGTCGGCAAGGCATTCGGCCTCGATGGCCAGCTCTCCAAGTTCCACTGCCGCGTCTTCTGGCTGACGCGCGGCGCCAAGGCGCCGCCCGACTACTGGCGCGAACTCGCCACCCTGCGGCCCGTCGAGGGCGGCTGGCTCAGCCAGCCCGGCATCTTCTCCTGGGACCGCATCGACGACGGCTCCGCCCTGCTCGCCCGCCATCTGCCCAACGATCTCGCGGGCCACATCGCCGACTTCGGGTGCGGCTGGGGCTATCTCACACGCGAAGTCCTGGCGTTCTCTCGAGAAGTGACAAGGATCGACCTGATCGACGCCGAGCATCGCGCCATCGAAGCGGCGCAAGCCAACATCGCAGACGCTCGCGCCTCGTTCCACTGGCTCGACCTCGCACAGGAGGCAGCGCCCGCAACCTATGACGCGGTCGTCTGCAATCCACCCTTCCATGCCGGCCGGGCCTCGGAGCCGGGGCTGGGGCAGAGTATGATCGCCGCAGCGGCGCGTGCGCTGCGGCCCGGCGGACGCTTCTACATGGTGGCAAACCGCGGCCTGCCCTACGAGCCACAGCTCAAGGCCCATTTCGCCTCGTTCGAAACATTGACCGACAACAACAAGTTCCGCGTCTCGTGCGCCGTTCGCTAATGCCGCCTATCGCTGAAGAGTGGGTCTGTCACCCGGCGCGGGGGTTACTCCGCGCCGGATGACAGCGGGGCTGTATCAGGCATTTATGAATCCCAGTACCAGTTGTCCGGCGGCAAGCAGCCGGCTGGGATGCGCGGTGTCTGCGGCACGCTTTTGGTCTCGGATCAACGATGCATAGAGCGGGAACGCCGCGGGGCAGTGCAACAAGCCGATTATATAACTACAGTATCTTAACGTCAAGAACTCTGGTCAATTTTGTGACGCACTACGAGGAACCTAACCGCCCGGCGATCAGGAATTCCCTGTTGCCCTCGGCACCCTCGATCGGACTGTCGGTGACGCCGAGCACCTGCCAGCCGGACTGCCCCGCCAGCCATTCTGAGATCGTCGCGCATACTTCTTCATGCAACGCGGGATCGCGCACGATGCCGCCCTTCCCCACCCGGCCCTTGCCGACCTCGAACTGTGGCTTGATCAGCGCCACGAGGTGAGCACCCGGCGCCGCCAAGGCCAACGCCGACGGCAGAGCCGTACGCAGGCTGATGAACGAGGCATCGCAGACGACGAGGTCGATCGGTTCCGGCACCTGCTTGCGCGTCACCTCGCGGATATTGGTTTTCTCCATCGAGATCACGCGCGGATCGCTGCGCAGCTTCCAGGCGAGCTGATTGGTGCCGACATCGATGGCGTAGACCCTGGTGGCGCCGCGTTGCAGCAGCAGATCGGTGAAGCCGCCGGTCGAGGCGCCGACATCGAGGGCGATGCGCCCCGCGACGGGAATGGAGAAGTGGTCGAGCCCCTTCTCGAGCTTCAGCCCGCCGCGCGAGACATAGGGATGCGGCTGGCCGCGGACTTCGATGGGCGTGTCGCCGGCAACCGCGTGCCCCGGCTTGTCGAGCCGACGTTCGCCCGAGAATACCAGTCCGGCCATGACCAGCCGCTGCGCCGCGGCGCGCGTCTCCGCGAGCCCGCGCTCGACCAGCGCCACGTCCAGTCGCGTCTTGGCCATCAGACTTGCGGCGGCGGCGTGCGATGCTTGGCCGAGATCGGGCTCATGAGACCGACGGCGATGCCGTCGGGATCCTCGACGATGGCGTAGCGCGCGCCCCAGAAGGCATCCCATGGCGCCTGCAGGCCGCGATGGCCGGCGGCGGTCATCTCGCCATAGAGCCGGTCGACCTCCTCGCGCGAGCTGACGCTGAACCCCACGACCACGCGGCCGGCCAGGTCTTGGCGCCCGGCCCAGCCCTTGTTCCACTTCTGGGCGAAGGCGGTGCTGTCGAGATCGAGCGTGGCGGCCTCCGACGAATCGGCCTCTATGGCGCTCACGTGATGCATGCCGGTCGGCGTGCGCCATATCCGCGGATCGGGGATCTCGACTCCCAGCCGGCGATAGAAGGCGATGGATGCATCGACATCGCCGCTCACAATGTTCAGCTGATTGAGCGTCGGCCGGGTCCGGTCCATCGGGCTCACTCCATAACGCGAGGGAAGAAACACTTAGCATGAGCACGAAGCTTCTGGAGGGCGAACGCGACCTGGTCACGGGCCGCGCCGGCGGCATCGGCCGCGGCCGAACTCGCCCGCACGCTCGCCCCCGAGGGCATTAGGGTTAATGCCATTGCGCCAGGCGCCATCCCGGGCGGCGGCCGCCCCGGCACGCCCGACGACGTTGCCCAGGTCGCCGTCGCGGTCTTGTCAGAAGATTTGGTCGTCATGTCGTGGGCACGACGGTAGAAGTTGATGGTGGTATCGGCCTGATAAGCTGGATTCCTGCCGAGGCTTGACCAGCGGCCCTGGAAGTCCGATTTACCCATCCAGTACAAAGCTTTCTCACAGAGGGGGTTTCACCATGACGCTTCGAATCAATTCAACCGCGCCCGACTTCAAGGCGGAGACGACCCAGGGTCCGATCGAGTTCCACAAGTGGATCGGCGACGGCTGGGCGATCCTGTTCTCGCACCCGAAGGACTTCACGCCGGTCTGCACCACCGAGCTCGGCTACATGGCCGGCCTCAAGCCCGAGTTCGACAAGCGCAACACCAAGATCGTCGGCCTGTCGGTCGACCCGGTCGGCAACCACGAGAAGTGGTCGAAGGACATCGAGGAGACGCAAGGGCACAAGGTCACCTACCCGATGATCGGCGATCCCGAGCTAAAGGTGGCGACCGCCTACGACATGCTGCCGGAGGGCGCCGGCACGACTTCGGAGGGCCGCACCGCCGCCGACAACGCCACCGTGCGCTCGGTGTTCATCATCGGCCCCGACAAGAAGATCAAGGCGATGCTCACCTATCCGATGAGCACCGGCCGCAACTTCGACGAGGTGCTGCGTCTGCTGGAATCCTGCCAGCTCACCGCCAAGCACCAGGTGGCGACGCCGGTGAACTGGAAGAACGGCGAGGACGTGATCATCGTGCCGGCCGTCTCCGACGAGGCCGCCAAGGCGAAGTTCCCCAACGGCTGGAAGGCGCCGAAGCCCTACCTGCGCATCGTGCCACAGCCGAAGTAGGAACGGCTGAGTTTTCCGAAAAGCGCGCCACGCGAGTGGCGCGCTTTTTCTTTTCTCCCGGACCGCGAGCCTCCGGCTCGCGCAGATTCATGAGCGAGCCGGAGGCTCGCGGTCCGGAAGACAAAAATTAACCGCGGGCTCGCTCAACTGACTGGCCGAGGGCCGCGAGCGCCGTCGCCACGATGCCCTTTGCGTCGAGCCCGGCCTGCTCGTACTGCTTGGCCGGCGCGGCGTGGTCGATGAAACGGTCGGGCAGGATCATCGGCCGTAGTTTCAGGCCGTGATCGAGCAGCCCGGCCGTCGCCAGGTACTGCATGACGTGGCTGGCGAAGCCGCCGATCGAGCCTTCCTCGATCGTGATCAGCACCTCGTGCTCGCGCGCCAGGCGGCGCACCAGATCGATGTCGAGCGGCTTGGCGAAGCGGGCGTCGGCCACGGTGGTGCTGAGGCCCTTGGCGCCGAGATCCTCGGCGGCGACCAGGCACTCGGCGAGACGCGTGCCGAAATTCAGGATGGCGATCTTGCTGCCCTCGCGCAGCACGCGGCCCTTGCCGATCGGCAGCGGCGTGCCGCGCGCCGGCAGCTCGACTCCCACGCCTTCGCCGCGCGGATAGCGGAAGGCCGAGGGCCGGTCGTCGATCTGCGCCGCGGTGGCAACCATGTGCATCAATTCGAGCTCGTCGGCCGCCGCCATGACGACGAAGTCGGGCAGGCAGGCGAGATAGGCGACGTCGAAGGAGCCAGCATGCGTCGCCCCGTCGGCGCCGACCAGGCCGGCGCGGTCGATGGCGAAGCGCACCGGCAGCTTCTGGATGGCGACGTCGTGCACGACCTGGTCGTAGCCGCGCTGCAGGAAAGTCGAATAGATGGCGCAGAACGGCTTGAAGCCCTCGGTCGCGAGGCCGGCGGCGAAGGTGACGCCATGCTGCTCGGCGATGCCGACATCGAAGCAGCGCTCGGGGAAGCGCTCGGCGAACTTGTCGAGGCTGGTGCCCGACGGCATGGCCGCGGTGATGGCGACGATCTTCTTGTCGGCCTCGGCCTCGGCGATCAATGACTTGGCGAACACCGCCTGGTAGGCCGGCGCGTTGGCCACCGGCTTGGCCTGCGTGCCGGTGATGAGGTCGAACTTGACGACGCCGTGGTACTTGTCGGCGCGGGTCGCGGCCGGCGGGGAGCCCTTGCCCTTCTTGGTGACGACATGGACCAGGATCGGCTTGTCGAGCCGGCGGTCGCGCGCGTTCTTCAGCACCGGCAGCAGATGGTCGAGGTGGTGCCCGTCGACCGGACCGACATAGTAGAAGCCGAGCTCGTCGAACAGCGTGCCGCCCGCCACGAAGCCGCGCGCGAACTCCTCGGCGCGCCGCGCCGCCATCTCGAGCGGCCTGGGCAAAGCTTCGGCGACGGAGCGGCCGAGATTGCGCAGGCTGACATAGGGCTGGCCCGACAGCAGGCGCGAGAGATGCGCCGACATGGCGCCGACCGGAGGAGCGATCGACATGTCGTTGTCGTTCAGCACCACGATCAGCCGGCTGCGCAGCGCGCCGGCATTGTTCATCGCCTCGTAGGCCATGCCGGCGCTCATGGCGCCGTCGCCGATCACCGCCACGACATGGTTGCTGCCGCCGGCGAGATCGCGCGCCACGGCCATGCCGAGGCCGGCGGAGATCGAGGTCGAGGAATGCGCCGCGCCGAACGGGTCGTATTCGCTTTCGCTGCGCCGCGTGAAGCCCGACAGGCCACCCTCCTGGCGCAGCGTACGGATGCGGCTGCGCCGGCCGGTGACGATCTTGTGCGGATAGGCCTGGTGGCCGACGTCCCAGAGCAGCCGGTCGCGCGGCGTGTCGAACACGTGGTGCAGCGCCACGGTGAGCTCGACCACGCCCAGTCCGGCGCCGAGATGGCCGCCGGTGACCGAGACGGCCGAGATCGTCTCCTGGCGCAGCTCGTCGGCGAGCTGACGCAGTTGCTCGGCCTTCAACCGCCGGATGTCGGCGGGAACGTCGATGGTATCGAGAAGCGGCGTACTCGGCCTAGTCATGACCTGATCATACTCCTGCGCAGCCGTTCATGCCCGCCGGGCGACGACGAATTTCGCCGCCTGCCTCAGCAGATCCGCCGCCTCGCCGAACGGTTCGAGATGCGCGGCGGCCTGTCGTGCCAGCAGCTCGGCCTGCGCCCGCGCCCGCTCGCGGCCCAGGATGGAGACGAAAGTCGCCTTGCCGGACGCCGCATCCTTGCCCGGTGTCTTGCCGATCTCCTCCGCACTGCCCTCGATGTCCAGAAGGTCGTCGACGATCTGGAAAGCGAGTCCGAGGTCATGGGCATAGGCCGAGAGCGCGTTGCGCGGAGCGTCGCTCGCCTTTCCCAGGATCGCCCCCGACGTGCAGGAGAAGGAGATCAGAGCCCCCGTCTTCAGCCGTTGCAGCCGCGTGATGGCGCCGATCGACAGATCCGGCCGGGTTTCGGCCAGGAGGTCGAGCATCTGGCCGCCCACCATGCCGTGCGCGCCGGCCGCCTTGGCCAGCTCGCTGACGAGATGGACCCGCACCGACGCGTCGCCATGCGTGTCCTCGTGCGCCAGCACCTCGAAGGCCAGGGCCTGCAGGGCGTCACCGGCCAGGATGGCGGTCGCCTCGTCAAACTGCTTGTGACAGGACGGCTTGCCGCGTCGCAGATCGTCGTCATCCATGGCCGGTAAGTCGTCGTGGATCAGCGAATAGGCGTGGAGGAACTCGATGGCGCTGGCTGTCCGAAGTGCTGGCAACGCAGCCACCTTGAACAACGTTGCGCCCGCCAGCACAAAAAAGGCGCGCAAGCGCTTGCCGCCGCCCAGGCTCGAATAGCGCATGGCGTCGAAGACGCGCGATTCGTCGGTATCGCCGCCATCTCCAAATGAGCGGGGCAACAGGCGATCCATGGTGTGCTCAGTCGACGAGGCGGCAAACGACAGCGCGGCCTCGAAGTCGCGATGCGACGATAGTGGCATGGGAGACCGCGCTAGCTGAGATCAGCGGGTTGGCTGCCGACCGAGCCATCGGCCGAGAAGACGATCTTCTCGACCTTCATTTTGGCCTCGGCGAGCTTCTGCTCGCAGTGCTTCTTGAGGAGAGCGCCGCGCTCATAGGCCGAGATCGCCTCGTCGAGCTTGACCTGGCCGCGCTCGAGCTGCTGGACGATGCCTTCCAGCTCCTTCAGCGCGTCCTCGAACGACAGGCCGGCGATATCCTTGGGAAGTATGGGTTCTTTTGCCAATTTTGCCTCGCAGGGGGTGAACCTGATGGTAGCCGCCGACGGCCGCCCAGTCATCCAGCACTGGGCTGTAAAAAATGCCCATTCCGCGCGGTCTTTCGGGCTTTCTCAACTATCGATAGCGATTCACGCATCTGTGACATGGTAGCTTTGCATGTTCGCAGGACAAAATCCGCGCTCGCGCATTGCGACAGTTACACAGCAATGGCACGTTCCGCCCCGCAACGAAATAAACGGCCATTCACATAGGAGCAAAACGCCAATGGGCAACGTCAGCCATCTCGTCACGCGAACGGCAGCATTCGAAAGCTCGGTGGAGAACGGTCTCGCCGAGGGCGGCAGCGGCAAGGATCGCCAGTTCGTCACCGCCCTCGCCCGCGGCCTCGACATCCTGCGCGCCTTCCATGCCGGCGAAGGCATGCTGGGCAACCAGGAGATCGCCCACCGCACCGGATTGCCGAAGCCGACCGTGGCCCGCCTCACCCACACGCTGACCGAGCTCGGCTACCTCAACTACATCCGCCGCTTCCGCAAGTACGAGCTCGGCGCCTCGGTGCTGGCGCTGGGCTATGCCGCGATCTCCAGCATGGATGTGCGCCGCGCCTCGCGTCAGCCGCTCGAGCAGCTCGCGCATTCGCTCAACGCCTCGACCGCGCTGGGCGGCCGCGACCGTCATTCGATGATCTACCTCGAAGCCTGCCGCGGCCCGTCGGTCGTGGCGATCACCCACGATGTCGGCACGCGCGTGCCGATGGCCAGCACCGCGATGGGCCGCGCCTATCTCTTCTCGCTGCCCGACGTCGATCGCAACAAGCAGATCGACGCCATCCGCCGCCGCTGGCGCGACGACTGGACCAAGGTGAAGACCGGCCTCGACCGCTCGTTCAAGGAGCTGGCCGACCGCGGCTTCTGCGTGACCTGGGGCGAGTGGCTGCCCGAGCTCTGCGGCGTCGGCGCACCGCTGCGCAATTCGGACGGCACGGCGGCCTACGCCATCAACGCCTCGGCGCCGATCTACCAGATCAGCCGCGATCGGCTCGAAGCCGATTGGGGCCCGCGCCTGGTGAAGATCGCGCGCGACATCCGCACCGGGATGGCCGCCCAGCCCTCGGCCGCGACGACGCCGGCGGCGATGCGTCCTGCGACGACCAACGGCAACGGGCATCGCCCGCCGATGTCGGCGATGGCGCGCCGCTAAAGCGATTTCCGGTCCGATCGAACCGCTTGCGGTTCGATCGGACCGGAAATGCGCGCGCGTCCTCTTTCTGGAGTCCAAGCGTATGCCTATCCAACGACCGGCCGATGCGCGGCCGGTCGCCGCTCACGAGTTTCGCGGTTTCAACGGACTTATCGGCCACGAGGTCGTGGCCTGGCGGCCGGGCTTCGTCGAGATGACGCTGAAAGTCCGCCCCGAGCTCTGCAACGCCAACGGCCTGCTGCACGGCGGCGTGCTGATGACCCTGCTCGATTCGGCGAGCGGCTTTGCCTGCACCTTCAACGAGACGGCAACGGCGCGGCGGCTCAGCGTCACGCTCGCCTTCACCACGCAATTCATCAAGGCGGCGCGTGACGGCGACCGCCTCACGATCTTCGGCGCCTGGCGGCCGTCGAGCAGTCAGAGCACCTTCGCCGCCGAGACCGAGATCTACGACCAGAACGGCGACCTTTTGGCCACCGGCACGGGCACCTTCCGTTATCTCAAGGGCGAGCGCAGCGACGGCACGCTCACCTTCCTCGACCAGAAGGCGGCGGACTGATCAACGGGAAGCGGGCAAGGACGCAATGCGTCGTCTTCCCGAGCAGGCTGTGAACCAGGGCGAATTCGGTCACGGTCCATTCGATCGGCGCGACCGGAATCGAGGACAATAGACGGCGCTTGTCGCGCAGCAGCGTCACGTGCGGCACAAAGCTTCTCGTGCCCTTCATGCACAGAGCGGCCGAGAGGTTCTCGTAAAGCAGTTCGAGGCCGATCACGCCCTCCTCTCCTCGCAACACGAGCGCCCCGCCGTTAAAACTCTCGACGCGATCGAACGACACTCTGAACGCCGGCATCGACACGCGATTGGCGCACGTCTTCAGCGTCGCGATCAAGGCTGGCGGCGGCGGCGAGAAGTCATCGCCGACGTGCCAAAGCGTTGAATGGATGTGCCGCGGCTGAATCGGCGGGCCTTTCAAATCGTACTCGTCGCGCAGGCCGCAGCCGATTTCGACGGCCGCGGCGGCGGCAGGCGGATCGGCATAGACAAGGAACAACAGTCGGTCAGTAGGACGGGAAAAACCCATGAGCATCTCCACTGGGAAGATGTTCATGGTATGTTCTGTATCCGTTGAATCAACCCACCGATTTGCAACTCTGGACGTAACGCGGCGCCGTCGGCCTTCGTCTCCTGGAAGAGAAAGGGAGACAGCAATGCAGGCATTTTACGCAATCGCGACCGTAATCCTTGCCCTCGTCGGTCCGGGGCAGCATGAGGCGCCTAAGGGCGTCACACTCGTGGCGGGTCTTTCCGGGCACGCGCCCAACGCGGCAGGCGGCCTGCCGAGGCTGCCGTCGTTGCCGCGTCTGCCTCGCGTGCCGCGACCGCCGAAGTGGCCCTAGGTCAGGCCAGCAGCGCGTAGAGATCGGTCTCGAGCTTGGCCGGATCGACGCCCTGCCAGGGCATGTAGATTTCCCAGTTGATACCGGCGAGCTCGAGCTTCTCGGCCTGGCACCAGGCGAACAGCGTCTGCCAGGCGCCCGGCATGCCGTCGAACGGGCCCTTGAGCTGGAAGTGCGCGGCCCGGCCGGCCGGCAGCTCCGACGGCACGATCTCGCCGCGACCAGCGAAGCTGCGGCCGACGATGGTGCCTATTTCCATGTCGAGCGCCTCCTTCGCCGGCGTCCGGAAGCGCGTCAGGGGCCGGCCGAGCGGCCCGGCCTCGAGCGTCGGCAAGGCGGCGTCGACCGCGGCGCGCGCCGAACGCTGCGCCTTGGCAATCTCCGGAAACGGCACCTTCGCCTTGACCACCGCCGTGAGCTGACGGTCGACCGTCACGATTGAGCAGGCCATCGCTTGAACCCCTTCACTTAACCTTATGGTTAAGTGATAGGCGGTCCCGGCACATCCGTCAACAAGGCCTGTAACGACCGGGCACCGGCCTCCGTCTCCCAGACAGACGACCTACCCATGGGGGAGACGATGAAATCAGCGACCGCACTCAAGGCCCTGTCCGCCCTGCTGATGCTTGGCCTCGGCGCCTGCGCGACGACGCAGGAGCGGATGAACGGCTGGGTCGGCACGACCGACGCCCACCTGCTCTCGGCCTGGGGCGCGCCCGACCGCAAGGCCAAGGCGGGCGGCGGCATCAACGTCGTCACCTACAAGGAGAAGGGCCAGGGCAAGCACTCGCCCTCCTGCCACAAGACCTTCGCGATCGACTCAGAGCACCGGGTCATCGGCGCCAGCACCACCTGCCGCTAGGGGGCACGCCGTGAAGATCGCACACCGCTCGCTCCTGGCCGCGACATCGTTGGTGGTGGCCTCGCTGGGGCTCGGCACCTACCTCGCCGCGGTCGACGCCGCGTGGAGCAGCCCGGGCGTCGGACCATCGGTCATCGCCGCGCCTGCCTACGCTGGACGCGACGAGATGGGGCGGCCGACCTGCCGGCGCAACAACTTCGGCGATCCGCAGCGGCCACTCGTCAGGATCGGGCAGAACTGTCCATGAAAGAAGTCGTTTCGCGGCTCGCCCGCTTCACACGGTGCCTTACTATCTGGTTCATGGTGGTCTTGCCGATCTCGCCTTCGATCTGGCGTCTTTATGCGATGGGGCCGGGATGTTTCACGCCCGCTTGGACATTGGTAAAGGAGCCAACCGAATGCCTCCTAGGTTTTGCTGTTGTCGCCCCGTTTGCGGTGATATTCGGCCCCATAGCCCATAGTGAAGAAGAGACTCCAAGCGAGTTGCCAGAGGTCTTTCTCGTTGCAGCCCTTCTCGCCCTTTCCATCACGACGCTGAGTCTGGTCTGGCGACGGGCAAGAGTTTCTCGCTAGGCCCAACTCCGTCCAAAAACTACCTGACGGTAATCTCTGTGCCGCCCAGCCCGACGAACTCCGTCTTGGCCGTGCCCGGCCCGGGCAGGAACACCGGCGGATGCACCGAGCCCGTGAGGATCACGTCGCCCGCCTTCAGGTGCTTGCCGTGCTCCAAAAGCTTGTTGGCGAGCCAGGCGAGCGAGATCAGGGCGCTGCCCATGACGTTGGTGCCGGGGCCGGCGCCGATCTCCTTGCCCTCGAACTCCGAGCGGCCCTTCAGGCCGGCGAAGTCGACCTTCTGCCAGTCCTTCACCTCGGTGCCGACGATGCAGGCCGCTTGCAGCACGTCGTCGGCGATGCGGCCGGGGCCGCTCACCTTGGTGACGTCGGCGTAGCGGTTCTCGACGACCTCGGCGCCGCAGTGGAAGCTCGCGACGTTGGCCTTGATGCTGTCGGCCGTGTAGCCGCCCGCGGTCGCGTCCTTGGACATGCGCGCCACCATCTCGCATTCGATGCCGGCCCTGAGCGGCCAGCCCTTCTCGAACACCGTGCCGGAGGGACGCACGCCGCTCTTGTAAATGCCGGCGAACACGGGCCCGGAGAGCTTCATCGGCTCGTACTGCGAGGGCAGCGTCATCGCCACCTTCCAGCCGCCCATCTGGTCCTTGCCGTCGGCCGTCAGCCGGTCGTGCACGGCGAACTGGACCTTGTAGGAATCGGCCTCGCTGAGGCTCGCCGTGTCGGCGGCAAGGAAATCCATCACCTTGCGGCTGCGCCGGCCCGCGGCGATGCGGTCAGCGAGTGCGGCGATCTCCTTGTCGTTCACGGCAATTCCCTCCGATTGGTCGGAGGGGATTGTGGCGCACAAATGTGGACTACAAAACACCTGTCATCCCGAGGCCGCAGGCCGAGGGACCTTTCCGTTACGTGAAAGGTCCCTCGCTGCGCTCGGGATGACAGCGTACGCGCTACGCCGCCTTCGCCGGATGATAGTTGCCGTAGAAGCTCTGCCCCTTGGCCGCCATGTCGCGCAGCATCTTGGGCACCTCGAACTGCGGGCCGTACTTCTTGGCGAAGTCGTCGTATTCGGCGACGAACGTCTTGACGCCGACCTGGTCGATCAGGCTGACGGCGCCGCCGGTCTGCGGCGCGAAGCCCAGGCCCATGATCGAGCCGACGTCGCCGTCCTGCGGATTGGTGAGCACGTTGGCTTCCAGGCAGCGCACGGTGTCGACCGCCTGCACGTAGAGGAGACGCTTCTTGATCTCGTCCTCCTTGGCGCGCTTCTCCTCGCCCTCGCCGTAGAGCAGCTTGGGATCGGGCGGGAAGTGTGTCGCGAGCTCGGGCCACAGCCGCTTCTTGCCGTCGGCCGGATACTCGTAGAAGCCCTTGCCGTTCTTGCGGCCGAAGCGCTCTAGCTTCTTCACCATCAATTCGAGGATGTGCTCGGTGCCGCCGCCTTCGAACTTCTGGCCGGCCGCCGCCGCGTCGCGCCGTGCCTGGTCCATGATCTTCCAACTGAGATCGATCGCGACCTCGTCGTTGAGCGCCAGCGGGCCCACCGGCATGCCGGCGAAGCGCGCGCAGTTCTCGATCATGGCGGCGGGCACGCCCTCCTCGAGCATGCGATGGCCTTCGCTGATGAAGGCGCCGCAGACGCGGGAGGTGAAGAAGCCGCGGCTGTCGTTCACGACGATCGGCGTCTTGCGGATCTTCTGCACGAGGTCCATGGCGCGGGCCAGGGTCTCGGGCGAGGTCTTCTTGCCGACGATGATCTCGACCAGCGGCATCTTCTCGACCGGCGAGAAGAAATGCAGGCCGATGAAGTGGTCGGGCTTCGACGAGGCCTCGGCCAGGCCGGTGATCGGCAAGGTCGAGGTGTTGGAGGCGAACACGGCCTCCTTGGGCATCGCCGCCTCGGCCTTCTTGGTGGCCTCGGCCTTGACCTCGCGGTTCTCGAACACCGCCTCGATCACGATCTGGACGTCCTTCAGCGCGCCGAAGTCCGGCGTCGCCGTGACCTTGGCCAGCAGGCCGTCGCGCCTGGCCTGGTCGAGCCGGCCGCGCTTGACGAGCTTGTCGAGCTCGCCCGCGATGTGGGCCTTGCCCTTGTCGGCGGCCGCCTGGTCGCGGTCGACCAGCACGATGTCGAGCCCGGCCTGCACCGCAACGGTGGCGATGCCCGAGCCCATGAGGCCGGCGCCCAAAATGCCGATCTTCTTGTACTCCTGCTTCGGCACGCCCTTGGGCCGCCGCGCGAGCTTGTTCGCCTCCTGCAGGCCGAAGAACAGGGTGCGGATCATGCTCTTGGCCACGGGATTGCGCAGCAGCGAGACGAAGTAGCGGGTCTCGACACGCAGCGCCGAATCGAACGGCAGCTGCAGGCCTTCGTAGACGCAGCTCATGATCGCCTT
>JACPOB010000105.1 GCA_016185145.1 Rhodospirillales bacterium | reverse complement strand
GGCCGACGTGATCGTCGAGAACTTCCGTCCCGGCACGATGGAGAAGCTGGGCTACGGCTGGGACACGCTGCACAAGAAGTATCCCAAGCTGATCTACGCCTCGGCCTCGGGCTTCGGCCACACCGGCCCCAACTCCAAGGATCCCGCCTACGACATGGTGGTCCAGGGCATGGGCGGCATCATGAGCATCACCGGCAACGAGGGTCAGCCGCCGGCGCGCGTCGGCATGTCGATCGGCGACGTCGGCGCCGGCCTGTTCACCGCCGTCGCGGTCAACGCCGCCCTGGTGCACCGCCTCAAGACGGGCGAATCGACCAAGGTCGACATCGCCATGTTCGACTGCCAGCTCGCGCTGCTCGAGAACGCCATCATGCGCTACACGGTCGAGGGCGAGGTCCCCGGCCCGCTCGGCGCGCGCCATCCCACCATCACGCCCTTCCAGGCCTTCAAGACGTCGGATGGCGCCATCATCATCGCCGCCGGCAATGACGGCCTGTTCGTCAAGACCTGCGAGGCGCTGGGCCTGGCCCATCTCGCGGGCCATGCCGACTACAAGACCAACGCGCTGAGACTGAAGCACCATCACAGGCTCGAGCAGGAGCTGGAGGCGGTGCTGAAGGGCAACACCACGGCGCATTGGCTCGGCGTCATCGGCAAGGCCGGCGTGCCGTGCGGGCCGATCAACAACATCCAGCAGGCCCTGGAGCATCCGCAGGTCGCCGCCCGCAACATGCTGATCGAGGCGCCCGACGGCAGCGGCGGCACGCTGAAGCTCGCCGGCAATCCCTTGAAGATGTCGGCCTTCGACGATCCCAAGACGCGCCGCCCGGCGCCCGACCTCGACAGCGACCGCGACGCCATCCTGTCCTTCCTCGGCGGCTGAGTGAGAGCACCGATACACACCTCACCTCACCCTGAGGAGCGCACGAAGTGCGCGTCTCGAAGGGTGGGCAGCAGCAAGACTGGCTCCCACCCTTCGAGACGCGGTCCTTCGGACCGCTCCTCAGGGTGAGGCGTTTTTGATCATGCGTTTCGCCCTCCGCTTCGGCGCCGGCCTCGGCAAATTCCTGGCCGGCACCGCGCTTGCGATCCTGGTGTTCCTGATCGGCGCCTTCTTCCAGGGGCGCGGGGCATTGCCGCCGTACAGCGGCCATGTCGAAGCCGCGGGTCTCAAGGCGCCGGTCGAGATCCTGCGCGACAAGAACGCCGTGCCGCACATCATTGCGGGCTCGCTCGAGGATGCCGCGTTCGGCCTGGGCTACGTGCACGCCCAGGACCGCTTCTGGCAGATGGAGTTCCTGCGCCGGCTGGGCCAGGGACGGCTGGCGGAGCTGCTGCCGCCGCGGCTGATCGGCTCCAGCCTGATCGATACCGACCGCACCATGCGCGGCCTCGGCCTCTACCGCCGCGCGACCGAAAGCCTGAACGCCCTGTCGCCCGGCATGCGCACCATCATCGAGGCCTATGCTGCGGGCGTGAATGCCTGGATCGGCGACGACGACCAGCAGTTCGGCCTCGAGCTGACGCTGATCAAGCTCCTGTCGGGCGGGTCCTACAAGCCCGAGCCGTGGCGGCCGGCCGATTCGCTGGTGTGGGCCAAGCTGATGGCGCTCGGCCTCGACGGCAACTGGCGCGCCGAGCTGCTGCGGCTCCGGCTTGCACGCAAGATCGGCGCGGACACGGTGAAGTTCCTGATCGAGCCGGCCGGCGACAATCAGGACGCCACGCTGACCATGGCCAACGAGGTCCTCAAGCGCACGGATCTCGACCGGCTCTATCGCGAGACCGACAACATCGCCACCCGCAAGCGCGAAGCCTCGAACGAATGGGTGCTGTCGGGCGCCCACTCGGTGTCGGACAAGCCCCTGCTCGCGAACGATCCGCATCTCGGCCTCGGCTTTCCCGGCACCTGGTACCTGGCACGGCTGGTCGGGCCCGGCTTCGACATCCGCGGCGCCACCTCGCCGGGCTCGCCGGCCGTCGTGCTGGGCCACAACGGCACCATCGGCTGGGGCTTCACCACCACCAACCTCGACAGCCAGGACCTGTTCATCGAGCGCGTCGATCCGACCGACCCGAACCGCTATGTCACGCCCGACGGGACGCGTCCGTTCACCGTGCGCGAGGAGACCATCAACGTGCGATGGGGCGAGCCGATCACCATGCGCGTGCGCGAGACGCGGCACGGGCCGGTGATCGACGACATCATCCGTCGCACCGACGATCTCACGCCCCAGGGCCACGTTCTCGCGCTGCAGGCGACTGCGCTGGACGGCGCCGATACTTCGGCCGAAGGCTTCGGCCGGCTGGGGCTGGCGCAGAACTGGGAGGAGTTCCTGGCGGCAGCCAAGCGCATCGTCTCGCCGATGCAGAACATGGTCTACGCCGACACTGCGGGCAATGTCGGGTTGATATCGCCTGCGCGCGTGCCGATCCGGCGCAAGGGCGACGGCTCGATGCCGGTGCCGGGCTGGACCTCGGAGTTCGACTGGGCGGGCTTCGTGCCGTTCGACGAGCTGCCCAAGCTCTACAATCCGCCGAGCGGCATCATCGTCAACGCCAACGCCCGCCTGGTGCCCGACGACTACCGACATTTCATAAGCCGCGACTGGGGCGAGCCCTACCGCCAGCGCCGCGCCAACCAGATGCTGCGCGAGGTCGAACGCCATCCCGTGTACGGCATGATCGTCATGCAGGCCGACAACCGCACGCTCGATGCCGACGACATGCTGCCGGTGCTGCTGAAGGTGGCGCCGCGCAACGCGCGCGCCGCCAAGGCGCACGCCATGCTCGCGAGCTGGAACCGCTTCATGCTGGCGAGCCGCCCCGAGCCGCTGATCTACACCGCGTGGATCTGGGAGCTGCAGCGCGGGATCATGGCCGACGAGCTGGGCGAAGAGCTTTTCCAGACCATGGCGACGCCGGACGTGCCGCTGCTGCTGCGCATCATCCGCGAGAAGCCGGGCTGGTGCGACGACGGCGGCACGACCCAGACCGAGACCTGCGACGACGCCATCGCGCTGGCGCTCGATCGCGCCCTCGCCTGGATCGCCCGCCGGCAAGGCGCCGACATCGAGACCTGGCAGTGGGGCATCGAGCACGACGCCGCCCACCGCCATCCGATGTTCGACGGCATACCGCTGCTGCGCGACATCGCCTCGGTGCGCTTCCCCTCGGACGGCGGCGCCCAGACGCTCAACCGCGCCCAGCCCTCCTACCGCGGCAGCCGGCCGTTCGAGGCGATCCATGGCGCGGGATACCGCGGCGTCTACGATTTCAGCGACCTCGACAACAGCCGCTTCGCCATGCCGCTCGGCCAGTCGGGCAACATGCTGTCGCCGTGGTCCCGCAACTTCGTCCAGCGCTGGCAGAGCCTGAGCTACATCGAGATCGCCGGCAGCCGCGCCGAGCTCGGCCGCAGCGCCGTCGGCACGATCCAGCTCACGCCGCCGGCCCCCGCGCGGTGATCAAGGTCTTCCGGACCGCGAGCCTCCGGCTCGCTCATGTACTTGAGCGAGCCGGAGGCTCGCGGTCCGGAAGAGCTTGACGATCGTCGCCGGCAATCCGATATAGCGCCCATGCTCAACAGCGCCCGCATCCTCTGCACGCGAATGCGCCGGCCCCTTCGACAGGACGGGGCGGAACGCTGACGCGCGGGCATTAGTCGCCCGATCGGTCTCTCCGGCCCTTCCTCGCGAAGGGCTTTTTCATGTCCAGACGCGACACGACGGAGAGTCCCATGAGCAAGTTCCTGATCACCAGCGCGCTGCCGTACGTCAACGGCGTAAAGCATCTCGGCAATCTCGCCGGCTCGCTTCTGCCGGCCGACATCCATGCGCGTTTTCGCCGACAGACCGGCCACGAAGTCCTGTTCCTGTGCGGCACCGACGAGCACGGCACGCCGGTCGAGCTGGCGGCGCATGCCGCCGGTGTCCCGGTGGCCGACTATTGTGCTCGCCAGCACGCCGTGCAGGCCGACATCTACCGCAGGTTCGGTCTGTCGTTCGACCATTTCTCGCGCACGTCCGGTGTCGCCAATCGCGAGCTGACCCAGGACATCTTCCATCGGCTGGACAAGGCGGGCTTCATCGAGGAACGCACGATCCTGCAGGCCTATTCGCCCACCGACCGGCGTTTCCTGCCCGATCGCTATGTCGTCGGCACCTGCCCGCACTGCGGCCATCCCAGCGCGCGCGGCGACCAGTGCGAGAACTGCACGACGCTGCTCGACCCCGAAGACCTTCGTTCGCCGCGTTCGGCGATATCGGGCGCGACCGACGTCGAGTTCCGCGCGAGCCGCCATCTCTTCCTGAAGCTCTCGGCCTTCGATGGGCGCCTGCGCGACTGGCTGGCGACCCGGCGCGACTGGCCGCCGCTCGTCCGCTCGATCGCGCTCAAGTGGCTCGGCGAGGGCCTGCGCGACCGCTGCATCACCCGCGACCTGGCTTGGGGCGTGCCCGTGCCCAAGGCGGGCTTCGAGGACAAAGTCTTCTATGTCTGGTTCGACGCCCCCATCGGCTACATCGCCGCCGCGATCGAGTGGAGCGAGGCGGCGCCGGGCCGGGACTGGCGCGACTGGTGGCAAGCCGGCGAGGACGTGACCTACCTGCAGTTCCTCGCCAAGGACAACGTGCCGTTCCACGCCGTCAGCTTCCCCGCGACGCTGCTGGGGTCCGGCCTGCCGTTCAAGCTCGTCGACACCATCAAGGGTTTCAACTGGCTGACCTACGAAGGCGGCAAGTTCTCGACCAGCGCCGGCCACGGGATCTTCACCGATACAGCGCTGACCCTCCTGCCGCCGGATAGCTGGCGGTGGTGGCTGGCGGCCAACGCACCGGAGACGGGCGACGCCGACTTCACGCTCGCCCGCTTCGTCGACGGCGTGAACAAGGACCTGGCCGACGTGTTCGGCAATCTCGTCAATCGCTGCCTGGCCTTCGCTGCCGCGCGCTTCGACGGCTTCGTGCCGGAGGCCGGCCAGCCCGGCCCGCTCGAGCAACAGCTTGCCCGTTCGCTCGACACGCACCTGGCGAACCTCCGCCGCCATCACGAAAGCCTGGCGTTGCGCAAGGCCGCCGAGGAAGTCCGCGCGATCTGGCGGCTGGCGAACGGCTATCTCGCGGAAGCGGCGCCGTGGTCTGCGATCAAGAACGATACCGCCCGGGCGGCGACCGTCGTCAACACAGGCATCAATCTCGTGCGCGCTTCTGCCCTTGCCGCCTGGCCGTTCATTCCGTCGAGTGCGGAGAAAGTCCTGTGCAGCCTGGGCGAGGCTATCGACCCGGTACCTTGGCCACACGATGGCAAGCAGGCCCTTTCGGCAGTTCCCGCCGGGCGACGCATCACCGTCCCGCCTGTGCTGTTCCCGAAGATCGCCGTCGCCGAGCTGTCGGCCGCTCAGCCCATTTGAGCGTCCGGCGTCTCACGCTTCACCAGCAGCTTGTCGATGCGCCGGCCATCCATGTCGACGACCTCGAAGCGCCAGCCGTCGTAGCTGAACCAGTCGCCGATCGCAGGCAGTCGGCCGAGTTCGGCCAGCACGAAGCCCGCGATGGTGTGGAAGCCCGTGTGATGGGGCCGCAGCGCGAGACCGAGGCGGCCGAGGATGCCGTTCACCGGCGCCATGCCGTCGATCAGCAGCGAGCCGTCGTCGCGCTCGACGACGTCCGGCGTCTCGCCTTCATCGTCGGGCAGGTCTCCCGCCAGGGCTTCCAGCAGGTCGGTCTGCGTGACGATGCCTTCGAGCCCGCCATACTCGTCGACGACGACGGCCAGCCGCACCGGCGCCTGCTTGAACAGCTCCAGCACCTTGAAGATGGGCACACCCTCGTGGATCAGCAGCGGCTGGCCCACGGCCGCGACCGGATCGAGCTCCCGGCCTGCCAGCACCTGGCCCAGAAGGTCCTTCTTGGCGACCACGCCCACGATCTCGTCGATGGTTCCGCGTCCCACCAGCAGCTCGCCGTGCCGGCTTTCGAGCACCACCTGTCGCATCGCGTCGCGATCTTCGGCAATGTCGATCCAGTCGACCTCGGTGCGCGGCGTCATGAACTCGCCGATCGCCCGGTTGCCGATGTCGAGCGTCCGCACGACGATCTCCTCCTGCGCCGCCTGCAGCAGGCCCGCGTCCTGGCTTTCGGCGACGATCAGCTTCAGCTCGCTGGCCGAGTGCAGCGCCCCTTCGCCGGCGCCCGGCCGCAGCCCGAACAGGCGCAGGACGAGATTGCCGAGTCCGTTCAACACGATGATGGCGGGATTGAACAGCCAGCGGAAAACCGCGAGAGGTCGGACGATCCAGAGGGCGGTCCCCTCGCTGCGCTGCAGGGCGAGGCTTTTCGGCGCGAGCTCGCCCAGGACGATGTGCAGCGCCGTGATGATGACGAACGACAGCGCGACGGCAATGGTATAGGCGCTGACGCCGGCGAAGGAGCCGGCGACGCGGCTGAGCGGCGCCTCGACCAGATGGGCGATCGCGGGCTCGCCGACCCAGCCCAGCGCCAGCGACGAGATGGTGATGCCGAGCTGGGTGGCCGCGAGGTTCGAGTCGAGGTTGCCGAGCGCCTGCTCCAGCGCCTTGGCGTTCATCCGCTTGGCGGCAACCAGCTCCATCACCCGGCTGCGACGGACGGCGACGAGCGAGAACTCGGCGGCGACGAAGAAGCCGTTGGCAAGGACGAAGACGAGAACCGCCAGCAGGCCGCCGAAGTCGGACATGGTTTTTTCTCCAAGGATTCACCTCACCCTGAGGAGCCGCGCGGAGCGCGGCGTCTCGAAGGGCGGGCAAGCGACGGATCTGTTGCCCACCCTTCGAGACGCGGCCGTAGTTTACCCAGAGGCACTCGAGGGGGCCGCTCCTCAGGGTGAGGTGGTACGGGCTACCGCGGCTTGTCGCCGCCGAGCGTGATGCGGTGCATCACACGGCGATGGCCATGGTAGTCGTTGATGGCGTTGTGCATCGCACAGCGGTTGTCCCAAAAGGCGAGAGAGCCGGTCTCCCAGCGGAAGCGGCAGGTGAACTCGGGCCGGACCTGGTGCTCCCACAGGAACTCCAGCAGCGCCAGGCTCTCCCGCTCGGTCCATCCCTTGATGTGGGACGTGTGTGCGCTCGAGGTGTAGAGCGCCTTGCGGCCGGTCTCGGGGTGCGTGCGCACGATGGGATGCTCCGCCGTCAGCGCCTTGGTCTCTTTGCCGGCTGCCTTCAGGCGGTCCTCGCGTGTCTTGCTGACCTCGGCCTTGGTCGAGCTGCTGACCCCGATCAGCCCGTCGAGCGTCGCCTTCAGCCCGTCCGACAGCGCCTCGTAGGCCAGGTACTGGTTGGCGAACACGGTGTCGCCGCCGTAGGGCGGAACCTCGCGCGCCAGCAGCATGCTGCCCATCGGCGGGATCTCGAGATAGGTGGTGTCGGAGTGCCAGAGTCCACCGAAGTTGTGGCGCTCGTTCTCGAGCTTGACCACCGCCGTGATGAACGGCGCTTCGGGCAGGCCGTCGAGCTGCGGGTACTTGATCGGCTCGCCGAACCTGCGGGCGAAGGCCACGTTCTGTTGCGGCGTCGCCTTCTGGTCGCGCAGGAAGATCACGAGGTGATCGAGGAACGCCTGGCGCACCTCGGCAATCACGTCATCCTCGAGGTCGCGCGACATGTCGACACCGTGCAACTCGGCGCCCAGGGCGCCGGCGACCGGCCTGACTTCGATATGGCGATAGTTGCGCATCGTCGTCCCTACCCTCGTTCCCTCGCCCACGGCGGCCTCGTCTTGGCCATGAAATGCCGGATGCCCTCCGCCGCCTCGGGCCGGCGCAGCAGGCCGACCAGGCTCTCGGCGGCATCGTCCAGCACGCTGCGATCATCGCGCGTGGCACAGCCGAGCACCAGACGCTTGACGGCTGCGACGGCCGCAGGTTCCAGCCGCAGCACGTCGTCGAGCACGGCCTTCACGGTACGGTTGATCTCGGCGGTATTGGCGCAGAAATGGCGGCCGACACCCAGGCGATGCGCTTCCCTGCCGTCGATCACCCGGCCGGTGACGGCGAGATCGCGCGCCGCCCCCTCGCCGATGCGGCGGACCACGAAGGGAACGATCTGCGAGGGGATGAAGCCGACCTTGGGTTCGGGCATGCCGAAACCCGCGGACTCATGCAGGATGACGACGTCCGAACAGCAGGCCATGCCGAAGCCGCCGCCGACGGCGGAGCCTTCGACGATCGAGACGGTGACCTGGGGCAGCTCGTTCAGGGCCAGCAGGGCGCTGCCGAACTGGCGATAGGCTGCGACCAGCGGATCGGCAGCGCCGTTGGCAGGCTTCGGCGGCATGTCGGCCATGGCATCGAGATCGCCGCCGGCGCAGAAGTGGCCGCCCGCCCCGCGGATCACCAGGACGCGGCAGCGATTGTCCTGGCGCAACCGTGCGAAGGCGTCCTCGAGCTCCAGCATCATGGCATGCGTGAGCGCGTTGCGCCGCTCCGGCCGGTTCAGCATCAACCGCGCGACGGCGCCGTCGCGTTCGAGCGTGATGTTGGCGTAGTCGGCCATGGGCAAAGTCTTAGCGGGCGAGTATCGTGCCAACAAGATGACGCGTTTCGTGGTTTCGCTGATCGCGGCGATGCTCTCGACCTTCGCCGCGTCGGCGCAGGACTGGGGCCAGGTGACGACGCCGGCGCCTGGCCCGACCCGATCCATCGGTTTCTACACGGCGGGCTGCCTGCAGGGCGCCCAGGCCCTGCCGCTCGACGGGCCGGGCTACGAGGCGATCCGAATCAGCCGCAACCGCTACTGGGGCCAGCCTGTCACGCTCGACTTCATCAAGCGCCTGAGCGAGCAGGTGCGCGCCGCGGGCCAGGCCCCGCTCTACATCGGCGACATCGGCCAGCCGCGCGGCGGCCCCGCCCCCAGCGGTCATGCCAGCCATCAGACCGGGCTCGACGTCGACATCTGGTTCGAGCGCGAGCCCGGTGCGCGCCGCGCCCCGGCCGAGCGCGAGAACCCGCGCCTGCGCTCGCTGGTGCGTGCCGCCGACGACGGCATCGACGACACCGTCTTCACCGACCAGCACGTGGCATTGCTGCGGCTCGCCGCCACCTCGCCCGGCGTCGATCGCATCTTCGCGAACAAATGGATCAAGCAGCGGCTCTGCCAGACCGTCACCGGCAACCGCACCTGGCTGAACAAGATCGTCGTCTGGGCGGGGCACGACGAGCACTTCCACGTTCGCATGTATTGCCCGCCCGGCAACCCGCAGTGCCAGGCGCAGGCTGGCTACTACGCCGACGACGGCTGCGGCGAGCCGCTCGATATCTGGTTCACCCGGCCGCCGGTACGCCTGCCGCCGCCCGGCACGGTGCTGCCGCCCTACCGGCCCAAGCTCCCGGCGGCGTGCCAGGCGGTGCTGCACGCGCCTTGATCATGCTCTTCCGGACCGTGCGCATCCTGCGCGCTCATGAATCATGAGCGAGCCGGAGACTCGCGGTCCGGAAGATCATGAGCAGGCCTGGAGGCCCGCGGACCAGGAAGATCACATCCCGGCGCAGGCGTTGGCGCGCTTGCGGGCTTCGCCGTCGAACCAGTCCAACCCACCGGTGGCGTTGCCGAAGCGCTTCCAGCTCACCATGCTGTTGTTGCCCACCATCTGCAGCACGATGTACTCCGACCGCGCCTGCGGCGTGTTGGCGGGAATGAACACGATCCGGGCCTTTCCCGCTTCCGGATAGGCCGGCGCATAGACCTGGTAAGCCGGCGGCGGCGGCGCCGCGAGGCAGGCCACCATGACGTCGAACGGCACGTTGTAATTGGCCGACCAGACGTCGGGTTGCTGCTGGTTCTGCTGAGTTTGGCAAGCGGCGGCAGCCAATGCGATCGCGGCAGACACGAAGACCCTCTTCACCATCCCTTACCTCCGAAACTCAGACATCCACGTCGACGACCACCGGCACATGATCGCTCAGCCCCGCGCCGCACCAGGTCTCGAAGGCGCCGACGCTGAGATGGCGCACTTTGCCGATCCAGGCGGCCGGCAGGAAGACATAATCGATGTGATAGGTCGGCCCGTCCCGGGTGCGGTCGCGCCAGTACAGGGTGGGCTCGCTCTCCTGGCCGTGCGCCTCGCCGCGGATCGCGTGATAGGCACTGACCAGGCCGAAGCTCTCCTCGAGGATCCGGACCTTGGTCGAATGGTTGATGCGCCAGCCGGGCTTGTCCCAGATGGTGTTGCTGTTGAGATCGCCCGCGATCACCGCCGGCCGCTCGCCGAGGAAGTTCTTGTAGCGCGTGAGCCCGCGCCGCAACGGGCCGAGCTGGTGCTTGCGGTTGACGCCGGCGCTGGCGTTCTGCGCCCACACGGCCAGCAGATTGCACGCCGTCGGTCCATCGACATGGACTGGCGCAATATAGCGCAGCGACGGATGATAGGCCTCGGCAAGCCGCACGGCGTAGCCATTGAAGGCGAACACCGCCAGTCCCTTGTGCGGATTGCGGCCGATCCACACCGGCTCGCCCTGCATCCACGATGACTTCGAGCGCAGGCGGCCCGGCTCGGCGCATTCGCAGACGACGGCAATGTCAGGCTCGAGGGTCAGCAGCGCATCGACCTTGCGGTCGAGCGCCATGTTGCAATTCCAGGCGACAACCCGCATGAGCGGGCCTCATTCCCCCTGGCCGAGCAGCGACCCGGCGCGGCGCGAGAGGCGGAAGAACCACTGGAAGATCTGGAAGCCCACGACCAGGTACACCGCCGACAGGCCGAAAGCCATGCCGAGCATGTCCCAATGCACCGTCTTCTCGGCCAGGATGGCGCGCATGCCCTCGAAGACGTAGGCGGGCGGCAGGCCATACGAGATCACCTGCATCCAGTGCGGCAGCACGGAGATCGGGTAGTAGACGCCGCTCACCGGCAGCAGGATGAACACGGCGGCCCAGGCGAAGCTCTCCGCGCTCTGGCCGACGCGCATGATCATGCCGGACATGGCGAGCCCGATCGACCACGAGAACATCTGCAGGATGGCGAAGAAGGCGATCAGCGGCAGGCCGAGCGCATAGATCGAGTAGCCGAAGAACGCCCAGGCCATCAGCGACACCGGGACCAGCCCGAGCAGCGTGCGCAGCAGCGCCGCGATGATGATGCCCGTCGCCATCTCCCATGAGCGGATCGGACTCACGAACAGATGGCCGAGATTGCGCGACCACATCTCCTCGAGGAAGGCGATCGACAGCGAAAGGTTGCCGCGGACCACGACCTCCCACAGCAGCAGGCCCGACAACAGCACGCCCGCCGCCTGAGCCACGAACGAGGCCTGCGGCAGCAGGTACTGGGTCATGAAGCCCCACATCACCATCTGCACGGCGGGCCAGTAGATCGAATCGATCAGCCGCATCACCGAGCTGCGCCAGATGTAGATGTGGCGCATCACCAGCGCCCAGATGCGTTGTGCCGAGCCGATCACGACGCCGCCTCCTTGCGGTTCAGGGCATCGAGCCCGCGGCCGCGACCGCGCGCCATGTCGAGGAACACCTCCTCCATGTCCTCGCGGCCGAAGCGCTCGATCAGCTCGCGCGGGCTGCCGCGGTCGAAGACGCGGCCGGCCTGCAGCAGGACGACGTCGTCGCACAGCCGCTCGACCTCGCCCATGTTGTGCGAGGCCAGCAGGATCGTGGCGTGGGTCTCGTGCTGGTAGTCCTTGAGGTAGGTGCGTACCCAGTCCGCGGTGTCGGGATCGAGCGAGGCCGTCGGCTCGTCGAGCAGCAGCACGTCCGGCTTGTTGATCAGCGCCTTGGCGAGCGCCACGCGCGTCTTCTGGCCGGCCGACAGCTTGCCGGCCTGGCGGTCGAGGAAGGGCGCGACCTGCATGTGCTCGGCGATCTCGTCGATGCGCCTGGCGACGTTCCGCACGCCGTAGAGGCGCCCGTAGAACAGCAGGTTCTGGCGCACCGTCAAGCGATGCGGCAGGTCGACATAGGGCGACGAGAAGTTCATGCGCGGCAGGGCGGCGTAGCGCCGCTTCTTCATGTCGATGCCCAGCACATGGATGTCGCCCGCCGTCGGCTCGAGCAGGCCCAGCAGCATGGCGATGGTCGTGGTCTTGCCGGCGCCATTGCCGCCCAGCAGCCCGAGCACCGCGCCGCGCGGCACGGCGAAGGTCAGATCGTCGACTGCGACGATCTCGCCGTACACCTTGCGCAGGTGCCGGACGTCGATGGAGGGAATGTCAGCCATGATCGCATCATAGCGCCTTGAGCGCCGCTTCGATGCGGTCGAGCCCCTTGCTCAGTCGCTCTGCACCGGAGGCAAAGCACAGTCGCACGTTGCCCTGCCCGCCCGGACCGAACGCCTCGCCGGGCGCCAGGCCGACCTTGTATTCCTTGGCCAGTTTCTTGCAGAAGGCAAGGGTGTCGGTGACGCCGTCGACCGAGAAGAAATTGTAGAAGGCCGCCTCCGGCCGCGCGATCTTCACCCGCGGCTGGGCCGACAGGCGCTGGAACACCAGTTCGCCGCCGGCGCGGCAGCGCTCGACCATCTCGGCCAGGAAGGCGTCGCCCTTCTCCAGCGCGGCGATCGCGCCCCTCTGCAGGAAATGCGGCACCCCCGAGGTGTTGATCTGCACCAGCTTGGCGAATTGATCGCCCAGCGCCGCCGGATGGGTCAGCCAGCCGATGCGCCAGCCGGTCATCGCCCACGGCTTGGAGAACGAGTTGAGCACGAGCAGCGGATCGTCGGGCCCGGCCAGCTCGAGAAAGGACGGCGCGACCGGCCGCGTATAGATCAGCCGCGCATAGACCTCGTCGGCCATGATCCAGACGCCGCGCTTCCTGGCGAAGTCTAGCAGCGCCTTCTGCTCCTCCGTGCTCATCGTCCATCCCGTCGGATTGCCCGGCGAATTGACGAAGATGGCGCGCGTGCGCGCATCGACGGAGTCGAACACCTTCTGGAGGTCGAGCATCCAGCTGCCGTCCGGCTTGCGGTCGAGCGCCACGTACCTGGGCTCGCCGCGCACCAGCTTCGCGGCCGAGGTGATGTTCGGCCAGATCGGCGAGACAATCACGATGTTGTCACCCGGATCGAGCAGAAGCTGGCAGCTGAGCAGGATCGCCTGCATGCCTCCCGTCGTTACCGAGATGCGGTCGACCGGGCACTTTATGTCGTAGAGCCGCTCGGTATAGGCCGACAGCGCCGCTCGCAGTTCAGGGATGCCGCGTTGCCAGGTGTAGAACGTCTCTCCCGCCTCCATGCCCCTGGCCGCGGCGCCGCGCACGAAGTCCGGCGTGACGAGATCGCCTTCGCCGAACCACAGCGGCACGACGTCGGGCTCGCCGAACACCGTCATGGCCACTTCGGAGATGGGGGTTTCGGAAAGACCGGCGATCGGGCCGCTCAGCGACGCGCCGAGGCCGGGAAGCTGGGTACGGGAACTGTCGGGCATGGCTCGGACGTACCGCATCGCCGCCCCTTTCGCCAGCCGGGGCGCTGCCCGACAATTGTTGGCGGCGAGACCAAGCCTGACTTATCTCTGTCGAGCAGGCACAATAGGGTCAGGAGTCGACCGATGAAGCGCCCCGCTCTTGTCCTGTCGATCGTCATGACGCTGGCCGGCTGCGCGACCGTGCCCGTCCGGAACATCGACCGCGTCCAGGCCGGCATGGATCGCGATCAGGTGCGCTCGATCATGGGCCAGCCCGACACGGTTTCGCACGCGCCGGGCCAGGAGTGCGCCTACTACTCGCTGCTCAAGGACTTCTGGAGCCGCGTACCGTGGTCGGTATCGGATCGCTATTACGTCTGCTACGACGAAGGCAAGGTCGCGTCGTTCGGCAAGGTCGATGCGGCACCGTCTGGATGACAGTGCACTGCGCGCGCGATACCTTGTATCCGGGGAGAGCGAATGGAAGGCGACAAGCATGGACTGATGCTGCCGGTGTGGCTTGCCGAGCGTTATGACGGCACCTACCTCGACGGCCGCCGCTTCGACGACCTGCGTTTCCTGCAGTGCAAGCTGATCCTGAAGCCCGAACGCTTCACGTCGGCCCACGTCTTCAAGGAGTTTGCCCGCCTCGTCCACCGCGCCGCCGACGCTACCGGCGTCGCCTACCAGCACACGCCGAAACTCGACAAGCGGCCCGAGGTGCGCGAGGTGCTGTTCCTCGATACCGGCGCCTTCCATCTCTACAATCACGCCTTCATCCTGCGGCGGCGCATCAGCTACGTCGATGGGTTTCCGGTCGACGATCCCGAGATCGTCTTCAAGTACCGCTGCCCGGACATGATGACCGCCCAGGCGATGGACGTGCGGCCGCGCATCTCCGGCAACTACAAGATCAAGTTCAAGCTCGAGCTGCTGCCGCTCAAGGAGCGGATCGGCGGCGTGCGCCGGCTGCTGGCGCACAATGTCGAGTTCGGCCTGAGCCAGGCGCCCGAGGCCGATCGCCTCGCCATGTCGTCGCTCGACCATATGTCCCTGCCCGAGCTGCAGCATCTCTTCCCGCCGCTCGAGATCGTCTCGTGCGACGGTCCGGCCGACGTGGCGCTGGTCAATCAGTGCATCGTCGAGGAGCTGATGCAGGACATCTGCGAGCTCGATTTCGGCCATCACACCCGCGCCACCGCCAACCTCGCCCTGTGGCGCTCGCGCGGCGACCATCACCCCTTCGTCGGCGAGTTCGCCTATCAGCTCCGCTTCGACGGCCCCGACGGCATCAGCCCGAAGGCGCTGCATTGCTGCGAGCGCTTCTTCATCGAATTGCAGCAGGTCGCCGCCGAGTGGCTATCGCTCACCACCACCAAGACCGGCGCGGTCTATCGATTGAAGGGCAACCCACCACAGGCGCACGAATGAACGAAACGTCGTCACCGGCCGAGCCGCTTCCCGGAGCCCGGCCTTCATTGGGCAAGATCTTCTGGGTCTTCCTGGTCATGGGCGCCACCAGTTTGGGCGGCGGCGTCGTCGGCTACCTGCGCACCGGCCTGGTGGTACGCAACACCTGGCTGGACGACGTCACCTTCGTCGAGCTGCTGTCGATCAGCCAGACCCTGCCGGGCCTGAACGCCACCAACATGTCGATCCTGGTCGGCGATCGGCTGCGCGGCGTCTGGGGCGCGGTGCTCGCCACCCTCGGCATGTGCCTGCCCGGCGCCACGCTGATGACGGCAGCCGCCTACGCCTACGGCATCGGCGGCGACGATCCCTTGTCGAAGGCCTTCCTGCACGGCATCGCGGCCGGCGCGCTGGGGCTGATCGTCGTGGTGATGGTGCAGCTCGGCTCGCGCGTGCTGAAGGAAGTCGCCGACTACGTCATCGTCCTGGCGACGGCCGCCGCCGTCGCGTTCCTCCACGTGTCGGTGCCTTATGCCCTGATCGGGGCCGGCATCGTCGCCATCTGGTGGCACCGCCCGCGCGAGGGCAAGGTCCACAAGCCGCACAATGCGCCGATCGGCGAGAGGCACCACGAATGAAGCAGCTCGGCGACATCGCGGGCGTCTTCGCCTATCTCTCGCTGCTCACCGTCGGCGGCGGCATGGCGGCCTTCCCGGAGCTCAAGACGCTCACGGTCGATACCTATCACTGGGTCAGCTTCCCGGAGATGCTGCACTTCTACAGCCTGGGTCAGCTCGCGCCCGGGCCCAACATGATGATGGTGGTGTCGATCGGCGCCGTGGTCGCGGGCCTGCCGGGCGCGGCCGTCGCCCTGCTCGCGTTCTTCCTGCCGACCGGCATCCTCACCTGGGCGATCGGCCGAATCTGGACCCGTCTCGCGACCTGGCGCTGGCGCCCGGCGATCCAGACCGGGCTCGGGTCGGTCTCGGTCGGCCTGGTGCTGGCAGGCGCCATCATCATGGGCCGCGGCGCCGTCACCGGCGTGCTCTGGGGAGCCATCGCGGTCGTCGTGTTCGTCCTGCTGCTGAAGACCAAGGTCAATCCCGCCTACCCGATCGTGGCCTCGGGCCTGGTCGGCGTTCTGGCGCACTGGCTGTAGGTCTTGCTCATGTTCTTCCGGACCCGGAGGCCCGCGGTCCCGGAAGACTACCTATCTGCGACTTTTGGGGTTGGCTTTGCCCCGGGAGCGCACGACGTCCGCGGGACGGCGATTGCGACCGTCTTCCCGCCGGTGGTCAGGCAACCCTTGTTCCACTCGCCGCTCAGCACCGTGTCGTCGATGCGCAGCGTGCCGTGGCCCTGGGGCAGGTCGTTGGCGTAGCTGCCCTCGAAGTTCACCGTGTCGTTCCACCTGTAGTAGCCAGGGCCCTCGCGCTTGCCTTTGCGGTAGGTGCCGACGAAATGGTCGATGGGCCGGCCGTGCTCCGTCCACTGCGCCTCGCCTCGGCCGTCGGGCAGGCCGGCCCGGCAGGCGCCTTTCCACACCACCGTATCCTCCGGTTCGGGATGCCAATCCCACATGCGGCAACCCTTCTCGGTGTCGAACAGCCAATCACCGTTGTCGCAAGGACCGTTCCAGCTGATCTCGATCGAATCGGGTTCGTTCGGCGGGCAATCCGGTTTGGCCGGCGTCAGCGCCATCTGCTGCGCGAAGGCAGGACCGGTGGCAAAGACCAACGAGCAGAAAATGGAAACCAGTCGCATAACGGCCCCCAACGACCACCCCCGGTCGCAACGGACAAACGCGGCGGTTAACGTGGTGGTTGCTGATAACACGCCGAAATAGCGCCGGCGCCACGTCTCAATAGCGGCATTCATGCGGCGGGCGAATGGTCCACAGGTGCAGCCGTGGTAGGCTCCAGGTATGAGCCTCCTGATCCTTGGTTTAGTCCTCTTCCTTGGAATTCACGTCTTCACGACGCTGCGGGAACCGCGTGCGGCCCTAATCGGTCGTCTTGGAGAAGGACCCTACAAGGGGCTGTATTCACTCGTCGCGGCGGTGGGGCTCGTCCTGATCGTCTGGGGCTTCAGCGTCTATCGCAGCGGCGGTTACATCCAGGTCTGGAATCCGCCTTTCGCCATTTTCCATCCCATCGCAGTAGTGCTGCTGTGGTTCGCCCTGGTGGCGCTCGCCGCGACCTACGCACCGCCCAGCCGCATCAAGTCGATCCTGCGCCACCCCATGCTGGTCGCGGTCAAGACGTGGGCGCTGTCGCATCTGCTGGTAAACGGCGATCTCGGCTCGATGCTGCTGTTCGGCAGCCTGCTCGCGTGGGCGATCTACGATCGCATCGCCGTCAAGCGACGCGGCGATCAAGGCGCGCCCGCCGTCGCCTCCTTCGGTCGCAATGATGTGATCGTCGTCGTGATCGGCACGATCGCCTACGTCGCCATTCTCTGGCTGCACGATTCGATCATCGGAGTCGCTGCCGTCTGACTCTTTCTGACTCCTGGCTGACTGGCATCTGACAAGCAGCACGTGTGCTGCTTTATTACATCACGATGTAGCCGCATTCATGAGCAGATTGGCGGCTGTTCATCAGCCTGAGTAAAAGGAGTAAGCACCAAATGAATCGTCCCCTCCTCGCCTCCATCCTGGTCCTCGCCGCTGCGGTCGCCACGCAGGCCGAGGCGCGCTCGCCGATCGGCGGCGCCACCATGCCGCGCGATCCGGCGCAGAGCGACGTCCTCGGCCCGCGCAGCAATCCCACCCCGACGGTCGCCGAGGCCGTTGCGCGCACGCAGATCGAGAAGGTCGGCTACACCGGCGTGCGCAACCTGCAGCGCGCTCCCGACGGCACCTGGCACGCCGTGGCCCGCGACCAGCGCAACGCTCCCGTCGCGGTCGCGCTCGACGGCCAGGGCCAGGTCACGCAGACCCGCTAAGCCGGGCGGCACCGCCGCGAAATCGGCCCACCCCGTTTCGACGGGGTGGGCTTTTTGCTGTCGGCCAGGCGGTCTATCCTTCGCCCATGACAGATGACTATCAGCGCCGCTCTTACGGTGAGATCTCCGTGGGCACCGGCGAGAAGCCGGGCATCGTCGTGGTCGACTTCCAGCTCGGCTTCACCGATCCGCAATACCCTCTCGGCGGCGCGCCGCTGGTCATGCGCGCGGTCGAGAACACGGCCAGGCTGCTCGAGGTGGCGCGGCGCGTCGGCGTCCCCGTGGCGGTGTGCAACACCGCCTACATGAACGAGCGCGAGATGCCCTACTGGAAGATCACCGCCGTCAAGCAGACGTTCCTGCACGACCATCCCAGCACGGCGCTCGATCCACGCATCTACGAGCCGTCCTACGATCTCAAGGTCACCAAGAAAGGCCCGTCGATCTTCTTCGAGACCGGTGTCGCCAACTACTTCATGAAGGAACGCGTCGACACGATGATCGTGACCGGCTGCAACACCTCGGGCTGCATCCGCGGCAGCGCCCTGGATTCCTTCAGCCACCGCTTCCGCACCCTGGTCCCCGAGGATTGCGTCGGCGACATCGAGGAAGGTCCGCACCGCGACAACCTGCGCGACATCGGCCGGCGCTACGTCGACGTCACCGACCTCGCCTTCTGCGTCGACTACCTGGAGCGTTGGGGCAAGCGCAACGCCGCCTAAGGATTTGCCTCATCCTGAGGAGCGGCCCAACGGGCCGCGTCTCGAAGGATGGGAACCAATCGTGATGTCGCCCACCCTTCGAGACGCATCGCTACGCGATGCTCCTCAGGGTGAGGTTGTCCCCGTGCCGCAGACATCGACCCACTCGGCCTCGACCAGCTCGGCCATGCGCAGCGGATTGATGCGCAGCGCGCTGTTGGTCGAGCCGGCAGCCGGTACGACCTCGTCAAAGACCTTCAAAGACATGTCGCAATAGACCGGCAGCGGCGTCGCCAGGCCGAACGGGCAGACGCCGCCCACCGGATGGCCGGTGAGCGCCACCACCTCCTCCGCCGTCAGCATGCGCGGCTTGCCGCCGAACACCGCCTTGGCCTTCTTGTTGTCGAGCCGCGCCTCGCCGCTGGTGACGACCAGCAGGTTGCGCTCGCGGACGCGCAGCGACAGGGTCTTGGCGATCTGCGCCGGCTGCACGCCGTGGCCCGCCGCGGCGAGCGCCACCGTGGCGGTGCTGCCGTCCAGTTCGACGATCGTGATGTCGGGGGCGCGGGTTGCGAGGAACGCACGGACTGCTTCGAGGCTCATGCCTTTTGATAGCAACTCCCCGTCGCGGCCGCACGTTCAACGATCGCCGGAGGAACCACCATGCGAGCCGTCCTTCTCGCCGCGGTCGTGATCGCAATTTCGGATGCCGTCCAAACGCAGAGCCCAGGGTCGAGGTCGACGCGTTGGGCAGTGAAGGAGCGCTGACGAGCATGGACAAGGAGACGTTGCACGGGCAGCGTTGCGACCCAGGAGACCCATCATGCTCGGCAAGCCTGTCGCCGCCTTCGTATTCCTGACCGCCGGCGCCGCCCTCGCCCAGACGGCGGCTTCACCGGTTGCGACCGTCCAGTACAGTTGCGCGGAAGGCAAAACCCTCGTCGCCGAATATTTCGACGGACCGACGCGCACCGCGCCCGACGGCCGGCCGATCCCGGGCGGCCGCGTCATCCTCACCCTGGCGGACGGCAAGAAGCTCGCCCTGCCGCAGACCCTGTCGGGCTCGGGCATCCGCTACGCCAATGAAGACGAGACCTTCGTGTTCTGGAGCAAGGGCGACACGGCCTTCGTCGAGGAAGGCCGCAACCAGACGGTGACCTACAAGGACTGCGTCGGCCGCAAGAAGTAATGCTCAGATCTGGAACAGCAGGAAGCCGCCGAAGCCCGCTGCCGTGAGCCCGATGCCGAGATAGCGGAAGAAGCGTGTCGACTGCTTCGCGAGAAGCCGCCGGCCGCGCAGCGCCGCCCGTTCGGCGCGCGACATCTCGGCCCTGACCTTGAGCTGATGGGCGAGGAAGCCCGGCGAGAAGCCCGAGCCCACGACGTTACTCTCGTCCTCCATGTCGACGCGGGCCGTGACGAACCAGATCATGAGGCCGATCACGCCGACGCCAAAGAAGCTCGTATAGGCGACGATCATGAAGGCGATCACCGAAGCGATCAGCCAGCCGCTCCACACGAACGCCATGACGAAGGCCTTGCCGGGCATGGACGCCTCCTGTGCGCGATGCCGTCGCCAATGGTGAGCCCTCCTCACCTGGTGCGCAAGCGCGACTGGAACCGGCCGTAGACGAAGTAGATCACCAGCCCGATCGCAATCCAGATGCCGAGCCTAATCCACGTATAGAGTCCCAGGCCCGCCAGCAGGCCCAGGCAGGCAAGGATGCCCGCCAGCGGCAGCCAGGGCACGTAGGGCGTGCGGAACGGCCGCGGCACGTGAGGCTCGGCACGCCGCAGATAGATGACCGCAATGCAGACCAGGACGAAAGCGAACAGGGTCCCCGCCCCCACCAGACGGCTCAGCGCATCGATCGGCGTCATCGCCGCGACGATCGCCACGCCGACGCCGATGACGAGCTGGCTGATCCACGGCGTGCCGAGCCGCGGATGGATGCGCGCGAACACCGGCGGCAGGAGGCCGTCACTGGCGATGGTGGCGAAGATGCGGCTCTGGCCGTAGAGCAGCACCAGGATGACGGTGGTGAGCCCGACCAGCGCGCCGACCTCGATCAACAACGACAGCCACGGCATGCCGATGGCGCTCGCGCCCTCGACGACGGGATCGGCGACGTTGAGCTTGGGATAGGGCACCAGGCCGGTCAGCACCGAAGCGACGGCGATGTAGAGCACCGTCGAGATCGCCAGCGAGCCCAGGATGCCGATCGGCATGTCGCGCTGCGGCTGGCGCGCCTCCTGAGCGCAGTTGGAGACGGCGTCGAAGCCGATATAGGCGAAGAACACGATCGAGGCGCCGCGCAGGATGCCGCTCATGCCGAAATGGCCGAACTCGCCGGTGTTGGGCGGAATGTAGGGCTGCCAGTTGGCCGTGTTCACGTAGGCCGCGCCGACCAGCACGAAGGCCAGCACGACGACCAGCTTCACCACGACCATGACGTTGTTGAGCTTCACCGATTCCCTGGTGCCGGCGATCAGCAGCCCGGTGAGGACCAGCACGATGACGGCGGCCGGCACGTGGGCGATGGCCGTGCCGGGCGTTCCGTCGGCCTTCACGATCGCATCGCCGGTCGCCGACAAGAGCTCGGGCGGCAGGCCGATGCCCATCTGCACCAGCAGGCTGTTGAAATAGGCCGACCAGCCGCAGGCGACGACGGCGACGCCCATGGAATATTCCAGGATGAGGTCCCAGCCGATCATCCAGGCGGCGAGCTCTCCCAGAGTCGCGTAGGTGTAGGTGTAGGTCGAGCCCTGCACCGGCAGCAGCGTCGACAGCTCGGCATAGCACAGGCCGACCAGGCCGCAGGCGATGGCGGCGAGCACGAAGGAGATCGTGAGCGCGGGCCCGGCGTAGAGCGCCGCCGCCGTACCGGTGAGCACGAATATCCCGGCGCCGATGATGGCGCCGACGCCCATGGCGGTGATGCTGAACGGCCCCAGGACCTTGGACAGGGATTTGAAGGCGCCGCCCTCGGTCGCGATGATGTCGGCAACCGGCTTGCGCGCGAAAACACTGTGACGGTCCATTCAACTCCCCCGGACCATCTTCGCCGGATCGCCGGCGGCTTGCCATCTGGAATGTGGCGAACATGCGGCCGGCGCCTTGCGGTCGCGTCGTCGTTTCCACGCAACACCTTCTCCGGCGCTGCGTTCACTCCCCGTCCAACCCCAATGCACGGAGAACGACGATGATCCGCACGACCCTTGCGAGCCTCGCCTTCATCGCCGCCGCCGGCGTGGCTCACGCCCAGATGCAGGCTCCCAGCACGCCGGAAGGCCGCGACCAACGGTCGATGCCGGGCGGCAGCAGCAACCCCAACACCGCCCAGCCTAAAAGCCCGATGAACCCGTCGGCCGCCGAGGCGGCGGCCAAGGCGGAGCTCGAAAAGCGGGGCTACACCGGCGTGAAGAGCCTGACCCGCGACACCGCCGGCAACTGGGCAGCCAAGGCGATGCGAAACAACGTCGAGGTCGCCGTGATCCTTGAGCCGAGCGGCAGAGTCACGGAGCGGTAGACCGAGAGGTCTCTGCTGCCGGGCCTGGCGGGACGGTTTACTCCTCGTTTGCGTCCCGCCAGCGCTGCCGCCCCCTTAAGGGTAGGCGTCATCCCGACCGGAGCCGAGCGCAGCGAGGCGTAGTGGAGGGACCTGTTTTTTGTTGATGCGTCGACATGAAAAGGTCCCTCGACTGCGCCGCCCTTCGGGCGGCTCCGCTCGGGATGACGGGAAATCGTTCAAATGCGATAGCCCTACCCGCTTGGGGGCACTCCGCTGCGTACGGTGTCGCAGCTTTTTGGATCTTGTATCAACGATGCAAAGAGCGGGAACGCTGGGTGGCAGCGCAACGGAGCGATAATATTACTCCAGTTGATATTTGTCAAGCACTGAAGTTTATGGCGAAGGGCCACCTCTCGTCTCGCCGCAGCCCGGACCAGTCAAATCTCCGTGCGGACCTACCAATGTATAGACTTGTGGGCGCCGCTGGGCCGACCATATGCCCATCATGCGCTCAATCCTCGTCACTGCCCTCGTGATCGTATGCCTGGCGACGCCAGCGATGGCGCAATATGCGCCGGGCTCGATCGGTAATGGCGGTCGCATGCCCGAGACCATGTCGCCCGGTGCCCTGCCGCCGCCACCCACCATGCCCGCGCCGTCCGTCTCGACGCCGGCCCCGTCCGCCTCCTATGGCGGCCGCTACCCCAACACCGAATCGCTGTCGCGCGATCGGATCCAGTCCGAAGGTTATCGCGTGAGAGACATAAACCGGCAAAACAACGGTTCGTGGAAAGCCGACGTCACGCGCGATCCCGTGCCGACGCGACCGCAGGGCGTGCCCAGCAAGATCACCGTCTATCCCGACGGCCGCGTCGTCGAAGAACGTTAGGATTCCTCCCCATCGTCTCACGATGGGGAGGTGCCCGCGTAGCGGGCGGAGGGGTCATGGGCCGCAATATTGCTGTTGCCCATGACCCCTCCGGCCGCTTCGCGGCCACCTCCCCAGCTTCGCTGGGGAGGAAGTGATTTAAAGCGCTAACCCTCCCTGGCGATGCGGTCGAGCACCGGCATCAGGTAGCGCCGGAACTCCACGGGACTCTCCGACATCGGAAAGTGCCCCATGCCCTTCATGACCTCGAAGTGTCGGGCCCCCGTCACGCGCGCGAGGGCCGCGGTCAGCTCCGGCGTCGCCGAGAGGTCGTACTCGCCGGTCAGCAGATACAATGGGCACTTGCCGTCGAGGCCGGCGAGATCGGCGTTCCTGAGATCGCCGTCGCTGAAATAGTAGTTCAGGTCGCCGAGGAAGACCGACGGGCCGCCCTGCATGTAGTGCCACAGCGTCTCCCACTTGTCGGCGCCGGGCGAGGTCGGCGCGATCAGGCAGGCGACCGTGCCGGCCGCCGCTTCCTGGCCGTGGATGTCGGGCCGGTACAGCACGCCGAGATCGCGCAGCCGCGGGTCGGCGCCCGCCTCGGCATGCGTCGCCGACTGCAGGCCGATGGCGGCCCTGAAGGATGCGCCGTGATGCAGCGCCAGATGCAGCACCGCCCGACCGCCGATCGAGCAACCCATCACCACCGGCCGTTCCAGGCCGAGCGCGCGCGACACAGCCATCACGGTGTCGACATAGAGCCGGGTCGTGAGCTGGTAGGCCTCGGACTCGAAGCCGGCAGGCGGCGAGGACTTGCCATGCCACGGCAGGTCGAAGGCGATGACGCGAAAGCGCGCCGTGATGCCCGGGTCGTTCAGCACTTCGCGATATTGCCGGCCGTCGGCGCCGGCCGTGTGCAGGCAGAGCAAGGGAATGCCCTGCCCCGCCTCCTCGAAGTAGAGGCGATGCGGCCGGCCGTCGAAGTCGAGCCGCAGGTAGCGACCGACCACGGGCTCGATGATCGGCGAGCCGACAGCCGGCGGACGCTCCGTCGGCGCGGGCGGCCGCAGCGTCGCGAAGACCTGCTCCAGGAACAGCATGTGGCGGCCCCAGGCCAGGATGTCGCCTTCGACCCGTAGATGGCCGACGCGCTGCATGCCGACAAGGCTCTGGAAGCCAACGGCCGGCACCGGCCTGGCAAACTCGGCCCAGCTTGCCGGCGAAGCGGTCAAGCTGAAGGCGGCATCCGCGGCTGCGCCCTTGTCGACCGCGATGCCCTCGCCGATGCGCACCGTGACCGGCTCCGTGCCGCCCAGCACGGCGAAGGACAACGCGGCCAGCCGGGCGCGCCGCCGCAGCGCCGCGTTGCCCTCGAGCGCCGTGGCCAGACGCGAAAAATCCATGGCTCAGTTACCCGGCTTGATGTTGGCGTCCTTGATGACTTTGCCCCACTTGGGGATGTCGACGGCAATCGCCTCGCGCGTCTCCTCGGGCGTGCTGCCGACGATGTCGAGGCCGAGCGCCGCGAACTTCTGCTTCATCTCGGGGTCGGCCAGGACCTTCAGCGATTCGGCGCGCACCTTGTCGACGATCGGCTTGGGCAGGCCGGCCGGTCCCATCAGGGCAAACCACGACGTCGCCTCGAAGCCCGGAAAGCCCGATTCATTGAAGGTCGGCAGGTCGGGAGCGTTGGGCGAGCGCTGCAGCGAGGTGATGCCGATGCCGCGCACGCGGCCGTCGCGCACCAGCGGCAGGCTGGCGCCGGCGTTCTGGATGCCGACCTGGACGACGCCGCTCATGAGATCGGAGAGGTTCGCGCCGCGATAGGGAATGTGCTCCATCTTGATGCCGGCCAGATGGCTGAACAGCTCGCCCGCGATGTGCTGCGGCGTGCCGACGCCCGGCGTGCCGTAGGAGAGCTTGCCGGGATTGGCCTTGGCGTAGGCGACCAGCTCGCCGATCGACTTCACCGGCAGGTCGTTGTTCACCATCATGATCGACGGCATGCGCAGCGAGGTCGAGATCGGCGTCAGGTCCTTCAACGGATCGAACGGCAGGGTCTGCAGGCTTGGCAGGATGGTGATGGCGGCATTGCCCGCCCACATCAGCGTGTAGCCGTCGGGCGCCGCCTTGGCGACGCGGTCGGTGCCGATGGCGCCCGAATTGCCGGCGATGTTCTCGACGACCACCGGCTGCCCCCACGCCTGCTGGAACTTGTCGGCGAACATGCGGGCGGTGACGTCGGTGGCGCTGCCGGCCGTGAAGCCGACCACGAGCTTGACCGGCTTTTCGGGCCAGGTGCCCTGGGCGAGTGCCGGCGTCGCCGCCAAACAGACGAGAATCGCCAAGGCACGAACGATACGAAGCATTTGTCCCTTTGCCGGGAGGCTATGGCAACTAGCGCCGGCCCGCCAGAGCGCGGTTCTCCAGCCGGCTCAGCAGGCGAACCAGCGGCCACAACAGCAGGAAGTAGATGATCGCCGCCAGCACGATGGGCGTGGCGTTGTAGGTCAGGCTTTGCGCCTGGCGCGCCTGGAACAGGAGCTCAGGGACAGCGACGACGCTGCCCAGCGAGGTCAGCTTCACGACCTCGAGCGTGTTGGACATCAGGTCGGGCAGCACGTTGCGCACGGCCTGGGGCAGCACGATGTAGGTCATCGCCTGCAGGCGGCTGAGGCCGGTCGAGCGGCCGGCCTCGACCTGGCCCGCCGGAACGGAATCGATGCCGGCGCGCAGGATCTCGCCGTAGTAGGCGCCGGTGTTGAGGAAGAAGGCGATGGCCACGCAGGCGAAGCCACCCAGCTCCAGGCCGGCGAACGGCAGGCCCGCGAACAGCAGCACCAGCAATACCAGCGGCGGGAAGGCGCGGAAGAAGTCGACCCAGGCCATCAAGGGCCAGCGCACCCAGCGATGATGCACGGTGGCGAGCAGCGCCAGGATCAGACCGTTCAGCAGGCCGAGCGGCACCACGATCAGCGACAGCAGGACGGTGTTCAAGAGGCCGGCCAGCACGATCGGCCAGATCGCGGCGATGATCTCGGGATTGAAGAAGGTCTCGATCATCGCTTCCACGCGAACCTGGTCTCGATCCAGCGCGCGGCGACGACGACCGGCAGGAACAGCACGAGGTAGGCCGCCGCTCCCATCATCAGCGGCGAGGGATTGTAGGAGTTGGACACCGCCGAGCTCGCCTGCCCCAGGATCTCGGTGACCGCCACGACGGTACCGAGCGCCGTGCCCTTGGTGATGGCGATGGTGCGGTTGGTGAGCGGCGGGATGGTGAGCCGCATGGCCTGCGGCAGCACGACGTTCATCAGGGTCTGGCCGAAGCTGAGGCCGGTCGAGCGCGAGGCCTCCCACTGCCCCTTGGGGATGGAGGTGATGCCAGCCCAGAAGATCTCCTCGGAGAAGGCCATCAGCACGAAGGCGAGCGACAGCCAGGTCGACACGAAGCCCGAAGGCGAGACGCCGGCCGCCGGCAGGCCGAAATAGATCAGCACGATGATGACCAGCGGCGGCAGCGAGCGGAACAGATCGACGACGAAGATGATCAGCCAGTTGAGCGGCCGGATGGCGAGCGCGCGCAGCAGCGCCAGCACGAGGCCGGCGAACAGGCCGCTGATGATGATCAGCACGGCGAGCTCGATGGTGACGACCATGCCGGACAGGATGTCCGGCAGGTACTTCAGCATGACCTTCCCGTTGAAGAAGGTCTCCGTGAACCGGTCCCAGGTGCTCATCGCCTTCCGGACCGCGCGCTTCCACCGCGCGCATGAGTCCGAGCGCGCTGGAAGCGCGCGGTCCGGAAGATTCCGAATGACGACATCATCTAGTGTCCTGATCGATAAATTCGGCTCATTCTGGCCTGATAGTGTAAGAGGTCAGAATGGCAAAGGGAAAAGCTTCGACGATTGAGCTGAGCGCAGCGGAGCGGCGTGAGCTTGAGTCGCTGACGCGACGGCGCAAGAC
>JACPOB010000104.1 GCA_016185145.1 Rhodospirillales bacterium | reverse complement strand
TTGCGCCGTCGCGTCAGCGACTCAAGCTCACGCCGCTCCGCTGCGCTCAGCTCAATCGTCGAAGCTTTTCCCTTTGCCATTCTGACCTCTTACACTATCAGGCCAGAATGAGCCGAATTTATCGATCAGGACACTAGCGCTCGGTCGACTGTCTGAGCTCCTGAAGTCGTTTCGGTTACTTTCATATATAGAAAGTGCACTTTCTTTATTTGCCAACGTGTTCGTAGCAACTGGTTTTCCGCGCGTCAATGCGCGAAAGCAGCGGGCGGTTTGCGAGAGCATGCGTCACGACGTCGACAGCATTGGCACCGGCAAGCTGAAGAAGAACGTGCTGCGCGACTGTCGCGGCCACATTCAGCTTCGGCCGGACGAAGCTCCCGAAAGCTTCCGCGGTGAACGCCCGCCGATCCGAATTTGCCGAGGCCTCATTGACCGCAGCCGACCGTAGTCGCGGCCTCACCGCCATCGGGGAGGCGCGCGCAATCTGTGCCAGGACCGGCAACCGCTATCACGCCGCCGATACCACCGCATGCAAGGTAAGCTCTGATCGCCGATAGCCGCGCCGAGGAAGGCGAGTTGAGGCTGCTTCACGCGCTGAACGTTGCGCGCAGCAGCGGTGCGGGAAGCCTGGAGTTACGGCGTTGAGCAGCCTCGCCAAGCGCTCGCCCGACTGACTCCTGCAACTGCGCGATGCACGCGCGGCCATCACCGAGGGCAGCAATACGCTCGACATTCGAGTGGCCACGAGATCCTCGCGAGGGCCTAATTATAGGTCCACCTAGGCACCGCGACTGAAGCGCCGCCACACGCCCCACAAGCCGAACGCCAGCGTGAAGAGGCCGCCGATCAGGAAGCCCGGCGCGTAGTCGCCGGTCAGCGTCAGTGCTGCGCTGAACAGTAGCGGCAGCACCAACGCGCCGGCGTCGCCGAAGGCCAGTACCGCGCCCGTCGTGGGGCCGATGCGGCCGACCGGCGCGAGACGCGCCACCTCGGCCAGCAGCACGCCGTGCCAGCTCACGGCCGTGGCGCTGAACAGGATGGCGACGATCGTGGCGAGCCAGGTCGGCCAGGCGGAATGGATGACGGCGGTGAGCACGGCCGAGGCGGCCATGCAGATGCCGAGCACCGACAGCAGCGTCGCCGGCCGCACCAAGCGCGAGGCAAGCCAGCCCCAGCCGATGCGCGCCGGCACCGCCACGGCGACGGCGATCGCGAACACCAGGCCGGCACGCTCGAGGTCGTAGCCCAGGCCGCGCACCAGGTAGAGCACGAAGAAGCCGGTGAACAGCGACTGCAGGCCGACGAAGCTGAACATGGCGAGACACATGGCCCTGAGCGCAGGCTCGCGCAGCACCGAGGCGACGTTGGCGCGGATGTCGGCCGGCGACAGCGGCGTGCCCGGCACACGGTCGACGTCGAAGCGCGCTCGCAGGGGCTGCAGCGCCAGGCCGGTCAGCGCCGACAGCCCGCCGATCACCAGCAGCGCCGTGCGCCAGCCCAGCTCGGTCGCCAACACCGGCGCCACCACGCCCGCCACCATCAGGCCTGCCGGCACGCCGGTCTGCTTGACCGAGAAGACCAGCGGCGCGAGACGCGGCGGCGACAGGCGGCCGAGCAGATGCGAGCTCGACGGCGTGGAGATCGCCTGCCCCATCCCGCCCACGAAGGCACCCAGCGCGAACAGCGGCAGCCAGCCAGAGGCCGGCAGCGCCAGGCCGACGGCCAGCGCCAGCATGCCGACCTGGGTCATGCGCATCGCGCCAAAGCGGACGATCAGGCCGCCGCAGGTCATGGTCGTCAAAAAGCCCGCGACGGCGCCGATGGCTACATAGACGCCGACCAGCGCGGGATCGATGCGGAGATCGGCGATGATGGCCGCAGCGATCAGCGGCACCGTCGAGCGGCCCAGGGTCGCGAAGCTCTGCTGCACCGTCATCGCGCCGAGCGCGAGGTAGAGATTGAAGATGTGACGGCTCCAGGCTGGGCGACGGGACCGTTCGTTCTTGCCCCGCACCCAGCCGCACCGCAAGGGACGTGCCATGCACGTGTGTCAAAGCGGCTCGCGCATGCAACGACGCGCTCGCAGGCGGCGTTCCGACGGTCATCCTGACCCCGCAAGGAGGAACGATCATGCTGAAGACCACGACGATCGCGGCTTGCGTGCTGGCCCTTTCGGGCGGCGCAGCCCTGGCTCAGGGCAATTACATGCCACCTGGCCCCAACACGGCACCCGGCGGCGCCGGCGGATCGGCGCCCGCGAGCACCATCGGCACGCCCAGCGCCAATGCGCCGGACACGGTCGGCGGCGGCACGCGCTCGACCACCGTTTTGTCGCAGAGCAACAAGAACCAGAGCGCCGCCGGCATGCCGAGCAGCGACTACAGCTCGGGCGCCCAGATGCAGTACGGCACCCAGCCCCAATATCAGGCCCAGGGCCCGGGCATGATGGGCGGCCAGTCCGACAATCCGCGCGCCGTCGCCATCACCGACGAATACGGCAACCAGTACAACAGCCGCGGCGACAAGATCGGCCGCGGCCGGCCGGCGCGGATGCGTTAGGCAGACTTTCGCGTGACGATCCTCCCCAGCGCGGACTCCGCGCTGGGGAGGAAGCGTGATTGTTGCTACGCTCCTGCCCAAGAAGCGGGAGGAGCGTGGTGCAGGGCGAAGCGTACGACTTCATCGTGACCGGAGCCGGCTCGGCCGGCTGCGCCGTGGCCGGCCGTCTCAGCGAGGACGGCCGTTTTCGCGTGTTGCTGCTCGAGGCGGGACCGAAGGACAGCTATCCCTGGATCCACATTCCGCTCGGCTACCACAAGACGTTCAACAATCCGCGCGTCAACTGGATGTTCGACAGCGAGCCCGAGCCCGAGCTCAACAACCGCATCATGTACCAGCCGCGCGGCAAGGTCCTGGGCGGCACCAGCTCGATCAACGGCATGGTCTATATGCGCGGCAACGCCGCCGATTACGACGAATGGCGCCAGCGCGGCTGCGAGGGCTGGGATTACGATTCGGTCCTGCCCTACTTCAAGCGCGCCGAGGACCAGGAGCGCGGCGCCGACGAGTTCCACGGCGTCGGCGGACCGCTGAAGGTCTCCGACCATCGCTGGCAGCCGACGCTCGCCAAGGCCATGCACGAGGCGGCCCAGCAGGCCGGCATCCCGGCCAACCCCGACTTCAACGGCCGGACCCAGGAAGGCGTCGGCTACTACCAGACCACCATCAACCGCGCGCGGCGCTGGTCGAGCGCGCGCGCCTATCTGCGTGAGGCGAAGAAGCGCAAGAACCTCACCATCGCCACGTCGGCGCACGCGACCCGCGTGCTGATCGAGAACGGCCGGGCCGTCGGCATCGAGTACCGCACGCCCGACGGCCTCAGGACGGCCCGCGCCAACCGCGAGGTCATCGTCTCGGGCGGCGTCTACGGCTCGCCGCAGCTCCTGATGCTGTCGGGCCTGGGTCCGGCCGAGCATCTCGGGAAGCACGGCATCGCCGTGATCAAGGACATGCCAGGCGTCGGCAGCAACCTGCACGACCATTTCAACACCTACGTCGCCTACAGGTGCGCCCAGCCCGTCACCATGAACGACCTGGTGAACAGCTTCCCGCGGCGCATCCTGGCGGGCATGCAGTACGCCTTCGGGCGGACCGGGCCGCTGGCCAGCATGGGGCTCTATGTCGGCGCGCTGGTGCGCAGCGACAAGCGGCTGGAACGGCCCGACCTGCAGATCAACATGTTCGCCTGGGCGATCAAGGAGCGGAACCGCCACGGCGTGGTGGCGCAGCCCTTCTCCGCCTTCGGCCTGTCGCCGGTGCATCTGCGCCCCGACGGCCGTGGCACGGTGCGGCTGAAATCGGCCGATCCATTGGCCGCGCCCGAGATCCGCTTCAACTTCCTGAAGAGCGCCAACGACTGGAATGCCATGATCCAGGGCCTGCGCATCTGCCGCGACATCGGCAAGCAGGCGGCGCTGAAACCCTTCGTGGTCGAGGAGATCCTGCCGGGCGCCGGCGTCGAGGACGAACCCGGCCTGCGCGCCCACATCCGCGCCAACGGCGTCTCCAACCTGCATCCCGTCGGGACCTGCCGCATGGGCCGCGCCGTCGACGACGTGGTCGACCCGCAGCTTCGCGTCTACGGCATAGAGCGGCTGCGCGTGGCCGACGCCTCGATCATGCCGAGCATCGTCGCCGGCAACACCAACGCGCCGTCGATCATGATCGGCGAGAAGTGCGCCGACATGGTGCGCCAGGCGGCGCAGTGATCACGCCTTATGGGATAGCAAACCCAACACCATCTCACCCTGAGGAGCATCGCGAAGCGATGCGTCTCGAAGGGTGGGAACCAGTCGTGGTGCTGCCCACCCTTCGAGACGGGCGCTACGCGCCCTCCTCAGGGTGAGGTGATCGGGTGGCACGCCCAGCCAAGATGCCGCCGGTCGTGTACCATCCCCGTGATCACAGTGAGAGAGCGGGACCACGACCATGATTCGCAAGGGACCCTGGGCATTCATCGATCGCGTCCACGAGAAGTGGCGCGACCCCATCCTGACCGGCCTCACACTGCTCATGGTGCTGCACCTGTTCCTCGTGTCACCGCTCGAGGCGCAGACACATCACCTCCAGCCGGTCGGCGCCATCTTCGTCGTGCTGCTCTCGCTGGCATTGCTGATCCTGTCGCGCAGCCTGGTACCGGTGCTGGGTGTCCTCGTTGTCGTGTGCCTGCTCTCCACCGCCATCGTGCTGCGCGTCCAAGGCGAGCATGTCCCCTTCGACGTCGCCCTGCAGGCCACCGCCTGGCTGGTGATTGCTCTGGTCATCATCTGGACGGTGGCACGCGCGGTGTTCGAACCAGGCCGTATCACGTACCATCGCATCGTCGGCGCCATCCTGCTCTACCTCACCTTCGGCCTCCTGTTCGTGGCACTCTACACGCTGGTCGGCGCGCACTCGCCCAAGGCCTTCAGCGGCCTGACCGTGGGGATGCGGGTCTCGCTGCCGAGCGACCTCGTCTATTTCAGCTTCGTCACGCTCACCACCTCGGGCTATGGCGACATCGTGCCGGTCGACCCCATCGCCCGCAGTCTCAGCAACCTCGAGGCCATCATCGGGCAGCTCTATCCGGCGACCCTGCTGGCCCGCCTCGTGTCGCTCGGAGAGAAAAGCAAGCAGGAGACATCATGAAGTTCGGAGTCACCGTCGTTCCGCGCATTACGGACTGGAAGCTGTTCGTCGACCTCGAGGCGATGGGCTACGATGCGGCCTGGGCGGCGGATTCGCAGATGCTCTATTCCGACGCCTACGCCACGCTGGCGCTGGCGGCAGAGCACACCTCGCGCATCCGCCTCGGCACCGGCGTCTCGGTGGCGGGGGTGCGGCTGGCGCCGGTCACCGCCCATTCCATCGCCACCATCAACAAGCTGGCGCCCGGCCGAACCTTCCTGGGTATCGGCACCGGCCACACCGCCATGCGCGTCATGGGCAAGGATCCGGTGAAGGCGCGCGGGTTCCGCGAGTACCTGCGCGTGCTGCGCGCCCTGCTGCACGGGCAGGAGGTCGACTATGCGCTCACGCCCGACGGCGAGAAGACCGACATCCGCTTCCTGCATCCCGACGAGGGCTTCATCGACGTCGAGCATCCGGTGCCGATCTACGTCGCGGCCGACGGCCCGCTGGCGCTGAAGACGGCGGGCGCCTACGGCGACGGCCGCGTCTGCTCGCACAACCAGACCAAGGCGCGGCTGCAGAAGAGCCTCGACACGATGCGCGAGGGCGCGAGCGCGGTCGGCCGCACGCTCCCCGACACGTTCCATACCACCGCCCTCTCCTACGCCTGCGTGCTGCGGCCCGGCGAGAGCATGACCTCGGACCGTGTCATCGACGAGATCGGGCCGATGGCTGCAGCCACGCTGCACTACTGGTGGGAGCTCTACCAGATGGACGGCGACACCAGCACCGTGGCCGGCCGCTGCCGCGACCTGTGGGAGGAGTACCTCGCCTTCACCGAGAAGATGGAGCTGCCGGCAGCCAAGCGCTACCAGCAGATTCATCTCGGCCATTGCGCCTTCCTGCCGCCGGAGGAGCGCCGCTTCATCACCGAGGACCTGATCCGCTCCACCGGCGGCCTGGTCGGCACGCCCGACGAGATCATCGCCATGCTGCGCGAGCGCGAGGCGATGGGCCTCAACGAGATCTCCCTGCTGCCGGCCATGAAGACAGCGCGGCAAAACCTCAAGGACTTCGCCGAGAAGGTGATCGCGCGCTACTGACGTGATATTCATCGGGCAGCTGCCGCCCTTACGAACTCGATGACCTCTTCCCGCTTCACCCGACGCGGCCTCGCCGTGTCGTCCCTCGCCCTCGGGGCGCTCGGCCTCACCGGCTCCAAACTGCTGAAAGAGCCGGACGATCCATTCCCGAAACCCCAGTTCCCCGACGGCTTCCGCTGGGGAACGGCGACCTCGGCCTACCAGATCGAGGGGGCAACCAACGTCGACGGCCGCGGCCCGTCGATCTGGGACACCTTCGCCAAGTTGCCCGGCAAGATCCGCGACGGCGCCACCGCCGACATCGCCGACGATCACTATCACCTCTACAAGGAGGACGTGGCGCTGATGAAGGCGCTGGGCGTCAAGGCCTATCGCTTCTCGATCGCCTGGCCGCGCCTCTTCCCCGAAGGCCGCGGCACGCCCAACCCCAAGGGGATCGCCTTCTATCAGCGCCTGATCGACGAGCTTCTGGCCAACGGCATAGAACCCTACGCCACGCTCTATCACTGGGACCTGCCGCAGGCGCTGCAGGACCGCGGCGGCTGGCAGTCGCGCGACACCGCGCAGGCCTTCGCCGACTACACGGCGCACGTTGTGCGTGGGCTCGGCGACAAGGTCGGACGCTTCTTCACGCTGAACGAGATGCACGCCTTCGTCGACCTGGGCTATGGCGCGGGCATCCATGCTCCCGGGTTCACACTGCCCGCAGCGCAGCTCAACCAGGTGCGCCACCACGCCGTGCTCGCCCACGGGCTTGGCGTTCAGGCCGCACGGGCCAATGGCCGCGCCGGCCTCAAGATCGGCCCGGCCGAGAACATCACCATCGCCCTGCCCGACGTCGAGACGCCGCAGAACATCCGCGCCGCCGAGCATGCGACGCGCGAACTGAACGCGGCCTATCTCACCGTCATGCTGGAAGGCCGTTACACCGACGCTTACCTGAAGGCGGCCGCTGCCGACGCGCCGCGCTTCACCGATGCCGATCTCAAGACGATCTCGACGCCGGTCGACTTCGTCGGCATCAACGTCTATGGGCCAGGTGCCTTCGTGCGCGAGCGCAGCGACGGGGCAGGCTATGCTCAGATGAAGCTGCCCGCCTCGTACCCTCACATGAAATCGCCATGGTTGGGATTCGCACCCCAGGCGCTGTACTGGGCGCCGCGCATGCTCCAGAAACTGTGGAACGTGAAGGAGATCTACATCACCGAGAACGGCACGTCGGCTGCCGACGAGCCCGACGAAGATGGCCAGATCAATGATCTGGACCGCGTCATGTTCCTGCGCCAGTACCTCGACCAGTTGCACCGGGCCATCAACGAGGGCGTGCCGGTGCGCGGCTATTTCGTCTGGAGCCTGCTGGACAATTTCGAATGGGCCGACGGCTTCGAGACGCGCTTCGGGTTGCATTATGTCGATTACAAGACACTGAAGCGCACGCCCAAGCTCAGCGCCTTGTTTTACAGGAAGCTCATCGAGCGCAACGCGCTGGTCTGAGCGGGCAACCTCGGCGCCGGTCGCGTCGTTCGATTCCTCGGACAACCGTCGCGAGGAGAACGATGTACCGCCCTGGACGCCTCAACGCCGCACCACATGCCGTCCGCCTCGAGGCGCTGGCGGCCGCGACGGCATTGCTGGCCAGCCTCGTGCTGCTGCCCGACCAGGCGTTCGGCGACAACTGCCTCGATCGCGTGGAGCAGATGGCGGCGGCCTACGGCGCGTCGACCGATCCGCCGACCATCCCGCCGGGCGAGATGAAGAAACCCGTCAGTCCCGACGACCTCGCTCGGTCGGGCGGCGTCGTCGAGCCGCCTACGACGCCGGACCGTTCTGTGATCACCCCACCGCGCGACCATTCCGGCATGCCGACGATGCCGGATATCGCGCGGCCTCAGCCGAGCGACAAGCCTGCGAAGGCCCAGCGGCTCGACCCGGCCGACATGTCGACGCTGCAGGCCTTGCTGGTCGCGGCACGCGCGCAGGCCGAGCGCGGGATGGAAGCGGAGTGCCTGGACGGGCTGCGCAAGGCCGAGCAGCTCGTCACGCACAAACGATGACGCAAGGCACCGCTAATAAGAATTAACGCACCGTAAGTGGCCCTGGCCCATCCCTCCGGCGGGACGCAGCCGGACGGAATGACCGGCCCCAGGGTGGCGCGGTCTGGCCTAAAGTCAGATGAACGATGCATAGAGCGACAGACACTCGCACGGTAATGAAAACCGCCGTGTTTGTCAATAACCATAGTTAGCAAATGTCAGCGTCGCAGCGATCCGTCGGCGATGACAGGTTCTTTTATTGCGACTTTTGACGCTCCAGAAGGGGCCATATCTGGGGACCGCTCCCGCCATCATACTACGGCTTGCGTCGCTCGACCGACGCGCAGGCAGTGCTGTCACCGGATCGGATCGAGCTCGATCAGCGTCAAAACCTCCGTGACAGGGCGCCATCCTGCCGCCACAGCGCGGCAGTAATGCCGGCCGCAAGCAGCTGGGCGTTCAGCTGCTTGCCTTGGCGCACATTTCTACGCCGCTTTCTTGTCGTCGCCCTCGCCGACGCGCGCGGCGAGAGAGGCCGCCATGAACTCGTCGAGGTCGCCGTCGAGCACCTTCTGCGGGTCGGAGCGTTCGACGTTGGTGCGCAGGTCCTTCACCATCTGATAGGGCTGCAGCACGTAGGAGCGGATCTGGTGACCCCAGCCGATGTCGGTCTTGCTGGCTTCGGCCTCCAGCCGCTCGGCCTCGCGCTTCTGCAGCTCGACCTCGTAGAGCCGCGCCTTCAGCATCTGCATGGCCTTGGCGCGGTTCTGATGCTGGCTGCGTTCCTGCTGGACGGCGACGGCGATGCCGGTCGGGATGTGGGTGATGCGCACCGCCGAGTCCGTCTTATTGACGTGCTGGCCGCCCGCGCCCGACGCGCGATAGGTGTCGACGCGCAGGTCCTTGTCGAGGATCTCGATCTCGATGTTATCGTCGACCTCGGGATAGACCCAGACCGAGGCGAACGAGGTCTGGCGCCGCGCATTGCCGTCGAACGGCGAGATGCGCACCAGCCGGTGCACGCCCGATTCGGTCTTGAGCCAGCCATAGGCGTTGGGGCCTTCGACCTTGAAGGCGCACGACTTGATGCCGGCCTCTTCGCCCGCGCTCTCCTCCAGCCAGCTCACCTTGAAGCCGCGGCGCTCGGCCCAGCGCGTGTACATGCGCGCCAGCATCTCGGCCCAATCCTGCGCCTCGGTGCCGCCGGCGCCGGCATTGAGCTCGACATAGGCGTTGTTGGAATCGGCCTCGCCCGACAGCAGCGTCTCGAGACGCGCTTGCGCCGCTTCAGCGCGTGCCGCGCCGAGGGCGGCTTCGGCGTCGGCGATCATGGCCTCGTCCTTCTCGGCCTCGGCCATCTCGATCAGGCCGACATTGTCGTCGACGGCAGCGCGCAGGCGCTTGATGGTGGCAATGGCGGCTTCGAGCTTGGTGCGCTCCTTCATCACCGCCTGGGCCTGCTTCTGGTCGTTCCACAGCGCCGGGTCCTCGGCGCGCGCGTTCAGCTCATCCAGACGTACGACAGCCTTGTCGTAGTCAAAGACGCCTCCTCAGGAGCGCCAGCGACTCCTCGATCTCGTTGACCATGGCTTGGGCTTCGGCACGCATCCAGAAAGACTCCTTATCCGCCCGTCATCCCGACCGAGGAGCGCAGCGACGAGCGGAGGGACCTTCTCTCCGCCGGCACACCTCAAATCGTCGAGACAAGGCCCCTCGGCTACGCTCGGGGCGACGGTCTAGTAGGTTTCGCCCGTGCCCGTGAGACCCGGGCGCCGGCCGCCGCCCGCCTGCTGCGGGCCGCCGGGGTCTATACCGGACCAGGGCCCCGACCCGTCAAGCAGCGTTTGATTGAAGCCCTCGCTGCCGGGCTCGGTGCCGGGCTTGAAGACCTCGTCGATCGTGCCGCCCTCGTAGGTGAACTTCACCATGCGCAGGCCGGGCGGGATGCGGAAGGGCGTCGGCGGCTTGTCCTTGAAGATCTGCTTGGCGATCGCCTCGTAGATCGGCGCGGCATTGCCGCCGCCGGTCTCCAGGTTGCCGTGTCCGAGCGTCTTGGGCTCGTCGAAGCCGATATAGATGCCGACGGTGATGTCGGGGGTCGAGCCCAGGAACCAGTTGTCGCGCGCGTCGTTGGTCGTGCCGGTCTTGCCGGCGATCGGCCGGCCGAGCGCCGCCAAGCGGCCGGCGGTGCCGCGCGTGGTCACGCCCAGCATCATGTGGACGACCTGATAGACCGACGCAGGATCGTGGAACGGCTTGCGCGCATCGACGATCTCGGGGGCGACGGGCTTGCCGCCCCCCGCCTGCTCGCCGCAGCCACGGCAGGCGCGCGGCTCATGGCGGTAGACGGTCTTGCCGTTGCGGTCCTGCACACGGTCGACCAGTGAGGGCGTGATCTCGAGCGCGCCGTTGGCCAGCATGGCGTAGGCCATGGTCATGCGCAGCAAGGTGGTCTCGCCGGCACCCAGCGCCATCGGCAGGTAGGCGCCCATCTGGTCGACGACGCCGAATTCCTTGGCGACCTCGACCACCTTCTTCATGCCGACCTGCTGGGCCATGCGCACGGTCATGAGGTTGCGCGACAGTTCGAGGCCGCGGCGCACCGTGGTGGGGCCGAGATAGTCGTTGCCGTAGTTCTTGGGCGTCCACACCGGCTGGCCGTAGCCCGGGTCGTAGGAGAACGGCGCATCGAGCACGATCGAGGCCGGGGTAAAGCCGTTGTCCATCGCGGCGAGATAGACGAACGGCTTGAACGACGAGCCGGGCTGGCGCGCCGCCTGAACGGCGCGGTTGAATTGGCTGCGGGCATAGGACCAGCCGCCCGACATGGCGAGCACGCGGCCGGTCTGCGTGTCCATCACCACCACGCCGCCTTCGACGTTGGGAACCTGACGCAGCCCATAGCTCCTCGGTGGATAAGGCTTGGCGTTCTGTCCGGCCGGCTTCTCGACCTTCTCGACCACGATCACGTCGCCGACATTGACGACATCCTTCGGGCTGCGTGGCGGCGCGCCGACACGCTGCTCGGCCAGGGTCGGCCCGGCCCAAGTCATCTCCGAAAACGGCACCGTGCCCTCGCCGTCCGGAAGGCCGACGATCTGCACGGCCTGCGGCTCGACCTTGCTCACGACAGCAAGTTGCCACGTCGGGGGGCCGCTCAACGGCCGGCGCTGGGCGATGCGGGCGAACTCCTCCTCCCACACGCTCATGTCGGCGATCCTGGCGTAGGGGCCGCGCCAGCCGTGGCGACGGTCGTAGGTGATCAGGCCGTCGCGCAGGGCGTTGTCGGCGACCGCCTGGATGGCGGGATCGAGCGTGGTCGATACGGTAAGGCCGCCTTCATAGAGGCCCTTCTCACCATAGGCCGCCAGCAGGTTGCGGCGCACCTCCTCGGCGAAGAAGTCGGCCTGCACGACCTCGGTATTGCCGCGGCGGCGGTATTGCAGCTTCTCGGCCCTGGCCTGCTGCATCTCGGCGGCAGTGATGTAGCCGTCGTCGAGCATGCGACCCAGCACGTAGTCGCGGCGGGCGTAGGCTTCCTTCTCGTTGCGCACGAGGTTGTAGCGGTTCGGCGCCTTGGGCAGGCCCGCGAGGTAGGCGATCTCCGACAGCGTCAGCTCGTCGAGGGACCGGTCGAAGTAGTTGATGGCCGCCTGGGCGACGCCGTAGTTGCCCGAGCCGAGATAGATCTCGTTGAGATAGAGCTCGAGGATGCGATCCTTGGAGTAGGTCTCCTCGATGCGGAAGGCGAGGATGGCCTCGCGGATCTTGCGCGCCAATGTCGCCTGGTTGGTGAGCAGGAAGTTCTTGGCGACCTGCTGGGTCAGGCCCGACGCCCCCTCCGGCCGCTTGCCGGGATTGGCGACATTGGCGATGACGGCGCGCGCCACGCCGATGAAGTCGACGCCGGGATGCGAAAAGAAGCGCTGGTCCTCGGCCGCGACGAAGGCTTCCAGGACGCGCTTGGGCATGGCGGCCACCGGCACGAACACCCGCTTCTCGCGGGCATACTCGGCCAGCAGACGACCATCGGAGGCATAGAGGCGCGAAGAGATCGCCGGCTGGTAGTCGGCGAGCTGCTTATGGTCTGGCAAACCGTGGCTGAAGTGCCAGAACAGGCCTGCCACGGTACCAGTGCCAACGATCAAGGCGGCCGTCGCGAAGGCCAGCAGGATTTTGAAAAGGTTCAACACTTTCATTTCTTGTACGCGGCCAACGCTAGGGGCAGCAACGGTGACCCTGAAAGAAAGTTACGCCTTTCTTGTGGCAATTCCGGAACCGAAGTGGGCATCCACCGAAGCCCGCAGCGCCCTCGCGAGGGCCGCCTGGTGCTGCCGCACCGTCAAAAGCTTTTCGTCCTGTGGATTGGACAGGTAACCGAGCTCGACGAGGGCGGCTGGAATATCGGGCGAGGTCAGGACGGCAAAGCCCGCCTGGCGATGGGTGCGGGGCAGCAGACGGACGCCGTTGCGGCCGAAGGTGCGTACGATCGTTTCGGCCAGCCGGCGCGAATCGTTCACCGTGCCGCGCTGGCTCATGGCCACCAGGGTACGGGCGACGTCGTCGGACTGGTTGGCGAGCTTCATGCCGGAGACCACGGCATCGGCGCGATTCTCGCGCGCGGCCAGGGCCGCCGCCTCGCGGTCGCTCGCTTCTTCCGACAGGGTGTAGACCGAGGCGCCACGCACGTCGGAATCGGGATGGGCATCGGCGTGCAGCGACAGGAAGAGATCGGCCTTGGCCGCCTGGGCGCGCGCCACGCGCTCGCGCAGGGCGACGAAACTGTCGGAGGCCCGTGTCAGCATCACGCGATAGCGGCCGCCGGCCTGCAGCTCGCGCTGCAATTCGCGGGCGATCGCCATGACCACAACCTTCTCCTTGGTGCCACGGACGCCGAGCGCGCCGGGATCCTTGCCGCCGTGGCCGGGATCGAGAAAGACCAGCTTGGGCCTGGGCGGCGGTGTCGGCTTGGCGATTGATTTCTTGGCGAGCTGGTTGCCCCACACCGCGGGCGCGCCAAGGCCGAAGGCGGTCAGGCCGGCCAATCCAGCAATGACATTTCGGCGGTGGAGAGCGGCCATGGACACAGCCAGCTTTATTAGAGGGGAGCCAATTATTGTTTTGATATCCTCAACCAAATACAGAAGAAGAGAAAGAATTTCAAGAAAATTCAACTATTTAACGCCCAGAACTCATCTACCCCAACGTTTTGATTGTAGGCGCCAAACGAACCCCGTATGTTGCGCCTGCGAGCAGTCGCCGTCGTTCGAAGCGCCCTCTCCACGGATGGAGCGCTCCGACGGCAGTCTTCTAAGCCGGGCTGGCGCCCCACATGTGATGGGAGCGGCGGGCCTGCGGAGGGACTGTCAGGCAGGCGGTGGCTATAGGAAACCCGAGGTCGGCAGGACCCTGTTGCGGTCCGGCGGCGCGATGCTTCCCCGTCTTGGCCAGGAGTTGGCCGTTCGGCGGGTCGATGGCGCACCGTCCCCCTCGCCCCAGAGAGGCGGCTCGGCCGCCGGTCGCTCGCGCCGGCAGGACACGTCCGCTTCGGAGCGAGCCCATGGCACGGCGCATGCTCATCGATGCGAGCCACCCCGAGGAAACGCGGGTGGTCGTCGTCGATGGAACACGACTGGAAGAATTCGATTTCGAGACGGCGACCCGCAAGCCCCTCAAGGGCAACATCTATCTCGCCAAGGTCATCCGCATAGAACCGTCATTGCAGGCGGCGTTCGTGGAGTACGGCGGCAACCGCCACGGCTTCCTGGCCTTCTCGGAAATCCACCCCGACTACTACCAGATCCCCGTCGCCGACCGCGAGCGGCTGATCGCCGAGCAGCAGCGCCTGCAGGCGGAAGCGGACGACGAGGAGCCGCGCCGGCGCGACAGGATCGACCGCACCGACATCGAGGAAGTGCGCGAGGACAATCGCATCGAAATCCCAGTGGAGCCGGCCGGCGAGCCGCCGGCGGAAGTCGCCGCCGAGGCCATCGCCAACGCCGAGGACACGGGCGACCGCCCGGTCGCCGAGCCGCCGCCGTCCGAAGCACTGCCGCCTGCGATCATCGCCGAGCCCGAGCCGCAGGCCCAGGCCGCCGCCATCGTCAGCGAGCGCATCGATGGTCCGGCCGAGACGGCACCGACGATCGAGAGTGCACTGACCATCGAGACGGCGCCGATCGCCGAGCCTCAGCCGATCGCCACGCCGGCCGAGACGCCGGATGCGGCGCCACCTGCCGAGCAGCCCTCCGCTGTTTATGCCGAGGCCGCGGCCGAGACGCCCATCGAGGCGACGACTGAGGCGGCCAGCGAGACGTCGACCGACCCGGCTGATGCGCCGCAGCCCGAAGTGACCGTCGAGACGCTGGGCGGCGACGACGTGATCGAGCAGCGCGAGACGCGCGAACGCCGCCGCCGCAATCCGGTCCGGCAATACAAGATCCAGGAAGTCATCAAGCGCCGGCAGATCCTGCTGGTGCAGGTCGTCAAGGAAGAGCGCGGCAACAAGGGTGCAGCGCTCACCACCTACCTGTCGCTGGCCGGCCGCTACTGCGTGCTTATGCCCAACGCCGGCCGTGGCGGCGGCATCTCGCGCAAGATCTCCAATCCGGCCGACCGCAAGCGCATGAAGGAAGTGCTGAGCGAGCTCGACGTGCCGCAGGGCCAGGGCGTGATCCTGCGCACCGCCGGGCTGGAGCGCAGCACCATCGATATCAAGCGCGACTACGAGTACCTGTCGCGGCTGTGGGATTCGATCCGCGAAATCACCATGCGCTCGACGGCGCCGGCGCTGATCTACGAGGAAGGCGACCTGATCAAGCGCTCGCTGCGCGACGTCTACGACACCGACATCGCCCAGGTGCTGGTCGAGGGCGAGACGGGCTTCAACGCCGCGTCCGAGTTCATGCGCCAGCTGGTGCCGCATCAGGCGGGCAAGGTCGAGCTCTACAAGGAGGCGATCCCCCTGCCATGCATTCGCCGGTCGTCCAGCTTCGCTCCGGCGGCTACATCGTCATCAACCCGACCGAGGCGCTGGTCGCCATCGACGTCAACTCGGGCCGCTCGACCAAGGAGCGCAACATCGAGGAGACGGCGCTCAGGACCAACGTGGAGGCGGCCGAGGAGATCGCCCGCCAGGTGCGCCTGCGCGACCTCGCCGGCCTGATCGTGATCGACTTCATCGACATGGAGGAGACGCGCCACCAGCGCCAGGTCGAGCACAAGGTCAAGGATGCGATGCGCCACGACCGCGCCCGCATCCAGATCGGCCGCATCTCGGCCTTCGGCCTGCTCGAGATGTCGCGCCAGCGGCTGCGGCCCTCTCTGCTCGAGCATTCGACCGAGAGCTGCCCGCATTGCGCCGGCACCGGCCGCATCCGCTCGATCGAATCGGCGGCGCTGCATGCGCTGCGCGCCGTCGAGGAGGAAGGCGTGCGGCGCCGCGCCAGCGAGATCGTCGTCAGCGTGCCGCCCAACGTCGCGCTCTATCTTTTGAACCAGAAGCGCCACGCCCTGTCGGAGATCGAGAAGCGCTACGGCTTCGCGGTGACCATCGAGGCCGACGACGAGCTGCATGCCGCCGATTGCGAGATCGAGCGCGTGCGCGGCCGGCGCGACGACCGCGAGCGGCCGGCCCAGGAGCTGGCGCGCGCCTCCTACGAGGAAGTCTCCGACGAGGCAGCTTCCGACGAGGCCGAGGGCGGCGAGGACCGCGAGGCCGGCGAACCCACGGACGAGCGTGGCGAGCGTGAGGATGGCGACCGCGAAGGCGGCCGTCGCCGCAGGCGCCGTCGCCGCCGCCGCAGCGGCCGCCGCGACGAGGACGGCGACAGCGATCGTCCGCAGGCGATGGGCTCGGAGGATCGGGCTGACGGGCATGCCGAGTCAGGCGCCAACGGTGCTGATGAGCAGCATGATGGCCAGCGCGACGAACAGCGTGATGGGCAGCGTGATGGGCAGCACAACGGGTCCAGCGAGGAACCGATGGGCGATGCCCATGCCGAAGGTGAGCGCGGCGACGAACGCGCTGATGACCGTGGAGATGGCGACCGGGGCGATGGCGATCGCCGCCGCCGTCGCGGCCGCCGCGGCGGCCGCCGGCGCCGGCGCGAGAACGGCGAAGGCGAATTCGCCGATCATGGCGAGGCGCCGGCCGCCTCTCAGCCGATGCCGATCGAGGGCAGCCCGGTCGAGCACATGGCTGAAGGCCACATGCCGGTCGAGCACGCGCCCTACGATATTGCGCCGCCGCCCGTCGCTCCGCCGCTGAACATCGAAGCCGCGACGCCGCCGCAGCCGCTGGAACCGCCGGCGCCGCCGGTCGTGGTGGCTTCGGCGCCGCAGCCCGAGCCGCCGCCACCTCCTCCGCCCCCGCCGCCGGTGCCCGTCATCGACGCGCCGCCGGAGAAGCCCAAGCGCGGCTGGTGGCGCCGGTAACCTTCTTCCGGACCGCGCGCATCCTGCGCGCCTCATGATCATGAGCGCGCAGGATGCGCGCGGTCCGGAAAACATGAGCTCCCATGAACCGTCGTCACCTTCTTCTCGGCGCCGCCGCACTCCCCTTCGCCGGCGCCGCGCACGCCAACAACTTCCCCAACGGCCCGTTCCGCATCATCGTGCCGTTCGGCGCCGGCTCGGCGACCGACCAGGGTGCGCGCAACATCGCCGAAGGGCTGAACCGCATCTTCGGCGTGCCGGCCGTCGTCGAGAACAAGCCGGGCGCCAACGGCGCCATCGCCGCCGAGGTCGCGGCCAAGGCCAAGCCCGACGGCCAGACGATCTTCGTCTGCTCGAACACCGCGGCGGCATCGAACGTCGCCATGATGAAGTCCCTGCCCTACGATCCGCTCAAGGACTTCGAGCCGGTGACGCTGATCGGTCGCGCGCCGGTGTTCCTGATCGTCAATCCCAAGATCGAGGCGACGACGGCGCAGGAGTTCGTGGCGCTCTGCAAGAAGCAGCCGGGCAAGATCAACTTCGGCTCGGGCAGCGCCTCGACGCGCATCTCGGGCGAGCTCCTGAAGGCCAAGGCCCGGATCGACATGGTGCACGTGCCCTACAAGAGCACCCCCGCGGCGTTGCAGGACACGATGGCAGGACATGTCCAGGCGTGCTTCGCCGATCCCGTTACGTCGCTGCCGCAGGTCAAGGCGGGCACGGTGCGCTGCCTCGGCGTCGGCAGCCGCGGGCGCTACAAGCTCACGCCCGACATCCCGACGCTGATCGAGCAGGGCATCCCCGATTTCGAGCTGATGACCTGGACCGGCGTGATGCTGCCGGCGGGCGTGCCGGCGGCCGTCAAGACGCCGTTGCGCGAGGCGATCGTGAAGATCATCAGCGAACCTGCCTATGTCGAGCGCCAGGCGGAAGCCGGCTCGGAGATCACGCCGACGACGCCCGACGAGATGCAACGCATCCAGGTGACGGAGATCGAGCTCTATCGCGAGATGATGAAGATCGCCGGCATCGAGCCGGAGTGATCGACGACGAGGGACCTTTATTTCCGCACGCGCAAATTGTTCTGCACGTACTTCACGCCGCCGGCGTGCTCGACGACGTCCTCCGCCCAGCGCTTGGAATCACGGCTCTCGACCGTGCCTGACAGCGTCACCTCGCCGTTCTCGACCGTGACCTCGATGCCCGAGGCGTCGACCCAGGGATCGTCCATCAGGTCGTCGCATACCAGCTCGCGGATGCGCTCGTCGGAGCGCACATAGCCCTTGGGACCGACGCCGCGATAGCGCCCTTCGCCGTACCACGCAGAGGGCTCGCTCCAGGCGTGTTCCTCGCCGGCCTGCTGACGGGTGATGTGACGGTCGCGCTCGCGATTGGCGTATTCACCCGGCATCGGCCGTTGGGCATAGGGCCGCTCCCGGTCGCCGCCACGCTGGAAGCGGCGCGACCGGTAGGCATGGTCGGGATCGTAGTGGTCATGACGGGCCATGGTCGTTCCTCTGGGTGTCTCGGAGCGCGGACCTCCCGGTCCGCATCATGAGTCTGAGCGGACCTGGAGGTCCGCGCTCCGACAACCACACCAAAAGAAACGGCCCGGCGTCGTCAGGGTTGCCAGCAGCTAGCGATTGGCGTCGCTGCGATAGACCGCGAGCTCGGCGCGCGTATCGGCGATCGAGAACCAGCGGTGCTGCTCGGCGCGGAACTGGCGCCAGTTGGCCAGGATCTTCTTGAACTGCTCGTTGCCCGCGGCTTCCTCGTCGAGCACCGATTCGAGCGCGCCGCGCAGTGCCTTGATCACGTCCTCGGGCAGCACCGAAAGCTGCGTGCCCGCGGCGACCAGCCGGGCGATCGCCTGGGCGTTCTTGGCGTCGTACGAGGCCATCATCTCGGTCATGGCGTAGTAGCCGGCATAACGCAGCGCCGCCTGGTAGCGCGGCGGTAGGCTGGCCCACGCCTGCTTGTTGACCATGACGACGTTGTTGGCCTCGAGCTCCATGACGCCCGGCGTGTAGTAGTACTTGGCGACCTTGTTGAAGCCGAGCTTCTCGTCGTCGTAGGGCCCGACCCATTCGCAGGCGTCGATCGTGCCGCGCTCCATGGCGGGATAGATCTCGCCGCCGGCGATCTGCTGCGGCACCGCGCCGAGCTTCTGGAAGACCTTGCCGCCGAAGCCGGCCGTGCGGATCTTGAGACCGTCGAAGTCTTTCGGCGTTTTGATCTCCTTGCGGAACCAGCCGAACATCTGGCCGCCGGTGTTGCCGGCGGTAAGCCCGACGACACCGAAGCTGTCATAGACCTCGTCCATCAGCTTGCGGCCGTCGCCATACAGCATCCAGGCGTAGTGCTGACGCGGCGTGAAGCCGAAGGGCAGCGAGCCGTCGAAGATGAAGGATGGATTCTTGCCGATGTAGTAGCCGGTGTAAGTGTGGCCGCACTCGACGGTGCCGTTCGATACGGCGTCGAGAACCTGCAGGCCGGGTACGATCTCGCCGGCCGCGAAGGGCTGCAGCTGGAACTTGCCGTCGGTCAGCTCGCCCACGACGCGGACCACGGTCTGGGCCGCGCCGAAGAGCGTGTCGAGGCTCTTGGGGAAACTCGACGTGAAGCGCCACTTCACGTTCTCGCTGGTCTGCTGGGCGAAGGCCGGCGATGCGGCAAGCGTGGCGAGCGCCGCGGCAGGCGCGAATTGTCGGCGTGTGACGGTCATAGGCGTGTCCCTCCTCTTGTTGTCGGAAATACTAGGCTGGGCGACTTGGTATCGCTACCACAAAGTCGCACGATGACTGCCACGGCAAGACCATGCGGTCAGGCGGCGCTCCAGCCGCCGTCGATCGGGATGGCCGAACCGGTGATGTCGGCGCCGTTCGCACTGCAAAGCAGAGCGACCAGCGCGGCAACGCGCTCCGGCGCCACGAACTTGCCCGACGGCTGGCGCGTGGCGAGGAAGGCGCGCTCGGCCGCCGCACGCGACTGGCCGGACTTCGCCCTCTCCGCCTCCAGCCGATCTTCGATGTTGGGTGTCGGGATGGTGCCGGGACAGATGGCGTTGCAGGTGATGTTGGTGCGCGCGGTCTCCAATGCGACGGCGCGGGTGAAGCCGATCAGTGCGGTCTTGGTGGTGACATAGTCGACGCGGTTCACGGTGGCGAACAGACCGTAGATCGAGGCGATGTTGACGATGCGGCCGAAGTCGCGCCGGCGCATCCCTGGCAGCGCCAGCCTGACGGTGTGGAAGGCCGATGACAGGTTCACCGCCAGCGCGCGGTCCCAGTCGGCCGGATTGAAGTCCTCGATCGGGGAGAAGTAGCGCACCACGGCATTGTTGATCAGCACGTCGACGCCGCCAAAGGTCTTCTCGGCGGTCGCCACGAGGTCGGCGATCTGCGCCGGATCGGCGACGTCGGCGCCGTGATGGATGGCGCGCACGCCGTGCCTGGTCTCGAGCTTCTGCCGGCTCGCCTCGATCACTGCCTGCTCGCCGAAGCCGTTCAGCACGATGTTGCAGCCCTCGGCCGCCAGCCGCTCGGCCAACGCATAACCCAGGCCCTGGGTCGAGCCCGTGATCAACGCACATCGGCCTTTCAGCATGTCTTCTCCTCAGGTGCTTTCGCGTTGGACGATCTCGAAGCCGACATCGATCCTGACCTGTTGCGGCGAGGCGCCACGCAAGCGGTTGACCAGCAGTTCGGCGCTGCGCCGGCCGATGTCCTGGCGCGGGATGCGCAGCGTCGTCACCGTCGGCACCGTGTGGCGCAACAGATCGAGGTCGTCGAAGCTGGCGATGGCGATGCGGCCGGGCACCGCCCAGCCACGCCTCTGGCATTCGAACAGAGCGCCGACCGCCAGCACGTCGCCGGCGAAGAAGCAGGCATCGATATCGGGATTGGTCTGCACCAGGCGGACCAGCGCGTCGGCGCCCTCGGCGAAACCGCCGGGCGCCTCCAGCACCAGGCCGGGATCGGCCGGCAGGCCGAGTTCCTTCAAGGCCGCGAAGTAACCGCGGCGGCGCTCGCGCGAACGGTCGTTGTCGCGCAACGGCAGGGTGACGAAGCCGATGCGCTTGTAGCCCAGACGGCCGAGATGACCGGTCATGGCGCGCGCGGCGTCGAAGTTGGAATAGCTCACCGCCATGTCGATCGGCTTGGCCGGCAGGTTGCCGGTCTCGACCACCGGAATGTCGGTGCGGGCGAGAAGCTCGCGCAGGCGCTTTGAATGGGCGGTGTTGTGCAGCACCAGGCCGCAGACGCGTTGCGCCAGCAGCGCCGAGACCAGCGCCTCCTCGTCCTCCAGCCGATGGCCCGAATTGGCGATCATCAGGTGCAAGCCGTTGGCGCGCGCCACGTCGGAGATCGCCTGGACCATGGTGGCGTAGAGCGAGTTGCGGATCGACGGCACGACCAGGCCGACGACGTTGGAGCGCTTGGACGACAGGCTGCCGGCGATGCGGTTGGGCAGGTAGCCGAACTGGCGCACCGCGGCGTCGACCTTGCGCCGCATCTTCTCGGACACGCTGGCCGGATCGGAGAGCGCACGCGACACCGTCATCGGCGAAACGCCGGCATGGCGCGCGATGTCGCTCATGGTAGTCTCACCACCGCCGTTCCGCGCCTTGCGGCTGTTGGCCTTGCCGGCCATCGCGTCCTCCCTATAGGTTTGGTAGCGATACCAGAACCGGTGGAGGAACGACAATGGCTGATCTCCTGGGCTTCGTCGGCGTCGGGCGCATGGGCGGCCCCATGGCCGGCCGGCTACTCGATGCGGGCTATCGGCTGTGCGTCTACGACGTGTCGGACGAAGCGACCGCCCCCCTGGTGGCGCGCGGCGCCGAGCTTGCCGCCTCCCCTGCCGAGGTCGCCTCGACGGCCGAGACGGTATTCATCAGCCTGCCGACGCCGGATGTCGTGCGCGAGGTGGCGTTGGGCGGCAACGGCGGCCTGATCAACGGCTCGAAGGTGCGCACGGTGATCGACCTGTCGACGACGGGCCCCGGCGTGGCGACCGAAGTGGCCGGCAAGCTCGCCGAACGCAAGATCGCATTGGTCGACTCGCCGGTGAGCGGCGGCGTCACCGGCGCCAGGGCCGGCACGCTCGCCGTCATGGTATCGTGTCCCAAGCCCGCCTATCTGAAGCTCGAGCCGGTGCTGAAGGTGTTCGGCAAGCTCTTCCATGCCGGCGAGAAGCCGGGTCTGGCGCAGACTGCCAAGCTCGCCAACAACCTTTTGGCCGCGACGGCCATGGTGGCGACGTCGGAAGCCATGGCCATGGGCGTCAAGGCAGGCCTCGATCCCAAGGTGCTCATCGACATCATCAACGCCTCGAGCGGCCGCAACAGCGCGAGCCAGGACAAGTTCCCGCGCGCCATCCTGCCCCGCACCTTCGACTTCGGCTTCGCCACCGGCCTCTCCTACAAGGACGTGCGGCTGTGCGTGGAGGAAGCCGAGGCAATGGGCGTGCCCATGGTGGTGGGCGGCGCGGTGCGCGAGATGCTGGCGGTGACGCGCGCCCGGTTCGGCGCGGGCTCCGACTTCACCCACATCGCCAAGGTCCTGGAGGAATGGGCCGGCGTGGAGATCAAGGGGTGATGCGCACACCTCACCCTGAGGAGGCGCAAAGCGCCGTCTCGAAGGGTGGGCAACCTATCTTGCTGTTGCCCACCCTTCGAGACGCGCACTGCGTGCGCTCCTCAGGGTGAGGTTATCGCTTCAAGGCGCCTCGGCGACCTTCATGGTCTCCAAGTCGGCGGTGAGGATCTTGCCCTTCGTCTCGGGCCCCAGCGCCACCGCGAGGATGACGATCAGCAGGAAGACGATGGTGCTCGCCATCATCGGCATGGCGAAGCCCATGTTCCGCTCGACGGCGAAGTAGCTGATGACCGGGGCCACCAGGCCACCCCAGATCGCGCCCTGGTGATAGACGAAGCCGGAGGCGGTGGCCCGCACCTCGGTCGGGAAGCGCTCGCTGAGATAGCTCGGGTTCTGGCCATAGATCGAGCCGCCGAACACGCCCTGCAGGATGAAGCCGAACACGATCCACAATGGATCGGTCGTCCAGAGGTAAAGCGGCGTGACGAAGACCGCGATGACACAGGGCACGATGATCGCCGGCCTGCGTCCCCACTTGTCGGCGACGGCGCCCCACAGGGCGGAGCCGGCGAAGACCACGATGTTGGCCCAGAACAAGGGCGTCGCCACCATGCCCGGCGTCCAGTTCAGCTCCTTCTGCAGGTAGGTCGAGAACAGCGCCCAGATCGAGTAGTAGACGCAGAACGCGGCGCCCATCCACAGGCAGCCGGTCAGCGTGTTGAAGAGGTGCTGGCGCTTGAAGATGGTGAAGAGCGGCGCCTTCACCTCGGCCTTCTTCTCGGTCTGAAGCCGCTTGTTCTCGACCCATACCTCCGGCTCCTTGACGTAGAAGCGGATCCACACGACCACGAGCGCCGGCAGGATGCCGATCCACAACAGGCCGCGCCAGCCGATGGCATCGAAGAGCAGGCCGTAGGCCAGCGCCGACAGGGCGAAGCCCAGGCCCCACGAGCCCTGCAGGATGCCGCTCATGAAGCCGCGCGAGCGGGCGGGCCAGGTCTCCATCGCCAGCGCCGCGCCGGCCGGCCACTCCGCGCCCATGCCGATGCCGAGCAGCGCCCGGACGATCAGCAGGAAGTAGAAGGAAGGCGAAAAGCCCGCGATGAAGTTGCAAATCGAGTACCACAGGATGGAGATCATCAGCGGCGTCTTGCGCCCCATGCGATCGGCCATCCAGCCGGCGGCCGTGGCCCCGACCAGCCTGAGCCACAAGGTCAGCGTGAAGACGATCGCAACCGCAGTGATGGGAACATCGAACTCCTTGGCGATCGGCACCATGATCAAGAGGAAGATCGTGAAGTCGAACGCATCGAGCGTCCAACCGAGCCAGGCGGCGATGTAGGCGTACCATTGGTCCTTGGTGGGTTCCTTCCACCAGGGCACCGTCGAAGAGGCAGGAATGTTGGACGCGGACATCTGCTAAACCTCCCATGTTCGTTATGAGGTTTACGCGTAGATACTCCGACTATCGGTACTGCAACGCCGTCATCGTGCGCCGCTCGCTGCGCACGAGCAATCGCTATGGCTGCACACCGGGTGATCCGGACTGTGACCTTTGCAGCCACATCTCAGGATGCGCCGCGTACTGCGCTTTCAGGCGGCGTACTTGCTGGCGCTGAGGGAGGCCCATAGCGCCTCCGGTCCGGCCTTGGCATAAGCCGCGCCGATCTTCTCTCCCCAGTAGGTCTCGCTGCCGAAGTCGCGGCGCCACACCCAGAGACGGCGCGTGTAGTGGTGCAGGATATGCTCGTGGGTGAAGCCCATGGCACCCATCGACTGATGCGAGATGGCGGCGATGCGTTGGGCGAAGTCGGAGGCTTGGCTCTTGGCCGCGGCAATCGAAAAGCGCCCGCCATCGACCAAGCCGCCCTCGTCGGCATCGCGCGCCGCAGCTTCGGCCGATGCGATCGTGGCCGCGACATAGCTCGCGAGCTCGGCCAGCATGTGCTGGATGGCCTGGAAGGTCGAGATCGGGCGGCCGAACTGCACGCGCTGCTTGCAGTACTCGGTTGCCGTCGCCAGGACCTTGTCGGCTGCGCCCGCCATCTGCATGGCTCGCATGACGGCCGCCAGCTCGAAGGCGCGGTCGGCGCTGACCGCCGATGGTGCGCTGAACCCGGTCGCAGCGTTCTCGAAAGTGACCGTGCCGTAGGGCTCGCCGGCATGGCTCGGTCTGTCGTCGATCTTGGCGTTGGCCGCCGCGACAACAGCCAGGGTATTGCCGATCACCGTGACGAACCGGTCGGCCACGGAGGCGAACGGCACGCGCTCGACGGTGCCGCTGACCCGCCCGCCGCTCAGCGACAGATTGCCCAGCGCCAGTGTCGCCGGCCCGGCCTCGGGCTCGCCGCCGGCCGCGGCGATCAACAGGTTGCCGAGCGCGGTCTCCGCCAGCGGCACCGGCACGGCATGCGAGCCCGCGGTGCGCAGCAGCGCCAGCATGTCGGCCAGCGTGCCGCCTGCCCCGCCCTTGTCCTCGGGCACGGCAATCAGCGTCAGGCCCATCTCCTCGATCTCCTTCCAGAGATCGGCCGGCCACACGCCCTTCTCCACCTCGTTGACGATGGCGCGGCCCGAACGCTCCGTGAAGAAGCGGTCGGCAGTCTCGAGCAGCATGTCGCGGGTTTCACGATCCATAAAGAGTCTCCTTCCTTGACCCCTCCCCTTCGCGGATCCCGCGAAGGGGAGGTGTCGCCGTCTTCGGCGACGGAGGGGTAAAGCAACCCCAAGAATTCCTTTCGCGCCTCTGACCCCTCCGCCCGCGAAGACGCGGGCACCTCCCCTTCGCGGGCTCCGCGAAGGGGAGGCGGTTATCTGAGGCCGAGCCCGCGCGCGACGATGCCGCGCAGGACCTGGGTGGTGCCGCCCTGGATGGTGTAGCTCGGCGCCATCATGGTGGCGTACTGCGCGACGTCGAGGAAATCGGCGAGGTCCGCTTCGGTCGTGGCGTCCGATTCCGCGATGGCGCGGGCGATCTCGGGCAGATCCTGCTGGTAGATCGTGCCGAGGTCCTTCACCAGCGCCGCCTCGATCGCCGGCGACTTGCCGCCCTGCATCATCCCGGCGACGGCGACCGACATCTGGCGCAGCGTCCACAGCCGGGCGATCAGCCGGCCCAGGATCGACGACGCGCGCTTGGCCGGCTGGCGCCCCAGCACACGCACCAGCTCGCGCAGGATGTAGAAGTTCTGCATGAAGCGCTCGGGGCCGGAGCGCTCGAAGGCAAGCTCGCTCGTCACCTGCAGCCAGCCGTCGCCTTCGTTGCCGATGAGACAGCTCTCGGGGATGAAGGCGTCGCTGAAGGTGACCTCGTTCCAGTCATGGCGGCCGGCAAGGTTGATGATCGGCCGGATGGTGACGCCTGGTGTCTTGAGATCGACCAGGAGCTGGCTCAGCCCCTTGTGACGATCGCCGTGCTGGCCCGACGTGCGGACCAGGGCGATGCAGTAGTTGTTGCGATGGGCGCCCGAGGTCCAGACCTTGGTGCCGTTGACGCGGAAGCCGCCCGGCACCGGCTCTGCGCGCGTGCGCACCGAGGCGAGGTCGGAGCCCGAATCGGGCTCGCTCATGCCGATCGAGAAGTAACATTCACCCGCCGTGATTCTCGGCAGGATCGCCTGGCGCTGCTCCTCGCTGCCGAAGCGCAGCAGAAGCGGGCCGGACTGGCGGTCGGCCACCCAGTGGGCGCCGGCGGGGGCGCTGTTGCCCAGAAGCTCCTCGGTGATGACATAGCGGTCGAGGAAGCTCCGCTCGCTGCCGCCGTATTGCTTGGGCCAGGTGATGCCGATCCAGCCCTTCTTGCCCAAGGCCTTGCTGAACTCCGGCGAGAAGGTGTTCCAGCTCGCGAAGCGGTCCTCCGACTTTACCTTCGGCAGCGTTTCCTCGAGGAAGCTGCGGACCTCGCCGCGCAACGCCTCGGCCTCTGCAGGCAGATGGAATGGCGGGAATTCGAGCTTGGGAATGGACATCGTCATCTCGGCGGTTGGATGCTTCTTCTCTGTCGGCTAATCCTAAGGCAGGCAACCGGGGAGTTTCGAGGGACGAATGCCGCGACGGTCACCGCGCCTGCCGCCACTCCTGGCGGAATTCGACGACGCGGAGCGCGAGGCCGTCCTGGCCGCCAACCGCGCCTTCTACCGCGCCTTCGCCGAACGCGACGTCGCGGGCATGGACCAGATCTGGGCTGCCAGCGGCGCCATGATCTGCCTGCATCCCGGCCAGGCGCCCTTGCACGGCCGCGCCGAGATCATGGCGAGCTGGCGCGGCATCCTGCGCCATCCCGAATCGCCCAAGGTGCGCTGCGTCGGCGAATGGGTGATCGGCCGACCGGCCCTCGCCATCGTCGTCTGCCGCGAGATCCTGCCCGAAGGCCAGCTCATGGCGACCAACACCTTCGCCCGCCAGAGCGACGGCTGGCGGATGATCGGCCACCATTCGGGGCCGGTGCCGCCCATCGAGACCGGACAGACGACGGCGGCTACGGCATCAGCCGCCGCGCCGCGCGATAGACGCAAGCTGCATTAGCGCTGGGGGGCGTGTCACTCCAGTGGCGCGTCTTCTCATGTTCTTCCGGACCGCGCGCATCCTTGCGCGCTCATGAACCATGAGCGCGCTGGAAGCGCGCGGTCCGGAAGACCATGACGCGCCACGGGAGTGGCGCGCGCCCAGCGTCATCGCGGCACTGGCCCGTCGGCGCGCAGCAACGGCCGCAGTCGGTCGTAGGCGATTTCGACGGTGTAGGGGCCACCCTCGTACTGATTGAACGAAAGCTCCAGGCGATCCTCGAGGAACACGTAGCGATTGGGCTGCTTCAGGATGTCGCCGAGGTTGGGCGTGTTGATGTCGGCGCTGACGATGCGCGTAAGCTCGCGGAGCCAGTTCGAGTTCGGCAGGAACACGCCTTCCGGTCCGACCGACTTGCCCGTGCGCAGGTCGACCAGCGTCCCGCTCACGCCGACGATGCCGAGCGCGCCGCCTTCGTAGGCGTTGTAGCTGAACTTGACAGAGACGGCATTGGGACCCGGTTTGCAGAGCGTGAAGGCCTGCTCGTAGCGCCAGGCGGCACCGTTGTAGTTGCCGTTGTCATTGTCGGCGTCCGGGCCGGGGATGACCCGCTCGGCCGCTTCGCTGGTCGCCGACGCAAGCTGTCGGTTCGCCGCGGTGAAGTCGACCGCGTTGCCATCAAACTGCGGATAGCTCGCGTCGATGATGTAGGGAATGCCGCGCACCTTGCCGGCCTTCACGATCGCCTGTTCGCTGATGAAGGGATAGGCACCCTCGCCCAACCATTCGAGCTGCAGGGTGCGGTCGCGGTCCCGCGTCTCCAGGCACTCCTCCATCTCCGCCGGCTCGACGGCGCAGGCCGCGGCCCGGTTGGCGAGCCAGCGGATCTGGTCGGCGAGCAGATGGTCCCTGGCGGCGCCGGTGAGCCTGCCCGCCAATGCGGCATAGCCCGCCGCCATCTTGCGGTCGGCGACGGCAAGCTCGGGCTTGCCGCAGATCGCGCGCTCGATCTCCGTCACGGCCTTCGAGCAATCGACACGCGACACGCTTTGCGCCGACGCCGCGCCGGCCAGCGCGAGGAAAATTGCGCCGGCAAGGGCGCAGCGGTCAGGGGGCGATCGGTCCATCGGGGCGCAGGATCGGCTTCAGCCTGTCGTAGGCGATGTCCACCTGGTAGGGGCCGGCCGCATAGGGGCCGACATCATAGGAGTTGAAAATGATCTCCAGATGTTTGTCGGTCCAGCAATAGCGGTTCGCTTCGCTGAGCATCTTGGCGAGCTTGACGGGCTCCAGCGCGTCGTCGAAGCCGGGCCTGTCGACGAACTGTTTCTTGAGGTCGGCGCCGACGAGTTGGGTCATGACGCGAAGCCACTGCTCGCCCGCCGTGAACGCGCCTGGCGGTCCGGCCACTTTGCCGGTACGCAGGTCGACCAGGGTGCAGCGGGTGGCGCCGTAGCCGTGCGCGCCGCCGCGATAGCTGTCGAACGACACGGAGATGGATGCGGCATGCCCGCCGGGCGGCCGGTCAACGGTGAAGCTTTGCTCATAGAACCACTGCTGCTCGCGATCGGGCCCGTCGCCGGCCTTGGGAACCCATTCGTCGGTGAGTTTTTTCGCGGCGTCGGCAAACCGTGCGTTGGTGGCGGTGAAATCGACGTTGGCGACCTCGAAGCGCGGATAGGTGATGTCGTAGGACCAGGTGATCTTGCCGAGCTTGCCCTGCCTGGCCAGCGTCTGCTCGCTGATCGCGGGATAGGTGCCCTGGCCGTAAGCCCGCAGGTTCGTGATGCGCCCCGCGTAGCGCTTCTTCAGGCAGTCCTCGATGCTGTCGGGATCGGCGCGGCAGGCGCGATTGCGATTGGCGATCCAGCGCACCTGGTCCTTGACCAGCTCATCCTTCGCGGCACCGCTCAGCTTGTCGAGCAGTGCCGCATAGGCCGCCGCCAACTCGCGGTCGGCCTTGGCGAGCTCGGCACTCCCGCAGATCGCGCGGTCGACGACGCTCTCGGCCTTGGCGCAGTCGAAGCTTGGCTTTTCCTGCGCCCAGACCGATGCGCTGCCGACGCCCAGCGCCAGGATCATTGCTGCCACCGACTTCGCCTGACTGATCATCTCAACAAACTCCCGAGCGGACCATCGGCACGCAGGACACCTTTCAGAGCCGCGTAAGGTATTTCGACCTCGTAGCCCTTCATACCACGCTCGGTCGCCACCTTGCTCAGCGACAGCACGAGCCTGTCGTCCTCGAACAGATAATCCCGCGCGTCGACGTCGCGCATGATCGAGCCGATGTCGCTGGCCTCGCCCCTGCGATCGGCAACGGGAGGGTCCTTGGCGAGCTCCCGGCGGACGAGCTCGGCCAGGCGATGGCGCCATCCGTCGCCCGGCAAGAAGACGTCCTGTGGTTCGAGCACCTTGCCAGTGGAGAGGTCGACGAGATAGCCGGCGAGATCGATGTTGATCGTTCCCCCCACCCATTCGCGCCAGAAGGTCACCGAGGCGACGAAGGGCGCCAACCGGTAGAGCGAAAAGGTTTGTGTGACCTCGCAATTGAGGCCCGTGTCGATGGCATCGAGGAGCGAGGTCTGGGCCAGCCCGGCGAAAACGCGATTGGTCTCGGCAAAATCCGGCGATGGGCTGTCGAAGCGCGGATAGGCACTATCGACGGCATAGCGGCCTCGCGGCCCCTCGCCGGACTGCACGATCGCCTGCTGCGAAATGAACGGATAAGGCTCCTTGGCCAGAACCGCGATCAGACCGGCGCGCTGGCGGTAACGGAATTCCAGGCACTCCGCCTTGCGCGCCGGCTGGATGTCACAGGCGCGAAGGTCGGCGAGCCAACGCGCCTGATCGCCTTCAAAATGCGCCTTGGCCGCGCCGCCGAGCTTGCCGGCAAGCGCGCCGTAAGCCGCCGTCATCGCCTGCTGAGCGGCTTCGATCGTGCCACCGGCCCCGGCCATCGCCGGCCACAGCGAGATCGCGGCCAGCACGGCCGCGAACAGCCTCATGCCCGCCTCCAGGCCTTGAGCCGGCGCACCGCCTCGTCCATCTCGGCGGTGGAACCGGCGAAGGAGATGCGCAGCGTGCCGGCGCCGCGGGCGCGGTCGAAGTCGACGCCAGGCGTCGTCGCCACCCCCGCCTCGGCGAGCATGCGCTTGCAGAAGTCGCGGCTGTCGTTGGTGAGATGGGCGACGTCGCAATAGAGATAGAACGCACCTTCTGCCGGGGCGAAGCGGTCGAAGCCCGCCTCGGGCAGCCCGGCCAGCAGCAGGTCGCGGTTGCGGCGGTAGCGGCGCACATGGCCGTCGAGCTCGTCGCGGCAGTCGAAGGCGGCGAGCGCGGCATGCTGGCTGAGCGTCGGCACCGAGATGAAGAAATTCTGCGTCAGCCGCTCGATCGGCCGCACCAGCTCCTGCGGCACCACCAGCCAGCCGACGCGCCAGCCGGTCATCGAGAAGTATTTCGAGAAGCTGTTGACGACGATGGCCTGGTCCGACACCTCGACCGCCGACACCGTGTCGCCCTCGTAGACGATGCCGTGATAGATCTCGTCGGAGATCAGCCGTACGCCGTTGTCGGCGCACCAGCCGGCCAACGCCTTCATCTCGGCATGCCCCACCATGGTGCCGGTGGGATTGGACGGGCTCGCCACGATCAGGCCGTCGATGCGTCCCGCCTTCTTCAGCGCCTCGACGGTGGGCTGGAAGAGATCGGCGGCCGAGGTCGGCAGGTCGACGGCTTCGAGATTGAGCGCCGTCAGGATGTTGCGATAGGCGGGATAACCCGGCGCGGCGAGCGCGATGCGATCGCCGGCATCGAAGCTTGCCAGGAAGGCGAGCGGAAAGCCGCCGGACGATCCGGTCGTCACGATCACGCGCTCGGGCGACACCTCCGTCCCATAGGCCTCGCGATAGTGCCGCGCGATGCGCTCGCGCAGTGCCGGGATGCCCAGTGCCGCGACATAGCCGATACGGTCGCTGTCGAGCGCGGCGTGCGCGGCGGCGAGCGCGCCCTTCGGCGCCGGCGTGCTGGGCTGACCGACTTCCAGATGGATGACGGTATCGCCCGCCGCCTCCTTCTCCGCGGCGGCGGCCATGACGTCCATGACGATGAACGGATCGACCGCGCCGCCACGACGTGAGAGCTTGCCCGACATCGCGTTAACGGCTGGTGGCGACGATGGCCAGCCCGCCGCCGGCCGGATCGATGGCGGTGCGGCAGCTCGAGCCGCTGCCGCGCAGACCCGAGGGACAGACGATGGCGTTGACCCAGCCGCCCTGCCCGGCACGTGACGTCAACACATTGGCAAGCGGCTGGTCCCGCTCGATGGTGGCGTAGGCCACATAGCCGGTCGCCTGCGCCGCCGTCGCCGCGCCACCGCCGGCGCCGACGAACGTGAACTCGCCGTTGCCGGGATTGGCGATGATCATCGGGCTGACCGAGCCGGCCCCAGGCGTCGCTGCACCGAGGAGCACGCCGACACCGGGCAGGACGGCACGCGCGCCGAAGGTCTGGCCCATCGACAGCGCGCAGGCCGCGGCCCCCGCCTTGCCGTCGACGGCAGCGAGGCCCGCGAAGCCGCCCGAGTCGCCGGGCGTCGGCCCGCTCGGCGCCTGACCTTTCCAGCCGGCCAGCGCCGCGGCGCCGGCGGCCGGCGGCGGCGCAACATAGACGCGGCTGCGATAGTGGCTCTCCGACACCGGGGCGCTTGCCTGCGGCACCGCGGCACGCAGGGCCTCGACAGACAGGGCACCACCCAACTGCTCGGACATCGTGCGCGCGAGCTGGCCCTGGAAGAAGTCGGCGGCGCCGCGCTGGCGGATCGCTCCGAGCGTGCCGGCGAGCTCCGGCTGAGTGAGCATCGTGCCTTCGGCCATCGCGCCACCGAAGATACGCCGCGCCTCGCGGTCGCCGCCGAGTGCGGCGCCGGCGGCCTGCAGATCGCGCGCCAGCGCGCGCGACACCGGCACGCCGAAACGCGCCAGCCGCTCGGCCGGCGCCACCGTCGCCTCCCAGCGCAGCTGACCATGACGGACATGCATCAGCGTGATGGCGCGTACACCCGACGGCACGGTGAATGGCTGGCCGGCGACGCTGCCCGACGCGGCGATCGGCGGGAAGACGAAGGCTTCGGCGGCCTTGGTCTTGTCGTTGTGGACAATGCAGGCGCCCGAGGCGCCGAGGCTCGCAGCCGAGGGCAAGGTGACGGCCATGGCGAAGTACATGGCGACCGCGGCGTCGGTTGCATTGCCGCCGGCCAGCAGGATGTCGCGGCCGACCTCGGCGGCGCGGCTCTCGTCGGCGGAAACGGCGGAAAAAGCGCCGCTGCTTGCCTTGATGTCGGCGGCGAGCCCGCCCTTGCCGGGCGACAGGCCCGCCGGGTTGGCGGCCTGTGCCGCGCGCTCGGTTGCGATGTCCGTCTCACTTCTGCCACATGCAGCCAGCATGAACAGGCCGGCCAGCGCCAGGGCGTACCGCACCGGGATGATGCGCGATTGACGCGGCCGCTCAGCGTTCATAGCCTGCCCAGAGACCGTGCCGCCCGTGTTCAAACGCATCATCACCCTCTTTTCTCTCGCGCATCGAGATCATGATCGTCCAGGACAACTCGCTCAACGCTTTCGTGGCGGGTGGCCAGCGCATCTTCATCAACACCGGCCTGATCATGCGGACTGAAACGCCGAACCAGCTGATCGGCGTCATGGCGCATGAAAGCGGCCACATCGCCGGCGGCCATCTCGCCCGCATGCAGGAGGAACTGCGCAACCTCTCGACGCTGCAGATCCTCGAGGCGATCCTGGGCGCCGGCGCCATGGCAGGCGGCGCGATGTCGGGCGGCGGCGTCGGCCGTGGCGGCGGCGGCTCGACCACCGGCGCGGGCGGCCCCAAGGCGCCGGGCTCGCTGATGTCGTTCCTGCACTACACGCAGACGCAGGAGAGCGCGGCCGACCAGGCGGCGATGAGCTACCTGCAGCGCACCGGCCAGTCGCCCAAGGGCACGATCGAGTTCCTCAGGATCCTGCAGCGCGATGAGCGCATGCAGATCAACCGTCGCGATCCCTACCTGACGACCCATCCGCTGACGCCCGAGCGCATCAGCGCCTTCGAGCAGGCGGCGGCGCAGTCGCCCTATGTCAACACGCCGGACACCCAGCAGAACCTCAACATGCACCATCGCATGGTGGCCAAGCTGATGGGCTTCATCTCGCCCGACACGGCGTTGGCGCGCTTCGCCGAGGCCGACCGGTCGGTGCCGGCACGCTATGCCCGCGCCATCGCCTGGTACCGCAAGGGTGCGCTGGGCTCTGCCCTGCTCGGCATCGACGGGCTGATCAAGGAATACCCCAACGATCCCTACTTCCACGAGGTGCGCGGCCAGATGCTGTACGAGAACGGCCGCGCCGCCGAGGGCGTGGTGTCGTACCGCAAGGCCGCCCAGCTCATGCCGAGCTCGGGGCTGATCAAGATCGACTTCGCCCGCGCGCTGCTCGCCACCAACAACACCGACAACGACCGCGAGGCGGTGCGCAACCTCGAGCTCGCCTCGCAGCAGGAGCCCGGCAGCTTCGACCTCTGGCGCATGATGGCCGAGGGCTATTCCAAGCTGAACAATCCCGGCATGACCTCGCTGGCGCGCGCCGAGATGGCGGCGCTGCGCGGCAACAAATCCGAAGCAGCGACCCATGCCGACGCCGCGACCCGGCAGTTGCCGGCCAACACGCCGGCCTGGCAGCGCGCCCAAGACCTCAAGGCCTATATCAACACGCGGTCGTCAGGGCGCCGCTAGCATGAGACCGGCGAAATCATCCCACCTCACCCTGAGGAGCATCGCGAAGCGATGCTCCTCAGGGTGAGGTCCTTTTTTGGAGACTGTCATGCGTTGGCTCCCCTTCACTGTCTGCGCCGGCCTGATCGTCGTCGGCGCCGTCGTCGCCGCCACGGCGACCTCGCCGCGCCGTCTCGCCACCGCGCCCGGCGGCCCGGCGATGTCGCTCACGGGCGACCAGGCTGCGCTCGGCAAGTCGATCCGCGCCTATCTGCTGGCCAATCCCGAGGTGCTGGTCGACGCCATGCAGGAACTCGAGCGCAAGCAGGACAGCCAGCGCGACGCCGTGGCCCAGAAGGGCGTGCAGGAGAACCAGGCCCAGCTCTATCGCGATTCCGACAGCCCGATCGGGGGCAACCCCGATGGCGACGTCGTCATTGTCGAGTTCAACGACTATCAGTGCCCCTACTGCAAGCGCGCCTACCAGGCGGTGAAGTCGGTGACGGGCGCCGACGGCAAGGTGAAGATCATCTACAAGGACATCCCCATCCTGGGCGAAGCCTCGAAGATCGCGGCCCTCGCCGCGCTGGCTTCGACCAAGCAGGGCAAGCATCAGCCGCTGCACAATGCGCTGATGGAATTCACCGGCAAGCTCGACCGCGACAAGATCCTCGAGATCGCCGTCGGCGTCGGCATCGATCGCGCCCAGCTCGAGAAGGACATGGAAGATCCCAAGCTGAAGGCGATCATCGACCGCAACATGGCGCTGGCGAGCGCTCTCGGCGTGCGCGGGACGCCTGCCTTCGTGATCGGCAAGCAGTTCGTGCCCGGCGCCGTCGACGCCGCCGCGCTGAAGCAGCTGATCGCCGAGGCCCGCAAGGGTCAGGGCTGATTCCGGGATCATGGTCTTAATCTTCCGGACCGCGAGCCTCTGGCTCGCTCATGATCATGAGCGAGCCAGAGGCTCGCGGTCTGGCAAGACTACTTCAGCAGCGTAGCCTTCAGACCCAGCGTGCTGACCAGATCGGCGCCGGGGTTCAGCAGGTACTCCAGCTTGTCGAAGCCCACGGGCGGCTCGGGCTTGGCCTCGATGACGAGCGTGCCGCCCTGCTCGACGAAGCGCGAGATGGTGTCCAGGAGCTGGGTCATCGACTGCGAGATCAGCACGCCCGCCGGCTGATAGCGGCGCACTTCGCGCGCCCAGTTGGCGCGCAATGTCGCCGCCGGCTGGCCGGTCATGGTGGCGATGGCGCGCAGGCTGCGTTCGAGCAGGCTCTTGTCGGCCACCACCAGCCGGGCCGCGCCGAGCGCCGCCGTCGAATCCTGCAACGCCAGCACGTCGCTCTCGTCGAGCGCGTTCCAGAAGACCGCATCGGCGTTGACGACGCGCGCGGAAAGCTCGATTTCACCCAGCCCCGGGCCGACCAGCGCGCAGCGATCGAGCGTCAGCTCGCCTTTGCCCTGGTCTTCGGTGCCGTGGCAGTCGAAATCGGCCTTCACCTCCTTGAGGCCCATCGACTGCAGGGCCATGCGCAGCGACAGCCCCTCCAGGCCACGCAATGGCGGCGCCAGCACGAACCCTTCGATGTGCGTGCGTGTGCGGCTCACCTTGTCCCGGACATGCGCCGTCTGGAAGCCGACCTCGCCGAGCGAGATGCCGTAGCGCTTGAACAGCTCGCCGCCGAACCCTGTCGCTTTGGCTTTTTCGATGTGGATGCGGCCCGAGGGCGCACCGGGAGACCATTTGTCGGACGACATCGCCGCGATGATGCGACCAAAATCGACCTTGGCCGCCTTGGTCTCGGCGACGCTGAACTGCGCGGGTTGGCCCTCGCCTGAAGCGACGTCCATGCCTGCCATCGCCAATGTGGCGATGAGGCCGCGCTCGTAACCTTCCAGCACGACCGATGCCAGGCCGACCACCTCGCCGGTCCCCGGCAGCGTGACGCGTGCGTTGCGTTGCTCGAGGCGACGCACGGCGAGCACGCCCATCGCGCGGGCGGTGAGCACGGCAATTTGGAACGTCCCGTCGTAGGTCGCGTCGTAGCGCGCGAGATCGAAGTCCTCGATCACCAGCGCGTCCATGCTCCATCGCCCGCCGGTCGCCCGGTCGGCGATGGCCACGTGCTCGAGCTCGACACGGCCGGCGCTCAGCGGATCGCCCCAGCCCAAGCCGGCCAGCGGCGTACGGCCGGCCAGCAGCTCGCCGATCGGCCAGGCCAGCCCCGACGCCTCCCAGCGGCCGATGCTCAGCTCCGCCGCGGCGCTCCTGGACCTCAAATTGACGAGCGTGACGCGCCGGGCAAACAGGCCCACGCTCACGTCGTCGACCTGGGCCGAGCCGTCGCGCTCGATCTCGCTCTTGATGCCCGCCGCGGCGTGCCGCTCGATCACCGGGACGGCCGCGATTGCCGCACCGGCGAGAACGACGACAGCGATCAGCGCTATGGCGCGTTTTCTCACGGTTCGGCGTCCGGCTGCTTGGACGGCTGGGCGGCATCGAAGGCCGGATGCTGCATGCAGGTGGCGTGGATGCGCTGGATGGTCGGATAGCGCGCCATGTCGACCTTGAAGCGCTGGGCGTTGAACACCTGCGGCGCCAGGCAGAGGTCGGCGAAGGTCGGCGTGTCGCCGTGGCTGAAGGCGCCGGTCCTATGATCCCTCGCGATGGTGGCCTCGTAGGCCTCGAAGCCGGTCTCGATCCAGTGGCGCGACCAGGCGAAGGCGCTTTCCTCGGTCTGGCCGAATTTTTCGCGCAAGTACGCCATGACCCGCAGGTTCTGGATGGGATGGACGTCGGCCGACACGATCAGCGACAGCGCCCGCACGCGGGCGCGACCGACCGGATCCTTGGGCAGCAGCGGCGGATCGGGATGTATTTCCTCGAGGTATTCCAGGATGGCCAGCGACTGGGTCAGCACCTCGCCGGAATCGAGGACCAGGGCGGGCACCAGTTTTTGCGGATTGAGCGCGACATAGTCGGGCGCCGCCTGCTCGCCCTTGCGCAGATGGCGCGAGGCGTGCTCGACGTTGATGCCCTTGTAGTGGAGCGCGATGCGCACGCGAAACGCCGCCGACGAACGAAAATAGCCGATGAGCTTCATGACCGCCTCCGCGGGGCACATTAGCAACAAGACCTCATGCTGAGGAGCCACGCGTAGCGTGGCGTCTCGAAGCATGGCTCCAGACCTTGTCCTTGGCCCACCCTTCGAGACACGCGCCTGCGGCGCGCTCCTCAGGGTGAGGTCATGTTGTAGCGCGCGACTTTCTGGTCGATGGCGCCGAAGATCGATTGGCCGGCGCGATCGAACATTTCGATGCGGATGCGATCGCCGAACGCCATGAACGGCGTCGCGGGCTTGCCATTGTCGATGGTCTCGCGCACGCGCCGCTCGGCGATGCAGGAGCAGCCGACGCCGGCATCGCGGTTGGCGACGGTGCCCGAGCCCACGACCGTCCCCGCCTCCAGGTGACGCGTCTTCGCGGCATGGGCGATGAGCTGACCGAAATCGAAGGTGAGGTCGGTGGCGGCGTTGGGACGGCCGAACTCCTTGCCATTCAGGGTCGAGATCAGCGGCAGGTCGAGCTTGCCGCCGTCCCAGGCATCGCCCAGCTCGTCGGGCGTGACGGCGACCGGCGCGAAGGCCGTCGCCGGCTTGCCGTGAAAGAAGCCGAAGCCCTTGGCCAGCTCGGTGACGATGAGGTTGCGCAGCGAGACGTCGTTGAGGATGGTGACCAGCCTGATGTGCCGGCGCGCCGCCTCGGGCGACACGCCCATCGGCACGTCGTCGACGACCACGCCGATCTCGCCCTCGAAATCGATGCCATGCGCCTCGTCGACCGCCTCGATGTCGTCGTTGGGCCCGATGAAGGAATCGGAGCCACCCTGGTACATCAACGGGTCGGTCCAGAAGCTCGGCGGCATCTCGACGCCGCGCGCCCTGCGCACCAGTTCGACATGCACGACGTAGGCCGAGCCGTCGGCCCATTGATAGGCGCGCGGCAGGGGCGCCGAGAGCGCCTTCGTGTCGAGATCGAAGGCGCCGGCAACCTTGCCGTCGGCGAGCTGCCGAGCGAGAGCGCGCAGCTGCGCCTCCGCTGTCGCCCAATCGTCGAGCGCCTTCTGCAGCGTCGGCGCGACCGCCGTGGCGCGCACGGCCTTCTTCAGCGCGCGATCGACCACGATCAGCGTGCCGTCACGACCGCCTTCCTTGAGTGAGCCGAGCTTCATCGTTTCCTTCCCCTGTTCAAAATCGCCTCACCCTGAGGAGCACCGCGCAGCGGTGCGTCTCGAAGGGTGGGCCACAGTCTTGGTGTTGCCTACCCTTCGAGACGCGGCCCTGCGGGCCACTCCTCAGGGTGAGGCTGTGTGTTGCTATTCCGCCGCCTGCTTCACCTCGGGCGGCCGCCACGACTTGACGTAGCCGTCGAACTCCACGCCGACCGGCATGGCGGCGATGTCGATGGCGTCGCGGGTGTCGATCATGACCGCGACCTCGTCGGTCTCGGTCCGGCCGCCGCTGGCCGGCGTCCTGGTCGCGGCGTTGAAGGCCTTGGGATGCGGGCCGTGGGTGAAGCCCGATGGATGCACCGTCATCATGCCGGGATGGATGTTGTCCCGGCTGAAGAAGCTGCCTTTGTGATAGAAGATGATCTCCTCGAAATCATCGTTGTTGTGGAAGAACGGCAGGCGCAGCGCCTCCGGGTCGCTCTCGAACGGCCGCGGCACGAAGGTGCAGACCACGAACCGGCCGGCCACGAAAGTCGTGTGCGCCGACGGCGGCAGATGGGCGCGATGGCTCATCAGGGGCCTCAGGTCCCGCCAGTTGATGCGCACGACGCTGAGATCGCCATGCCAGCCGATCGCATCCAGCGGATTGAACGGGAAAGTGACGGTCGAGAGCTGGCCGCGCCGCTTGACCGAGACCTTCCAGGTGCGCTCGTCCTGCTGCGCCTTGAAGGCATCATCGATCCTGGGCGTGTCGAGCATCGCCGGATCGAAGATCGCATGCCGGCCGACCAGGCCCTTCTCGGGCAGGGTGAAATGATCGTTGGTCGCCTCGATCATCAGCGAGGTCGTGGGCTTGGCGGGCGCCAGCCGCCACATCGTGCCGCGCGGGATCATGATGTAGTCGCCGTCGCGATAGTCGAGATGGCCGTAGTCGCAGAACAGCGCGCCCTCTCCTTCGTGGATGAACAGCAGCTGGTCGCCGTCGCTGTTGCGCGCCAGCTCGTCCATCGCCTGCTCGAGCTTCCAGATGCGCACCTGGATGTGCCCGTTGTTCAGCACCGGCTGCGAGGCCCAGGGACTGCCCTTGCCGGCGACCAGCTTGTTGAGGTCGAAGGCGCGCGGGCGGATGGCCCCGTCGAACTCGATCCAGTCGGTCGGCTTATGCTTGTGGTGGAACTGCGCCGAAGGGCCGAAGAAGCCTTCCTTACTGATCTCGCGCTCGTAGGTGCCCGCGGGCAGGCGGACATGGGCCTGGCGCGAGGCGGTGCCCTCGACCTGGCGCAGCGGAATCCAATTCTTCGCCATGGTTTCCTCCTTATCCCTTCAGCACGCCGCGGCGGATCTGGTCGAGCTCGATTGACTCGAACAGGGCGCGGAAGTTGCCCTCGCCGAAACCCTCATTGCCGCGGCGCTGGATGATCTCGAAGAAGATCGGGCCGATCACGGTCTGGGTGAAGATCTGCAACAGGAGCCCGCCGCCCTTCGTCGGCGCACCGTCGATCAGGATGCGGTCGGCGGCGAGGCGCTTCAGGTCCTCGCCATGGCCCGGCAGGCGGGTGTCGACCTGCTCGTAGTAGGTGTCGGGCACGGTCTGGAATGGCACGCCCTTGGTCTTCAGCGTCTCGACCGTCTCGTAGATGTCGTCGCTGCCGAGCGCGATGTGCTGGATACCCTCGCCGTGATAGGCCGAGAGATACTCCTGGATCTGCGACTTGTCGTCGGTGCTCTCGTTGATCGGGATGCGGATCTTGCCGCATGGGCTGGTCATCGCCTTGGATTTCAGCCCGGTGAGCTTGCCCTCGATGTCGAAGTAGCGGATCTCGCGGAAATTGAAGAGCCGCTCGTAGAACTCCGCCCACTCGTCCATGCGGCCGCGATGCACGTTGTGCGTCAGGTGGTCGATGTAGGTGAGCCCGACGCCCTTCGGATCGTGCCCGACGCCCGGCAGGTACTCGAAATCGACGTCGTAGATCGTGCCGCGCTCGCCGTAGCGGTCGACGAGATAGATCAGCGAGTCGCCGATGCCCTTGATCGCCGGGATGTTGAGCTCCATCGGGCCGACCCGGCCCTCGACGCCCCAGGCGCCAAGCGACAGCGCCCGCTTGTAGGCGAAGGCCGAGTTCTTGACGCGGAAGGCGATGGCGCAGATCGACGGGCCGTGCACCCGGGCGAAGCCCTGGGCAAAGCTGTCCTTCTCGGCATTGACGATGAAGTTCACATCGCCCTGGCGATAGAGCGAGACGTCCTTGGAGCGGTGCCTGGCGACCCGCACGAAGCCCATGCTCTCGAACAGCGCGCCGAGAGCGGCCGGATCGGGCGCTGCATATTCGACGAACTCGAAGCCGTCGGTGCCCATGGGATTGACCTCGCCGATCGCGGCGGTGGATTCGATTACGCTGGCCATGCCGACCTCCCGAATTTGACCCGGATCGTGAATTGGTTTCAAATGTAACTATTATGCGCAACCCTTCGCAAGCCCTCGAACTGGAGAATTTTCTCCCCTATCGGCTCTCGATTCTGGCGCAAATCGTGTCGGAATCGTTGCACGACCTGTACGCCGGACCGTTCGACCTCACGGTGACGCAGTGGCGGGTGATGGCGGCCCTGGGCCGCTTCGCCCCTCTGACCGCCTCCGATGTGGGGCAGCGCATCGTCATGGACAAGGTGGCGGTGAGCCGGGCGGTGGCGGGCCTGATGAAGCGCGGCCTGGTCGAGCGGGCGACCGACCGGGCCGACCGCCGCCGCGCTTCGCTGCGGCTCAGCGCCCGCGGCCGGGCCATGCATGCCCGCATCGTGCCGATCGCGCTCGGCTACGAGGAGCGCCTCTATAAGGTGCTGACCGCGGAGGAAAGACGCAGCTTCGATGCACTGACGGACCGGCTGTTTGCGCATGCGAAGAGGCTGAGAGAGACCGGCTAGCCTTCTTCCGACCTGCCTTGTGGCTCGGACTCGCCATGCTATAAGGCCCGACACTCTAAGGACGGGGAGGCAGGATTTGGCCGCAAAGGCCGCCCGGCGCCCGCCGGCAAGAAAGCCGGTGCTGGTGCTCAACGGGCCCAATCTCAACATGCTGGGCAAGCGGCAGCCGGAGATCTACGGACGCGAGACGCTCGCCGACGTCGAAAAGGCCTGCCGCGACGAGGCCGACCGCTTGGGGATAAAAATCGAATTCTTCCAGAGCAACCACGAGGGCGCGCTGGTCGACCGCATCCAGGCCGCGCGCGAGGCCAATGCCGCGATCGTCATCAATGCCGGCGCCTACACTCATACCTCGGTGGCCCTGCTCGACGCTCTGAACGCCGCCGAGCTGCCGGTGGTCGAAGTGCATCTCAGCAATATCTACAAGCGTGAAAGCTTCCGTCATCACTCCTATATCAGCCCGGCTGCGGTCGGCGTGATCGCCGGGCTGGGCAGCCACGGCTATCTTCTGGCGCTGCAGGCCCTCTCCCGCCTGCTGGCGCGCTGACCAACCCCTCGGAGCGTTCGTCCATGGCAAAGTTCGAGATGGATACCGAGTTCGTCCGCAAGCTGGCCCAGCTTCTCCACGAGACCCATCTCGGCGAGATCGAGCTGGCCGACGGCGACAAGCGCATCCGCGTGGCGCGGCAGACCGTGACGGTTGCGGCGCCGGCTGCGGTCCCGGTCGCTGCCGGCACGCCCGCTGCGGTACCGGCTGTCGCGGCCGCCGCAGATAACGACCTCGCCAAGCATCCCGGCGCCGTGAAGTCGCCGATGGTCGGCACCGCCTATCTGGCGCCCGAGCCCGGCAAGCCCAACTTCGTGGCAGTCGGCGACAAGGTGACCGCCGGCCAGACGCTGCTGATCATCGAAGCGATGAAAACCTTCAATCCGATCAAGGCGCCGAAGGCGGGAACAGTCATGCAGATCCTGGTCGCCAACGCCCATCCGGTGGAGTTCGGCGAGCCGCTGATGATCGTCGAATAGGCAAGACGATGTTCGACAAGGTCCTGATCGCCAACCGCGGGGAGATCGCACTGCGCATCCACCGCGCCTGCCGCGAGATGGGCATCCAGACCGTGGCCGTGCATTCGACCGCCGACAGCGACGCCATGCATGTGCGCCTGGCCGATGAATCGGTCTGCATCGGGCCGCCACCAGCGCGCGACAGCTATCTCAACATTCCGGCGATCCTGTCGGCCGCCACCATCGCCGGCGTCGACGCCATCCATCCCGGCTACGGCTTCCTGTCGGAGAACGCCCGCTTCGCCGAGGCAGTCGAGGCGCACGGCTTCACCTTCATCGGCCCGACGCCGCAGCACATCGCCATGATGGGCGACAAGATCGTGGCCAAGCAGACCGCCCAGGAGCTCGGTCTGCCCCTGGTGCCGGGCTCGCCCGGCCCGGTCGGTTCGCTCGACGAGGTCGTAGCGCTCGGCGGGCAGATCGGTTTTCCGGTGCTGATCAAGGCCGTCGCCGGCGGCGGCGGCCGCGGCATGAAGGTGGTCGAGAACGCCGAAGCGGCAGGCGAGGCCTTTTCGCTCGCCCGCGCCGAGGCCAAGGCCGCCTTCAGCAACGACGCGGTCTACGTCGAGAAGTACCTCAGGCGGCCGCGTCATATCGAGATCCAGGTGCTGGGCGACGGCCAGGGCGCGGGCGTGCATCTCGGCGAGCGCGACTGCTCGCTGCAGCGCCGCCATCAGAAAGTGCTCGAGGAGGCGCCCTCGCCCGCGCTCAATCCCGAGCAGCGCCAGAGGATCGGCGAGCTCGCGGCCGCGGCGGTGCGCGAGCTGAAATACCGCGGCGCCGGCACCATGGAATTCCTGTTCCAGGACGGCGAGTTCTACTTCATCGAGATGAACACCAGACTGCAGGTCGAGCATCCCATCACCGAGGCCATCACCGGCATCGACCTGGTGCGCGAGCAGATCCGCATCGCCGCCGGTGCGCCGCTCGGCATGACCCAGGCCGACATCAAGTTCCAGGGCCATGCCATCGAGTGCCGCATCAACGCCGAGAACCCCGAGACCTTCGTGCCGAGCCCCGGCCGCATCGCCGACTATCATCCGCCGGGCGGCTTGGGCGTGCGCGTCGATTCCGGCCTCTACACCGGCTATTCGATCCCGCCCTACTACGATTCGATGGTCGCCAAGCTGATCGTCAACGGCTCCAGCCGCAACGAATGCCTGATGCGGCTGCGCCGCTCGCTCGAGGAGTTCGTGATCGGCGGCATCGAGACCACCATCCCGCTCCACCAGCGCATCATCGGCGAGCAGGCCTTCATCGACGGCGACTACGATATCCACTGGCTGGAGAAGCTGGTCGGTCTGAAGAAGTAGAGACGCTCGGGCATGGCCGATCGGCGTTGCAACGACCACGACCACCTCACCCTGAGGAGCGCGCGCAGCGCGCGTCTCGAAGGGTGGGACACGCCGATACTGTTGCCCATCCTTCGAGACGCCGCGCTACGCGCGGCTCCTCAGGATGAGGTGGGCGCTTAATGGAGATCACGCCCGAACTGCTGCTGCAGGCCTATCGCATCGGCGTCTTCCCCATGGGCGAGCGCCGCGACGATCCCAAGCTCTACTGGCTCGACCCGCGATTGCGCGCCGTCCTGCCGCTCGACGGCTTCCACCTGCCGCAGCGTCTGAAGCGCACCATCCGGGCCGGTCGCTTCGCGGTCTCGGCCGACACCGCCTTCGCCGACACGGTCCGCGCCTGCGCCGAGCCGCGCCCGGGCCATCCCGAGAGCTGGATCAACGAGCCGATCGTCGACCTCTATACCGAGCTGCATCGGCGCGGCCATGCCCACAGCGTCGAATGCCGGGTCGACGGCCGGCTGGTCGGCGGACTCTACGGCGTGTCGGTCGGCGCGGCGTTCTTCGGCGAGAGCATGTTCAGCCGCGAGCGCGACGCCTCCAAGGTGGCGCTGGTCCATCTCGTGGCGCGGCTGATCAGGGGCGGCTTCAGGCTGCTCGACTGCCAGTTCATGACCGAGCATCTCAGGAGCTTCGGCGCCATCGAAATCCCACGCGAGGAATTCCGCGGCCTGCTGGCCGACGCCATCGACGGGACGGCGAGCTTTCAGCGCGAACTGGCTGGCGAGGATCCCTGCGCCATCGTGCAGGACAACACCCGGACGTCGTAGACGCCGTGGTCGAGCGCCGAGAGCGACGGTGTCGAGGCGAACATCCAGCCGGCGAACAGCTTCTCCGCCGCCTGTCCCGGCTTGTTGTCGACGATGGTGAGATAGGCGACCGATTCCGGCGGCGCCTCCGGAACGTTGACCAGGCAGTCGCTGACGGTGATCGAGAGCGTGCCGAAACGCGTCGCCTCGCCCACCGGCGCATAGAAGCGTTGGGTGCGCGCCGTCACCTTGTCGAGGCCCTGCAGCTCGGCGACGCGCTTGCCCGACCCGTCCGGAATCGGGCGCAGGTTGACGTTGGCCGGGCGCGGCGGCTGTGGCTGCGCCGTCTGCGCCGCAGCCGTGCCAGCGAAAACGGCCAGGGCCGTCAGAAGGATCGGAAGGCGCACGCCTACTTTTTTTGCGAGTGAGGCGCCGCGAGCCCGTCGATCAGCTCGTGCAGGGCGGCCTTGATCTGGTCGGCATCGCATCCCATCAGGACTCCGTCCTCCAGCGCGTCGGCGCAGAGGGTTTCGATCTCCTGGATGTTCTGGTTCAGCACTTTGATCTTTTCGAGGCAGGACACCGGCTTGCCGTCGGATTGACGCCAGACCGTCGTCGCCTTGGAAGTGCGTGCGCTCATCATTTCGATCCCGAGCTCGTGCCACCGAACATGAACTTGGCGATCAATTCCGACAATGGAATGGCGCCTTGGGTCATCTCGATCTCACCGCCGGGCGGCAGCATCTTGGGGTCGCCGCCGGGCTCCAGCACCACGACCATCCCGCCCAGCAGCGATTCGCTCACGATCTTGGCGTGGGTATCGGTCGGCAGGCTGACGTTGGACGACACCAGCATGCGTACCACGGCCTGGTAGGTCTTGCGGTCGAGGTCGAAGCCGCTGACGGTCCCGACTTTCACGCCGCTCAGCGTCACGTCGGCGCCGCGCTTCAGGCCGTCGATGCGGTCGAAGCGAGCGATGATCTCGTAGCCTGCCGGCCCGCTGCGGTCCGACTTGGCGAAGGCATAGAAGACGAACACGCCGGCCACCACGAGGACCAGCGCGCCCACGATCGTCTCGACGATATTGCGGCCCACAGCAGTCCCCTAGCCCGGACGCCATGCCTCATAAGGCGGCTTGGGCTTTTCTCCAGTGGATAGCGTGTGCCCCGGCGGACGATAGGCGAAGTCGGTGCCGGTGAGGTTGGGCACATGCTCCTTCTGCCACGCCTTGCGCGGCAGGCCGCCCGCCGGCGGCACGGCATTGGTCGTGTGATGCAGCCAGCCGTGCCAGTCGGGCGGAACACGCGAGGCTTCGGCGACACCATTGTACATCACCCAGCGCTTGCGGCGGCGACCGGGGATGATGCGCTTGTCCTGATAGTAGCGATTGCCTTCGGCGTCGGTGCCGACGAGCTCGCCGCGCATCTTCGTGAAGAGCCAAGTGCCGATCGTCATTGATGAATCCACGCTGCGAGAGTGACCGCGCCGCTTGTACGCGTGCGCTCAAAAACGCGCAACGCGACGAGATTACGAGAGCGATTCACTTCGTTTGTCGACATGCGAATCATCCGTTTTCGACACTGTTGCGCGCTTGCATCATCTAGTACCACCCTTACACAGGTCTACAAAATGTAGTTGCGCACACAAGATTTTGTAATTTAGTATCGCTCCGTGCCCATATGTGCGTGCTCGTCAAGCGACAGAGCACACCCCGACAGGGTCATCGAAAGAACGGGAAACTGGGCACGGGGGATCGTCGATGCGCTTCGAGCGTCGGTATACACAAGCAGGAAGATCGCCGTTCACAGGAATGGCGTTTCGTGCTGCCGATTCGGAAATCCGCAATCCCGACGGATCGATCGTCTTCAGCATGAAGGGCATCGACGTGCCGGCCGAATGGTCGCAGGTCGCCGCCGACGTGCTGGCGCAGAAGTATTTCCGCCGCGCCGGCGTTGCGCTGCAGCTGAAGAAGGTGCCCGAGGACGACGTGCCGCAATGGCTGTCGCGTTCGGTGCCGGATGAAGCGGCTCTCTCGACGTTGCCCGAGGCCCGGCGCTTCGGCGGCGAGACCAGCGCACGCCAAGTGTTTCAGCGCATGGCCGGCGCCTGGACCTACTGGGGATGGAAGGGCGGCTACTTCGACAGCGAAGACGATGCGCGCTCGTTCTTCGACGAACACTGCTTCATGCTGGCGGCGCAGATCTGCGCACCGAATTCGCCGCAGTGGTTCAACACCGGTCTGCACTGGGCCTACGGCATCGACGGTCCAGGCCAGGGTCACTGGTTCGTCGATCATCGCGACGGCGAGGCCTACCCCTCCTCTTCCGCCTACGAGCGGCCGCAGCCGCACGCCTGCTTCATCCAGAGCGTCGACGACGATCTGGTGAACGAAGGCGGCATCATGGATCTGTGGGTGCGCGAGGCGCGCCTGTTCAAGTACGGCTCGGGAACCGGCTCCAATTTCTCCCGCCTGCGCGGCGAAGGCGAGCGCCTGTCGGGCGGCGGAAAATCGTCCGGCCTGATGTCGTTCCTCAAGATCGGCGACCGCGCGGCGGGCGCCATCAAGTCCGGCGGCACGACGCGGCGCGCCGCCAAGATGGTGTCGGTCGACATCGACCATCCCGATATCGAGCAGTTCATCACCTGGAAGATGCTCGAGGAGCAGAAGGTCGCGGCGCTGGTCGCGGGCTCGCGGCTCGCCAACCGGCACCTCAATGCGGTGATGCAGGCGTGCCTCGACGGCGAAGGCGAAGCTGCGTTCGAGCCGCGCAAGAACCAGACCCTGCGCCGCGCCATCGTCGCCGCCCGTGAAGCTGCGCTGCCCGAGAACTACATCCAGCGGGTCATCCAGTTCGCCCGCCAGGGCTACCGGCACATCGAATTCCCTACCTTCGACACCGATTGGGAGTCGGAGGCCTACCTCAGCGTCTCGGGCCAGAACGCCAACAACTCGGTCCGCGTCAGCGACGCCTTCCTGCGCGCCGTCGAGGAGACCATCAACGACTGGCACACCTGCCCGCAGTCGGGGCGCATCAACGCCTCGAACCCGTGCTCGGAGTACATGTTCCTCGACGACACGGCGTGCAATCTGGCGTCGCTGAACCTGATGCGGTTCCGCCAGGCCGACGGCACCATCGATGTCGCGACCTTCGAGCACGCCACGCGCCTGTGGACAGTCGTGCTCGAGATCTCGGTGATGATGGCGCAGTACCCCTCGCGCAGGATCGCCGAACTCTCCTATCGCTACCGCACCCTGGGGCTGGGCTACGCCAACCTGGGCGCCCTCCTCATGTCGTCCGGCCTCGGCTACGACAGCACCGAGGGTCGCGCCATCGCCGGCGCGCTGACGGCCCTCATGACCGGCACCGCCTATGCGACGTCGGCCGAGATGGCCGGCTGGATGGGGCCCTTCCCCGGCTACACGGTCAATCGCGACGCGATGCTTCGGGTCATCCGCAATCACCGCCGCGCCGCTCATGGCGAGGCGGCTGCTTACGAAAGCCTGTCGATCCATCCACAGCCGCTCGACGCCGCCAACTGCCCCGACGCCGCCCTCGTCGAGGCGGCAAAAACGGCCTGGGACAAGGCTTTAGCGCTTGGCGAGCAGCACGGCTTCCGCAACGCCCAGGTCTCGGTCATCGCTCCGACCGGGACGATCGGCCTGGTGATGGATTGCGACACCACCGGCATCGAGCCCGACTTCGCCCTGGTCAAGTTCAAGAAGCTGGCGGGCGGCGGCTACTTCAAGATCATCAACCGCACCGTCCCGCAGGCGCTCGCGACGCTGGGCTACGACCAGACGGCCATCGACCGCATCATCGCCCATGCCGTCGGCCACGGCTCGCTCGCCGCAGCGCCCGCGATCAATCACGAGACGCTGGCGGCACGCGGCTTCGACCGCGCGGCGATCGAACGTGTGGAAAAGTCGATCGCAACCTCCTTCGACATCCGCTTCGCCTTCTCGCGCTATACGCTGGGCGACGCGTTCTGCCGCGACGTGCTCGGCCTCGACGACGAAGCGCTCGCCGATCCCAAGCTCGACGTGCTGATGCGCCTCGGATTTTCCAAGAGCGACGTCGCAGCTGCGAACGTTCATGCCTGCGGGACGATGAGCATCGAGGGCGCGCGCGATCTCAAGCGCGAGCATCTCGCGGTGTTCGATTGTGCGAATCCCTGTGGACGAGATGGCACTCGCTGCTTGTCTGCAGAGAGTCACATACGCATGATGGCTGCAGCCCAGCCGTTCGTATCGGGCGCAATCTCCAAGACCATCAACATGCCCAACGCAGCTACGGTCGAGGATTGCCGCAAGGCTTATGAGATGTCGTGGAAGTTCGGCCTGAAAGCCAACGCTCTCTATCGTGACGGTTCGAAACTCTCGCAACCGCTGTCGGCCATGGCATTGGGTGAAGACCTCGCGGCCAACGACGATCTCGCCGAGATGACGCCGGCTCAGCGCGCGCCGGTCATTGCCGAGCGCATCGTCGAACGGATCGTCGAGCGCGAGGTGCGGGCCGGACGCGAGAGCATGCCGCCGCGCCGCAAGGGCTATACCCAGAAGGCGATCGTCGGCGGCCACAAGGTCTATCTGCGCACCGGCGAGTACGAGGACGGCCGGGTCGGCGAGATCTTCATCGACATGCACAAGGAAGGTGCAGCCTTCCGCAGCGTGATGAACAACTTCGCCATCGCGATCTCGATCGGCCTGCAGTACGGCGTGCCTCTGGAAGAGTTCGTCGAAGCCTACACCTTCACCCGCTTCGAACCGTCGGGCATGGTCGAGGGCAACGACGCGATCAAGATGTCGACGTCGGTGCTCGACTACATCTTCCGCGAGCTCGCGATCTCCTACCTCGGACGCTCGGACCTCGCCCATGTCGAGCAGTCCGACCTGCGCCCCGACAGCGTCGGCCGCGGACAGATCGAAGGCCTTCCCGGCGCAGGCAGCGACGCGGCCGAAGCGGCCGCCGTCGCGGTCAACCGCATCGCCAGCGTCGGCTACGTGCGCAGCAACCTTTACGTCTTGAACGGCCGGACGGCCGGCAATACCGCGATCGCCGAGCAGGCGATCCAGGCCGGTCCCCAGCCCACCGAACTGACAGACGGCCCAACCGTCGCTTTGGCGCCTCGCGCCACGGCGGCCGTCGTCGGCGTCGCGGTCGGAGAGGCATCCTCCTCCAACCTTGGTTTCGCCCTTGAGGCGAAGCTCAAGGGTTTCGAAGGGGATGCCTGTCCGGAGTGCGGCAACTTCACCATGGTCCGCAACGGGACGTGCCTCAAACCGAACGCCTTTCGGCTTCCGCGTGGGTGCCCTCATGGCCCCACCGGAAGCCACCTTCTAACGACAAGTCTTTAAGCTAATAAGACGTCCCGCCTTTGGGGGCGGAAAGGCGTAACTGTACGGGTCCGGCGACTTCGGTCTGCCGGACTTCTTTTATGTAGCGCCGCGGCTCGCAACGAGCGACCGGAGACCTGCGATCAGATCGGCGGCGGTCAGAAAGCCGTATTCGTGCGGCATCCTCAGCAAGGCCTGCGCTTCCGGAAGAAGAGAGAAGTTGCCCGACGGCTCGCCAAGCGCGTCGATCAGGGACGGCACGGCGCGAAGGTCGCCGCACCGAGTGAGGCCGCGGATTGCCTCGTAGCGGGTCTCGCGGTCGGCATCGTCGAGACGCCGGTGCAAGGCTGCCCGGACCTCCGGGGCATCGAGCGTCGCCAACTCGCCCAGGCCGAACGTCGCCCACTCCCTCACACGGGCAATGGGATCCCCGGCGAGGCGGATGAGCGCGGCGACCGCCTGTGGATCGGAACGCCCAGCGAGAGCGAAGGCGACTGCCTGTCGTACCTCGGACCTGTCGTTGTCCGCCATCCGCGCAAGTGTGGCGGTGCCCCTGGGATCCGGTAGATGCCCGAGCGCGATGGCGGCCGCGTACAACACATCCGGATCGGTGTCGTGAGTCGCCAGATGAATGACGGCGGCCAGGCATTCTTCGGGGAACGTCCGGCTGGGCACGCCCAGCCGACCGAGGATATCGGCGCCGCGGGCACGACCCCTGGGATCGGCCGAGGTCGTCAGGTCCAGCGCCCGTTCGAGGACTTCGCGAGTCCCTATCTCATGGAGTTCCGATACAGCGCCCCAATCGCCTTGCCCCCTACCCAGCTGCCAGTCGGTGGCAACCGAGACAAGTTCGGTGACTGACCTTGTGTGCGTAACAACCATCGCTCTCCCCCGAGAGAATCATCAACTCAAGCAATACTGCCGGTTGGTGACGCTGTGCGGGTGAACCCGTGACCTCTTTGTGTGCGAAGCAGGGCGGGATTGCCTTGATGCAGTCGCGCTTCTTCTCTACATAGCGAAACATGGATACTGACCAGTCAGTCAATATCTCGCCAGGCCCCGATGAACCGGTGATCCGGACTCGCCGGCCGGACGACCGCGCCCCCGAGATCGCCCGGGCGGCGCTGGAGCTGTTCGTGACCAAGGGCTTCGCCGCCACCAAGCTCGAGGACGTCGCCAAGGCGGCCGGCGTGAGCAAGGGCCTCCCCTATCTCTACTTCAAGAACAAGGAAGAGCTCTTCAAGGCGGTGATCGTCGAGGCGATCGGCGAGCCGCTGGTGCGCGCCAACGAACTGGTCGACTCCTTCAATGGCACGACGGAAGAACTGCTGCGCATGCTGGTCGCCAAGTTCCGTGAGTTCGCCGAGAGTCCGGTCGGCGGCGTCATCAAGCTGATCCTGGCCGAGGCCGGCAACTTCCCAGACGTGGCCCGCTTCTACTGCGCCAACTTCGACCTGCGCGGCCGCGCCCTGTTCGCCAAGATGCTGCGCCGCGGCGTCGAACGCGGCGAATTCGGACCCATCGCCGACATCGACATGACGGCCATCATCTTCGCCCAGCCGCTGGCCATGCACGCCGTGTGGCTGCGCTCGATCGCGCCCTACGACGACAGCCAGCCGATCGACAGCGACCGCTTCTACGACGCCTACATCGATTTCGTCCTGAAAGGACTGCGGCCATGACCGCCAAGCGCAAGTTGCTGCTCGTCCTGTTTGCCGGCGCCATCGTGCTGGCGGGCGGCGCCTTCGCCTGGAAGAACGGCAAGCCTGGCGGCAACGGTCCGACGGGGGCGGCCGCCCCCAGGCCGGCCGAGCGGACGATCGAGCTGATCGGCGCCGAATTGCACACCATCAAGCCGCGCGGCCTGGTCGACGTCGTGCGCTTCACCGGAACCACCCAGCCGATCGACCAGACGATCGTGAAGGCGCGCGTCGCGGGCCGGCTGTCCGAGGTCCTGGTGCGCGAGGGCGATCGCGTGACCAAGGGCCAGGTGCTGGCGCGCTTCGAGACCAACGAGCTGCAGGCCCGCGTCAACGAGCGCCAGTCGGCCGTCGATGCGGCGCGCGCCGATGCGCGCTGGACGGCGCGCGACCTCGGCGACAAGGAGACGCTGGCGAAGCGCAACATCGTCTCGCAGTCGGCGCTCGATGCCGCGCGCGCCACCGCCGAGAACAAGGCATCGATGGTGTCAGTGGGCGAGGCCCAGCTCGAGATCGCCCAAAGGAACCTCGCGGATACCGAAGTGAAGGCGCCGTTCGACGGTGTGGTCGGCGAGCGCATCGCCAACCAGGGCGAATCGATCCCCATCGACGGCAAGATCCTGGCTCTGCTCGATACCAGCCGGGTCGAGGTCGCGGCGCAGATGCCGGCGGCCGACGTCGTGCGGCTCAAGATCGATCAACCGGCCGCAGTACAGCTCGAAGGCTTCGGCGATCGCGAGTTCAAGGGCCGCATCACCCGTATCAGCCCGACCGCGCAGGCGGGTTCGCGCTCGATCCCGGTCTATGTCGAGATCACCGACCGTCACGATGCGCTGCGCGGCGGACTGTTCGCCACGGGCACGGTGACGGTCGCCGAGAAGGGTCATGCTCTTGCCGTGCCCGCCATCGCCATGCGCAAGGATGATGACGGGCCCTACGTGCTCGCGGTCGAGAACGGCGCGCTGGCACGCAAGCCCGTCGGCCCCGTCCGTACCTGGTCGCGCGGCGAGCTCGTCGAGGTCAAGGGTCTCGAATCGGGCATGACGGTTGTGGCGGCTCCCCTGCCCGGCCTCAAGGCTGGACAGCAGGTCAAGGTCCTAGAGGCGCGCTGATCAGAGCCCGAAATGCCAGCCTCGCACCCCCACCACCTCACCCTGAGGAGCGCACGAAGTGCGCGTCTCGAAGGGTGGCAACAACGATACTGTGGCCCACCCTTCGAGACGCCGTGCTTCGCACGGCTCCTCAGGGTGAGGTGGTCCGGTAAGCCGGATACGTCCGGAAGACCATGAAGCTCACGCAAATCGCCGTCGACAATCCGGTTTTCGCCTCGATGATGATGGTGGCGCTGCTGGTGATGGGGCTGTTCTCCTATCGCCAGCTCGGCATCGACCAGTTCCCCGACGTCGACTTTCCGATCGTGGTGGTGACCACGAACTATCCCGGCGCCTCGCCGGAGACCGTGGAAAGCGAGATCAGCCGCAAGGTCGAGGACGCGGTCAACGCCGTCGCCGGCATCAAGACGCTGTCGTCGCGGTCGCTCGAAGGCCAATCGATCGTCATCGCCGAATTCGAGCTGTCGGTGCCGTCGGCAGTCGCCCTGCAGGACGTACGCGAGAAGGTCCAGCAGGTCCGCGCCGCGTTCCGGCCCGAGGTGAAGGAGCCTCTGATCCAGCGCTACAATCCGGATGACCAGCCCGTCATCTCGATCGCGGTGCGCTCGGACATCCGATCGGTGCGGGACCTGACGACGCTCGCCGACCAGGTCATCGTCAAGCGGCTGCAGACCGTGCGCGACGTCGGCAGCGCCAAGATCGCCGGCGGCGTCAAGCGCCAGATCAACATCGACCTCGATCCCGGCCGCATGCACTCGCTGCGTGTCGGCGTCAACGACGTCATGAGGGTCGTGCGGGAGGAGAACCAGAACTTCCCGGCCGGCAACGTGCAGCGCGGCAACGACGACCGCCTGGTCGAGGTCACCGGCCGCATCGCCGAGCCCGGCAATTTCGCCGACCTGATCGTGGCGCGGCGCGGCCTGGCGCCGGTCTATCTGCGCGAGATCGCCACCGTGGTCGACGGCGAGCAGGAGCGCGAGAACGTCGCCCTGCTGAACGGCGAGCGCGCGCTGGCCGTCGACATCGTCAAGACCCAGGGCGCCAACACCATCGAGGTCGCCCGCGGCGTTCGCAAGGCCATGGCCGAGCTGCAGGCCAGCCTGCCGCCCGACGTCAAGCTCGAGATCGTCCGAGACGCCTCGCGCGGCATCCAGAACTCGGTCAACAACGTGCAGCAGACCATGATCGAGGGCGGCCTGCTCACCATCGCCATCGTCTTCCTGTTCCTGCATTCATGGCGCAGCACGGTGATCACGGGCCTCGCCCTGCCGATCTCGGTGTTCGGCTCGTTCATGGTGATGGCGGCGTTCGGCTTCACGCTCAACGTGCTGACGCTGATGGCGCTCAGCCTCGCCATCGGCATCCTGATCGACGATGCCATCGTGGTGCGCGAGAACATCATGCGCCATATCGGCTTCGGCAAGACGCACCGCCAGGCCGCTCTAGACGGCACCAACGAGATCGGGCTCGCGGTGCTCGCGACGACGTTCTGCATCGTCGCGGTGTTCCTGCCGGTCGCCTTCATGGGCGGCCTCATCGGCCGTTTCTTCTTCCAGTTCGGCGTCATGGTCTCGGCCGCCGTGCTGATCTCCCTGTTCGTCTCGTTCACTCTGGACCCGATGCTGTCGTCGGTCTGGTACGACCCGCAGGCCCATGGCACCGGACGTTTCGCCCGCATCGTCAACGCCGCCCAGGAGCGTGCCAACAGCGTCTATCGCGGCGTGCTCGGCTGGGCGCTGCGCTGGCCCAAGCTCACGCTGCTGATCGCACTCGCGACCTTCGTGGGCAGCTTCGCCCTGCCCAAGTACATCGGCTTCGAGTTCGTGCCGGAGGCCGACCTCGGGGAGCAGGTCGTGTCGATCGAGACGCCCATCGGCTCGTCGCTGGAATATACCGAGGCCAAGCTGCGCCAGGTCGACGCCGCCGTCCGCGAGTTCCCCGAGGTCGACTACACCTACGGCACGGTCAACACGGGCTATGCCGTGGGCAAGAACCAGGCGAGCCTCTATCTCAAGCTGAAGCCGGTGAAAGAGCGCAAGCGTTCGCCCAAACAGCTTGCCCAGCCGTTGCGCGACCGCCTGGCCAGCATCCCCGGCATCCTGGTGTCGATCAACGTGCCTGGCGGCCCGGGCGGCGGCGTGCAGAAGATGCTGCAGCTGTCGCTGCAGGGCCCCGATATGGCGGTGCTCGACAAGATCTCGCAGGACGTCATGCGCGAGGCGTCCGCGATCCGCGGCCTGGTCGATCTCGACCGCAACCTCAAGGCCGCCAAGCCCGTCCTGTCGGTGCGGCTGCGTCGCGACGCAGCCTCCGACCTCGGCCTCGGCTCGGCACTGGTGGCGCAGTCGCTCAGGCCATTGTTCGCCGGCGACGAGACCAGCCTGTGGCGCGCCCCCGACGGCGAGAATTACACCGTCATGGTCCGCCTGCCGATCGACGATCGCACCGGCATCGCCGACCTGCAGCGCATCTGGTTCACCGCCGGCGCCGAGCCCAACGGGCTGCCACGCATGGTCCACATCGCGCAGATTGCCGACGTCGTGAGCGATGTCGGCGCTTCGCAGATCAATCGTCGCGACCTCAACCGCGAGGTCTGGATCACCGCCAACGTCTCGGGACGTTCGCCGGGCGAAGTCTCCAGCGAGCTCCAGAAGGTCCTGGCCGGCATCAAGCTGCCGCCCGGCTACCGTTTCGTGTTCGGCGGCTCGACCAAGGACATGGCCGAGAGTGCGGCCTATGCCGGCCAGGCGCTGCTGCTGGCGGTGATCCTGATCTACCTGATCCTGGCCTCGCAGTTCGGCTCGTTCCTGCAGCCCGTCGCCATCATGATGTCGCTGCCGATGTCGTTGATCGGGGTCTTCCTCGGCCTGCTGGCCGCCGGCACGACGCTCAACATCTTCTCGGCCATCGGCTTCATCATGCTGATGGGCCTCGTCACCAAGAATGCCATTCTGCTGGTCGATTTCTTCAATCAGGCACGCGCCCGCGGCGCGCCGGTGCACGATGCGCTGATCGAGGCAGGCTCGATCCGGCTGCGGCCCATCCTGATGACCACCCTCGCCATGGTGTTCGGCATGATGCCGCTGGCGTTGGGCCTGGGTGAAGGCGCCGCGCAGCGCGCCCCCATGGCTCATGCCGTCATCGGCGGCTTGATCAGCTCGACCCTGCTCACCCTGGTCGTGGTGCCGGTCGTGCTGGTCTATATCGATCGAGCCGGCCTGTGGGCGAAGAAGCGATTCAGCCGGTCGGCCGACGAGCTCGCCCACCGGCACAAGCCGGCGGAATAGAGGACCTCAACCGACCTGTAGCAGGCGATCTGCCCGGAAATGAAGCACGCCGCCAGCGCCGAGCGGCAGGCGGACCCGACAGCCGTTGTTGGTCGTGAATTCGAGATGCCGCGAGTCGGCCAGGCTCAACGACTGGACGGTCGCGCCGAGGACGAGGCAAAGCGCATCGCGCGAGCCCGGCTTGGGGAAGTGATAGACCGCCTCGCCGACGACCACGTGGGGGTCGGTGCGGCTGCGCAGAATCGGGCCGTCGAAATGAAATTCGACGCCGTCACGCGCGAAGGCGACGGCGGAAACCTCCCGGCCAACCAAGTCGGCTGGCTCCTTTAACAACGCATCTCCCGCTCCCTGCTCAGTTCTTGTTATGGAGTTACGCGTCGGACCTGAGCTTCCAATAATACATAACTGCGTGTCAAATTCCCGGCGCAATTCGTGGCGCGTTTCGCGCTATGCTCTTTCCATGCCGGATGCCTCTCCAACCATCGGCCTGCGCGTTGTCGAGTCGCTTTCGGCGGTCGAAGCCGACCAATGGGATGCCTGCGCGCTGGCGCCGGGCTCGGCCGGCAACCCCTTTCTCAGCTACGGGTTCCTGAAGGCTCTGGAGGATTCCAAGTCGGTCGGCCGGCGCACCGGCTGGCAGCCGCAGTATCTGCTGGCGGAATCCGAGGATGGTGCGCTGCTGGGCGCCGCGCCGCTTTATCTCAAGGGTCACAGCCAGGGCGAATACGTCTTCGATCACGGTTGGGCGCAGGCCTTCGAGCGCGCCGGCGGACGTTATTATCCCAAGCTTCAAGTCGCCGTGCCGTTCACGCCAGTACCCGGCCCGCGTCTCTTCGTGCGGCCCGGCCCCTACGCCTCGGGCGTGTGCGATGCGATGATCGACATGCTGGCCAAGATCGCCGACGACAACCGCATCAGTTCGGTCCACGCCACCTTCTGCACCGAGGCCGACTGGAAGCGCTTCGGCGAACATGGCTGGCTCCTGCGGCTGGGCCGGCAGTATCACTGGCACAACAACGGCTACGGCTGCTTCGACGATTTTCTGGCCGCCCTCGCCTCGCGCAAGCGCAAGGCGATCCGCAAGGAGCGCGAGTCGGTCCGGCGCGAGGGGCTGACCATCCGCGCGCTCTGCGGCGAGGAGATCAGGCCGGAGCACTGGGACGCCTTCTTCGCCTTCTACATGGACACCGGCGGGCGCAAGTGGGGCTCGCCCTATCTCACGCGCCCCTTCTTCGACATACTGGGCAGCACAATGGCCGACAAGGTCGTGCTGGTGATGGCGGAGGCCGATGGCCGCCCGGTCGGGGGTGCGCTCAACCTCAAGGGCGACGACACACTCTATGGCCGCTACTGGGGCTGCCTCGAAAGCCACGCCTTTCTGCATTTCGAGGCCTGCTACTACCAGGCGATCGACTACGCCATCGCCCACGGCCTGCAGCGCGTCGAGGCGGGCGCCCAGGGCGATCACAAGATTCAACGCGGCTATCTTCCGGTGCCGACCTTCTCGGCCCATTGGATCGTCGACAGCGGCTTCCGCCGCGCCGTCGACAATTTCCTGAAGCAGGAACGCCCGGCCGTCGAGCAGGAGATCGAGGGGCTGATGGAATACTCGCCGTTCCGAAAGGAGAACGAGTAGCCATCGCTTCCTCCCCAGCGAAGCTGGGGAGGTGGTCAGCGTCCTACGCTGACGGAGGTGTCATGCGCCTGCGGCCTGAGCGCGTGCGAATCGGGCCACACCACCATGAACCGCTCGCGGAACAATTCCTCCATGCACGGATCCGACGGGCTGCCGGCCGCCGTCCAGGCTGTCGTTTCCGACATCGCCAGGTTGTTGCGGCAGTACACGGCATAGGCCTTGAACAAGCCGGGCTGGTCCTTCGCTGCGGCAACGACGTAAGCGAAGGTCAACGCCGGCCGGGGCTTGGCCGCCTGCAGAACCGGCAGGAGTCCGCTCGCGACGATGCCCATGTCGCTGCCTGAAAACGGGCTGCCCTGCAGAACGACCTTGAAGTCGTGATGATCGGCGACGGCGAAGAACTCGCCGTAGTCGTACTGGCGCCGAGGCAATCGCCGACGCGAGCATGAGGCCGGCGAAAGCGGCTGTAATGGTGTTGCAGATCTTCATGGAATTCACGAAGCGCTGACCCGACATGGCGCGGCGCATACACCGACGTTGCTGCCGAGACAGTCATCGATCGCGAGTCGACGGCTTTGCAGAAGATGCTTTCTGACTCGGGCGAATCTTTGGTTTTCCGGATTATTTACCGCGCACGCCGAATCGAACGATGCTGGGGTCATGACAAGCAACCTGTTCCCCTGCACCCATTCCTGTTGCTGTCGCAGCTGACCGCTGCCGGCGCGTGATCGCGCCTTCTCTCTCCCGCCCCGCGTTCCTGGAGTACCCGCGATGTTTCGCTTTCCCACCCGACGCACCTTCCTGCGCGCCGCCGCCGTTGGCGGCACTCTCCTTCCGGCCGGCGTGCTGGCTCAACGCGCCTTCGTCGGCGGATTGCCGGCCGAGTTCGATCCGGCGATCTGCCGTGCCTCGTTCGGCACGCCGGTCGTTCTGCCCGAGAAGCGTTCGCTGAAGCTCACCTGGAACGCCACCGCCATCTGCACGGTGGGCGTCGCGGTCGCCCAGGAGAAGGGCTACTTCGCGCGCCACAATCTCGACGTCGAGCTGATCAATTTCGGCGGCTCGACCGATCAGCTGCTGGAAGCCATCGCCACGGCCAAGGCCGATGCCGGAGTCGGCATGGCGCTGCGCTGGCTGAAGCCCCTGGAAGGCGGCTTCGACGTCAAGATCGCGGCCGGCATCCATGGCGGCTGCATGCGCCTGTTTTCGGCGCCCGCGAGCGGCATCACGAAGATCGCCGATCTCAAGGGCAAGGCGATCGGCGTCACCGATCTCGCGGCTCCTGACCGCAACTTCTTCTCGATCATGCTGCACGAGGCCGGTGTCGATCCCAACAAGGAGGTCGAATGGCGCGTCTTCCCGGGCGACGTCCTGCCGATCGCACTGAAGAAGGGCGAGGTCCAGGCCTTCTGCCAGGGCGATCCGCTGGGCTGGATGGCGCGCGAGCGCGACGGCCTCATCGAGGTCGCCAACAACCTCTCCGGCGAGTACGCGCACCGCACCTGCTGCGTGCTCGGCATCCGCGGCACGCTGATCCGCCAGGAGAAGCCGGTGGCCGCGGCGCTGGTGCAGTCGCTGCTCGAGGCCCAGGTGTGGGTCGCCGCCAACCCCGAGGCGGCGGCCGCCGTCTTCGCGCCGCACGCCAAGGCGCCGGTCGAGCAGCTCACGGCCATGCTCAAGAGCCACACCCATCACGACCATCCGCTGGCCGGCGACCTGCGCAGCCAGATCGCGGCCTACGGCGAGGAGCTGAAGCGCATCGCGGTGTTCAAGCAGAGCACCGACATCCAGAAATATGCCGCGCGTGTCACCGCCGACGTGCTGAGCTGAGGAGGCCAGGCGAATGACAACGATCGCGGAAGCCGCGCCCACCCGGTCGTCGGGCGCGGTACTGGCCGGCGACGACGGGCGACCTCACTCCCTGGGATTGCTCGCCGTCGCCGGCATCCTTTGGCTCGGCGCCGCCGCCCTGGTGCTCGCCTGGCCCGATGCCCAGGAACTGGAGCGCACCGGCACGCTGGGCGGCATCGCCCTGGTGCTGGGCGCAGGACAGCTGATTGCCGCGGCCGTCGGACGGTTCTCCGTTCGCGTCGCCGCAATCGGCCACATCGCACCCTGGCTCATCGCACTGGCGCTCGCCATCACCGGCTGGGAGATCGTCACGGCCAAGCTCGACCTGCTGCCGCTGCCGTTCTTCCCCTCGCCGCAGGCCTTCGTCGAGGTCTACACCGACGACTGGCGGCGGCTGGGCGACAGCCTGCTGAGCTCCGTGCTGCTGTTGGTACGCGGCTTCGCCATCGGCGCAGCCGTGGGCTTCGTGATCGGCGTGGCGCTCGGCTGGTCGCCCAGGGTCGGCTACTGGATCCATCCCATCATGCGCGTGGTCGGCCCCCTGCCCGCCACCGCCTGGCTGCCGCTCGCCTTCTTCATCTTCCCGACCAGCGGCAGCGCCAGCACCTTCCTGATCGCGCTCGCCACGGCCTTTCCGCTGGCGGTGCTCACCTGGTCGGGTGTCGCCGGCGTGCAGACCGCCTACTACGACGTGGCGCGCACGCTGGGCGCCGGCCCGCGCTTCTTGATCCTCAAGGTCGCGATCCCCGCGGCGTTGCCGCACGTCTTCGTCGGCCTGTTCATGGGTCTCGGCTCGTCCTTCGCCGTGCTGGTGGTGGCCGAGATGCTGGGCGTGAAGTCGGGCCTCGGCTGGTACCTGCAATGGGCACAGGGCTGGGCCGCCTACGCCAACATGTACGGCGCGCTGCTCGTCATGGCGCTGATGTGCTCGACGCTGATCACGCTCCTGTTCCGCCTGCGCGACCGCCTGCTGGCTTGGCAGAAGGGACTCGTCAAATGGTAGCGCTTGCCCACAAGCCGGCAGTCACGATCGCCGGCGCCGCGCTCGACGTGCGCAACATCGATCACGGCTTCGCCCTGCACGGCGATTACCTTCCCGTGCTCGAGGACGTGTCGCTCTGCGCCACGCCGGGCGAGTTCGTCGCCCTGCTGGGACCGAGCGGCTGCGGCAAGTCGACCTTGCTGCGGCTGGTCGCCGGCCTCGACCGGCCGCGACGCGGCCATCTGCGGGTCGACGATGTCGAAGTGCTCGGTCCCGATCCGTCGCGCGTCGTGGTGTTCCAGGATCCGACGCTCTATCCCTGGCGCACCGTCTGGCGCAACGCGTCGCTCGGTCTCGAGACGCGCGGACTCCTGAAGCAGCACAAGCACCGTGTCGACAACGCGCTCGAGCTGGTCGGCCTGCAGAAGTTCGCCAAAGCCTTCCCGCACCAGCTCTCCGGCGGCATGGCACAACGCGCCTCGCTCGCCCGTGCGCTGGTCAACGATCCGCGCCTGCTGATCCTCGACGAGCCGCTGGGCAAGCTCGACAGCCTGACACGACTCGCCATGCAGGGCGAGCTGACACGGCTGTGGCAGGCCCGCGGCTTCACCGTCCTCATGGTGACCCACGACGTCGAGGAGGCGCTGCTGCTCGCCAACCGCGTCATCGTCTTCAGCGACCGGCCGGCGCGGGTGCGCGCCGACCTCGCCGTCGACCTGCCCTTCCCGCGCCATCGCGACCATCCCGAATTGCTGCGCCTGCGCCGAGAGGCGCTCGGCCTGCTGGGCCTGGGCGGCGACTGGTAACCCCCTCATCCGAAAGACCGATCATGCTCAAGCGACGTCATTTCCTCGCCGCCTTTCCGGCTGCCCTGGCTGTGCCCGCAATCGTGCGCGCGCAGGATTCCTGGCCATCCCGTGCCGTGCGGCTCATCGTGCCGTGGCCGCCGGGCGGCGGCGTCGACACCTTCGGGCGCACCATCCAGGCGTCGCTTGCCACCGAGCTCGGCCAGAGCGTGGTGATCGAAAATATCGGCGGCGGCTCAGGCCGCGTCGGCACGCAGAGCGCATCACGCGCCGCACCGGACGGTTACACGCTGGCGCTGGTCAACGACACTTTCGCTGCGACCGAGGCCTTGCCAGTGACCGGCGCGCCCGCGTTGCGGCCGGCTTTCGTGCCGGTGACGCTCGCGATCTCCGCTCCGCAGGGCGTGTTCACTCACCCGAAGTCGGGCATCAGATCGATCCAGGATTTCGTCGCCGCGGCAAAGGCCCAGCCCGGCAAGCTCAATGTCGGCGTGCCCGGCCTCGGCAGCTCGCAGCATCTCACCAGCGAGCTGCTGCTGCGCGCGGCGGGCGACCTGCGCGTGACCCATGTGCCCTACCGCGGCGGCGGCCCGCTGCTGCAGGATCTCTTGGCCGGCACCATCGACGCCGGCGTGGTGACCTTCTCGGCCGGCGCCCAGCAGGCGCGCGCCGGGCATCTCGTGGGCTTGGCGGTGACCAGCGAGGCGCGGCCCGCAGCTTTCCCGGATATCGTCACGGCGACCGAAACCGTGGCGCCGGGCTTTGTGCAGACGACTTGGCAGGGACTACTGGCGCCGAAAGGGACGCCTGATCCGATCCTGGCGCGGGTCCATGCCGCGATGCTGGCCGTGTTGAAGGACCCGGCCGTCGCAGCGAGTTTGCGAGAACTCGGCTTCGATCCCGTCGGCCTCGACGGCGCCGGCTTCGCCAAGCTGTTCGACCGGACGGTCGAGACCTTCGCCAGCATCGCCGCCGAACGGAACATCGCCGCCGGAGATTGATGGTGCTCTTCGTCTTCCGGACCGCGAGCGTCCTCGCTCGCTCATGATCATGAGCGAGCGAGGACGCTCGCGGTCCGGAAGATCATGAGCAGGCCGAGGCCAGCGCTCCCTTGATCAGCGCCTCGGCACCAGAAGCATGCCGAAGAAGAACAGGATCAAAAACACGATCGGCTGGACGATGCCCATCGGCATCTCCCAGCCGCTGTTTTCGACGATGAACAGGATGACCCAGAAGACCGCGGTGGCGATCACCGCGGCCCGGAATGCGACCCAAACCGGCCGGAAGAATCTCACTCAGCCAGCACGGGTTCCTGATTGGCCGGCGGCAGGGCATCCCGCTCCGGCGGCAGGAAGGTGAAGGCAAGCTCGGCAGCCGCGCCCTCGCCCTTGGTGTCGACCCGCACCGTGCCGCCGCCGTTCGACAGCTTGCCGAACAGCACTTCCTCGGCCAGCGGCTTCTTGAGGTGCTCCTGGATGACGCGGGCGAGCGGCCGGGCGCCGAACAGGCGGTCGTAGCCCTTCTCCGCGAGCCAGCGACGGGCGGCGTCGGAAAGCTCGATGAAGACCTTGCGGTCGGCAAGCTGGACCTCGAGCTCGGCGACGAACTTGTCCACCACCTTGCCCATGCTCTCGGGACCGAGGTTGGCGAACTTGATCACCGCGTCGAGACGGTTGCGGAACTCCGGCGCGAACAGGCGGTTGATCGCCTCGTCGTCCTCGTCGTGGCGCGCCTCGCGGCCGAAACCGAGCGCCGGCTTGGCGATGTCCGCGGCGCCGGCGTTGGTCGTCATGCACAGGATGACGTTGCGGAAGTCCACCGTCCGACCGTTGTGGTCGGTGAGCTTGCCGTAGTCCATCACCTGCAGCAGCACGTTGAACACGTCGGGATGCGCCTTTTCGATCTCGTCGAGCAGGATGACGCAATGCGGATGCTGGTTGACCTGGTCGGTGAGCAGGCCGCCCTGGTCGAAGCCGACATAGCCCGGCGGCGCGCCGATCAGGCGCGAGACCGAGTGCCGTTCCATGTACTCCGACATGTCGAAGCGGATCAGCTCGAGGCCGAGCAGGCGCGCGAGCTGGCGCGTCACCTCGGTCTTGCCGACGCCGGTCGGGCCGGCCAGCAGGTAGGAGCCGATCGGCTTCTCCGGCGAGCGCAGGCCCGCGCGCGCGAGCTTGATCGCGGCGGAGAGCTGGTCGATCGCACGCTCCTGGCCGAACACCACGGTCTTCAGGTCGCGGTCGATGTTGCGCAGCATCTCGGTGTCGTCCTTGGACACGCTCTTGGGCGGGATGCGGGCGATCTTGGCGACGATCTCCTCGATGTCGGGCACGTCGATGGTCGACTTGCGCATGTCGGGCGTGCGCAGCATCTGGGCGGCGCCGACCTCGTCGATCACGTCGATCGACTTGTCGGGCAGCTTGCGGTCGTGGATGTAGCGCGCCGCCAGCTCGACCGAGGCCTTGATGGCGTCGTCGGTGTAGGTGACGTGGTGGTGCTTCTCGTAGACCGGCTTCAGGCCCTTCATGATCTCGACCGCATCGGCGATCGAGGGCTCGGGCACGTCGATCTTCTGGAAGCGGCGGACCAGCGCGCGGTCCTTCTCGAAGTAGTTGCGGTACTCCTTGTAGGTGGTCGAGCCGATGCAGCGCAGCTCGCCCGACTGCAACGAAGGCTTCAGGAGATTCGACGCATCCATCGAGCCGCCCGACGTCGCACCGGCGCCGATGATGGTGTGGATCTCGTCGATGAACAGCACGGAGTTCGGCTTCTTCTTGAGCTCGGAGAGCACGGCCTTCAGCCGCTCCTCGAAGTCGCCGCGATAGCGCGTGCCGGCCAGCAGCGCGCCCATGTCGAGCGCGTAGATCACCGACTCCTTCAGCACCTCGGGCACCTCGCCCTCGACGATCTTGCGCGCCAGGCCCTCCGCGATCGCCGTCTTGCCGACACCGGGCTCGCCGACATAGAGCGGGTTGTTCTTGGTCCGGCGGCACAGCACCTGGATGGTGCGCTCGACCTCGTGCTCGCGGCCGATCAGCGGATCGACGCGGCCCTCGCGGGCCTTCTGGTTGAGGTCGACGCAATAGGCGGCCAGCGCTTCGTTGCCCTGCTTGACCGCGGCCTCGCCGCCATTCTCCTCCTCGGAGCCCTGGACGCGACGGGCGCGCGCGCGGCCCGGCACCTTGGCCTTGCCGTGGCTGATGTAGTCGACGGCGTCGAGTCGGGTCATGCCCTGGTTCTCGAGGAACGATACGGCATGGCTGTCGCGTTCCGAGAACAACGCGACCAGCACGTTGGCGCCTGTGACCTCCTTGCGACCGGATGACTGGACGTGGACCGCGGCACGCTGGACGACGCGCTGGAAGCCGGCGGTCGGCAGCGGCTCGCTGGGATTCTGGGTGATGATGCCCTTCAGACGATTGTCGATGAAGGTTTCCAGGTCGTGGCGCAGGCGGTCGATATCGACGCCGCAGGCTTTGAGGACGGGAACAGCATCGTCGTCCTCGGTCATCGCCAGGAGCAGGTGCTCGAGGGTCGCGTATTCGTGGCGACGCTCTCCGGCGAGCCCGAAGGCGCGGTGGAGGGACCTCTCGAGGTTCTTGGACAGCATGGACATCGAACTACCTCGACTGAAGGAACAACGTACTACTCTCGATCAGGTTCACTCCTTCTCCAGCGTACACTGGAGAGGATGCTGGTTCTTGCGGGCGTAGTCGACCGTCTGGGTCACCTTGGTCTCGGCAATCTCGTAGGTGTACACGCCGCACACGCCAACGCCCTTCTGGTGGACATGCAGCATGATCTTGGTGGCTTCTTCGCGGTTCTTCTGAAAAATGTGCTGCAGGACATCGACGACGAACTCCATCGGCGTGTAATCGTCGTTCAGCATCAATACCTTGTACATCGACGGCTTCTTCGTCCGAGTCCGAGTGAGCGTCAGCGCCCCACTGCGGCCTTCACCCTCGCCCTCTCCATTGTCGCGACGCGGCGGCGTCTGCGGCGGACCACCGGGCGGTTCGTTGGGCCCACCCAGCCGGTCGCCATCGAGGCGCCATTCGCAGTCGATACGCAGAGAAGCCATTGTCCGGATCACAGTCCCCAAAGAAAGCCGAACCATTTTAATTATATAGGGACACCTGGGGATTCCGCTACCTCGGCCCGCAACCGGCCGCCCACAGCGACCGCGGAGCAACACTCTGCCTCGAATGCCCGCCCTCTGACGCTCCCGATTGGCGCTCGAATGCACCCAGCCGGCAAATAGCCACAAAGCTGGAGGCCGCCGCCTATCTAGGCCGAAGCCCATCCTTGCCAACGGTCAGGGTCCACTGATTGGCTTTCATGTGATTGACCGGCGCGTTGGGATCGCGCCGCAGCTCGGCCGGCACCAGCTTGCGCGGCGGGTTGACCGGCACCGGCACGGTATCGAACGAGAAGAGCTTCTGGGCGAACTTCACGCTGGCGAAGCCGTCCGTCGGATAGTGATAGGCCTGGAAGCCCCAGACGCCGTCGCGGCACGAAGCGACCGTCCACCAGAAGTCGACGTCCGGCAGGCGCAGGCCATCGCGCGGCGGGCCGAAGGCGGCGCTCGCCTGGAACAGCGCCATCAGCTCACGCGTCTCGCCGGCATTCAGGATGCGCTCGCCGCGCTTCATGCTCCACGGCTTCAGGGCGTCACCGCCGTCGAACATCAAGAGATTCGACACGACGCCCTGGTCGGCTAGCACGCCGATGCCGAGGCCAGTCGTTCCGTCCGGCTGCAGGAAGAGCTCGTAGGTCCGGACCTGCTCGGAATAGATCGCATTGTAGATCAGGCGCATGCGGTTGCGCCCGTCCTTGCCACAATTGGCACGGATATCGTCGCCGCCGACATAGGCGAACCAGTTGAAGCTGCGCACGATCGGCGGATCGACATTTCGGTCGGGTCGCTGGGCCGAGGCCATCGGCGACGCCATCAAGGCGAGCCCGAACGCGGCGACAGACATCCATTTCATCGCGACACTCCGTCTGAGGACGAGGGCAATCTTGAGGCTAAGTTGGGCATCAAGGCGGCGGCTAAGAAGTTGCATAACCCCACAAATTTGAGTATTGTCGAGGAACTGCCTCTAAGCCTTTGCTTGGGCACAAAAATATAGACTTTGGTAATGGCGTAATTGCGATGACCTCCCCTCTCCGTCGCATCGCGGCCGGTCTCTCCCTGCTTGCCGCAGCGTTTCTCCTTGTTGCCGCGCTCCTGCCGGGCGATGCCAACGCGCAATCGCCGCCGGTAAAGCGTGCCGCACCGACCAGCAAAGCCAAGGCCAAAGCGGTCCGGCCGGCTGCCGCTGCCTCGAGCTGGGTGGCCAATCCCGCGGTCGACGGCCGCGACGCCTACATCATCCTCGACGCCACCAGCGGGCGCGAGCTTTCGTCCGATCAGCCCGATCAGCTTCGCCATCCGGCGTCTCTAACCAAGCTGATGACGATCTACCTCACCTTCTCGGCGCTCGACTCGGGCCGCCTGTCGCTGGGCGATGCCTTGCCGGTGTCGGTCTCCGCGCTCAATGCGCCGCCGACCAAGATGGGCCTGCCGCCGGGCGGCACGGTGAGTGTGCGCGACGCCACGATGGCGCTGGTGACGCGCTCGGCAAACGACGCGGCCATGGTGCTGGCCGAGGCGCTGGGCGGCGACGAGGCCAGCTTCGCCGCGATGATGACCAGCAAGGCCCGTCAGCTCGGCATGTCGCAAACGGTGTTCCGCAACGCATCCGGCCTGCCCAACCGCGAGCAGGTCACGACGGCCCGCGACATGGCGCGGCTGGCCCATGCGCTGATGCGCGACTTCCCGCACTACTACCCGGTGTTCTCGGTGCAGAGCTGGCCCTATCGCGGCCGCACGCTCGAGAACCACAACCGCATGCTCGGCTCCTACGAAGGCGCCGATGGCCTGAAGACCGGTTACACCAATGCCTCGGGCTTCAACCTCGTGATGTCGGCCTTGCGTGACAACCGCCGTCTGATCGGCGTGGTGATGGGAGGCAACAGCGCCGGCCAGCGTGACCGCATGATGGCCATGCTGATGGACCAGGGTTTCGCCACGGCGTCGACCATGCGCCTGTCGGCCTGGACGAACATCCGCAAGCCGCCGTCGGCACGCTACACGGCAGCCAATTTCGATCCCAGCCTGGTCCTTCCCGAGAGCACGCCGCGGCTCGCCGCACATGCCCCGCCGCTCGCCGGCTTCACCGCCGCCGCGCCGGCATCCGCTCCGCAGACCGAACAGCGCGTCGCCGGTCCCGCCGTGCCGCCGTCGGGCGAAGGCAGCGCCGCGCCGAACGGTCCGTCGATCGGCAGCTGGGTGATTCAGGTCGGCTCGTTCAACGACGCCGAGGCGGCCCAGCTCGCGCTCGGGCGCGCCTCCGTGGCCCTGTCCGAGAATCAGCGGCTGACGGCATCGGCGAGCATCGACGAGGTGCAGATGGCCAACAAGACCTTCCATCGCGCCCGCCTCACCAATCTCTCCCAGGCGCAGGCCGTCGACGGCTGCAAGCGGCTGGAGAAGAAGAAGATCTACTGCTCGGCCATCCAGGTCACCGCCTGGAACACGCCCAACGCCCGCTGAGAGCGCGTCTGCGCTAAGAGGTCTGCGCGCTGAGCACCCGCCTCAGCCGACCGACGAAGGACCGCTTGTGCCGGCCCTTCCATAGCGCGTAGTCCCACGACGAGGTCGACGGCTGCAGCCGCGCCACCACCGGCTCGAACACCGACACCGTCGCGAACTCCTCGCCGATCCGCACCTTCAGCCGCGCGATCCGGTAGCCCGGCCCCTCATAGGCCGCGAGCCGCGCCACGTCGCGCGACGTGAGGCCACCGACCACCACGCCCTGCACCCGGTCGGCTGCATCGCGTACCACGACGGGATAGGTCGCGCCCTTTGCCCGGCGCCGCGAATGGCCGGGCAGGATCGCCGGTATGAAGGCCGACGGCGGCAGGCGGCGGCCGATCACCAGGGCCATGACGTCGGGATCGAGCAGCGTGCCGTAGAAGAAGAAACGCATCATGGCTGGGGGCGCGCCACTCCAGTGGCGCGTCTTTGCTGAGCCAGGGAAGATCGCGCCACTGGAGTGGCTCGCCCCCAGCAAAGACGGTCTGACATAGCTAGTGGTGTCCGCTGCCCGCGTTGTCCGGGAGCGTGACGCCGCTGGCCGACAGGGCCGCCTTGAGGTCGACCATGAGCCGGTCCAACCCGGCCTGATCGGACGCCTCGCAGCGCGCCACCAGCACCGGCTGGGTATTGGAGGCGCGCAACAGCCACCAGCCATCCTTGGTGCTGACGCGCACGCCGTCGATGTCGGAGAACTTGGCGCCCGCCTTCTTCAGGCGTGCCTTCACCTCCTCGACCACGCCGAACTTGCGCTCGTCGGCACAGTCGAAGCGCAGCTCCGGCGTATTGACCGGCTGGGGCAGCCCGTCGCGCATGTCGGCCAGGCTCTCCTTGCTGTTGGCCACGATGTTGAGCAGGCGCAGGCCGCAATAGAGCGCGTCGTCGAAGCCGTAGAAGGTGTCGGCGAAGAAGACATGGCCGCTCATCTCGCCAGCCAGCGGCGACTTGATCTCGGCCATCTTGCTCTTGATCAGCGAATGGCCGGTCTTGAACATCATGGGATTGCCGCCGGCCTTGGCGATCTCGTCGAACAGCACCTGGCTCGCCTTGACGTCGGCGATGATGGTGGCGCCGGGATGACTCTTGAGCACGTCGCGCGACCACAACACCAGGAGCTGATCGCCCCACAGCACGCGCCCCTTGCCGTCGATCGCGCCGATGCGGTCGCCGTCGCCGTCAAAGGCGATGCCGAGGTCGCAGCCGCGGTTCTTCACCTCGGCCATGAGCTGCTCGAGGTTCTTCGGCACCGTCGGATCGGGATGGTGCGCCGGGAAGTTGCCGTCGACCGTCTCGTTCAGCACGAAATGCTCGCCCGGCAGCTTGTCGACCACCGCGCGGATCGACACGCCGACCGCACCGTTGCCGGTATCCCAGGCAACCTTGAGCTTCTTGCCGGGCTTCACGTCCTTCAAGAGGCGCGCGGCATAGGCCTCCAAGACGTTCTTCTGCTCGACCTTGCCCTGCCCGCTCTCCCAATCGCCCTTGGCGGCGATGGCGCCGAGCTTCTGGATCTCCTCGCCGAAAAACGACTTCTTGCCCATCATCATCTTGAAGCCGTTGTAGTCGGGCGGGTTGTGCGAGCCGGTGATCTGGATGCCGGCATCGGCGTCGAGGTGATAGACAGCGAAATAGAGCATCGGCGTCGACACCATGCCGATGCTGGTCACGTCGAGGCCGGCTGCAGCGAGGCCTTCGATGCAGGCGGCCGCCAGCTCGGGCGAACTCAGCCGCCCGTCATAGCCCAGCACCACCCGCTTGCCGCCCGCCTTGCTCGCAAACTGGCGGCGCACCATCGTGCCGAAGCTGCGGCCGATGGCGCGCGCATCGGCGGCATGCACCTGCTTGCCGACGACGCCGCGGATGTCGTACTCGCGCAGGATGTTGGGGTCGAACTTGTGCGCGGTCTGGCTCATTTCAAAAGACTCCGATTGCAAGACGTCAGTTGCGCGGCTGAGGACGGCCCACGCCCTCGTAGGTGAAGCCCAGGCCGCGCATCTCCTCGGGATTGAAGATATTGCGCAGATCGACAATGCGCGGCTGACGCATCACCTGCTTGATACGACGTGGATCGAGGCCGCGGAACTCGTGCCATTCGGTGATCACGACCAGGACATCTGCCTCGAAGGCCGCCTCGTAGGCGGTCTTGGCGAAGCTGATGTTCTTCAGGAGCTTGCCCGCCTCGCCCATGCCCTCGGGATCGAAGGCCACGATCTTCGCCCCGGCCGCCTGCAGCGCCGGCACGATGTCGAGCGAGGGCGCGTCACGCATGTCGTCGGTGTTGGGCTTGAAAGTGAGGCCGAGCACGCCGACGGTCAGCCCCGCCACCGAGCCGCCGCAGAACTCGATCACCTTCCGTGCCATGCGCTTCTTGCGCGCGCTGTTAACCTCGATGACCTGCTCGACGATGGTCTGCGGCGCGTCGACCTCGCGGGCGGTGTAGGCGAGCGCCAGCGTGTCCTTGGGGAAGCACGAGCCGCCGAAGCCCGGCCCGGGATGCAGGAACTTGCGGCCGATGCGACCGTCCAGCCCGATGCCGCGCGCCACGTCGTGGACGTCGGCGCCGACTTTCTCGCAGAGATCGGCGATCTCGTTGATGAAGGTGATCTTGGTGGCAAGGAAGGCGTTGCCGGCGTACTTGGTGACCTCGGCCGTCTCGATGTTGGTGAACACCATCGGCGTCTGGATCAGGTTGAGCGGCCGGTAGATGCCGGCCATCACATCGCGCGCCCGCTGGCTCTCGACACCGATGACGACGCGGTCGGGCTTCATGAAATCCTCGATCGCCGCCCCCTCGCGCAGGAACTCGGGATTGGAGCAGACGTCGAACTCGGCCGACGGCTGGGTCTCGCGGATGATGCGCGCGACCTCGCGGCCGGTGCCGACCGGCACCGTCGACTTGGTCACCACCACGGTGTAGCCGCGGATCGCGTCGGCGACCTCGGCGGCCGCGGCATAGACGTAGCTCAGGTCGGCATGGCCGTCGCCGCGCCGGGTCGGCGTGCCGACGGCGATGAACACGGCGTCGGCATTGCCGACCGCATCGCCGAGCTTAGTGCTGAAGGCGAGTCGTCCTGCCTTGACGTTGTCGGCGACCAGCTTGTCGAGGCCGGGCTCGTAGATCGGCATCTCGCCCTTGAGCAGGCCGGCGATCTTGCCCTCCTCCTTGTCGATGCACACCACGTCATGGCCGAACTGGGCGAAGCAGGCGCCGGACACCAATCCGACATAGCCCGAGCCGATCATGGCGATACGCATGGAGGCTAGCCTTTCAGCAGGCGGCCGAGCAGCGCCCGCGTGTCGGCAGAAGTGTCGGACCGGTTGAGCGCGACGGCGACGTTGGCCTCGAGGAAGCCCAACCGGGTGCCGCAATCGTAGCGCTGGCCGGCGTAGGTCAGGGCATGGAACGGCTGATTGCCGATCATCTTGGCCATGGCGTCGGTGAGCTGGATCTCGCCGCCGGCGCCGGTCTCGTGCTTGTCGAGATGGTCGAATACCTGAGGCATCAGCACGTAGCGGCCGATGATGGCGAGCGTCGAGGGCGCGACCTCGGGGTTGGGCTTCTCGACCAGGCCGGTGATCTCCGCCAAGCCGTCCTTCTCGGCCTTCACCGCGGCGATGCCGTAGCTCTTGGTCTGCTCGCGCGGCACGTCCATCACGGCGACGACATTGCCGCCCGTCTTGTCGTGCGCCGCCACGAGTTGCGCCGTGCAGCTCGGCGAATCGATCGTGAGTTCGTCGGGCAGCAGCACCGCGAACGGCTCGTTGCCGATCCAGTCGCGGGCGCACCACACGGCGTGGCCGAGGCCGAGCGGCCGCTGCTGGCGCGTGAAGATCGCGTTGCCGGGCTTGATGGCGGCGTCCTGGGTCTGCTTCAGCTCGTTCTTCTTGCCTCGCTCGTGCAGCGTCGCTTCCAGTTCATAGGCGGCGTCGAAGTGATCCTCGATGGCGCTCTTGTTGCGGCCGGTCACGAAGACGAATTCCTCGATGCCCGCCGCCAGACACTCCTCGACCGCATACTGGATCAACGGCCGGTCGACGACCGTCAGCATCTCCTTGGGCATCGCCTTGGTCGCGGGCAGGAAGCGGGTACCCAATCCGGCCACGGGCAAGACGGCTTTGCGGACACGCTGCGGCATGCTTTGTCGACCTCGTTAATGCTCACTCAAACTCTCTCGGACTCCGCTCCCCCGCTAGGGAGAGAGGAGTCCGAGCCGCGCAAAGAAGCGCCCGTAGTTGCCACGCCCGGGAAGACCCCGCAAGTTCAACCACTTATTGACCACCAAGCAGTACGTCCTTTGCCCGGTTGATACGTGCGGCAAGATCGGCGGTGCCCCCGGCATCGGGATGCGTGCGGCGGATCAGGCGCCGGTGCGCGGCCTTGATCTCCTCCTCGGTGGCGCCTTCGGCTAGCCCCAGCACGGCCAGCGCCTCCTCGCGGGTCATGTCGCTGCGTGGCCCACGCGGTGGCGCCTGTTTCGCGGTACGCCAGTCGACGTTCAGCCGCCGGTCGAGATAGGCCTCCAGCACGCGCAGCGAATCGGCGTCGCCGGTGCATTCCTCGTGGAGGTCCAGCAGTTCGCTGTCGGACAGGCGGTCCAGCGTGCGTCCCGCGAAGCGGCCGGCGAGCACGGTGCCGCCGACGTCACCGGTGCCGTGATCGATCCAGGCCTGCAGGAAGGTCGTCCGAACCTCGGTGCGCCGCCCCGTGCCGGGCGAGCTGAAGCCTCCGGACGGCCGGTTGCGCAGCGCCCGGGCGATCAGCCCGGTGATCACCAGGCCCGCCAGGCCGAACAGCTCAGGCAGCAGGCTTGGCAGGAAGCGAAGGCCGAAGATCAGCATGCCGCCGACGGCCACGGTGCCCAGCACGACCAGCACCATGCGCATTCCGCGCGCCAGGGACGAGGGATTGGCTCGCAGGAACCAGGCGATGCCGAGAGCGCCGACGGCCAGGATGACCAGGGCCAGCACAAGCGGCATGGCTCAGGGTCTCGGCGGTGGACGCTGTTGGCCGGGAGGCGGCGCGGACGGGGCGCCGGGCGCGCCCGACGGCGTCTGTGACTGCTGTTGCTGCTCGGCGCGCTCGCGCTGGATCTGCCGCCAGCGCTCGACGTTGCGATTGTGTTCGGCGAGCGTCGTGGCGAAGGAGTGCCCGCCCTGGCCGTCGGCCACGAACCACAGCGCGCGGTCGCGCGCCGGATTGGTCGCCGCCAGGATCGACGCTCGGCCGGGATTGCAGATCGGCCCAGGCGGTAGGCCGGCGACGACGTAGGTGTTGTAGGGCGAATTCGATGCCAGGTCGGCGCGTGTCAGCTCGCGGTTGAACGGCACCTTGCCCTGGGTGATGCCGTAGATGGTCGTGGGATCGCTCTCGAGCTTCATGCGCCGGCGCAGGCGGTTGATGTAGACGGCCGCCACCTTGGGCCGCTCCGCCGGGATCGCCGTCTCCTTCTCGATGATGGAGGCGAGCGTCAGGGCCTCGCGGCGGCTGGCGAGCGGCAGGCCAGCGGCGCGTTTGCGCCAGGCCTCGTCCAGCGTCTTGTCCATCGCCTCCTTCATGCGCATCAGCAGCCCGTCGCGCGTGTCGTCGCGCGAATAGAAATAGGTTTCGGGCAGCAGGTCGCCTTCCTTGAGGTCGAGCGTGATCTCGCCGGTGAGCGCCGGCGTATTCTTCACCAGGTCGATCACCTCGGGTGTCGTCATGCCTTCGACGACGGTGAGCCGGCGCTGCACCTGCTTGCCCGACTGCAGGAGCTCGAGCAACCCCAGCATGGAGATGTGGGCCGGGATCTCGTACTCGCCGGCCTTGATGGGCCTGGGCGTCGGGTCGATCATCACGGCCACCCGGAACAGCCGCTGGTGATCGATGACGCCCTCGTCCTTCAGCACCTTGGCCATGGTCTGCGGTCCCGCGCCGCGCGGGATGACGATGTTCTTGGTCGCGGCGAGCGGGCCGGCGGCGGTCAGCAGCTGATTGCCGAGCCACAGCGCGCCGCCCATCAGGGTGACGAGCAGGGCAACGAAGAAGAGGACCCAACGGAAATAGCTGAGCACGCCCAGCTCCGGTGATCAGACGGGACCGAAGATCAACGAGGCGTTGGTGCCGCCGAAGCCGAACGAGTTGCTGAGCGCGTAGCGGACCTTGCGCTGCTTGGCCTGCTTGGCGACGAGATCGATGTCGCAACCTTCGTCAGGCTCGTCCAGATTGAGTGTCGGCGGAACCGTCTGCTCGATGATCGACTTGATCGAGTAGATGGCTTCGATGGCGCCGGCGGCGCCCAGCAGATGGCCGGTCGCCGACTTGGTCGACGACATCGAGAGCTTGTAGGCGTCCCCCCCGAACGTCTTCTTCACCGCGCCGAGCTCGATCACGTCGGCCATGGTCGACGTGCCATGGGCATTGACGTAGTCGATCTGGTCGGTGTTGAGCTTGGCGCGCTTCAGCGCGGCCTTCATCGCGCGCTGGGCGCCGTCGCCGTCCTCCGACGGCGCGGTGATGTGATAGGCGTCGCCGGACAGGCCATAGCCCAGGACCTCGGCATAGATCTTGGCGCCGCGCTTCTTGGCGTGCTCGTACTCCTCGAGCACGACGACGCCTGCGCCCTCGCCCATGACGAAGCCGTCGCGCCGCTTGTCCCACGGCCGCGACGCCTGGGTCGGCGTATCGTTGAAGTCGGTCGACAGCGCCTTGCAGGCGTTGAAGCCGGCGATGCCGATGCGGCAGATCGCGGCCTCGGCGCCGCCCGCCACCATGACGTCGGCATCCTCGAGCTGGATCAGGCGCGTCGCGTCGCCCAGCGCGTGGGCGCCGGTGGCACAGGCCGTGACGACGGAATGGTTGGGTCCCTTGAAGCCGTACTTGATCGAGACCTGACCCGAGGCGAGGTTGATCAGCGCCGACGGGATGAAGAACGGGCTGACGCGGCGCGGCCCGCGCTCCTTCAGCACCAGCGAGGTCTCGTAGATCGTCTCCAGGCCGCCGATGCCCGAGCCGATCATCACGCCGGTGCGGTTGAGGCTCTCTTCGTCGGTCGGCTTCCAGCCCGAGTCCTCGACCGCCTGCTCCGCGGCGGCGATGCCGAAGATCAGGAACTTGTCGAGCTTGCGCTGTTCCTTGGGCTGGAGGTAGCTGTCGACGTTGAAATGGCCGTTGGCCTTGTCGCCCAACGGCACCTCGCCCGCGATCTTGGTGGCGAGATCAGATGTGTCGAAGGCCTGGATGGACCGGATGCCGGACTCGGCCGCCATCAGGCGCCGCCAGTTGGTGTCGACGCCATCGCCCAGCGGCGTCACCATCCCCATGCCGGTAATGACGACTCGCCTCATTGCCCTGTCCTCGCCTGCTGCAAGAGACGATCAGGACTTGGCGTTGCTCTTGATGAAGCCGATGGCGTCGCCGACGGTCTGGATCTTCTCAGCCGCATCGTCGGGAATCTCGATGCCGAATTCCTCTTCGAACGCCATCACCAGCTCGACCGTATCCAGGCTGTCGGCGCCCAGATCGTCGATGAACTTGGCATCTTCCTTCACCTGCGCCGCTTCGACGCCCAGATGCTCGACGACGATCTTCTTAACGCGCTCGGCAATATCGCTCATTTTCTTGTCCTTCCCGTATTCTCAAGAAACCTGTTACGCCCAAGGGGGTGGCGATTTCCGGCTCTTATACATAGGTGCCCCCCTATTGGCTAGGGCCGGAAAGCCCACAGAATCAGGGACTTGCAGCCTTTTTCCTCAGATCATCGCCATCCCGCCATTGATATGAAGGGTCTGGCCGGTGACGTAGGCGGCCTCGTCGCTGGCCAGATAGACCACACCTGCCGCGATCTCGTCGGGGGTGCCCAGCCGGTCGGCGGGCACCCGACCCAGGATTCCCTTCTTCTGCTCGTCGGTCAGCACGTCGGTCATCGGCGTGGCGATGAAGCCCGGGGCGATGCAGTTCACCGTGATGGCACGCGAGGCGAGCTCCTGGGCGAGCGACTTGGACATGCCGATCAGTCCCGCCTTGGCGGCGGCATAGTTGGCCTGGCCGGGATTGCCGGTGACGCCGACGATCGAGGTGATGTTGATCACCCGGCCGTGGCGGCGGCGCATCATGCCGCGCATCGCCGCTCTCGTGAGCCGAAAGGTGCCGGTCAGGTTCACCTGCAGCACCTTCTCCCACTCCTCGTCCTTCATGCGCATGGAGATGTTGTCGCGGGTGATGCCGGCGTTGTTGACCAGGATGTCGAGCTTGCCCATCGCCGCCTCGGCCTCCTTGACCAGGCGGTCGATGTCGGCGGCGTCGTCCATGCGCGCGGCGATGACGTGCGCCCGCTCGCCGAGCTCGCCCTTGAGCTTCTCGAGCGCATCGGCGCGCGTGCCCGACAGCGTCACCGTTGCGCCCTGCTTGTGCAGCGCGCGGGCGATGGCGCCGCCGATGCCGCCCGAGGCGCCGGTCACCAGCGCCGCCTTGCCGGAAAGATCGAACATTCAACTCTCCTCTTCCTCCTCAGCGGAGCTGGGGAGGTGTCGGCGTCTTACGCCGACGGAGGGGTCATGAGCATCAGTCCTGGCGCTCATGACCCCTCCGCCCGCTGCGCGGGCACCTCCCCATCGCGGGAATCGCGATGGGGAGGAATGTGAACCTACGCCGTTTTCAGAAAAGCCTCGATATCGGCCGGCGTGTTCAGCGCCAGGCCGGTCATCTCCTTGTCGATGCGCTTCACCAGGCCCGACAGCACCTTGCCCGAGCCGCACTCGACCAGCGCCTCGACGCCCTGCGATTTCATGTACTGGACGCTCTCGCGCCAACGCACCAGCCCGGTGACCTGTTCCACGAGCCGCTGCTTGATGGCGTTGGGCTCAGTGATCTCGGCCGCCAGCACGTTGGCGATCAGCGGCACACGCGGCGTGCCGAGCGTCACCGTCTCGAGCGCCTTCTGCATGGCATCGGCGGCGGGCTGCATCAGCGGGCAATGGAACGGTGCGCTCACCGGCAGCAGCATGCCGCGCTTGGCGCCGTGCCGCTTGGCCGTCTCGATGCAGCGCTCGACGGCCGCCTTGTGGCCGCTCACCACGACCTGACCGCCGCCATTGTCGTTGGCGACCGCCACGACCTCGCCTTGCGCCGCCTCCTTGCAGGCCTCCAGCGCCGGCTCGAGCTCGATGCCGAGCAATGCCGCCATGGCGCCCTCGCCCACCGGCACCGCCTTCTGCATCGATTGGCCGCGCAGCTTCAGAAGCCGCGCGGCGTCTGCGAGTTGCAACGCGCCCGCCGCCGTCAGGGCCGAATATTCGCCGAGCGAGTGCCCGGCGACATGGCTCGCCAGGCTGGCCAACGGCTTGCCCCCGTCCTTCTCCAGGACACGCACGACGGCGATGCTGACGGCCATCAGGGCAGGCTGCGCGTTCTCGGTCAGGACCAGGTCAGATTCGGGCCCTTCCCGCATCAATTTCGACAGATTCTGCTTCAGCGCCTCGTCGACCTCCTGGAAGACGTCCCGGGCGGTCGAAAAGGCCCCCGCCAGGTCGGCGCCCATGCCGACGGCCTGGGATCCCTGTCCCGGAAAGACGAAAGCGCGACTCATGGGCCGTTTCCCCTGCGTTCCTGGCGTTACAGTTCAATTTTCAGGCTCTCCCCTAGCGGGGGAGAGGAACGCAAGGCAAGGCCGGAACGCCTTGATTTCGGGGGATTTGCCTGTATAACCGCCGCTCTTCGGGGCCTCAGTCGGCCCCGATCTCCTTGCCGACCCAAGCAATGGTGCACGACGCTCCAGAGTGGGGGCCGGCTAGATCCGGGCGGTTGCCGGTCGACCTTATGATAGAGGCACGACGAACTCCGGGTCGCTAACAGCCATAAGGAGCCGTTCGTTTCATGGCACTCTACGAGAATGTCTTCATTGCGCGTCAGGACGTCCCGACGACGCAGGTGGAGGCGCTGACCACCCAGTTCTCGGAACTGGTCACCGGTTTGGGCGGCACCGTCTCCAAGAAGGAGTACTGGGGCCTTCGTTCCCTCACCTACCGCATCAAGAAGAACCGCAAGGGTCACTACACCCTGCTCAACATCGACGCGCCGGCCGCCGCCGTTAAGGAGCTGGAGCGCACGATGTCGATCAACGAGGACATCATCCGCTTCCTCACCGTCCGCGTCGACGAGCTCGAGGAAGGCCCGTCGGCCATCATGATCCGCAGCGCCGAGAAGGCCGACCGTCCGGGCGGCGATCGCGGTGACCGAGGCGACCGCTGGGGCGATCGTCCGCCGCGCCGCGAGCGTCCGCGCTTCGGCGATGAAGGTGCACCTGCCGCTACGGGAGAAGAAGAATGAGCGCACAACGTCGTCCCTTCACCCGCCGCCGCAAGAGCTGCCCGTTCTCCGGCGCCAACGCGCCGAAGATCGACTACAAGGACGTGCGCCTGCTGCAGCGCTTCGTTTCGGAGCTCGGCAAGATCGTGCCGAGCCGTATCTCGGCGGTGTCGTCCAAGAAGCAGCGCGAACTCGCCCAGGCGATCAAGCGCGCGCGTTTCCTGGCGCTGCTGCCCTACGTCATCGCCTAGCCGGAGGACGCAATCATGCCGATGAACGTCATCCTGCTGGAGCGCGTGCCCAAGCTCGGTCAAATGGGCGATGTGGTGAAGGTGAAGCCGGGTTTCGCCCGCAACTTCCTCCTGCCGCAGAAGAAGGCGTTGCGCGCCACCAAGGACAATATCGCCTACTTCGAATCGCAGCGTAAGACGCTGGAGGCGCAGAACCTCGAGCGTCGCAAGGACGCCGAGGCGGTGGCGGCCAAGATGGCCGATCTCAAGGTCACGCTGATCCGCCAGGCCTCCGAGGCCCTGCAGCTCTACGGCTCGGTCACCTCGCGCGATATCGCCGAGGGCGCCGCCGCCCAGGGCGTCAAGATCGAACGCGGCCAGGTCGAGCTCGACAAGCCGATCAAGGCGCTGGGTACGCACAAGATCAAGATCCACCTCCATCCGGAGGTCGCGGTCGAGATCAGCGTGCTGGTTGCCCGCTCGCCGGACGAGGCGGACTTCCTCGCCAAGGGCGGCACGCTGGTCGCCGAGACCGAGCGTGCGGCGCTCGAGGCCGCGGAAGCCGCCCAGCGCGCCGCCGCGCAGGCCGCGGCCCTGTTCGAGGCCAAGCCCGCCGAAGGCGAGGCTGCCGCCGAGACGCCGGCCGAGGCTGAGGAAGCAGCGGCCGACAAGACGTAACGAGCGCTTCGTGCACTCGTTCTGGCGCATGCCACCGGACGCCGGTGGCATGCGTTTTTGTTTGTCTTTCTTTTCTTCCGGACCGCGAGCCTCCGGCTCGCTCATGAGCTTGAGCGAGCCGGAGGCTCGCGGTCCGGAAGACCATGAGCTCCCCCAATGATCTGGCGCGTCGGCGCCCTTCTCATCGCGGGCATCGTGGCGTTGCCGATGCTCGGCGTCGCGTCGAGCCTGTTCACGCCGCAGGCCGACCTGTGGCGGCATCTCGCCGACACCCAGCTCGCCGACATCTTCTTCAACACGCTGATGCTGCTGGTGGTCGTCGGCCTCGGCACTACCGTCATCGGCGCGGGCACGGCGTGGCTGGTGACGATGTGCCGCTTCCCCGGCAGCCGCCTGCTGCAATGGGCGCTGCTGCTGCCGCTGGTCCTGCCGACCTATATCATCGGCTACGCCTACGCCGACCTTCTGGCCTTCGCCGGGCCCATCCAGGGCGCGCTGCGCCAGGCAACCGGCTGGAGCCGCGGCGACTACTGGTTCCCCGATCTCGGCTCGGCCGGCGGCGTCGCCCTGCTCTTCACGCTGGTGCTCTACCCTTACGTCTACCTCGCCGCGCGCACCGCCTTCCTCGCGCAGTCGCACGCGCTGATCGAGGCGAGCCGCATCCTGGGCCACGGCCCGTGGCGCACCTTCTTCGGCGTCGGCCTGCCGCTGGCGCGGCCCGCCATCGCCGCCGGCGCCGTGCTGGCGCTCCTGGAGGCGCTCGCCGACTTCGGCACCGTCCAGTATTACGGCGTCCAGACGCTGACGACGGCGATCTATCGGACCTGGTACGGGCTCGGCAATCGCGAGGGCGCGGCACAGATCGCGCTGGTGCTGATCGTCATCGCCGGCCTCCTGATCATGATCGAGCGACAGTCGCGCGGCCGTGCCCGCTACAGCATCGCCTCGAACCTGCGCCAGCAGGGCGATCCCGCCGAGCTGGCATTCTGGCCGGCAGTCGGCGCGGCCGCAGCCTGCGTCCTGCCGATCGTCCTGGGCTTCGTCGTGCCGACGATCCACCTGGCGCAGCTCGCGTGGCGATCCGGTGTGGTCGCTCTCGAATCGCATTTCCTGCGCGACGCCGCCAACAGCCTCGGCCTCGCTGCCGCCGCCGCCGCGATCATCGTGGCGCTCGCCCTGTTCCTGAGCTACGCCGGCCGCCTGGTACGCCGCCGCGCGCTCAACCGGCTGATCGAGTTCTCCGCTCTGGGCTATGCCATCCCCGGCGCCGTCATCGCCGTCGGCATCCTGCTGCCGCTGGCGCTGGCCGATCACGGCATCGACCGGCTGAGCCGCGCCGTCCTTGGATTGCCGAGCGGACTCCTGCTGAGCGGCACGGCGTTCGCGCTGCTGCTCGCCTACACGGTGCGCTTCCTCGCCGTCGGCCTCGCCAACATCGCGCCCGGCCTCGCCGCCATCGACCCGGCAATGGATGCCAGCGCCCGCGTGCTGGGCGCGGGACCGCGCGAGGTGCTGCGGCGCATCCACCTGCCGCTGCTGCGCGGGCCGATGCTGACGGCCGCCGTCGTGGCCTTCGTCGAGGTGATGAAGGAACTGCCGGCGACCTTGCTGATCCGGCCGTTCAATCTCGACACGCTGGCGATCGGCGTCTACCGCTTCGCCTCCGACGAGCGGCTGGCCCAGGCCGCGGTCGGCTCGATCGTGATCGTCGCGGTGTCGCTCGCCCCGGTGATCGTGCTCAGCCGCGCGATTGGACGGCAACGCCGTCATCCCGACCGGAGCGCATAGCGCGGAGTGGAGGGACCTGTTCGAGCAGATCCCTCCGCTGCGCCTCGCTTCGCGAGGCTACGGCCGGGATGACGCCTTTGGCGTCATTTCCAGCCGGCGCGGTCCATGATCTTCAGCGCTTCGGCGTTGTTCTGCGCGAAGACGCGGGCGTTGAGCTGGTCTTCCTTGAAGGTGCCGAGCGATTTCAGCTCGCCCGAGAGTGCGACGTCGGCCACTACCGGGTACTCCGAGTTGCCCTCGGCGAAGTACTTCTGGGCCTGCGGCGACACCAGGTACTCGAGGAACTTCACCGCCACCGCCTTGTTGGGCGCGTGGCGCGCCACGGCGCCGCCGCTGATGTTGACGTGCGTGCCGCGATTGGCCTGGTTGGGGAACACCACGGCCACCTTGGCCGCCACCTCGCGGTCCTCCGGCTTCTTGGAGCGCATGAGGTTGACGTAATAATAGGTGTTGCTGACGCAGATCTCGGCCTCGCCCGCGGCCACGCCCTTGATCTGGTCGGTGTCGCCGCCGCGCGGCGGGCGCGCCAGGTTGGCCGCGACGCCCTTGGCCCACGCTTCGGTCTTCTCCGGCCCGTTGGCCGCGAGCAGCGAGCCCACCAGCGACTGGTTATAAATGTGGCCCGAGGCGCGGATCAGCAGCTTGCCCTTCCACTTGGGATCGGCGAGGTCCTCGTAGTTCTTGGGTGCGTCGGCCGCCTGGACCTTTTCCTTGCTGTACATGATCACGCGCGCACGCTTGGAGAAGCCGAACCAGTTGTTGTCGGGATCGCGCAGATGCGCCGGCACCGACTTGGTCAGCACTTCCGACGTCACCGGCTGCAGCAGGCCCATCTGGCGGGCGCGCTCGATACGGCCGGCATCCGTGGTGATGAGGATATCGCACGGGCTCTTGTCGCCCTCGGCCTTGAGCCGCTCGACCAGCGGATCGGGCTCGGCGTCGATGCGGTTGATCTTCACGCCGCTCAGGTCGGAGAAGTTTCCGTAGAGCGCCTCGTCGGTATTGTAGTGGCGCGCCGAATAAAGGTTGAGCGTGGCGCCTTGCGCCTCCGCGCGACGGAGGATGAGGACGCCCGCACCAAAGGCCAAACCGGTCTTGAGGGCTGCACGACGCTTCACGGGACCTCTCCTTTTGCAATGCGGTTTGCACTGCGAGTGAGTTTCACTATCTGTCTTGTTAACATCCGTGCAGATGCGACGCAATTGCCGTGAGAGTGATTTTCACAGTCAATTGCAAGGGAAATGTCCGGCCTTTGCCTTGAAATTGCCATCTGGATTAACATTTCGGGTGAGTACAACGATCACCCCGAAGGCACGGCAATGCTGTTAGCTCGGGTTCTTGCCCGCGTCGTGGGCGAAGGCCAGCTCACCATCATCGATGCAGCCGGCAGGCAGCATCGCCTCGAAGGGACTCGGCCAGGCCCGGACGTCACTATTCGCATTCACACAAGGTGGGCCGGTATCAGGCTGGCGCTCAGGCCGCGGCTGGCTTTGGGCGAAGCCTACATGGACGGCACGCTCACCGTCGAAAACGGCGAGATCTACGACCTGCTCGACCTGCTCGGCCGCAACATGGCGGCGCTCGAATCGACGCCCATGGTGAAGTGGTCGTACGCCCTGCAGCGCTGGATGCGCGTCCTGCAGCAGTACAATCCGGTCGGCAAGGCCGAGCGCAACGTCGCCCACCACTACGACCTCAAGGACCAGCTCTACGACTTCTTCCTCGACCGTGACCGGCAGTATTCCTGCGCCTACTTCAAGACTGGCGAGGAACCCCTGGAAGAAGCGCAGCTCCTGAAGAAGCAGCACATCGCCGCCAAGATGCTGCTGCAGCCCGGCCAGCGAGTGCTCGACATCGGATCGGGTTGGGGCGGGCTCGGCCTCTTCCTCGGCCAGCAGTTCGGCGTCGACGTGACCGGCGTCACGCTCTCCAGGGAGCAGCATGCCGTCTCCAGCCGGCGCGCGCTGGAGGGCGGCGTGGCCGACCACGTGCGCTTCAAGCTGCTCGACTATCGCAAAGAGCCCGGCCGCTACGACCGCATCGTCTCGGTCGGCATGTTCGAGCATGTCGGCTCAGCCCACTACGTCGAGTTCTTCACCAAGGTGAAGGAGCTCCTGGACGACGGCGGCGTCATGCTGCTGCACTCGATCGGCCGCATGGAGCCGCCGGGCGGCACCAACACCTGGCTGCGCAAATACATCTTCCCCGGCGGCTACACCCCTGCCTTGTCCGAGGTGCTGGCGGCAATCGAGAAGGTCGGGCTGTGGGTCACCGACATGGAGGTCCTGCGCCTGCACTACGCCGAGACGCTGCGCCACTGGCGCCAGCGCTTCCTCGCCAACCGCGAGCGCATCAAGCAGGTCGCGGGCTACGACGACCGCTTCTGCCGCATGTGGGAGTTCTACCTCGCCGGCTGTGAGGTCGCGTTCCGGTACATGAACCAGATGGTCTTCCAGCTCCAGCTCGCGCGCAAGCAGGACGCCGTCCCGCTGACGCGCGACTACATGCTGGACGCCGAGAAGGGCGTCACGATCAAGCGATCGATGGCGGCGGAATAGAGGCTCGCGCTCCAGAAGAGCCGATCAGATGATGTGGTCTGACGCGGGCTTCAGCCGCATGACCATGTCGTTGTAGTCGAAGTCCGACCCCTGGTTGTAGGCGAGATCCTCGAAGCCGAACGTATTCTCGCCGAACATGCGGATCTGTTCATGGCCGCCGGGATTGTCGTGGCCGACGACGAACACCTGGCCGCTCGCCGTGATCAGGACCGGTGCGTAGTAACCGGTCGCGCCCGCCACGGTCCATTGCGCCGTTGCGGCGAAGTCGCCGCCATGGGTTTCCCAAATGCCGCCGTCCATGTGGCTGCGGACCGCTTCGGCGAAGGCAGCGGTGCTGCCATGGGCAACCCCGGCGACGCTCCACTCGCCGGTCGCCGGATCCATGTCGACGCGGACGAATCCCAGCGTGTTGGCATTGGCGGAACTGCCCGCCAGTTCGACGCTCATCGTCTGACCCTGCTTGAGGAAGACGAAGGCCTCTCCGGTGTCGCGCTGGGTACCGGCAAGCGTGGCCGCGCTGGACAGAGCGTTGCTCGTGAACGCGGTCAGCTGCATGCCGTCGATCGAGGCGTACAGCGAGCCGTCTCCGCGGGCGACGAATTGCGTGCTCGGCGCCATGTCGACGGCGTGGCTGCCGTCCAGGACGGCGAAACGCAGCTGCTCGCCTGCGGCCAGGTAGACCGATTGGCCGCCGAACATCAGGTTGCCGCCGTGGTCGTCCTGGACCACGCCCACCGCCGAGAGGGCGGCCTTGTCGAGGGTCACGTCGGCACCGGCATGGTGATCGTCGCGATCGATGCGGTTGCCAGCGGCATCGACCGCATAGACCACGAGCGTCGCGCCGACATGCTTGCCGGAGTCCATCGCCGAGAGCCGGACCCAGTTGCCGGCGACCCCACTGCCGTCGAGCTCTATGCCGTGGCCGTCGGCGCTGATCTTGAGCGGAACCTCGCCACCGCCCCCGCCGTCGCCGAACCCGCCGACCTGGGTGCGGTTGCCGGCGATCTGATTGGCGAGACTGGCGCCGGTATGATCGGCGAGGACACTGGCGAGCTGCGCCGGATCGGAGCCCGCCGCGGCCAGGTCGTGTGCTGTATTGCCTTGCGCGGCGATGCTGACGGACGTCACGTAGCGCAGGAACCTCAGGGGATCGGTGGCCGTGGCGCCCGCCTGCTCCACCAGCGCGTTGCTGGCCGCGGCCAGTTGCGTGACGGCGGAAGCCATGTCGCCGGGCAGGCCCGCGCTCGCCGCGACGGCCATGAGGGTGGCGCTGTCGGTCAGGTCGAGCGCGCGCGCCGAGACGATGCGGGCAGCCAGAGAGTCGAATGGATCGGCGGCGGCTCCGGCCGCCTTCAGCAGCGAGACGGTGTTGAGAATGCTGGACGCCGACGCGAACGCATCGGCACCGCCTGTCATGCCCGTGCGCGTGGCGGCGATCGTGTCGAGATCGTTGAGGTCGAGGCTGGGACTGAGCCCGAGCGCCGAAGCGACGAGTTGCTGGGCCGCGACCGGATCGCCGGTCGTGGAGGCCGCCACCTTCTGGATCAAGGTCGTCAAAGGGGTGACGACGGTGGAGCCTGCCGGGGCCAGCATCGTTCCGGTGAAGGCCAGGTTGGTGGCGGTGTCGAAGCCGCCCTGCAGGATCAACGGGGCGCCGCCCGATTCGAGCGCATAGCGTCCGTTGGCATCCGTCGTGGTCCACGCTTCGCCGGCATCGCGCACGCCGTTGAAGTTGGCATCCGCGAAGACGGTGGCGCCGGAGATGTATCCGTCGATGCCCAGTCCATGCAGCAGGTCGCCGATGAAGCCGCCGACCTTGTGGGCCACGTCCTTGATCGCGTTGCCGGCATCGTCGAGGCGGGTGCCGACCAGCAGCAGCCCGGTCAGGGCGTTCTGGCCGAGGATGCGGTACGAGTCGTTGATGTCCGCCAGTGCGCCGTTGATCGTATGGGCGTACTGGACCATCCGCTCGCCGATCGCGGCGAGGTACGGGTTCTGGATGATCGTGTCGAGGTAGGCAGCGCCCAGCGCCCGCACGTCGTCGCCCAGCGCGCCGGTGTCGCCGGTGAACAGGTGGACGATCAGGTCCGCGAAGCGCTCGCCCACCGCCGCATAGAGGCGCAGGTCCACGCCGGTCTGGAGCATGTAGTAGTCCATGGCGATCTCGCCGATGGAACTGGCGATGCCCTCCGCGTCGCCGCGGCTGACCGCATCGGAGAAGGCGATGAAGTGCGGCGCCGACTGGATGGCGATCTCCGCGCCCGCCTGGCCGAGGTCGGAGATGGTGTCGCCGAGCAGGCTCGCGGTCGCGCCGGCGACCGTGAGCTGGCCGCGCAGGTAGAGCGTCGGGCCCTCGCCGATCGCGTCCTGCACGGCGCCCATGCTGAGGACGAAGAGGCCGACCTGCGCGCCGAACTTGGCGGCGGTTATGGCAGCGCCCCACGGCGTATGAGCGAACAGCGCGTCGACGGCGAGCTTGTTGGCAAAGATCGCTCCGACGTGAGCGCCGAGCCGCGCATAGGCGGCAGCGTCGGTCGGATCCTCGCCGACGGTGAGGAAGGCACGGCCGATCGGAACCTTGTCCAACGCCCACTCCATGCCGTTGGCCATGGGAGTCAGCGCATCGATAACGGCCTGATCGCGATCGCTCAGCTGCGTGGTCACCGGCGTGCGGCTGCGGATCAGGCTGAACGCTTCCTGGTAGGCGGCCTGCTTGTCGAGGACGCTGACGAGGGCGCCCGCACCCGAGGAGGACATGGCAAGCAGCGCGCCGTAGCCGGTGAGGAGCTCGTCGCCGTATTGCGGGTCGCGCAGCTGCTGCATGAACTGCGCGGCTTCGATGGCCCCATCCGTTCCCGGATGCTCGGCGATGTACTCGCGGGCGCGCAGGTTCAGCCAGGCCATCGACATGGCGTGCATCAGCTGCTGATGGGCCGGGGTCGAGCCGAGCCCGGTCGCGGCGACCTCCTTGTCGAGCGCTTCCAGCACCTGCGCGAAGTTGAGGTTGCCGGCGACGTACTGGGAGATCAGCGCATCCTGCGCGATGCCCTTCGTCAGCCGCGTGCTGAGCGCCTCGAGCGTGATCGTGTAGTCCTGCTGGTCGGGCACGCGGTCCGGCGCCGTCACCCGCTCCATCAGGGACACCAGGGCGAGATCGTAGGCGTAGCCCGAGCGGCCGACGTCCGGGAACGTGTTGAGGTAGGGATTGCCCGGCAGCATGCCGTTGACGACATTGGTCATCGAAATCGGGCTGCTTGGGCTGGAATCGAGGCGGACCTGCTGCGCCACCCACAGGTCGTTCGCGAACATGTAGCGCGCGAGCGCCACCTGGTCCTGAGTGAAGGCGAGACCCGCCTCCCAGTCCAGGATCTGCAGCGCCTCCGCTCTGGTGAGCGCGTTGGGGTCGGCAGCCTCGAACTGGTAACCTCCCTGCGGACTCTGCACATAGGCGGACGTGGTGCCCTCGGCGACGCGCCCGGCGAGCTCGGCCGCAAGATCGCCGAGGGCGATCATGTCGACCCGCGCGTCGTGGACGAGCGTCCTCGCGGCGCCGTTCTGGTAACGCTGGAACAGCCCCTCCAGGGCGAAGATGCCGGCATAGGCCGACACGTCATGCTCCGCGGCGTACTCCTTGATGTACGCGATCGCCGCCGCGGCCGTCATCTGGCCGTTCTGGACCTTCAGGAAGGCAACGCCCGTTTCGGCCAGGATGCCGGTGAAGTAGCTGTCGTCACCCACTCCGAACTGGTCGCCGAGGTGGTCCACCCTGGTCACGGCATACGCGCCGATGGCCGCGTCGTCCGCCGCGCTGCCATCGCCGAAGATCGAAAAGGCGATGACGTCGACATGCGATTCGCTCAGCCGGCCCGCCTCGCCGGCCGCCCGTGCGGCGTCCAGGACCGCAGTGGCGGTGAGCGCGCCGGCCTGGACGAGCGACACGATCTCGTCGCGCGCGGCCTGGAACACAGGATCGCCGATATCCCGGACCGTGCCGACGCCAAGCAGGAGCGCCAGCCCCTGCTCCGCCGTGATGCTGCTGTCCGCAATCGCGTCGTGGATGGCGGCAAAGCCGGTGCCGATGGTGCCCAGGACGACGCCAAGAGAGGTCAAGCCGGCCGTCGTGGCGTGCGCGGCAGCGTCCACAAGTATGGATGAAACCGTCTGGGCGGTGACCAGCCCATCGTCGACATAGTGATCGAGCTGCGAGACGGCCCAGTTGCGCACTGTCGCCGATGAATCGGACGCGAGCGCCCCCACGAGGTTCACGATGACATGGATCGCGCCCTCGGCCGACAGGCTGCCGTCGGTCACCGCTGCCGCGATTTCCGCCATGAAGGCCCCGCTGAACATCAGGGCCGGGTTCGCGAGGTGCGTCCCCACCGCATCCTGAAGCGCGGCGTCGCCGTGGCCGGCGATGCTGATCATCAGCTTGGCCGCGTTGTCTCCGCTGATCCACAGATTGTAGGCGGTGCCGATCGGCGGCTCGTTTACCAGTTGCTCGATGTAGCCCATTGCCTGTGCGGCGCTCAGCATGCCGTCGGCGACGAGTTCGGCGATTTCGACGGCAACCGCGTCGTGCAGTCCGGGCAACCGGGAGGCATTGGCGAGCCAGTAGATCAGCTCCACCCCGTCGAGCGACGGAGCCATGCCGTCGATCACGGCCATGGCGTCTTGCGCCGTGATGCGGCCGCTGGTCACGAGTGCGTCCAGGGCATAGACCGACGTGCGTACCGCGTATGGGCTCGGGTACTGCACCATGCCCATGCCGATCAGCACCCCGACGAGCTCGGGGACCGTCAAGGCACCGGCTGCGACCGCGGTGTCGAACAGCGCGACGGTAGCGAGGTCGACATCCTCCCTGCCGACCGGAATCCCGGCCAACCGGCCACCGAAGTAAAGGCCGATGCCGAGCTCCGCCGCCTGGCCCCCGCCGCCGGCGACGCTGAGGATCAGCATCAAGTATTGGTCGCCGCTGAGCCCGGTCAGCGCGAGGCCCCCCATGGCAGTATCGAGCGTCATACCGCCGGCGACGATGAACTCACCCAGCGCGTGGCCGACAGCGACCTGCCGCGCGGCATTGGCGGTCGCGGCCATCGCGCCGATGAGCGCTCCTTCCATCCAAGACGCGCCGCCGCCGAGGGTGGCGACGATCCGCCCGAAGATGGCGTCGAGGGCGACACCGCCATCGTCGTGCATCTTCCAGAGCTCTTGCCCGATGATCCACCGTGTGTGTGTGCCGGCGATGCTGTGCATCCAGGTCAGCAGCCCGACGACATCGTGAGCGTCGATGGCGAGAAGCTCATAGACCCGATCGACCGCTCCGACACCGACCTCCGATGTGGCCTGGGCCAACACCGAGCCCAGGGCGTAATGATAGTCGTCCGCGTTGGCCAGGCCGGTGATGGCGCCCGCCAAATAGGCGACCATGGACGACGCCTGTTCGATCGAGACCATGTTGGCCTGCAGCGACTGGAAGAACACCGTCTGCACCGCGACTGGGTCGAGCCCGCGTTCGATGAGGTCTCCGAACGCGTACGCCAGGTAGGCCACCCCGGCCTCGTCCGCCGTCTCGGTCAAGCTGATCAGGAGCCTGGTGGCGTGGTCCATGGACAGGCGGCCATCGCCTTGTGCCGCGACAATGGCGTTGGCGGCGTGGCCGTATGTCAGGATGTCCTGATCCGCCAGCGTTCCGATGATGCGCGCCGCCGCGAGGTCGCTGCCCGTGACGAGAAGCGCGTCCATCGCCTCCACTTGGGTGAGGCCTCCACTTATGAGTTCGGCGATCTCTCCCGCCGCGACGCCGGTGAACGCAGGGTTGGCCGCTGCCACGTAGGTCAGGAATGCGATGCCGTACGCCGGGGCGTAGTGGCCGGCAGATATCTCCGCCGTCACGCCATTACCGACCTCCTGCATCGTGAGGGCGCCGCGGCCGATCAGGGTTCCGAGCTCCATGGCGACGATACGCAGCCCGCCAAGGCCGACGATCCCCCCTTCGAAGCCGTCGGCCATGCCGAAGAGCGCCACCATGGCCTGGTGCGCCGTCAGCCCGTCCGCCGCGCCCACCATGGCATCGAACACCGGCATGCCGCTGGTGACGTCGAACTGGCCCGACTGGAAGAGCGCGGCGAGCGCGTGGCCCACCGCCGTCTGCAGCCCCGCCACATCATGCCCCGCCACGGCCGCCAGCAGCGTCACCTCGCCCGGGTACCAAGCCATGCGGAACCAGGTTTGCGTCGCCAGCACACCGGCCATCGCGTCGGCGGCACCGATGCTTCCGGCTTCGATCAAGCCACCCAGCGCGTCACCGAGTGCCGCTGCGAAATCGCGCGTATCGGGAAACGGGTTCGTGTATTCGCGATTGATCGCCGCGCCGGTGACGAAGGCCGCCACGTCCGAACCCGTCAACGCACCGGCGGCCAGGGCGTCAGCCAGCGCCGTGGTGATGGTCGCTGCACTCGCGAGCCCCGCATCGGCCAGGGCTGCGAGCATGCCGCCGACTTCCGCCCTCATCTTGTCCGCGTTTGGCTCGGCCGCCGGCACCGATCCCAGCAGGAGGCCTATCGCCTCGGCCCCGGAGAGGCGGCCTTGCACGATGGCCACGAGTCCTTCGTGCAGGTCCGTGCGGAGCGCCAGGGCGTCGTCGCCCAAATGGCGGCTCACGTCGACGCTGAGGTTGACCAATGCGCGGAGACCGTCGGTGACCGACAGCGCGCCCGTGGTGACGCCGGCCTCGAGCGCCTGCATCATCGTCGCAGGATCCAGGTGCTGTCCTGCGATGAGGAACAGCGGCACGAGGATGACCTGGGCGTTCGGCGATCCGCTCGAGGCAATTCCCAGGGCGACCATCTCGACGGCGTCATCCGGAATCTGGGCCAGGAGCGCGAGATCGAAGGCCGGAAGGTTCACGATCGCACGGCCGACGGCCAACTGGTCGTCAGCCGTGCCGGCACCAGCGGTGCTCGCGAGAATCACGATCATCTGGTCGGCGGAAAGGCCGGCCAGGCCGAGGAAAATATTCATCGCTTGCGCGACGGTAAAATGGTCGTCCGTCAGGCCGACGATCGCGGCACCCGCCAGGGAGCCGAAGGCGACGGTATCGTACGCCGTGAGCCGCGCCAGCACGGTAACCACATCGGCCGGCGTGAGGCCGTGGTCAGTGCCGTTCGCCACGATCTGCACCGTTTGCTCGGGCGTGAAGCCGAGCGCGACACCGACCTCGGCGATCTGCCTGCCGGCGAGGTTGCCATATGGGGGATCGCTTACCAGCGCCCGACCGAGCAGGGCGAACACGCTGTCCGTCGCGCGGTATGTCTGGGCGAGCGCAGCAATCGCCGCGCCGGCGTCATGCATGACGTCCGGGTCGCCGACGCGGGCGTAGGCCGAGATGGCCAGCACCGCCTGCGCCAGGGTGAGGCCATTGGCCTGGTAGACCGGCCCCTCGCCGAGCGTCGCGCTCGACAGCGCCGCAATCAGCGGCTGGACGTAAGGCTGCCAGCTGTCCGCGCCTGGCGGCAGGCGGACCGCGGATACGATCAGCTCCAGCACCGCCACAGGAATCGTGGCGGCGACGGGATCGATCATCGCGGCGAGCATCATCGCCGCCGCCTCGTTGGAGACGCTGTCGACGTACAGCGCCGAATGCAGCTCGGTCGTCGTGGCGGCATGCTCGGCGAGGAGGCGCGCGAACACCTGCCCGACCGCGATCTGCCCCTCGACACCGCCGTGGAGCGAGATGTCCACGAGGATCGGCAGGCTCTGCGCCGCCGTGAGCCCCTGAGGTCCGATCAGCTGGCCAACATATTGGACGACGTCATAGGTGAAGCCGCCCGTCACATGCGTGAGCAGCGCGACATGCGCTCCTTGCCCCAGCGACGACTGTGGACCGGCGGCCACTTCGATGGCGGCGAGCAAGGGCACGACGGCGAAGGGCGGCCAGGCGAGCTGGTCCAGCACCGAGGCGGCGGTGACCTCGCCACCGGTCACCAGGCTCGCCAGCGCGGCGCCGGCCTGGACGATGACGGCCCTGTCGACGGCATCGACCGGTGTCTGCACATGGCTCTCAGCCAGGTCGATCAGCAGGTCGACCGCGGCGCCGGGCGCGAAAGAGGCAGTGTCGCGCACCGCCGCGAGCACGGCACCGGTCGCATCGCCGGCCGAAAGCGCCTCCTGGCCCAGCAGATAGTTGACGAACGAGACGAACTGGCCGGTCGACGTCGCGTCGTGCACCAGATGCAGCAAGACGAACACGGCGTCGGCACCGGTCATGCGCCCAGCCGCAACCTCCGACGTCAGGCTGCCCGCCACATCGCCGTACGCAACGACGCCGCCCTGGACCAGCGCGTCCAGAGCTTCGGCCACCGCCAGTTTCTGGCTCTGCCCACCCGCTTCGGCGATACCGACCATCAACGCGACGCCGCCGACGGGCGTGAGCGTCCCGACGCCGATCGCGTCGCCGATGCTGTCGAGCGCGTCGGCCAGGCGCTGGGCGTCGCTGCCGATGAGCGCGATCAGCGCCGCTCCCGCTTGTGCCGCAACCTCCGCCACCGTGCCGGCGCCGATCAGCAGGTTGCTTGCGCAAAGCTCAGCACGGCCGGGCTGGCGAGCGCAGCCGACAGGGCGGTGCCGACGTCGGAGAAGGACAGCTGCCCGCCGGCGGCAAGCTCGGCCAGTCCGACGCCGAGCAAGTGCGCTGAGGCCGGAAGATCGGCGGTCACATGGGCGATGATGGAGACGACGTCGATGGCGTTGAGGCCGGACGGCGAGATCGAAGCCCCGAGTTCGGCGACCGCATCGTCGGCCGTCATCACACCGTGCGAGATGAGCGCGGCAACGAAGTCCGCGCCGGCGGCAGTGCTGCTCGCCCGCAGGACGACAGCCACAGCGCCGTCGATCATGTCGCCGGCCGCAAGCGTGCCGGCATCGACAGCCGTGACGAGTTGGCTGGCGAAGTCCGCATAAGTCGCGAGCCCATGCGAGGCGACCTGGTAGAGCACCTCGGCGCCGACGCCGATGCCGCCGTTGGCCCACAAGCCCTCCGTGACCGCGACTAGGTGGCCGAGAGCGAGGCCGCTGTGGAGGAAGGCGTTGTAGATGCCGATCGCGGCGTCATTCGACGTGACGCTGCCGGCGGTGACGAGCCCGGCAATGCCGCCGCCCGCCGCCACCTGCAGGTCCGCCCCTCCCCAAATGGCCACGCCGACCAGCAGGCCGAGCGCCTCGGCGCCCGTGATGGCGCCGGTCGACGCTGCCAGGATGCCGGCGACGCTCGCCGCCTGGGATCCCGCATGGCCGCCGACGAAGGCGACGATCTCGCTACCGATGGCAAGAAGCATCGCGCCGGACCGGCCTGAGGCGGACGACGCCATCGCCGTCACGGCCTCGGCGAAGGTGACGTGGTTGGCGGCGATCAGAGCGTCGATCTCGGCGAGGATCGTGCTCTGCAGCGTCGCGGTGGCAGGAAGATCGGCGGGATCCAGGCGTGCGACGAGCACGTCCTGCAGCAGCGCCACCATCTCCTGTGCCGTAAGGGCGTCGTCGGCGACGGCCGCCTCGAGCGCCGACATCACCGCCGCCGGCGTGAACTGGACGCCTGTCAGCAGGTCGCCGAGGAAGTTCGCCATGGCGGCATCGAAGCCGGGCGCACCGCTCGTCGCCAGCGCCGCCATCACCTCCACGCCGTTGGCGAGTGTGGTCGACCCCGAGGTCGTGGCGGCCATGATGAAGAAGCTGACACTGGCGCCGATATCGGCCAGCTCGGCCAACGCCGCCGCCTTGGCGCCGCCGGCATAGATGGCGAGCAGCAGTTCGGTTGCGTCCGACAGCTGCAGGTCGTCGACTGTATTGCCGATCAGCGAGCTGATGACGTCGAGGCTGCCGATCTGCTCGGACAGCGGCAGGCCGGCGATGCGCGCCGCGAGATACGACCCGAACTCCGTCATCCCGCGATTGATGAAACCGGCAACCACGACGATGAGGGCGGTGCTCCCCTGCCCCAGGCTCGTAACGACCTGGCTGGTGGTAAGGGTGGCGCTGATGCTGACGATCGTGAGCGCCGTCTGCTCGACATGGTCGAGGTCCGCGGCCGTGCCCTTGGCGAGCGCGGCGATGACGGGCTGGGCGGTGAACGCCCACATGGGGTGGCTCGGCCCGGCGGCCTGGGCCGCCGAGTTGGCTGCGACCTCCTGGCGTATGTAGTCGTAGATCGCTGTGCGCGCGCCATCGACCGCGGACAGCGTCACCAGGATGTCCACTGCCTGGAAGGCGTTGATCAGCGGGCTTGGATTGCTGGGCGACAGCTGATCGTCGATGTGCTGGATCGCTTGCGCCGCCGTCAGGTATCCGCCTTCGAGCAGCGCGACGAGCGTCGCCCGCAGATCCGTCAGGAAAGCCGTGTCCGGAACGGGCAGGTAGGAAAGCAGCTGCAGGAACGCCGCATCGCCCACGCCGGGCGAGGCCGCGGCCAGCGCCTCGATCCCGTCTCGGCCGACGAGTCGGAGGTCGTGGTCGCTGCCGACGGCGAGCTGGATGAAGGTCGGCAACGCCTGTGCCGCCAGCGCATTGTTCGCGCTCACCAGCGCCTGGATCTCGGCCAGCGCTTCGGTGCGCAGGGCGGGCGCGGCGCCGGGCACGACGCTTCGCAGCACCGCGACGGCATTCGAATCGCTGTACTGGCCCGCATCGACGGCGGCATCGAGCGCGCTCACGGAGAGGCTGCCGCCGGCAATCAGCCCGGCCACCGCCGCGTTGACCGGACTGCCGTGCGATGACAGCGCCCCGAAGGCGACGAAGGCCTCGGCGGCATCGAGCGCGCCGGCCGATACCTGCGCGGCAATGGCGTTGGCCATCGTCGCCGCCGGAATATCCGGGCTCGACTGCCCGGCGTGAAGGCTCGTCAGGCCGACGATCGTGGCAAGGGCCGCCGGCGCGGCATCGCCGCCGCGCGCATAGATCTTGGCCAGCAGGGTCGCCGCCTGATCGCTGCTGAGGTCGCCGCCTTCGATGCGGCCCGAGAGGGCGTCGAGGATGCCTTGCGCGGCCGCAGGATCGGTGGTGAACAGCAGCGCGATGGCGTTGGCTGCCGCCTGGACCGCGGCAGGCGAACCCAGTCCGGCCGTCTGGGCAAGTGTCGCGGGATCGGTCAGCAGGATCGCCAGCGCCTCGTCGAGCACCGCCTGGAGCGCGGCGGAGGCGCCCGGCAGCAGCGCCTGCAAGGTCGTGACGACGTTCGTCAGGCCGATGTCGCCGCCGGCGATCAGGGCATTGATCTCGTCCAGCACGGCCGCGTGCAGCGCCTCGTCGCCGGCCGCGGACATGTGGGCCAGCACGACGATGGCGATGTCGGCATCGAGCGTCGCCGGCACTGCCGCGTCGACGAGCGCGATCGCCGTCGGGATGTCGAGCGCGCCATGGCTGATCATCGCCCCGATGTTGGCGCCCGCGACGGCCCGCAGCGCCGCCGCGCCGCCGTCCGCCAGGGCCAGGAGCTGGCTGGCCGCGTCGGCGGCGGCAATGATGCCGTCATCCACCCACGACAGCATCGTCGCGGTCGCGGCGTCCGCCGTCTGCGCCGAAGCGAGGCTCGAGAGCTGTACGACGAGGTACAGACCCTGCGCGCCGCTCAGCGCGGTGGCCGCGACCGCCGCGTCGAGGGCAGCCCAGCCCGCGGTCGCGTCGGCATCCATGTAGGTGACGATCTGCGCGAGAGTGGCGGCGAGCCCCTCGGGCGACGCGGCGGTGGCCGCGCCAGCCAGCACGACGATCGCCTGCGCTTTCGTCAGTGTCGCTGCCGTCACGGCCGCGTCGATGACGGCGAGGGCCTGGGCCGGCGACAGGGTGCTCCAGTGGACGATGTCGTTGAGCCCGCGGCCCGCGGCAACCTGATCCTCGACCGTCCCCGCGCCGGCGAAGCCGGCAACGATGGCGGCGCCCGCTTCGGCATCGATCTCGTGGCCGCGCACGCGGTCGGACACCTGCCCCATCGCGTGCGATCCGGAGATCTCGGCGGCGTGCGCCAGCGCCGCGCCAATGGCCGCGTAGGCGCCCGTCTCCAGCGTGGCCAGCGTCGGCGCCGCCTTGATGAGGGTGGAGATGGCGAGCGAGGCGTCGTCGGCGCCGAGCGGCAGGACGGCGTCGAGGGCGTTGCCGACCTCCGCCGCCGACAGGTTGTGATCGTGGATCAGCCCGGCGATGGCGACGGACGCGGCGGCGGCGAGGTCGGCGTTGTTCACCCAGATGACGCTGCTGCCGAAAATCTGCTGGAAGCCGCTGGCCCCCAGGGCGAGGAGGAAGCTGACGCCCTGCTCGGCCGTGAAGCCGAGCGGCGCGAGGGCGCCGACGACGGCGGCGGCCGCATCGCTGCCGCCGATGGTGCCGGCGAGCAGCCCGCGCACGCCGTCGGCGGCGGCGTTCATGGCGCTGCGGTCAGGGGTAACGCCGCCCGGAACGAAGGCCATCGCCGTCAGCAGGACGACGGCGCTGGCCCCCGACAGGCCGCCCAGCGACACGCCGGTGTTGATCGAGGTGACGGCCTGCTGCGCCGTCATCACGTTGCCCGGCATCATGAATGTCGGGGTCGTGGTGTCGACCAGGGTCGCGAGGCAAAGGCCGGCCACGGGGGCGGCGTCGGGATCCGTGGCGGCGACGGCCACGAGGTAGCGCGCCGCCGCGAAGGCGCCGCTGCCCAGCCCTGCCGAGGTCAGGATCTCCAGCGCCTGCGATTGCGGGACGATGCCTTCGTCGATGAGGGCGAGGACCTCGGCCGCCACGGCATTGGCGGCGGCGATGGCGTCGGAGGAGTACGAGGGCGCGAACCTGACCACCATCGTGATGGCCTGTTCGACGGTAATGGTCCCCGCGGTCAGCGCGCTATGGACGTGGCTCGCCAGCTCGGACAGGGAGAGGTCGGGCGTGCTGAACGGCGTCACCAGACTCATGATGGTCTGGGCGGCCGAATAGCCGACGTCGAACGGGATGGCGCCGACGGAGGCGATGAAGATGTCGATCACGTCGCTGAGCGCGGCGCTGTCGCCGCCGATCAGCGACCTCAGCTCGTTCATGGCCTGGAAGCCGGGCGCCGGGAACGGACTGACCATCAGTCCGGCCAGCACGGCGTAGGCCTGGGTTTCGCCCAGGCTGCCGCTGACGACGGCATTGTGGATGGCCTGAACGGCGGCCGTCATGCTGAGCGTGCCGCCGGGCCATACACCACCTTCACCTTCGAAGCTGCCGCGCGTGATGAGCTGGCCGAGGTAGCAGCCGGCCACGAGCTGGACATCCAACGCACCGCTGTTGGCCGCCGCGATCAGGACGCTCGCCGCCTCGCCGCGGCCGATCTGGAAGGCGTTGACGGCGGGTAAGAAGTCGGCCGCGGCCGCTGCCGCGTCGAGGCCACCCGACGCGACGAGGCCTGCTATCTCTGCGCCGATTGCCGCGAAGTGGCTGCCATCGCCGTCGAGCTGGTTCAGGCGGTCGACGAACGCCAGCAGCGCGCGTACCGGGCTGACACCGCCATCGCCGGCAGCCGCCTCGATCAGGGCGACGGCGTTGGAATAGCGCGCCGCGCCCGACAGGTTGGCGAACGCGGCGTTGGCCACGTCGATGCCGGCCTGGCCGCCCTGCAGCGCCGCAGCGCCCAGTCCCAGCGACGAGGTGTCGAAGCCGGCGATGTCATCGTAGATGCTCATGGCAATTCCTCAGGCCGTCGTCGCGGCAGGCAATGGCAAGGCGGAGCGAGGCGTCGTTCTCGCCACCTGGGGGTCAGGTGCGGCTGCCGACATCGTCATCCTTTCAGCCGGCGGCCGGGCTTTTGGGCAAAGCTTCGCCCTTGGCGATTCGTGCGTACGCATCGCCGCCGCCGATCTTGCTTGCTGTTTTTTCCCATCCAGCGGACTACGCGCCGCCGCCGACCGCGTTCGTCCTGATGCTCCCTCAAGCGTACAGGACACTGCTGCCGGAACGCGTTCACCCTAATGGAAGGCGCGTTGGGCAATCAATTTGCATCACGCTCCGGACGTCGACTTTTATTGGGTGCTTCTTTCGGCCAAATTCACTGCAGAATCGGCCAAGCTCGGTCTACGATGGCGCAAGAGCAATTCTGGGGAAGTGGTGGTGCGCTGCCAATTCCAATAGAATCAGGTCATCTGTTGTCGGGATGATGCATGGATACTCTTGTCCAAGACCGCATCGTTCTCGATCCCGCGATCCTCGCCGGCAAGCCGGTGATTCGAGGCACGCGGCTGTCCGTCGAATTCGTGATCGGGCTCCTCGCTGACGGTTGGACTGAACAGGAAATCTTCGGGAACTATCCCGGGATTAGTGCCGACGACATTCGGGCGTGCCTGGCCTATGCGCGGGACATGCTGAAGGGTCTTTCCTTTGTCCAATTGAAGCGCCGTTCCGCCTCAATGACTCGCACATTGCCCAAGGATGACGTGCATAAGCGACCTGAGACACACGGAATAGTCAGCGATATGTAATTTTTGCCTTCTACCTTGCAGTGGCTAGGAAGGATGCAGCGTGCTGCATAAAAAGCGCGCGATTGCTGTTTGACACGAGAAGTTGCAAGTCCGCCTCGAGGTCGAGCCGTCGGGATCGTCGGCGCATCTCAAATGTCTCAGGCAGATCGATCGGCTTCAGGATAGGCCTTGTTCAACAGATGAAGTCACCCAGCCGTTATCTGTTGCGCATCACCCGACGGGGTCCACCAACTGCGCGGTTTGGTTGGCAAATCATCCGCCAGCAGGACTCGATGGAAATAGCATGCTCCGCAAAGACATTTCGGACGCGGTTGGAGGCGCTGGCCGACTCAGCACGAGCTGCGGCACCTCTGGCGCTAAGGGGAACTGCTGCGCAAGCCAATGGTACATCCGAGGGTGACGGTTCAGCAGGATGCGGCGGCGGGTGACTGCACTGACTGCAATGGCCAAATTTGCGCGCGCAGGCCCCGTACGGTGCGAAAAAAACAAATAATGTGTCGCGGCGCATGATTACCTGGGTGTTTTATTAGCACCTTGGTTATTACGGTGCGTGACCGAGCGTGCATTCTCCCGGACATGTCGATCGGTGCCGCCGTGATCTTGCGATGGCCATATCCGCGACGGGCCGCCAGAAGGCCGGACAGCCAGTCCGCCGGACCTGTCGAAGCCGCAGGCCGCGCGAAGGATCCGGGTCGGCACAGCCATCCTCGCGCGGCGCGAGACTTGTCCCCGCCTTTCAGGTATTCCTGTCCACACCATCGATTAGCGGTGGTGAACGCCCCCCTCGCGTCTTTAAGAAGCTCTGCCATGGAGCCGTTGAAAGATTCGTCGAACGTCACGCGCCTGCCCGGCGCCGAAGACATCCGTCTGCGCGAGCCGCCGCACAATTTCGAGGCGGAACAGGCGCTGCTGGGCGCAATCCTCATCAACAACGCCGCCTATCAGCGCGTCGCCGAGTTCCTGCGGCCGGAACATTTCGCCGACCCCCTGCACGGCAAGCTCTATGATTCGCTCTCCAAGCTGATCGAGCGCGGCCAGATCGTGAGCGCGGTCACGCTGAAGACCTACGTCGAGCAGGACGAGGACATGAAAGCGGCCGGCGGTGCGGCCTATCTGGCGCGGCTGGCGGCAGCCTCCGTCCACGTCATCGACGCCACCGCCTTCGGCCAGGTGGTGCACGACCTCTACCTGCGCCGCCAGCTGATCGACATCGGCGAGACCGTGGTCAACGGCGCCTTCGGCAGCGGCGACGTCGACGAGACGGCGCTGAGCCAGATCGAGGTCGCCGAGAAGAAGCTCTACGACCTCGCCAGCACCGGCCAGACCGAGGGCGGCTTCAAGGCGTTCCGCGTCGCGCTCACCGAAGCGACGGTCGCCGCCGAAGCGGCCTACCATCGCGTCGGCCAGCTCACGGGCGTCGCTTCCGGCCTTTTCCAGCTCGACCAGCTGCTGGGCGGCCTGCACCGGTCGGACCTGATCATCCTGGCCGGCCGCCCCTCCATGGGGAAAACCGCGCTCGCCACCAACATCGCCTTCAATGCCGCGCGCGCCTACAAGGAGGACATGGTCGAGGGCCGCCCGAAGGTGGTCGACGGCGCGGTCGTGGGCTTCTTCTCGCTCGAAATGTCGTCGGAGCAGCTCGCCACCCGCATGCTCGCCGAGCAGGCCGAGGTCTCGTCCGAGAAGATCCGCAAGGGCGAGATGATCAGCAGCGACTTCGACCGGGTCCTGTCGGTCAGCCACGAGCTGGAGCACCTGAACTTCTTCATCGACGACACGCCGGCGCTGTCGATCGCCGCCCTTCGCACCCGCGCCCGCCGCCTGAAGCGCACGCATGGGCTGGGATTGCTGGTGGTCGACTACCTGCAGCTCCTCTCCCCTTCGGGCAAGAACCGGCAGGACAATCGCGTGCAGGAGGTCTCCGAGATCACGCGCGGCCTCAAGACGCTCGCCAAGGAGCTCGACGTCCCGGTCATCGCCCTGTCGCAGCTGAGCCGCGCCGTCGAGCAGCGCGAGGACAAGCGGCCGCAGCTCGCCGACCTGCGCGAATCGGGCTCGATCGAGCAGGACGCCGACGTCGTCATGTTCGTCTACCGCGAGGAGTACTACCTCACCCGCTCCGAGCCGGCGCGCCGCGCCGAGGAGAGCGACCAGAAGTTCAACGAGCGCCACGAGGCCTGGCGCCAACGCTGCGAGCAGACCTACGGCAAGGCCGAGGTGATCGTGGCCAAGCAGCGCCACGGCCCGACCGGCATCGTGCGGCTGGCCTTCGAGGGCCAGTTCACCAAGTTCGGCAACCTTGCCGCCGACGCCGACGGCCCCATGCCGGTGTTCGAATGAGCCGGCGCTGGGAGGAGACCGTGAAACCCCACCACCTCACCCTGAGGAGCATCGCGCAGCGATGCGTCTCGAAGGGTGGGCACCAGTCTTGGTGTTGCCCACCCTTCGAGACGCGCACTGCGTGCGCTCCTCAGGGTGAGGTGGTGTTTGGGCTGCACTCTCGGCAAAGAGTTTGACGATGTCTTCTCCCAACGACCCCACGCGCCGGGCCGGCGCGATCCTCACCGTCGATGTCGGCGCCATCGCCGCCAACTGGCGCGGGCTGCGCGATGCCGGCCGCGCCGCCGGGCGGCCGGTCGACTGCGCCGCCGTGCTCAAGGCCGACGCCTATGGCTGCGGCGCCACGGTCGTCGGCCCGCGGCTCGCGGCCGAAGGGTGCCGGCAGTTCTTCGTCGCCCATCTCGAGGAAGGCATCGCGCTGCGCAAGGCGATGCCCGAGCACCCGATCTATGTGCTCAACGGCCTTCTGCCCAACACCGAAGCCGACTTCATCGAGCACGACCTCACGCCGGTGCTGAACCATCTCGGCCAGCTCAACGCCTGGCGCGCCGCCGCCCAGCGCTTCAACCGGCCGCTCGACGCGATCATCCATATCGACACCGGCATGCACCGCCTGGGCTTCGGCGCCGAGGAGGCGCAGGTGCTGATCAACGAGCGCGGCCGCCTGCGCGGCCTGCGCCTCGCC
>JACPOB010000003.1 GCA_016185145.1 Rhodospirillales bacterium | reverse complement strand
TTCACCCTCTACGGCGCGACGCCGCAGCGCGACGCGGCGGTGATCGGCTTCCAGGCCAGTGCCAATGTGGCCACCGCCACACAGCTCTACCTGCGCTACGACGGCGACATCGGCTCGGGCGCCGACAACCATGCGCTCAATTTCGGCCTGCGCATCAATTGGTGAAGCAGCCTTAGGCGGCCCGGGCGCTTGCTCGTCAGCCGCAGGGCGTTGCGACTTTGCGCTGCGGTATCCGGCGGGGCGCCAACACTCGATATTGACCTGGCTCAAGCCAGGCGCTTGTCCGTGGGCTCACCTTGACGGCGTTGACCCGGTTGCCAAAGCTGCCACCCTGATCAAGTGAGAGGAGGTGCCGGTGCCGTCCCTGATTCTCTCGTCCGACTCCCACGTCTTCGAGCCGCCTGATCTCTGGCAGACCCGCATCGACGCGGCGTTCCGGGGTCGCGCGCCGCGCATCGAGCGGATCGACGGCGCTGACCAGATCGTGGTCGAGGCGGATCAGGTCCTCTCCGGGATCGGCCTGATCTCGAACGCCGGCGCGCGGTTCGAGGCACCGGAGACCATCTCCGCCCAGGGCCGTATGGAAGACGTGCACAGCGGCGGGTGGGATCCTGCGCAGCATCTTGTAGACATGGCCCTCGACGGCGTGGCGGGCGAGGTCCTCTATCCCTCGCAGGGGCTCTTCTACTTCAGGCTGGCGGATTCACAGCTGATGTCCGCCATCTTCCGCGCCTACAACGACTGGCTGGCCGAGTTCTGCCGCGCCGATCCCGCGCGGCTGAAGGGCATCGCCATGATCAACCTGGACGAAGTCCAGGACGGCATCAGGGAGCTGGAGCGGGCGGCCCGCCTTGGTCTCACCGGCGCGATGATCACCGAATATCCCCTGGAAGACCGGCGCTACGACCAGCCCGAGTACGAGCCGTTCTGGGCGGCTGCGGCGGCGCTCGGCCTGCCGATAAGCCTGCACACGGCGACGCGGCGGCAGGGCAAGATCCGCGGCTTCGGCGAGAAGACGCTGCGTGACGCCAGCAGCCGCTCGACCAAGGCCCACTATCCCGCGCTCTCGATGTGCGATCTGATCTTCTCCGGCGTCTTCGAGCGTCACCCGAAGCTCATGCTCGCCATCGTCGAGTTCGAGCTGTCATGGGTGCCCCATGTGCTCTCCTCGATGGACTATACGTACCGAGAGCGTCACGGCGAGGCGATCTACCGCTTCAAGGACGGCATGACGCCGAGCGACTTCTTCCATCGCAACGTCGTGCTGAGCTTCCAGGAGGACGCCATCGGCATCCGCCTGCGCGACGTCATCGGCGTCGACAACATGATGTGGGGTTCGGACTATCCTCACAGCGAATCGACGTTTCCCCAGTCGCGCAAGATCCTGTCGCAGATTCTGGCCGGCGTTCCCGACGACGAGCAGGCCAAGATCGTCGGCGGCAACACGGCGCGCGTCTACGGCTTCGATGTCGCGAAGGTTTCGGCGAATCGGCCGGACTAAGAGCGTTCATGCTCTTCCGGACCGCGAGCTTCCAGCTCGCTCATGATCATGAGCGAGCTGGAAGCTCGCGGTCCGGAAGACGAAGATCATGAGCAGGGCCTTCACTTTCGGGGTGGAGAAATGCGCTCGGGCTCCCCAACTCAGGACCGGAGTTCGGCTCAACGCGAAAGGACACGTAATGGCAACGGCAAAGAACACGATCTGCCTCTGGTACGACAAGGACGCCGAGGCGGCGGCTCGCTTCTACGCCAAGACCTTTCCCGACAGCTCGGTGGGGGCCGTCCACCGCGCGCCCAGCGACTACCCGTCCGGCAAGAAGGGCGACGTGCTGACGGTCGAGTTCACGGTTGCCGGCATCTCGTGTCTCGGCCTCAACGGCGGTCCGGCGTTCAAGCACAACGAAGCCTTCTCGTTCCAGATCGCCACCGACGATCAGGAGGAGACCGACCGCTACTGGAACGCCATTGTCGGCAATGGCGGCGAGGAGAGCGCCTGCGGCTGGTGCAAGGACAAGTGGGGCATCTCCTGGCAGATCACGCCGCGCGTGCTGACCGAGGCGATGGCGGTCGGCGGCGATGAAGCCAAGCGCGCGTTCGATGCGATGATGGACATGAGAAAGATCGACGTCGCCAAGATCGAGGCGGCGCGGCGCGGCTGAGCGTTGCCCGCCTCACCCGTGCGGAGACTGGCCTCCAACTTATAAGGTCTCGGGCGTCGAGACAGCGTCTGAAGCTTCGACACTTGCGCAGCAGACGCCGCCTCGGCAATTGGTTCCTGGCGATGGGGGGCCGTAAGGCTGCGCTCGACAGGGAGCGTACATGACGACAGTGCCGGCCGCGGCTGGTCAGCCGCTTTCGTCCTGGTGGCGAGCGCTCGCGATCGTCACCATGCTGTTCGGCTTTTCGGTCCTGATCGGGCTGACCGCCGAGGCTTATCGCCAGGCGCCGCCCATTCCCGCGAAGGTCGTCGATCCGGCGGGTAAGACCCTGTTCACGCGCGAGGATGTCGGCGCGGGCCAGCAGGTCTTCCTCAAGTACGGCCTGATGGCCAACGGCACGATCTGGGGCCACGGCGCCTATCTCGGTCCCGACTTCTCGGCGGCCTATCTTCACAACTGGGCACTCGCCGTGGCCGACCAGACGGCGCAGGCGCGCTTCCAGCGCTCCTATGCCGACCTCACGCCGGAGCAGCGTGCCGAGATCGACGGTAGCGTGGCGCGGACGATGAAACGCAACCGCTACGATGCCACGAGCGGCGTGCTTCAATTTTCGGCGGTCGACGCCGATTCGTTCGACCGCCAGATCGCGTATTGGAAGGACTACTTCCTGACGCCGGCGCTGAACGGCGGCCTGGCGGCAAAGTTGATCGACGATCCAGGCGAGTTGCGTGCGCTCACGGCGTTCTTCGCCTGGACGGCCTGGGCATCGACGGCGGAACGGCCGGGGACCTCCCATTCCTACACCAACAACTTTCCCTATGACCCGCTGGCCGGCAACGGGCCGACCAGCGGCGCCGTGATCTGGAGCGCCCTCAGCCTGCTGTTCCTGCTCGCCGGGACCGGCGTCGTGCTGCTCGCCTACGGCAAGTTCAGCCAGCTCGGCTGGCACAGGCCCGAGCACTGGCCGGTGCTGCCGCCAGCGACGGCCGCGGCCTCGCCGTCCGCGGTGCCCGCCTCGCCGACGCAGCAGGCGGCGCTGAAGTTCATGGTGGTCGCGGCCGTGCTGTTCCTCGGGCAGGCTCTGATCGGCGGCGGCGTTGCGCACTATCGTGCGGAGCCCGGCGACTTCTACGGTCTCGACCTGTCGAAGCTCTTCCCGAGCAATCTGCTGCGCATCTGGCACGTCCAGCTCGCGATCCTGTGGATCGCGACCGCCTATGTCGGCGGCGCCCTGTTCGTCGCCGGCATGCTGAGCCGCAATGAACCGGCCGGACAGCGCATGGCCATCCACCTGCTGTTCGGCGCCGTCGTCTTCGTCGCGGTCGGCAGCCTGCTCGGCGAATGGGCCGGTATCCTGCAGTGGCTGGGCGACCTCTGGTGGTGGATCGGCAATCAGGGATGGGAGTTCCTCGAGATCGGCCGCGCCTGGCAGATCCTGCTCGCCCTCGGACTGACGTTCTGGTTCGTCCTGCTGTGGCGCCACGTGAAGCCGGCGCTGCGCGATCCGCAGCGGCGCAGGCTCGTCGTGTTCTTCCTCATCGCCACGGCGGCGATACCGGTATTCTACCTGCCGGCGCTGTTCTATGACGGATCGACTCACTTTACGATCGTCGACACCTGGCGGTTCTGGATCATCCATCTGTGGGTCGAAGGCTTCTTCGAGCTCTTCATCACCGTCATTGTCGGCATCGTCTTCTACGAGTTGGGCCTGGTCGAGCGCGACACCGCGCTGCGCGCCATCTACCTCGACGTCGTCCTGGTGTTCGGCGGCGGGCTGATCGGCACGGGCCACCACTGGTATTTCAACGGCCAGAGCGAGCTCAACATGGCGCTGTCGGCGGCCTTCTCGGCGCTGGAAGTGGTGCCGCTCACGATCATCACCCTCGACGCCTGGCAATTCGTCACCGTCACGCGGGGGCAGGCCGAGACGCCCTTCCGTCACAAATGGACATTCTACTTCCTGATGGCTGTCGGCTTCTGGAATTTCACCGGAGCCGGCATCTTTGGCTTCCTCATCAACATGCCGATCGTGAGCTACTTCGAGATCGGCACGAACCTGACACCCAACCATGGGCACGCCGCGATGATGGGCGTGTTCGGCATGCTCGGCGTCGGATTGATGATCTTCGTTCTGCGCGAATCGACGACCGAGGCGACCTGGGCGCGTCTGGAGCCCTATGTCCGGTGCGGCTTCTGGGGATTGAACATCGGGCTGGCCATGATGGTGGCGCTGAGCCTGTTCCCGTCCGGCGTCCTGCAGATGAACGACGTCATCCAGAACGGTTATTGGCACGCGCGGAGCCTGGCCTACACGGCGGGCACGCTGCCGCGCCTGCTCGAATGGCTGCGCCTGCCGGGCGACCTCGTGTTCATCGTGTTCGGCGCCGTCCCGATCGCGCTCGCGATGTGCCTGGGCTATCTCGCGCTGTGGACGCGACGCGGCATTGCCGCGGCGCCAAGGCCGGCCTCGGCGAAATGAGCTGCCGTCGAACTTCTTCGTCGCTTTGCCCCTGGTAGCTCGTTACGGAGATGAGGAATTGGCGCGGGGCCGGCGATGGTGCCAGCACTGCTGGCGCCGGCGACTCGATCAATCTTTTTTGGCGCTCTACGGTCCGCCAAAATAGAACCATAGTTGACTCGTAAGCAAACTTAAGTTATATTGGCGGTGCGCTGCCTCTCCGCGGCTCTGCTCTATGCATCGTTCATCCGAGACCACGCCGCCCGGCAGAAGTCGCGCCGGCCTGTCCGGCTGCGCGGCCATCGACTCGCTCCGCCTGGCAACGCGCAAATGTCGTTTCTGTCGCGTTTTAGGCGACACCGTCCAGCCGTCGCCAAGGCTCGTGGGACGAACTCCTAGTACATCACGTCGCCGCCGTTGGGTGACAACGTTGCGCCGACATAGAAGCCGCCATCCGGCCCGGCCAGCAGCAGGGCGGTCGCGGCGATCTCCTCGGGCCGGCCGAAGCGGCCAACCGGCAGCGCATCGATGAAGGCCTGGCGGTCCTGGGGCGTCATGGTCGCCGTCAGGTCGGTGACGACCGGGCCCGGCGCGATGGCGTTGACGCGGATGCCTTTCGGTGTGGCTTCCCACGCCAGCGCACGCGTGAAGCCCATGATGGCGGCCTTGGCAGAAGAGTAGGGTGCCGAGTTCACCGCGCCCTTCAAGCCTCGCTGCGAGGCGACGTTGATGATGCAGCCCTGCTTGCGCGCCACCATCGCCGGATAAACGGCCTGGGCCATGAAGAACATCCCCTTCACATGGACGGAGAAGATCCGGTCGAACTCCTCCTCGGTGTAGGCCTCGAACGGCTTGCGGAGGTTGATGCCGGCATTGTTGAACAGGATGTCGATCGGCCCGAGCTCGCGCGCCGCCTGGTCGGCGAAGGCTCGTCCGGCCGCGATGTCGGCGACATCGACCGAGCGGTGCAGGGCGCGCCGGCCCAGCGCGCGGATCTCGCCGGCGGTTTCGTCCGCCTTGGCATCGTCGTTCAGATGACAGAAGACGATGTCTGCGCCCTCTGCCGCGAAGGCCAGCGCCGTGGCGCGACCGATTCCGCGCGAGCCGCCGGTTACAAGAGCGATCTTTCCCGCAAGCTTCATGCCGTTCTCCCACTGCTCTGGCGTTGCTCGACCGACAATAGCGGCGAAGCGAGCGGTTGGGTGGCCATATTTGCCGTCGATTTGGCCACATTTGCCGTCGCTCTTTTGGAACACTCCGGGCCGCACATCGGATGGGGAGATGCGACGTGGCGATCAAGATCGGCAATGGCGGCAACAACATCCTGAACGGCACCAACGGCAGCGACCTGCTGCTGGGCGCCGGCGGCAACGACATCCTGAACGGCGGCGGCGGCATCGACATCCTTTCGGGCGGCGCCGGCAACGACACCTTGAACGGCGGTTCGGGCAGCGACCTGGTGTCGGGTGACGGCGGCAACGACACGCTGGTCTACAAGATGTCGGAGAACGTCCGCAGCATCGACCTCTACGACGGCGGTTCCGGCGTCGACACGCTGCGGCTCGAGCTGACGGGCACGGAATGGGCGAATGCCGGCGTGAAGGCCGATGTCGCGGCGTTCCTCGACGATCCGCACCACGTCTTCGCCTGGAAATCGGGCCTGGTGACCCATGACTTCGAGAACTTGGTGCTGGTGGTCGACGGCCAGGTGGTCGATCCCAATCCGCCGCCGCCGGTCAACCAGGCGCCGGATGCCTTGAACGACATTGGGGTCATCGGGAACATCACCACCGTGCACGTGGTCGGCAACACGCTCGGCAACGACAACGATGCCGACGGCGACGCCCTCATGATCGTCGGGCTCGCGGCCGGCGCACAGTCCGGTCCGATCTCCGGCCATGTCGGCGACGCAGTCCAGGGAGCCCGCGGTTCGCTGATCCTGAATGCCGACGGGAACTGGGATTACATTGTGAACCCGGGAATCCCGCTGACCGACGGCACGGACATCTTCAGCTACACGGTCTCGGACGGGCATGGCGGCTTCGACACGGCGTTGCTCACCATTGACTTCCAGATCAGCTCTGGTGAAGGCGTGCCACCGGACGACCCTCTCTAGAATCGTTCGCGATACTGCTGGGGCGTGATCCCGAACCGGCGCACGAAGGCGCGGCGCAGCGTGTCCATGGTCTCCAGCCCGCAGCGCCGCGCCACCGTCTGCAGCGGCAGCTTGCCTTCGTCGAGCAACTGGCGCGCCGCCTCGACGCGCGCACGCTCGACGAACTCACGCGAGGTCTCGCCGGTCTCCGCGAAGAAGGCACGGCGGAAGGTCCGCTCGCTCATGCCGGCCCGCTGGGCGAGCGCCGGTCCGCTGAGGTCGGCGGAGAGGTTGTCCATTGCCCAGTCCTGGGCGTCGCGGATCGGGCCGCTGTCGGTGAACTGGGCCTGCAGGCGGCTGCTGAACTGCTCCTGGCCGCCTTCGCGCTGCAGGTAGACGACCAGGGCACGCGCCACCCTGAGCGCGAGCTTGCGGCCGTGGTCCTCCTCGATCAGCGCCAGCGCGAGGTCGATGCCCGCCGTGACGCCAGCCGACGTGTAGATGCTGTCCTGGCGCACGAAGATCCGGTCGATGTCGACCGTCACCTTCGGATAATGGCGCCGCAGATCATCGGCCAGCGCCCAATGTGTGGTCGCGCGCTTGCCGTCGAGCAGGCCGGAGGCGGCGAGCACGAAGGCGCCGGTGCAGATCGAGCCGCAGCGCCGCGCCTTGCGTCCCTGGGCCCGCAGCCATTTCAGGAGAGCGGCGTTCGTGCGGGCCTCGACTTGGCCACGGCCGCCGGAGACCAGCAGTGTATCGATCGGTCCGGCGATGCGCGATGCCGCGACCGAGGGAAAGAGCCGGATGCCGAGCGAGGTGGCGACCGGCTTGCCGTCCATGCTCACGATGGCGAGGCGATAGAGCGGCTGATGGGACTCGGCGTTGGCGGCAGCGAAGGCCTCCAGGGGGCCGACGACATCCATGGTCATGACGCCGGGATAGACCAGCATCACGACAAGGCGGGTCCCGGCCTTTTCTTCGGCCGCGGTCCTTCGCTTGCGAACCATGCTGCTCTCCGATGAATCGACGCCGTGAGGAAACAGGAGCATTATTCCCTCTGGAGCCAGCCGGTTCCATCCAGACAAGTCGCAACAGGAGCAGCGCCATGCCACTCCCAAGTGCTTCGCAGACGGTCGACGTCGCCGTGGTCGGCGCCGGTTTCGCCGGCCTGTATCTGCTCATTCGCCTGCGCCGGGCCGGCTTCACGGCCGTGGCGCTGGAAGCGGCCGACGACGTCGGCGGCACCTGGTACTGGAACCGCTATCCCGGCGCCCGCTGCGACATCCAGACCACCGATTACAGCTACAGCTTCGATCCGGAGCTGGAGAGCGCCTGGCAATGGTCGGAGAAGTACGCGACCCAGCCCGAGATCCTGCGCTACCTGGGCTTCGTCGCCGACCGGTACGACCTCCGGCGCGACATCCGTTTCGGCACCACGGTCCAGACAGCGGCCTGGGACGAGGCGGCGCAACGCTGGCTGCTCACGACGGGCGACGGCAAGTCCGTATCCTGTCGCACCTACATCATGGCGAGCGGTTGCCTGTCCGCACCCAAGCCGCCGGAGATCGACGGCGTCGGCGATTTCAAGGGCGAGGTCTACTTCACCGGCCGCTGGCCGCATGAAGGCGTCACGCTCGCCGGCAAGCGCGTCGCGGTCATCGGCACAGGGTCGTCGGGCGTCCAGTCGATCCCGAAGATCGCCGAGCAGGCGGCCCATCTGACGGTGTTCCAACGCACGCCGAACTTCGCCTTCCCGGCGCACAACGGCCCATCGCCGGCCGACCGGGTCGCGGCGCTGGAAAAGGACCGCGCCGACTATCGCGCGCAGGCCCGCATGTCGCTGACCGGCGTGCCGCTGGAGCGAGCCACGGAGTTCAGCTGGCAGCTGAGCGATGCCGAACGTCGCCAGCGGTTCGAGAAGGCGCTGGCCGCCGGCGATCTCGTCGCCATGCTGAGCCAGCTGTGGGCCGACCAGGGTGGCGACCTCGAGGGCAACGCGCTCGCGGCCGACCTCTTGCGCGAGCGCATCCGGGCGATCGTGAAGGATCCCGAAACGGCGGAAGCGCTCACGCCGCGCGATCATCCCTTCGGGTCCAAGCGCCCGTGCCTGGAGACCGACTACTACGCGACGTTCAACCGACCCAACGTCACCCTGGTCAATCTGCGGCAGGAGCCGATCAAGCGGATCACGGCGTCCGGCATAGAGACCGACCGGCGCAGCTTCGACCTCGACGTGATCGTGTTCGCCACCGGCTTCGACGCCATGACCGGGGCGATCACGTCGGTTCATCCGATCTCGGGACGCGGTGGAAAGTCGATATCCGACGTGTGGGCCGGCGGGCCCAAAACCTATCTCGGGCTCGCCGTGGCCGGCTTCCCCAACCTGTTCATGATCACCGGGCCGGGCAGCCCGTCGGTGTTCTCGAACATGGTCGTGTCGATCGAGCAGCACGCCGACTGGGTCGTCGAGCGCCTGGTGGCGATGCGCGAGGCGGGGTTCACCGCCATCGAGGCGACCGAAGCGGCCCAAGCCGGTTGGGCGCGGCACATGGCCGACTGCGCGCAGCTCACGCTGCATCGGCTGGCCAACACCTGGTACACGGGGGCGAACGTGCCGGGCAAGGCTCCCGGCCTGATGCCCTACCCGGGCGGCGTCGGTCCCTACCGCACCATCTGCGACGAGGTCGTGAGCCGGGGCATGCTGGGCTTTACGCTGAGCGGCCCTGATCGCGTCACGCAATGCAACGACGGCGAGATCGTCCGCCTGCAACCCGACGTGCGGCTGGTGCTGAACATGCTGGCCGACCTCAACCTGCCGCCGCTGGAATCGTTCGGCGCCCAGGGCGCACGCGACTTCCTCGCCCAGTTCAACGCGACCCGTCCCGCCGGCAGGCCGGTCGGCGAGGTGCTCGACGGCACGCTGGCCGGCGCCGACGGTCCACTGCCCTATCGCCTCTATCGGCCCGCGACGCCGGGCCCGCATCCGATCGTGGTCTATTTCCATGGCGGCGGCTGGGTGCTGGGCGACGAGCAGTCCGACGATCCGTTCTGCCGTGACATGTGCCGGCGCAGCGGCATGATCTTCGTCAGCGTCGGATATCGGCACGCCCCGGAGCATCGCTTCCCGGCGGCGGCCGAGGACGGCTACGCGGCGCTGCACTGGATCGCCGAGCACGCCGCCGAGCTGGGTGGAGGGGCGAGCCCGCTGCTGGTCGCAGGCTGGAGCGCCGGCGCCAACATCGCGGCGGTCACCTGTCAGCTGGCGCGCGACCGCGGCGGCCCGGCGGTCGCCGGCCAGCTCCTGGTATGCCCGGCCACCGACGGCACGTTCGACCGGCCGTCCTACGTCGAGAACGCGACCGGCTACTTCCTGACGCGCTCGCTGATGTACTGGTTCTGGGATCTCTACTGCTCGCCGGCCGACCGGACCGATCCGCGCGCCTCGCCGCTGCGCGGCAAGCTCGCGGGCCTGCCCGCGGCGTTCGTGGCGACGTGCGAGTTCGATCCCTTGCGCGACGAGGGCATCGCCTACGCCGAAGCCATGGCCGCGGCCGGCGTGCCGGTGGAACAACTGCAGGCGCATGGCCACTTCCACTCGTCGTTCACCATGGTCGACGTGGTGATGACCGGCGTGGCCGGCCGCGCGAAGATGGCCGAAGCCCTGCGCCGCTTCGCCGGCATGACCCAGCGTACAGAGGAGGCCATGCCAAGAGCCGCTGAATAGGGGCGGTCAAAAAGACAACCGAATCGCAAGGGAGGCGCCGTCATGCAAAGTGCGGGCATTTTCTCTTCAATGCGGACGATCGGCATCGGTCTGATCGGCCTTCTGGTCGTCAGCACCGCCACCAAGGTTTACGCCCAGCAGGCGGCCGCGCCGCAGCCATGGCAGCAAGGCATGGCTGCGGGCCTCACCGAGTCCAAGCTGGCGCCGGTCGCGCCGCCGCCGCTGCCGACACCGGCGGACAAGCTTCCGCTCGACAAGCTCAAGGTCAAGGACGGCTTCAAGATCGAGGTCTATGCCGCCGGCGTTCCCAACGCGCGCACGCTCCGACTGGGCGACAAGGGCACCGTCTTCGTCTCGAGCCGCGTGCAGGACAAGGTGCACGCCATCGTCACCAAGGACGGCAAGCGCGAGGTGAAGGTGATTGCCTCCGGTCTCCATCGGCCGAACGGCATCGCCCTTCACAACGGCACGCTCTACATCGCCGAGCTGTCGCAGATCTCCAGGATCGACAGGATCGAGGACAATCTCGACAGTCCGCCGAAGCCTGTCGTCATCCTCGACGGTCTGCCGAAGGACGAGCCGCACGGTTGGAAATACCTGACCGTCGGACCCGACGAAAAGCTCTATTTCCAGGTCGGCGCGCCCTGCAACATCTGCATGCCGTCGGACCGCCACACCAAGATCTATCGCGTCGGCCTCGACGGCAAGAACCTCGAGGTCTATGCCCACGGCATCCGCCAGATTGTCGGCATGGACTGGCATCCGACGCTGAAGCAGCTCTACTTCTCCGAGAACTCGCGCGACTGGCTGTCGGAGGATGTGCCGGAGGACAAGCTCAATCGCGTCACCCAGCCCGGCAAGGATCACTTCGGCTTCCCCTATTGCCACCAGGGCACTTTCACCGACCCGGAATTCGGTTGGGGGCGTTCCTGCAGCGAGTTCACGGCGCCGGTCGCCCTGGTCGGGCCGCATTCGGCCGCGCTCGGCATGAAGTTCTACACAGGCAACGGCCTTGGCGACGACTATCGCGGCGTCCTCTTCCTCGCCCGGCACGGATCCTGGAACCGCACGGTGAAGGTCGGCGGCGACGTTTTAGCCATCAAGCTGAACGACGACGGAAGCTTCAAGTCGATGGAGCCCTTCATCACGGGCTTCATCCAGAACAACAATTATGTCGGACGCCCGGTGGACGTGCTGCCGATGACCGACGGCTCGTTGCTGGTGTCCGACGATTTCAACGGCGCTGTCTATCGTGTCAGCCGCGCCCAGTAGCTTCGTCCTGATCCTGCTCGGCGTCTGGACGTCCTGTGCGTGGGCAGAGTCGTTGCATGACCGCATGGCGCCCTGCCTAGCGTGCCATGGCGAGCGCGGGCAATCGACCGTGCCCGAGGTCCCGTCGCTCGGTGCGCAGACCGCGCCCTATCTTCTGATCCAGCTCTTCATGTTTCGTGAGAAGCTGCGGAATAACGAGATCATGAACGAGGCCGTGAAAGGGTTCAGCGACGACGACCTGCGCGCCTTCGCCGACGCACTCGCCAAGCTGCCGGCGCCGGCGGCGTCGGGCGAGGCGACAGATCCCGCGCGCATGGCGCGAGGGCAGGCCTTGGTCCAGCAATATCGCTGCAACGTCTGCCATGCCCCCGATCTCGGCGGCCGCGAAGCCGTGCCGCGGATCGCCGGCCAGCGCGAGGATTTCCTCCTCAAGACCTTGCGCGAATACAAGACCAACCAGCGTCCTGGCTACGACGCGTCGATGGGCGATGTCATGCAGCCCATTCCCGACACCGACATCCCGGATCTCGCCTACTTTTCGTCGCGACAGTGACGGCGCTCGAGATCCATGACGTCACCCACAAGCGACCGCGCGATCGTGTTGCACGAGGGCCAGGGGCGCGATGGTCACCGATTCTTTCCATCAGCGCCTCGATCGAGCGAGATCGAATTGGGACGCCACGCTCCATGTTTGGTACGTGGTGTCAAAGGCAGCAGGCGCCGCGTGTCCTATTGTGTGCACTGCCAAGACCAGGAGGCAACACGTGAACAAAGTAACCGGGACGTTCCTCTCGCTGGCCACGGCCAGCGCCTTTATCGCCGCATGCGCCCCTCAACAGGCGTCGGCTCCGCAGGCATCGACACCGACTGCGCTGACGCCGGCCGCACCCATCGAGTTTCGCGTCGTGCCCGAGAGAAATCCGGCGGGATGCACTCGCTTCGACGCAGCGCTGTCGCGTGTCCACACCTTCAGGGCAACCGGCGACACGGCGTCGGTAACTTCATCGGGTGGGATCACGAGCGCGATGACGCAGACCTCACCCGGGGTCTACACGACCGACTTCAGCCTGGGCGGGACGACGCTTCGGGTCGTGGCCAACGCAGCAAGCTCGCCGAAGTCGCTCACCGTCACGGAGCCGCGGCTCGGCTGCCGATGGAGCGCGGTCGCGCCATAGCCGGCGGGCACGCGCTTGTGAGAAAGGGCTGGCTCCGTGGCGCCTCATCACGAGTCTGGATAGACTGCCAAGTCGAGGACATGTAGGCGCCGCGCAACCAGATGCTCATTGCATTGGCTGCGGCAGGCAACGCGCCGTGACATGAACCCGGCAGTAGACGATTGGAACGTGACCGCGCTCGAGATCCACGACGTCAGCCACAAGTACCGCAAGCCGGCGCTGCGGGGAGTCTCGTTCGCGATCGAGCCGGGCGACTTCGTCCTCCTGCTCGGACTGAACGGCGCCGGAAAGACCACGCTGTTCTCGTTGATCGCCGGACTGCTCGGCCTGCAGCAGGGATCGATCCGCGCGCTCGGCCATGAGGCCGGACGGAGCGCGGCCCTCGCCGGCTGTGGCTTCGTCTTCCAGCAGTCGTCGCTCGATCTCGACCTCACGGTGGCTCAGTCGCTGCGCTACCACGCGGCACTGCACGGACTGTCGCGCGGCGACGCCCGCCGGCGGATCGAGCAGGAGCTCGAGCGCTTCGGCCTCGCGGCGCGCATGCACGACCTCGTGCGCACGCTGTCCGGCGGCCAGCGCCGCCGCGTGGAGATCGCGCGCGCCCTGTTGCACCGGCCACGCCTGCTGCTGCTCGACGAGGCGACGGTCGGCCTCGACGTGCCGAGCCGCCGCGCCATCCTGCAGCGCGTGCGCGCCCAGTGCGTCGAGGAGGGGGCAACGGCGCTGTGGGCGACGCACCTGACGGACGAGGTCGGGCCGGGCGACCGCACGATCGTGCTGCACGAAGGCCAGGTCCGTGACGATCGTCGTGACATCGCGGCGGCGTCGCTGCCCGATTACTTCGCCCGCCTCGCATCGGAGGCGGCATGATGGCCAAGGCCCTGCGCTGCTTCGTCGGCATCGTCGAGCGCGAGTTCCTGCGCTTCCTGCGCCAGCGCAGCCGCTTCTTCGCCTCGCTGGTGCGTCCGCTCGTCTGGCTGGTGATCTTCGGCACCGGCTTGCGCACGATGGTCGACCTCGCGGGCACGCCGCCCTACGGGCCCGGCGTTCGTTACGAGGACTACATCGTTCCGGGCCTGGTCGGGCTGGTCCTGCTGTTCAACGGCATGCAGATCGCCTTGTCGATGGTGTTCGACCGCGAGATGGGCAGCATGAAGGTGCTGCTGGTGAGCCCGCTGCCGCGCTGGTACCTGCTGGCCTGCCGGCTGCTCGCGGGTGTCATCGTGGCGCTGCCCCAGGTCTATGCCTTCCTGGCCTGCGCCTGGCTGTGGGGCGTGCGGCCGCCGCTCAGCGGTTATCTCTACGTGCTGCCGGCGGTCGTCCTGACGGGCCTGATGCTGGGCGCACTCGGGCTGCTGCTGTCGTCGCTGGTCGAGCAGCTGGAGAACTTCGCGGGGGTCATGAATTTCGTGATCTTCCCCGTGTTCTTCGCCTCGACCGCGCTCTATCCGCTGTCGCGCCTCGCCGAGGCCAATGCCGTGCTGGCCGAGGTGGTGCGGCTCAATCCCTTCAGCCACGCCGTCGAGCTGGTCCGCTTCGCCTTGTATGGCAGGCTCGACACGACGGCCCTCGTCGCCACCGTCCTGATGACCGTCGCCGCCATGGCCCTTGCAGTGTGGCGTTACGACAGCGGCCGCATCCTGCGCCGTCTCGCAACCCATTGACGAGCTTGCCGGCGCGGGCGCAACATTGGTTCGAGCGCGTTCGACGCACTAGCCGTTAATATATCTGTCGTTCGAGTTCGTCGTCCTCTCGCTATCGCTGTCGTCCTGCGTCGTTCGGAAACGCGCTTGGTCCACCACAGGCCAATCGGGAGGTTTCCATGGCACGTACTCTGCTGTTGGCGGGCGCGGCGGCGCTGGCCTTGTGCTCCGGCGCGATGGCGCAGGATGCCAAGGGCTCGCCCGGGCACATCAAGGCCGTCACGTCGGCGGTCGACGGCAACTGGATCAAGAGCAATGCGGCGACGTCGAAGGACTGGCCGGCCGTCGGCCTGGATTTCGGCGAGACGCGCTTCAGCAAGCTCGACCAGATCAACGCCGGCAACGTCAAGGAGCTCGGCCTGGCGTGGTCCTACGACCTCGATTCGGCGCGCGGCGTCGAGGCGACCCCGATCGTGGTCGACGGCATCATGTATGTCAGCGCGCCGTGGAGCATCGTCCACGCCGTCGATGCCCGCACCGGCAAGAAGATCTGGACCTTCGACCCCGAGGTGGCGCGTGACAAGGGCTACCGCGGCTGCTGCGACGTCGTGAACCGCGGCGTCGCCCTGCACAAGGGCAAGGTCTTCGTCGGCGCCTATGACGGGCGGCTGATCGCGCTGGACGCGGTGACCGGCAAGAAGGTGTGGGAGAAGGACACGGTCATCGACCACAAGCACTCCTACACGATCACCGGCGCGCCGCGCGTCGCCAACGGCCGGGTGATCATCGGCAACGGCGGCGCCGAGTACGGCGTGCGCGGCTACGTCACCGCCTACGACGCCGAGACCGGCAACCAGGCGTGGCGCTGGTTCGTCGTGCCGGGCGATCCCGCCAAGCCCTACGAGGACGAGTCGATGGCGGCGGCCGCCAAGACCTGGGATCCCGCCGGCCAGTACTGGGTGAACGGCGGCGGCGGCACGGTGTGGGACAGCATCACCTACGACCCCGACCTCAACATGGTGTATCTCGGCACCGGCAACGGCTCGCCGTGGAACCGCAACCTGCGCAGCCCGGCCGGCGGCGACAACCTCTATCTCGCGTCGATCGTCGCGCTCAACGCCGATACCGGCAAATACCTGTGGCACTACCAGGAGACGCCCGGCGACAACTGGGACTACACGTCGACCCAGCCGATGATCCTGGCCGACCTCACGATCGACGGCCAGCCGCGCAAGGTGATCCTGCACGCGCCCAAGAACGGCTTCTTCTTCGTCATCGACCGCACCAACGGCAAGTTCATCTCGGCGAAGAACTTCGTCGACGTGAACTGGGCCACCGGCTACGACGCCAACGGCCGGCCGATCGAGGTGGCCGAGGCGCGCTCGCCCGACAAGCCGTTCGACGCCATTCCCGGCCCCTATGGCGCGCACAACTGGCATCCGATGTCGTTCAATCCCGGCACCGGGCTGGTCTACCTGCCGGCGCAGAACGTGCCGATCAACTTGACCGGCCAGAAGAGCTGGAAGCACGACGGCAAGAAGCCCGGCGAGTTCATGGGCAATCTCGGCTGGAACGTCGGCTTCGACATCAACGCGACGCCGCCCAAGGCGCCGATGTTCGGCCGGCTGATCGCCTGGGATCCGGTGAAGCAGAAGGAGGCGTGGCGCCAGGAGCATGTCTCGCCGTGGAACGGCGGCACGCTCACGACCGCGGGCAACCTCGTGTTCCAGGGCACGGCCGACGGCCGCTTCGTCGCCTACAACGCGACGACCGGGGAGAAGCTGTGGGAGAAGCCGACCGGCACCGGCGTCGTGGCCGGCGCATCGACCTACATGATCGACGGCAAGCAGTATGTCTCGGTGGCGGTCGGCTGGGGCGGCGTCTACGGCGTGACGGCGCGCGCGACCGAGATCAACAACCCAGGCACGGTCTATACCTTTGCCGTGGGGGCCACGGCGGCGCCGCCGGCCTTTGCCAAGTACCAGATGGAGAACTTGTTGGCGGGCGTGAAGTACGATCCGGCCGACGTCGCGCCGGGCACGCTGCTCTACGTCTCGAACTGCGCGATCTGTCACGGCGTGCCCGGCGTCGACCGCGGCGGCAACGTCCGCAACCTCGCCTATGTCGGCGCCGACCCGATCCGCAATCTGAAGTCGATCGTGTTCAGCGACGCCTATGCGTCACGCGGCATGCCGAACTTCACCGGCAAGCTCAGCGACGACGACGTCGTGAAGCTCACCGCCTTCATCCAGGGCGTCGCCGATTCGGTTCGCCCCAAGGAGCCGGCGAAGGACGCGTCGAAGTAGAGCCAGCGCAAAGCGAACCACCTCATCCTGAGGAGGCGCGGAGCGCCGTCTCGAAGGATGAGCAACAGAGAGGGTGCTCGTGCCCACCCTTCGAGACGCGGTCCTGCGGACCGCTCCTCAGGGTGAGGTCGTTGCTCTACCTCACCGCGCTGTAGCTCCGATACACGAACGCCGGCGGGAGGCCCTCGGCCTCCTGCACGGCGGCCGCGACCACGCCGTGGTCGGGCGATAGTGTGCAGACTGGGTCGGTGCGGCCCGCGTCGCCCACCAGCAGGAAGGCTTGGCAGCGGCAGCCGCCCCAGTCGATCTCGCGCCGCTCGCAGCTGCGGCACGGCTCGGCCATCCAGTCGGTGCCGCGGAAGCGGTTGAAGGCGTTGGACTCGTACCAGATGTCCAAAAGGCTGCTGGTGCGCACCGAGGGGAAGGCGATCCCCGGCAGCGTCTCGGCGGCATGGCAGGGTACGGCTGTTCCCGACGGCGTGACGTTGAGGAATTGCCGCCCCCAGCCGCTCATGCAGGATTTTGGCCGCACGCCGTGATAGTCCGGCACGACGTAATCGATCGTGAGCACGCCCTTCAGCCGCGCGCGCGCCGCCTCGACGACCTCGGTTGCCTCGTCTAGCTGGCGTCGGGTCGGCAGCAGGGCGGCGCGGTTCTTCAGCGCCCAGGCGTAGTACTGGACGTGGGCGATCTCGACCCTCCGCGCGCCCAGTTCCAGCGCCATCTCGATCATCTGCGGCACGCCGTCGAGGTTCTGGCGATGCACCACCATGTTGAGCGTGAGCGGCAGGCCCGCGGCGCGCACCGCCGCGGCGAAGCGCGTCTTGCGGTCATGCGCGCCCGAAAGCCCGGCGATGCGATCGCCGTTGGCGGCGGCAAAATCCTGGAAGCTCAGCTGCACGTGCTTCAGCCCGGCGGCGGCGAAGGCCTCGATCTCCTGCACGCCGCCCAAGGTGCCGGAGGTGATCAGGTTGCTGTAGAGGCCGAGCCCGTTCGCCGCGCCGATCAGTCCCAAAAGATCGCGCCGCGCCATCGGTTCGCCGCCCGAGAAATGAACCTGCAGCACGCCGAGCGCGGCCGCCTCGGCGAGCACGCGGCGCCAGTCCTGCTCCGAAAGCTCGCCCGCGGCGCGCTCGAGGTTCAGCGGGTTGGAGCAATAGGGGCAGGCGAGCGGACAGCGATGCGTCAGCTCGGCGAGCAGGGCGAGCGGCGGATCAACCCGGGCCGGCACCGGCGAGACATCCCTTGTCGGCGAGGTCCTGCAGCATGGCGGTGACATCCTTGGCTATCAGCTCGCGCGGCGCCTGGTCGTAGCGGGCGGCGAGCGAATCGACGATGGCCGAGACGCCGGTCTTGCCGTCGACCAGCTGCAGGATCTCGACCGCCTGCTCGTCGGGCAGCATCAGCCGCTCCGGCGCCAGGATGACCCAGCGCTTCCGCACCTCGTCGAAGCGGAAGACGATGTGCGGCGCGAAGTTCAGCACGCTCTCAGCGGAGACGACGAGGCGGTCCGTCATTTTCCCCCTCATAGCTATGGTGACGGCACGAAGGCGCCGGGCGGTATCAGGCCCGGTTCGACATAGGCGAAATGCAGTGCGTCGAGCTGCGCCCACAGCACGTCGCACTTGAAGCGCAGCGCCGCCAGCACGGCCTCCTGGTCGGCGCGCGTCGTGGCGTATTGCTTAACGTAGCTGAGGGCAAAGTCGACGTCCTGCGGCGCCTGGGTGAGGCGCGGCGTGAAGTAGGCCAGCGTCTCCTCGGTGATGAAGGAGTAGCCCGCCAGCATGCCGCGCACGCGGTCGGCGATGATGTCGGGCGAAAACATCTCGGTCAGCGACGAGGCGATGCCTTCGAGGATCGGCCGGTCGCGCACGAAGTTGACGTAGGCCTCGACCGCGAAGCGCGTGCCGGGAAGAATTCCTCGTGTCGACTCGACATAGGCGCGATCGAGCCCGACGCCCTCGGCAAGTTTTAGCCAGCGCTCGATGCCACCCGTGCCAGGGCCGGTACCGTCGTGATCGATGATGCGTCGCCGCCATTCGCGTCGCAGTTCCGAGGTCGGCAGCCGCACCAGGGCATGGGCATCCTTGATGGGAATCATCGCCTGGTAATAGTAGCGGTTCAGCGCCCACGCCTGGACCTGCGCGCGCGTGAGCTTGCCGCCGTGCAGCAGCTTGTGGAACGGATGAAGATGGTGGTATCGCACCGCGCCGATGGCGCGCAGCTCGGCTTCGAGCTTGTCGGGAGTGAGGGGCAGAGCGCTCCCCAGATCGGCGTTCATGGACTGACCTCCATGCCGTCATAGGCGACTTCCCATCCTTCCTTCTCGACGGCGGCGCGTTCGGGCGAATCGTCGAGCAGGATCGGATTGGAGTTGTTGATGTGTATGAGGATGCGCCGCTTCACTGGGATGTCGCGGAAGGCGGCGACCGTGCCATCCGGCCCGCTGACGCTCATGTGGCCCATGCGCTGACCGGTCTTGGGGCCGAGGCCGAGCGCCACCATCTCGTCGTCACGCCACAGCGTGCCGTCGAACAACGCCACCGCGGCGCCGGAGAGTCGCTGCCGCAGGCCGTCGGTCATGCGCGCGCAGCCCGGGATGTAGATCAAGCGCCGCTCGTCGGCGCGGATCTCCACGCCCACCGTGTCGCCCGGCTGGCCGGCGAGATCGGTATCTCGACCTCCCTCGAGGTAGAGCGCTACCTTGCCGGGAACGTCGAACAGCTCGACCTCCAGCCCGCTCGCGCTGTCGTCGAGATGGCGCAGTGTGAACGGCCTGCCGAGCGGCACTTCCTGGCGGCGGACGCAATCCGGGGCCAGCACGCCGAAGACCGGATTGGCATCGAGGACAGCCAGCACGCGCCGGGTGGCGTAGAGGGTGAAGGGCTGGCGCTCGCGCAAGTGCAAAAGCCCGGCGATGGCGTCGACGTCGGCGCCGGTCAGGATGACGCCTTCGATCGGCGAGGAACGGAGCCCTCGTCGCGGATGGAGGATCGGCTGCGCCTGGACCTGCTGGCGGAGATCGGGGGAGGCGTTGATCAGGAACCAGCGCTCACCGTCGCCGCTCACGGCGAGCGAGGCCTGCGTTCGCGCCATGGCTTTGCCGTCGCCCGCTCGCGCACGGCGACATGCCTCCGCGTTGGAGTTCCATTGCGGGAAGCCGCCGCCGGCGGCGGCCCCCAGAACAACGGCTTTCATGATGCTGGGGGCGCGCGACTCCAGTCGCGCATCATGCTTTGCAACCGCCAGAGATCGCGCCACTGGAGTGGCGCGCCCCCAGCAAAGCGATCAGAGGTCGGCAGACGCGTAGGAGTTGATTTCCATGCCGACAGCGATCTCGACGATACGCGGTGTTTTCCAAGCCATGGCTGGTCTCCTTGGAAGTGGCCGGGGAATGATGTCGAGGAATCGAAGAACGTGTCAAGGCTTGCTCGCCAGATAGTGGGCGATCATGGCGATGTCCTCGTCCTGCAGCGTGACCGACACCTCCATCATCGCGCCCATGCCGCGGCCGCGCCGCACGCCGGCGCGAAAGTCGGTCAGCGACTTGATCAGATAGTCCGGCCGCTGGCCGGCCAGCCGCGCGGTCTCGCCCTGGCCGGAGAAGTCCTCCTTGTGGCAGTTGCCGCAGCGCCTGGGCCCCATGATGGCGTTGACCTTGTCGGCGTCGACCGGCTCGGCCTTGGCGAAGGGCGGGGGCGGGGCCAAGGCGGCGTAGTAGGCGCCGAGGTCGCGGATGTTCTCGTCGGTCAGGGTCTTCACGATGCCCGCCATGACGCCAGGCTGGCGCTGGCCGTCGCGCATGAAGACGAGCTGGTACTGGAGGAAGATGTCGGGCTGGCCCGCGAGCGAGGGCGAGTCCTTGGTGGTCGACACGCCCCTGATGCCGTGACAGGCGATGCAGGTCTGGGCAACCGCCGGCGCCTTGGGCGGCGGCTTGGGCTGGGCCGCTGCGGGAGCTGACGCGGCGAGGAGGGTGGCGATGCAAGCGAGGGGACGCGGATGCAACATGACACTCCATCAAGCGCACACCTCACCCTGAGGAGCCGCGCCTAGCGCGGCGTCTCGAAGGGTGGGCTGGTCGTCGGCGACCAGCAGGGAGCCGTCGGGCGCCTGCAGGACGTCGGCCGGACGGCCCAGGATCTTCTGGTCGTCGAGCCAGGTGCCGGCGAAGACCTGTTCCTTCGGGTTCTTGCCGTCGGGATCGACCGACAGGAAGAGCACGCGATAGCCGAGCTTCTTCGCCCGGTTCCACGAGCCGTGCTGGGCGATGAAGATGCCGTTCTTGTACTCCGGCGGGAACATGTCGCCGGTGTAGAACTTCATGCCGAGGCCGGCGATGTGCGGGCCCTGCTTGTACACCGGCGGCGTGAACTCCGAGCACTTGCGCTCGCTGCCGTACTTGGGATCGGCGAGGTCGCCCTGGTGGCAGTACGGATAGCCGAAATGCTCGCCGATCTTGGTCACGTGGTTGAGCTCGTCGCTCGGCAGGTCGTCGTTGACCCAGTCGCGGCCGTTGTCGGTGAACCAGAGCTGTCCGGTCCGGGGATCGACCGCGCCGCCGACGCTGTTACGGACGCCGAGCGCCACGATCTCGGCGGCGCCGGTCTTCGGATCGACGCGGCGATAGTGGCCCGCGCTGGCCGGCGGCAGGCAGATGTTACAGGGCACGCCTACGGGGATGTAGAACCAGCCCTTGCCGTCGGGCACCAGGTACTTCCAGCCGTGCGGCACGTAGGGCGGGAAGTCGTCGTAGACGACCTTGCCTTCCGGCGCCTTGTCGAGGTTGGCTTCGGGATTGTCGTAGCGGTAGAGCTTGTCGATATCGACCACGTAGAGCGCGCCGTCCTGGAAGGCGACGCCGGTCGGCATGCGCAAGCCCGTGATGAAGGGCTTGGCGACCTTCTGGCCCTCCGGCCCGGAGACGGCATGGACCGTGCCCTTGTCGAAGGTGCCGACGAACAGCGTGCCCTTGTCGCCCCACGCCATCTGCCGCGCCTGGGGAACGCCCGCCGCCCACACCGCGATCTTGAAGCCGGGCGGCAGCTTGATGGTGCCGAGGATCTTGTCGAGCTCGGCCTTGGGCGTCGGCGTCGGCTGGCCCGGATTGGGCGCCAGGCCTTTCTGCTGCTGGTTCTCGTCGCCCAGGAACCAGTCGGCTGGCGGGTTGAGCCAGAACGCCTTGGTGCTGGAATCGTATTTCTTGAGGTCCTGAGCCTGCACCGCTATCGAAGCGCAGCCGAACACGGCTGCGATGGCGCCTGTCAGGCATGCCTTCGCTAGAGCTGTTTCCTGCCGTCTCATTGGTGTCTCCTCACTTGGCTCGCACAGGAGACGCACGCGGACTGAACTCTACGATCGAGCGTCCACTGCCGAGCCGGCAGGCTAGGCCCGCGGATTGCCCCGTTCAAGACGGCCGGAACGCATAGCAGGAGCGTCAGGGCGCCAACTTGGCGCATCGCGCACGACAACCACTCCGTGCACCATCCTGCCGGTCGAACGGGATGTCGTCATGCGTCCGAAAACTGGCTGGGACGTTCTTCAATACGAGATCCGCGAGGAGCAGGCGTCGACGATCGGCCGCCTGGCCCGCAACCTGCGGGATGCTCTCGATGCCCTGGACGCCTTCGATCGGCAGGCGGGCGGCGGCGCGATGGCGCCCGACAGGCGCGATCCACTACGCGTGCGGCTCGTCGATGCGGCCGCCTACGCGCTCTGGAACTTCGTCGTGCAGCGCGACTGCAGCGGCTTGCGATTCACGGAGCGGGTCCTCGAGGACTACGCCGTGCCGGCGGAGGTCCGCGCGAAGATGGGAGCGGTTCGGCGGGTGCTAGGCTAGTTTCTGTCTCGAAAGGCAGAAAGGGCCAGGGATTATCGAGGTTTTTGAGCGTTTGCGGAGTGCTGTTTGTTGACCTGTATGTGCGTGTTATGGCATACGTACAGGATGAACAAGAACGAGAGCCCCTCCGATGTTG
>JACPOB010000053.1 GCA_016185145.1 Rhodospirillales bacterium | reverse complement strand
CGGAGTAAAGCACCACCAGCCCTGTCGATCGTCCCGTGCACGCAAACGCCAATGCCAAACCACGGATGCCATCGATACAAAAGCTCTCGAATGCCAGTTCCGTGGGTGTTCTCAAGCCTTGTTGTACAACACGCGCCGGCCTCACATGGCGCTCGACCATCGCACGCCGATGGCGGTGTGGCGCGAAGGCGTCACCGGCGGCCTCGACGGCACGGCTGTGGACATGACGCTGCGCTTGGACAACGCTAACGCGTTGCCCACATGCCCACAGCCGCAACAACAACTGAAGATGATAGCGTAAGAAACTCACAAGACAGGAGCGGCTCGGCTTCCAACTAAGAAACCGACCGGAGTGGTCCTCGCGATGGGGTCCACTTCAGCCCCGCAGATCAGCAAACAGTATTGCGGCGTTCTGCGGCCGGAACGATTGCGCTGTGCTGCCGGCATTAGCGATCTCGTCCACGAGTTGCGGACTGAAATAAGGCGACAGATTGCCCCGCAGGCGGGCTTCGACGAGGGAACGGGTCAACGTCCGACGTGCCCGTGTCACGGCGACGAATAGCGCGAAAGTCACGAGACAGACGAATGCCAAACGCCCGAGAGCGGCGGTGAATGCTGGCGAGGTCGACGATCCGATTCCGACAAGGGGCGCTACCAACAGAATTGAGATCCACAGGACCACGAACAGTCCGCCGGTATACACGATCAAAAGCGGTCTGTGCCGCACGGCTGCAGCTGCGAGAAACACGAAAATCAGCAACGCCACCGGCGTATCAAGCACGAGATGCAAGGGTTGCCCGGTTGCCAGGGCAAGATCCACAAGGCAGTGGACCAACAACATCACATCAAGGCTGGCCAACAGCCAGGGTATCCAGGGAAGGAAAAGGCTTCGACGGGCAGTCACGAGGCCCACTACGGTGATCATAGCGAACCCGCCCAGCGGCACCGCAGCAGCGTGGCGCGACTCTAGAACGCCGAGAGACCAGAAGACCAGAACCAGGACGAGCAAGGAGAGAAGGCGCACGACGGCGACGATCCGTTCCGTGCGACGCTCTAGCTTGGCGAAGGTTCGATTGACGTCCGTCGTCATTGGCTTTCGCCTATCGCGTTGCCTGCGAGCGTGCTCGATGATGTGCACGGCCTTCATGGGCGTAAGCTATCGCCCGCGGCCCTTTGAGTATCGACGTTCTGGTCGTCCAGCGGCAAGGCCCGGGAGCTCTTTGGAAGAACCACTCCCGGAACCTGACTTGTCTAGGCCCGCGGCATGGCAGGCCCAGGCCGAACCCAAGCAGGTGAACATTGAGCTACGTCCTTGTAGTCAGTTATCGCTCGAATTGTTCGTTGTCGACCTTCGTGCCAGTATCAGCAGCGCACATCGCGAGCACGATGAAGCGGCAAATAGCAGAGAAATCAGCCCCGCGATCACGAGCCAGTTCCAGTTCAAAGCCAGGCCGCAGACGAAGGCGACCAAAACGAAAAGCGCTCGCCGGCCGCCAAGATAACGCCGGACGGAGTCAGGCCGATCGCCAACCGACGAAGATTCGGTTGGCAAACCGCGGCTCGCCTCGACCATTGCCGCGAGATCCTCCCGTTCACTCCTTGGAATAGATAGGGGGATCGCCGCCGTCTTTGGGGAGAGCGTAGATGACGAACGGTCCCGTCTTCGTCCCGCACATGCCAGGCGAACCTGCCGGCATGCCGGGCAAGGAGATGCCGGCGATAGGCGGACGCTCTGATAGCAGCCTGCGGACCACATCGACGGGCACATGGCCGTCAACCACATAACCGTCAACGAACATCGTGTGGCAACCCGCCAGGTCCGCCGGCACTCCGGCCTTGCGGCTGATGCTCGCAAGATCGTGAGTCGGCTTGACGGTCACGTCGAAGCCGTTGCGGCGCAGGTAGGCCGCATATTTTTCGCAGCAACCACATTGCGGGCTCTTGTAGAGAAGCGCGTTAGGCCGCTCCTCGGCGTGAGCCATGGCGAAAATCATCGTCAGCAGGGCGGTAAGAAAGAGAATACGGCGCATCTGGTGATCTCCTTTCGCTAGCTTGGTCCATCGGTTGACGAGACGACGGCCCGCGGTCATCGCCCACTCAATCCGTCGCCGATCCTGATAACGGCCATCATGCCCGCGGTCTGATGGTCGGTGACATGGCAATGCACCATCCAGTCGCCGGGATTGTCGGCAACGAATGCGATATCGACCGAATCCTCCGGCGCCAGCAGCACCGTGTCGCTCCAGATGGAGTGCGGCACGGCTTCTCCATTCCGATGCAAGACCCGGAAGCTGTGCCCATGAAGATGAATGGGGTGCCACCAAGCAGTGTCGTTACGCAGCGTCACGATGTAGCTGCGTCCCAGTTGCAGCGTCGTGAGCGGCGGCATGCCCGCATGTCCGTCACCGGTCATGGACACGCCATTGATCGCCCATACGGCGCGGCCCATGCCCATCCCACCCGTGCGCATCCCGCGGCCACCCATCATGCCACCTTGCAGGAGGAGCTCTCGTCGCTCAGCTGTCTTCAGGTCGGGCTCGGGTAACGGGTTGTGCGGCAGGCTGAGCGGCGCGTCGGAAGGGTGGTGGCGAGCCGGCGGCGCCTTGGTATAGGCGAGATGAGTAAGCGCGTAGTCGATGCCATCGTAGAAGTCGTCGGTGACGCTGTAACGCCGGCCGGGTTCTCCCTGCATGTCCAGCACCACGTCAATTCGCATGGCGGGACCGAGCAGCAGGCGACCATCTGGGGGTTCATGCGGATCACAAGGCTGACCGTCGATCGCGACGATCACCGGCCGATGCCCCTGAAGGCGCAAAGCCATGATGCGGGCCAGCGCCCCGTTGATGAGCCGAATACGTACCCGCTCGCCAGCGTGGACCGGTTCGTCGGCAGGTACAACGCCGTTGATTGTAACGGTGTTGCCGATGCGACCCGCCATCCCTGCTTCCATCATGTTGCCGAAACCGGCCGCGATCTGCGCGTCCGCACCAAGCCGCCAGTCCATGATCATCCACACCAGCTCACGGTCAAAGGGAGGCGGTTCCCTCTCCTCGACGAGCAGCGGGCCAGCGAGTCCGCGGCCGAGCTGCTGCAGGCTGTTGGCATGCGGGTGATACCAGTAGGTTCCAGCATCCGGCGGCGTGAAAGAGTAGACGAAGCTTTCGCCTGGCTCGATCGGAGGCTGCGAAATGCCCGGCACGCCGTCCATTCCGATCGGCAGCCGGATGCCGTGCCAGTGCACCGTGGTGTTCTGCTCGAGCCTGTTGTCGAGGACGATCCGGACGGGCTCGCCCTGGCGCAACCGCAGGATCGGCCCAGGTACACTGTCATTGTAAGCCCAAACTGCGGTGCGCGGCCGGTCCGTGCCGGCAAGCTGTGCACGGCCTGGCGCTGCCGCGAGGGTGTAGTCGCGAGCTGGTGACGCGGTCGCGTACCCCGATCGACCCGCCACCTTCGTAAAAGCAGCGCATGCCGTCGCCGAGAGCACTGCACGGCGCAGGATCAGTGGTGAAGAGGTAGTTCTCATGACTTCACTGAAATCGGAGTTGGACGTTGATACCGCCGACTCGCTACCCGCCGGTCCGCCGCCGCCACTCGGGAGCAGGCCGAAGGCCGCGCCGCCAGCGTGGCGGGCCGAAATGTCTCATGGGTGTGCCTCCCTCAGCAGTACCGGTGCCGGTTGCAGGTGCCAGCCCTTCACCAGGGCGTAGAGCGCGGGAATGACCAGCAAGGTGAGCAGGGTCGAGCTCACCATGCCGCCGATCATCGGCACGGCGATACGCTGCATCACTTCGGAGCCCGTGCCGGTGCTCCACAGGATCGGCAGCAGTCCCGCCATGATGGCCGTCACCGTCATCATCTTGGGCCGCACGCGCTCGACGGCGCCCTCGACGATGGCGGCCCGCAGGTCCGAACGGTCGAACGGCCGGCCCTCGGCCTCGCACTGGCGCTGCCGCTCCTTCAGCGCATGGTCGAGATAGATCAGCATCACCACGCCGGTCTCGGCGGCGACGCCCGCCAAGGCGATGAAGCCGACGGCCACGGCCACGCTCATGTTGAAGCCCAGCCACCACACCAACCAGAAGCCGCCGACCAGCGAGAACGGCAGCGACAGCATGACGATCAGCGTCTCCGTGATGCGTCGGAAGTTGAGGTAGAGCAGGACGAAGATCAGCAGCAAGGTCGCCGGCACGACGATCTGCAGTCGCGCTTCGGCCCTTTCGAGGAATTCAAACTGGCCGCTCCAGATGGCATAGGAGCCAGGTGGGAACTTGACCTTCTCCTGGACCGCGCGGCGCGCCTCGGCGACGTAGCCGCCGAGGTCGCGGTCGCGGAAATCGACGAAGACGTAGACCGCGAGCTGGGCGTCCTCCGTGCGGATGGTGGTCGGCCCCCGGTTCGGTTTCACGTCGGCGACCTGGCCCAGCGGGATCATGCCGCCGCGCATGGTCGAGACCAGCACGTCGGAGGCGATCACCCGCGGATCGGAGCGCAAATCCCGCGGATAGCGCACGTTGACCGAATAGCGCTCGCGGCCCTCGACCGTGGTGGTGACCGCCTCGCCGCCCAGGGCGCTCGATACCGCCAGCTGCAGATCCTCGACGGTGACGCCGTACTGGGCGAGCCGCGCCCGGTCGGGCACGATGTCGAGGAACGAACCGCCGGTGACCCTCTCAGCGAAGGCGCTGGTGGTGCCGGGCACGCTGCGCACCGCCGCCTCGACCTGGCGCGCAAGACCTTCGAGTTCGCCGAGGTCGCGGCCCAGCAGCTTGATGCCCACCGGCGTGCGGATGCCAGTGGCCAGCATGTCGGTTCGGGCCTTGATCGGCATGGTCCAGGCGTTGCTGACACCGGGGAACTGCAGTGCCCGGTCGAGCTCGGCGATCAGGGTGTCGACGTTCATGCCCGGCCGCCACTGGTCCTTGGGTTTCAGGTTGATCACCGTCTCGAACATTTCCAGCGGCGCGGGATCGGTGGCGGTCGCGGCGCGGCCACTCTTGCCGTAGACCGAGGCAACCTCGGGGAAGGAGCGGATGATCTTGTCCTGGGTCTGCAGCAGCTCGGCCGATTTGGTGACCGAGAGCCCGGGCAACGTGGTTGGCATGTAGAACAGCGTGCCTTCGTCGAGGCTAGGCATGAACTCGCTGCCCACCCGCATCGCCGGCCACGCCGTGGCGCCCAGGACGCCAAGCGCCAGCACGATGGTGGGCACACGCGCCCACAGCACCAGCCGGATCGCCGGCCGATAGAGCCAGATCAGCACCCGATTCACCGGATTGCGGCGCTCCGGCAAGATGCGGCCGCGCACGAACAGAAGCATCAATGCCGGCACCAGCGTGACCGACAGCAAGGCCGCCGCCGCCATCGACAGGCTCTTGGTCCAGGCCAGCGGCTTGAACATCCGGCCCTCCTGCGCCTCCAGCGTGAAGATCGGCAAGAACGACACGGTGATGACCAGCAAGCTAAAGAACAGCGCTGGACCGACCTCGACTGCCGCCTCGATGATCGCGTCGCTGCGCGACTGACCTGGCCGCAGCCGCTCCAGGTGCTTGTGGGCGTTCTCGATCATGACGATGGCAGCGTCGATCATGGCGCCGATGGCGATGGCGATGCCGCCGAGGCTCATGATGTTGGAGCCGATGCCCAGCAGGTGCATGGCGAAGAAAGCCATCAGCACTCCGACCGGCAGAGTTACGATCGCCACAAATGCGGAGCGTACATGCAGCAGGAACACGAAGCAGACCAGCGCCACCACAATGCTCTCCTCGATCAGCGTGCGGATGAGGGTGTCGATAGCACGGTGGATCAGGTCGGAGCGGTCGTAGACCGCCTCGATGCGCACGCCCTCCGGCAGGCCGGTGGCGATCTCCTTTATCTTGGCCTTCACATTGGCGATGACGTCTAGTGCGTTCTGGCCGAAGCGCTGCAGGACGATGCCGCTCACCACCTCGCCTTCGCCGTCAAGCTCGGTGACGCCGCGCCGCTCGTCGGGACCGAGTGCGATGCGCGCCACGTCGCGCAGCAGCACTGGGACCGACCCGTCTGCCTTGAGCACGAGCTGCTCCAGGTCGGCCACGTTCTTGATGTAGCCGCGACCACGCACCATGAACTCGGTCTCGGCCATCTCGACGACCCGTCCGCCGACCTCGCGGTTGGACGCGCGGATGCCTTCGACGACACGACCGAGCGGCACGCCGAAGCTGCGCAGCTTGGCCGGATCGACCACGACATTGTACTGCCGCACGAAGCCGCCGACGCTCGCCACCTCGGCCACGCCCGCGGCCTTCGCCAGCCCGAAGCGGATGTACCAGTCCTGCAGGGAGCGCAGCTCGGCCAGCGAGCGGTTCGCGCCCACCACGACGTATTGATACACCCAGCCGACGCCGGTCGCGTCGGGTCCCAGGGTCGGCTTGACGTTGGCCGGGAGCTTCTGGGCCCCTGAGTTGAGATATTCCAGCACCCGGCTGCGCGCCCAGTAGATGTCGGTGCCGTCTTCGAAGATGATGTAGACGAACGACACGCCGAAGAAGGAGAAACCGCGCACCGCACGGCTGCGGGGCACTGCCAGCATCGCCGTGGTCAACGGATAGGTGACCTGGTCCTCGACGACCTGCGGCGCCTGGCCCGGCATCTCGGTGTAGACGATCACCTGGACGTCGGAGAGGTCGGGGATGGCGTCGAGCGAGACGCGACCGACTGCATAGAGCCCGCCGCCGGTGAGCGCCAGCGTGGCGACGAAGATCAGCAGCAGGTTGTGCGCCGACCAGCGGATGAGGCCGGCGATCATTTGCCGTCGCCTGCGGTGAACGCGGCGAGTGCTGCCCGGAGGTTGCTCTCGGCGTCGATCAGGAAGGTGGCGGAGGTCACCACGCGCTCACCGGATTGCAGCCCGTCAAGCACTTGAACGTACCCGGCCACGCGCGCGCCAAGCTTCACCGGTCGCGGCTCGTAGCGGCCTTCGCCGCGCTCGACCAGCACGACCTGCCGGTTACCGCTGTCGATGACCGCCGAGTCCGGGACCGCCACCCACCGGCCGGCAATGGGCGCCTCGATCTCGACAATGGCCGCCATGTCGGCGCGCAGCAGCCCATCAGGATTGGCCACTTCGATTCTGAGCCGCGCCGTGCGGCTTTCCTTGCCGACATTCGGATAGATGAAGGTCACGCGTCCGGGGAAGGATCGGTCGGGCCAGGTGTTGACCGTGACCTTGGCCATGTCGCCCACCTTCACGAAGCCGAGGTCCTGTTCGTAGACCTCGGCCACCACCCACATGGTCGAGGTGTCGATGATGCGAAACAGCGTCTCGCCGGGCTGGTAGCGCATCCCCTCGACCGCCATCTTCTCGATCACCGTGCCATCGACCGGCGAGGGGATGGCGACCGTGCGCGGCCGCTCGCCGCGGCGCAGCTTCTCCAGTTCCGCTGCCGGGTAGTCGAGATTGCGCAGCTTGTCCGAGGCGTAGCCGCTGCGTCCCGCGAGATGCCATTCCTGTTGCAGGACATTGAGCTCCGGGCTGTAGGTCTCGAAGAGCGTCTGGCCGCGCCGCACCGTGTCGCCGGTCGCGTTCACCGCGAGCTTTTCGATCCAGCCGCCGAACTTGGGGGCGACCACCGCCTGGCGGCGCTCGTCGTACTGCACCAACGCGAAGGCGCGCACGGTGCGCGCCAGCGCCCGCTCCTCGACGACCTCGCTGCGCACGCCCAGCCTCTGCACGCGGTCGAGGCTCACCTTGACGACATTGCCGTTCTCCGGCCCGCCCTCGTCCTCGCAGACAGGGATGTAGTCCATGCCCATGGAGTCCTTCTTCGGCACGGGCGAGGTGTCGGGCGCCCCCATCGGGTTGCGGTAGAGCTTGGCCGGCTTGCCGTTGCACGGCCCGCCGCCGGGTGCGGCAGCTTGCGCGGCCTCCATCGGCCCGGCCGGCGCGCCGGCCTTCCACAGCCACAGCACGGCGCCCGCGCCGCCGGCGAGGCCCAGCACGAGGGTGAACAGCGCCAACGACAGGGCGACACCCCGCTTCGAACTCGATCCGTCCGACATACGACTTCCCTTCCAAAGACCACGCGCGCAAAGGCGCTCGTCACGTCGCGCTACGCAAGCGTGCGCGCGCTACGTTCTTGCAATGACCGGGAAGTCAGATCCGCGGAGGGAAGGGATCCGGCGGCGGCGATAGGCCGTGCAGGGCGGCCAGCGGGCGGAGACCGATTGTCTCTGTGGTTGATACCGCCCCTAGGGAAAAACTCGCCACGTCGAGTGCCGGCGCCGAGGCCACACAAGCCTGGACGCAACCGGCCATTGCTGGCTGGCACGGACCCCCTGGGCAATCAGGGCAGTGATCGCAAGGCTCGGATGCCGCCGTCTGAGCCGGCATGCCACTGAGTGAAGGTGCCGACGCAACGGCAACCGCCGGCAAACTCGCCGCGAGAACGGCAAGGCAGCCCAGCAAGCCGGCAAGGAGGCGCAGACGACGCATGGCTATCATAGTGTGCCAATCCACCAAACCTGCCAACAGCGCAGTTGTCACGGTAGCGTTACGCAGAGATCCTGAACCGGTGGCGTAGAGCTCGGACCATATCGCTGGACCGTCGCTTCGAATAACGCGATTGTCACTTTGACCGAAGGTATTTCACGAGAGCCGCAGCGCCCAACAGAAGAACCACGAGCGCTAGTATTCCAATCAACCATCCGCCCCACATCATGGCACCGCAAGACATGCCATCACACATCGGGGTCCTCCCATGGATCGGCGAACGCGCAATGCCTTAACGGCGCCATACTTCGGCAGGTTCCCGACCGCCGCCCGAGCAAGGCTTTCCGGCATGCGCTGGCGCGTCAGATTGAGTTTTCTATCCTGGTGATGACAAACCCTTCGTTGTCGCGTTCGACTTTGAATCGAATCTTGTCGCCCGGCGTCAGGCCCGTGAGCATTGTCGGGTCCTTGACCCGAAAGATCATGGTCATGGATTCCATGTAGAGGTGCGTGATCGGCTTGTGCTCGATGGTGATTTTGCCGGCCTCGATATCGACGTTGACGACACGGCCGGCGGCCAGCACTCGTTCCCCGGACAGCTTGGCGTCCCACGTCAGCGCGGGCAAGGCAACGGCGCTGGTCGCTGCAACGACGACCGCCATGAGAACTCTTCGGCGGAACATTTTTTGACCTCAGTGTTTCTGGATCCAGCCAATGCCCGGCTTGGGCACTCGCTGTCGGGCAGTGTTCGCGATCACCGGGCCTCGAAGGTGACCGCGCCAGTGACCACCTCGCTCGCGCCGCGGATCGTCCTCTCCTGCATAAACTTCACGGAGGAGTTGAAGGTGCGTTCGACGCGAGTTGCGCCCGGCACCTTGGCTGAGACGTGCAATGTCTGGGGACCTGCCGTCGGCGTCTCCACCCGGAACCGGCGGTCGCCCGCTTGCCCGGCAGCGCTGTTGATGGCCGAGGTCGCGGAGATCTCCGCGTTCGTAACCGGCGTGCCGTTGGCGGTGCGCACGAGGCGGACGGTTACATCCGACTTGCCGGGCCCCACGGGCGACGCCTGCACCAGCTCGAAGCGATAGTCCCGGGCGTCGGCAAAGGCGGGCCCCGATATCGTTATCGCCACGGCGGCAGCGAAAGCGGCGCCGCTCGCGGCCAGGATGGCGCCCGCACCCTTAAGCCCTTCCTTGCGAGTTGAGTAGTTCATCTGGATCTCCTTGCCTTGAATAGGGACAGTCCCTGAGACTCGAGGGCGCCCGAGGCTGCGCTCCGAAATGACTGGCCTCTTCCCGTGAGTTCGACGCGTAGGGCGTAACGGATACAAGCTTCCGCTCACGTTGACGTGAGCTGGGGATTGGGTACATCGCGGGCCGGGAGTTTTTGGGATTCGGTGTAACCGGGGCCGCGTTTCGCCCGAATAGAAGATGATGGCTGTATGCCGACGAACGAGCAGGAGCTGAAGGCACTCATGACGGCGGGCCTCGACGGCGACGCCGGCGCATATCGTGCGCTGCTCGAACGGCTCAGCAGACACATGCGCAGTTACTACCGCGGACGGCTTGCGCGTGCCGGGAGAGGGCCCTTTGAGGCAGAGGACCTATTGCAGGAGGTGTTGCTGGCGATCCACACTCGACGACATACCTACGACCGGGCCGAACTCTTCACGCCTTGGATGCATGCTATCGCTCGCTACAAGCTGATAGACCACTTGCGCCGCACCAACTCGTCCCATGGCGACGTGCCGATCGAGGATGCCGGCGAGCTTACGTCGCATGCCGATCACGACGCAGTGGAGAGCTCGATCGACCTCAAGCGGCTGATGGCGCGCCTGCCGGTGAAAATGCAGCAGGCCATTCAGTATGTGAAGCTGGATGGGCTGAGCGTCACCGAAGCAGCGCGCCGGTCGGGCATGACGGAATCGGCGGTCAAGATCAGCATCCACCGTGGACTGAAAGCGTTGTCAGCAGCGATTAGGCCGGGGCCCAAGTCATGAAAACAGACGATCTGATCGACATTCTGAGTGCCAATATCGAGGCCGTCGATCGCCGGCTGATGTTGCGTACCATCGCTGGCGCCGTCGCGGTCGGTGCCGTGGTCGCTCTCGGCGTCGCGCTGATCATGCTTGGCAGTCGAACCGACGCTTGGAGCGCCGGGGCACTTGGTTTCATGTTCTCCAAGCTCGCTTTCGCGGTGACGGTCGCAGTGCTGGCCTTCTTCTACTTGATCAGATTCGCACGACCGGCCCACGGCCGGCGTGGCTCGATGGCACTCGTGGCGCTGCCTTTTGTCGGCATCGTCGGGTTGGCCGCGATCAGTTTGGCCTATGCGCCCGCGGTGCATTGGCAAACGATGTTCATGGGCGATGAATGGCTCGAATGCCTGCTGTCCATCCCCATTATCGCCATCGTTCCTTTCGCGTTGGTGATCTGGGCGGTGCGCCAAGCCGCACCGACGGACCTCAGGCGAGCAGGGGCGCTCGCCGGCCTCGTCGCCGGAGGACTGAGCGCCGCCGGCTACGCCTTGCATTGCACCGTTGATTCGCTGCCGTTCGTCGCCGTCTGGTATAGCGGCACGATCTTGCTGTGCACGCTCGCCGGCGCCGTCCTCGGCGCCCGGTTGTTACGCTGGTAGCGGCCATCAGGAGGCTGGCGTCGGATGGGGCTCCCTTGCTCTCTTCGCTATCCGAGCCACCGTCTCAAGCCCGCCGATGATCAATGCCAATCCGAATTCGAACGCTGCGTCGAAATCCCAGTCGGCATGGCATCGAGACGCTCGATCGCGACGTATCCGCGACCCGCAAGCCGTTCGACTCGGATTCTTTCCGAGGGTTCCAGATCGGTAAACGGACCTCGCGATTGCTACGACGCCTGGTGAAGCGTGAAGCTTACCAGCGTGAAATAGGTCCGCAGCGCATCCTGGGAATCCAAGCCCACTTGGTCCAGGGCGCGAAGCGTGACCTCCATGGGCACAAAGACTGCAGTCGGCGCGACATCTGCCGCCTCCAGCAAGCGTCCCATGCCGGGATGCCGCAGGCAAACCTCCCTGAACGTGCGGAAGCAGTACTTGATCTGCTCCCGCCAGTCGCCGTACGCGCCGTCGAAACGGGCCTCGCCAAGAACATGCTCAGCCACGGCACGCAGCAGATCGCGCTTGCTGCTGACATGGTTGTAGAGCGCCATCGGCGTGACGCCGAGCGCGTTTGCCAACCGCCGCATCGTGATGGCGTCGTTGCCCCCGCGGTCGACGAGGCCGAGCCCGGCCTCGACGATCCTTGCCCGTGTCAGCTCCTTGGGCGAATGCGCGCCGCCCGGTCGGTGCCGCCGCTTTTGGCGTGTGTACATCGGCATTCCTACGCCTGGCACCTACAGGGTGAGCGCGACCGCCATCGAGGCGGGGCTCGCCATCGCCAGGCAGGCCCGTACAAGGTGGGAATATTCCCAGATGTCGCGCATCTGCGCCCAGTCGCCGCTCTTGGTCGACGGGAATGAAAAGAACGCAGCGCCCGCCCCTACCATGTCGACGTCTTTGATCCAGAAATTGTTCACGGGATGAGTCACCAGCCAGTAGACGGCGTGAGCCGAACGAGGAGCCCGAAGGCCCGTCGCCGTCCACCAGAAACGTTGCGTTCCATAGGGCGTCAAGAACAAAAGCGCAAAAGGCACCAAGCGCCGCCCAGCTCGCCGACGAGCCACCAAGTTGCCTGTCACTGGCCTCCTTGACTCTGGAGCCACCTCCAACCCCTACACTCGGACTCCCAACCCGGAGGAAGCCATATGGCCACCCAAAAGATCGAGATCTTCAGCGCCGGCTGCAGCGTTTGCCAGGGCGTCATCGAGCAAGTGAAGGCTGCGGCTTGCCCGCCCTGCGACGTGCAGGTCGTGTCGATGACCGATACGCGCGAGGCCGCGCGCGCCAGGGCGCTTGGCGTCCGTTCGCTGCCGGCCGTTGTCATCGACGGCAAGCTGGCGAATTGCTGCTCCGGCGGTGGCGTCGATCTCGATGTCCTGCGCAGCGCCGGCTTGGGCGGCGCCGGTTGACCGGATCTGCCGTCGCTGCCCGCTATGCCGTTGACCTTGGAGCCGGCTCCAGGGTGTAGGATGAAGCCGAAACGAAGGAACTTCCATGCTCACCATCGGCAAGGCGGCGGCGCGCGCCAACGTCACGCCAGACACTTTGCGCTACTACGAGCGCGAGGGTTTGATCCGGCCCGCCACCAAGTCGGAAGCCGGATACCGTCTTTATGACACCGAGCAAGTGCGGCGCCTGCAGTTTATCAGGCAGGCGCAAGAGTGCGGCTTTGCGATGGGCGAGATCCGCCAGCTCCTGGCGGTGCGCGGCCATCCTGCTGCGTGCTGCGGCGACGTTCGCAAGCTGGCCATCGAAAAGAAGCTGCAGATGGAGGCCAAGATCAAGACCATGCGAACGATGTCGCGCGCACTCGACGGCCTCATCGCCGATTGCGCAAACGAGGCGCGTCCGGTCGAGGATTGTCCGATCCTGGCAGCCTTCGACAAACCGATGTCGCGGGCGTGACGAGAGCACCCGTCAAACTCGAGCTTTTCTATGCCGCAGGCTGCGCGTCCTGCGATGCAGCGCGGGATGCCTTGAAGGCCGCCGCCAGCCAGGAAGCGACAAACCTCGTGTGGCGCGACGTCAATGTGCTCGATGAGCTGGACTACGCCGTTGAGCTGGGGGTGCTGACCTTGCCGGCGATCGCCATCGACGGCGAGCTGGCCTTCTCGTCGCTACCGCTGCCTTCGGAACTGCGCTCGGCCATTGCGCGACGCCGGACAAGGCGAGGCTGACATGGACGGCGATGCACTGAGACAGGCAGTCGAGACCGCCGGTCCGGTCGCCCTCGCGATCAGCTTCGCCGCGGGCCTCGCCTTCAGTTTCAATCCGGTTGCGCTGGCGGCGATCCCGGTATCGCTGGCCTACGTCACGAGAGCGCGCAAGGGCGAGCAGGCTCTGATACTGGGAACGGCATTCGTCATCGGCATGCTGGCGATCCATGTACTCCTCGGCGCCTTCGCCGGCTTTGGCGGTAGCTGGATCGAGCTGGCGCTGGGCCGCTGGTGGGGTCTGTTGATCGGACCCGTCCTCATCGTTCTCGGCCTGATGTGGCCGGGGTGGGTGCGCATCCCTTGCCGGCGATCGCACTGCGCGCCAGGCGTCGGTCCGGTCCGGTTGGTGCCGTGCTGTTCGGAGCAGTTTTCTCCGTCGCCATTTGCCCTGTCTGCACACCGGCACTCCTGGTGCTGATCGGCGTCGCGCTGGCGGCCGGCTCCCCTCTTTGGGGGGCTCTGCTGCTGCTGGCCTTTGCGCTCGGGCGCGCCATTCCCGTCGCCGCCGGCGCGTCGGTGGTCGGCTGGGCGAAGCAACGTCCTGGCCTTGCCGTCTACCGCCGGGGATTCGAGATCGCGGGTGGCCTCGTGCTGGTTGCTTCGGGGCTCTATATGCTCAACGCCTACTTCTTCTGGTGGCCGGCGCTGCCGATATGATTTTCGCTTCTCGGCCGGGACCAACATCGCCGACGCAACGCAGTTCCAGCGGCGCTACAACCGCCGCCGTCGCAGCAGCTCCGAGAACTACATCTTAATCTCGGCATGCGCCTGCCGGGCGCCATCGTTCGCTAAATCAACCCTACGTTGGCGCGACAAAAATATCGGCGAATTCACTTCGCCGCAGAGTTGTTTGTGATGGAGCGTAACCCAATCCAGCGCGGCACTGCGGCACGGTAGGCCCGATACGAATCGCCGAACTTGGTCTCGAGATAGCGTTCTTCCGGCTTGATTGCCGCCAAGCACAGAGCGCTGCCGGTCGGAATGGCTAACAGCAGCATCCAGGGAGAGTTGACCAACAACGAGAGCCCGACATAGAGCAACATCATGGACAGATAGATCGGATTGCGTGTTACGCGAAACACACCCGTCTGGGCGATCGCCGATGTCGGCTTGCGCACATCAAAGGCGGTCCGTTTCTTTTTCAGCTCATGCAGGGCGGCGAAAACCAGGAACACGGAAAACGCCACAAAGCCGAGACCGAGGGGAAAAGCCACTTCCACAGGCAGTAGTCGTGTCGGCAAAAGAATCCCGATCGGGATGCCAAGGCCCAATGCGACCGCCAGAACGATCGGCGGCAGAATTTTGACATCGGCGCTATCGCGCATAGCTATCCTCCGATCCTGCTTCTGGCCAAAAACAGTATACATGGACGGACCTCCCATCCGGAACCACCTGAGGTCAATCAGGATCGAGACGCATTGGCGCGCAACCCCGACAACGTTACCCTGACAAGCCGTTTCACTGCAGCTTCAGAGGGCAGACTGCTGGCCGCCGTGAGAGAATGAAGGCAATAGGCCGCCAGCTCGTCCGGCGCTACGTCATCTCGGAGCTCGCCAATATCCGCGACATCGATCAGCAAATCTCGGACCAAGTCGCGGAGCCTATGCTCCGCCCGGGCGACCTGTTCACCGCGATGCAAGAGCGCCACCAGCTCGGCAGCGTGCCGACCGCGGTGATAGGAAATCAGCCCGTACGCCTCCAGCACGGCTTTGAGCCGCTCACTGGGTTCGTCAGCTTGGTCTCTGAGCTTGGCGAGATGCTCAAGATGGCCGGCGACGTGGCGCCGGTGCCAGGCGAACAGAATCGTTTCGATATCCGGGAAGTACTTGTACAGCGTCGCCCGTCCAATGCCGGCCTTCTCGGCAACTTCCATCATCGTCACCGACGTCAACCCCTGCTTGGCCGCGAGCGTCCAAGCGGCGTCCATGATCGCCTCGCGCACCGCGTGACGGTGCGCCTTCATTGTCTTTGTCCATAGCTTCGGCATCAGGTCAACATACATGCTGACGATCGGGAAACACATTGAATCGACATAGACAATGTGTCTCGATAAGCTTTCAAATTGGAATGAGGAGGATAAGCCCATGGCTGACCCGCGCCCCTATCCCGGCACCCCGCGGTGGGTGAAAGCGTTTGGCGTCATTGTCCTGATCCTGGCGGTTGTCGCGATCGTGACCGGCGTCGTGGGTCTCCACGAGGATCGCCACATGCTGCACGGCAACTCCCCGTTCGAGGGTCACCGCCAATGACCATGAGGCCCGCGTTACGCGACATCGCGCTCACCGCGCATGTCACCTCTTCTGTCGGTTTTCTTGGCGCGGTCGCCGGCTTTCTCGCACTCGCCATCGCCGGTCTGGCCAGTCAGGACACCCAACTCGTGCGTGCCGCCTACGTCGCGAACGGATTGACCGCTCGGTTCGTCATCGCGCCGTTGTGTTTCGCTTCGCTATTGACCGGGCTTGTCATGTCTCTGGGCACCCGGTGGGGCTTGTTTCGACACTACTGGGTGCTGGTGAAACTCCTGCTCACCGTCCTCACCACTCTCGTCTTGATGAACCAAATGGCGCCCATCAACCACATCGCGGCCGTGGCGGCGGAGACACCCCTATCGGCCGCCGATTTTCGCGCGCTGAGGAGCTCGCTCGTCGTCCATGCTGGAAGCGGCCTCCTGGTGTTGATCGTGACGACGACGCTGTCGGTGTACAAGCCGCCAGGCATGACCCGGTACGGATGGCGCAAACGAGCTCGATGACGCCGTTTGCGCGGTCGTCAGCCCTCTGGCGGAACACCGGCAATGATCGCCTTTAGCGGCCTAGCCCGCCGCAGCCCATCTGGCGGGCAACGGTCGGCTGGAAAGAGGCAGGACCGGAACCCAACTCCGCCCTGGGCGTTGCCCCGGCACGACCATGACGGCATGGTTGTCGGCGGAGTTTCCTTTGAGCGGAGCGAGGCAACCGAGCAGTTGTGAGGTTACCAAGCGGGTCACGATCGTCTGTCAAAGACGCTCGCGGCGGCTCGCCCGTCCGTGCAATCGAAGGAGGCGTGATGATAATTCAGCCTGCCGATTTTGTCGAACCGGGTCAGCGATATGACGTGATCTGGACGGCCCAACAGCCGGGCAAGCGGCTGGTCCATTGCTACATCGGCCACCACACAACCAACAACAACGTAGAACCCCAAGGTGGCGGGGGCCTGATGATGTTCATCGACGTTAGTCGCTAACCGACGCGAGCGAGCACACGGCATCCATCGGGAGACTTTCCGTGAAGATCTTGACCGGTTTTCTCTTAGGTCTCGTGGCCACAATAGGGGCCGCCGGCGTTTATGTTTACAGCGGCACGTTCAATGTCGCGGCGGTGGAACCCCACTCGGCGCTGGAGGCTTGGGTGCTGAACATTGCGCTGGAGAGGTCGGTAAGAGCGCGAGCACAGGCCATCACGCCGCCGCCGATGCCACGCGGTCAGCAAATCGGCCAAGCATTTCGACTGTTCGATGAGATGTGCACACAGTGCCATGGCGCGCCGGGGAAAGCTCCTACCATGGTGGGTAAGGGCCTCAATCCACCCCCGCCGAGCCTCAGCAAAGCAGCGGAACGTTGGCGCCGGGCCGAATTGTTCTGGATCGTAAAGAATGGGATCAAAATGACTGGAATGCCGGCATTCGGCCCAACGCATTCCGATGAAGATCTATGGCTGCTGGTGGCATTTCTCCAGCGACTGCCAAACATTGCGCCCGAAGAATACAACGAGATGGCGGAGAAATTCGGCCAATCGGGGCAAAGCCGGCAGCCGCAGCACAAGCATTGACAAGAAAAGAAGCTCGCGATGCCGGCATCGCCCTTCGAGGGCGCACTCCTCGGCCGGTGGCGGAGCGATCCGAGGGGCGCCCATCAAACCTGGTTACTGTGGGAAGATCGGCTGAAGAACTTCCGCTCGATACGCTGCGGCGTCCGGCAGGTCGCAGCCGAAATCCAGTCAGGCCGCTTCAGGGTGGCCCGCCGAGGCTCTTCTCACGAGACGGTGGTGCATTCAATTGCCGAGCGGAGGCAGATTTTCAAGGGTGCCGATCACTGCGGATTCCGCTGAAGTCGGCCGGGCATTCCGATTGATGTCGGCCACCTGATTCCGATCGAAGCCGGCCATCGATTCCGATTGATGTCGGCCGGGGTGGCGGGCGCCTCTGGTCGTTTGTCGTTTGGCATCAGACAGG